>SVRR01000037.1 GCA_015064745.1 Oscillospiraceae bacterium | reverse complement strand
CTTTGCCGTAAGGCAAAGTTCGTTTTACTACATCTGAAATTCGCTTGCGCGATATGCGCTCGCGGAAGCAGAGCTTCCGTGCAAAATCTTCGATTTTGAAGCGAATTTATGATAAAATAAAACAAAACGGCAAGGACAAAGTCCTTGCCGCCGCGTGCGAAGGCACGCACACTTTGCCGTAAGGCAAAGTTCGTTTTACTACATCTGAAATTCGCTTGCGCGATATGCGCCAACGGAAGCAGAGCTTCCGTGCAAAATCTTCGATTTTGAAGCGAATTTATGATAAAATAAAACAAAACGGCAAGGACAAAGTCCTTGCCGCCGCGTGCGAAGGCACGCACACTTTGCCGTATGGCAAAGTTCGTTTTACTACATCTGAAATTCGCTTGCGCGATATGCGCCAACGGAAGCAGAGCTTCCGTGCAAAATCTTCGATTTTGAAGCGAATTTATGATATAATAATACACATCATACATAACAAAGAGGGTTATTATGACAAAAAGAAAAACAATCATATTATCGTTGATTGCCGCCTTATCCGCACTCCTGCTCGGGTTTGTTTGTTACTTTGGCGTGCAGTATTACTTGCAAAACAGAATCGTGTTCAACATCAAGGATACCTTGCCCGATGGCGAAGGAAAACGCGCGCACGTCATTATTCTTGCAGGGCAGTCCAATGCTTCCGGTTGCAGTTTGGACGAATATCTTAAGAAAAACGTTTCCGAGGAAAAATACGCAGAATATCAAAACGGTTACGAAAACGTATATATTAATTATCTGTCAGGGGAAAACCGATCCGAAGAATTCGTAAAATGCGCGACCCTGCAGGGTGAAATCTCAGGTGGCTTCGGACCTGAATTGGGCTTGGCTGAAAAGCTTCACGAATTATACCCCGACGAAACGTTTTTTATCGTGAAATGCGCGTGGGGCGGAACGAATTTGTTTGAACAGTGGCTCTCCCCGTCGAGCAAAGGAAAAACGGGAGAACTATACAAGCAATTCGTGTCTTACGTGGAAACGAGCGTAAAATATCTGAAATCCAAGAACTACGACGTGCAGATCGAAGGTATGTGCTGGATGCAGGGAGAGTCGGATTCTTTTTCTGTGGAACACTCGGAACGATACGGAGAGCATCTGAACAATCTGATTACCGATATTCGAAAGAACTTTTCGAAATATTCCTCGGAAGACGGCATTGCGTTTGTTGATGCTTATATTGCTCCGAATCCGATGTACTGGGTTTATTACGAGAGTGTCAACAGGGGGAAAGACGAGGTCTCGGAGCTGTCGGCGATGAACGTTATCGTGGATACGATTTCTGCCGGTCTGGATTGCTCGCAGGAGCCGGAGGGTGCGCCGGATATCCCGCATTACGACTCTCTTAGCGAGATAAAGCTCGGTCATCTTTTTGCCGAAGAAATTGCCGCCTTTCTGGATATATCCACAAATAATAGGGTTCAAAAGTGCACCGTTTCCGCTTTCGGCAGTTCATTGTATCAACGAATGGGTTATTACACAAAATCTCCTTGGACAGATTCCGAGGAGATTTTTACTTTTATATCTCACCAAACAAAAGCGACATCTTGAAAATCACAGCAAAGCCTTGGCAACCCCTTTCACGTATGATAAAATAACTAAAACAAGTTTACCAAAAGGCAGGTGCCACCTATGACCGACATTCGCAAGACCTTGAATATTACGTTGGAATCCCCGTATTTCGACGACGCTTACAGCCGTGCGCTTGCGGAAAATGAGATGCCTGCGTGGCTGACGGAGGACTTTATTCGTACGCTGAATGATGTGTGCCATGTTCTGCCGAAGAGCTATGAAAACGTTTTGGAAGCACTGCCGCACGTCGTCGCCGTGCCTGAGCTTTGTCTTCTCGCAAAAACGCTTTACTATATTCTTGAAACGCAAAAGCCGTATTCCCAGGCGTTCACCGCGCTTACCCTGAAGCACCGAAGGATTCGGAGCATGCCATCGGCTATGATACCGTTGCCCTTTTTTCCGTTCTTGGTCACGTAAAAGCTTCATGGGATGAGCTTGTCGCTCGCGGCGTCGGAGAGGACGTTGCCACTGCCAGTGTTTGTTGGATGGACAACTTTTTTCTGCCGCATGCAAGCAGTATGGCAAGATTTGCTACCCGCATGGGTACTTTTCCGCCTACAGCGCCGGTATCTACGTAAAGACTCTCATCATCGGAAGACTTCGCTTTGAGCTGGCTTCGAGCGTCGAGCGCCCCGTGCGTATTTTCCGTAATAACGCAAACGGTGAGATTCTTCCCTTGATGGATAATACAATGATCCATGAAAGTGGGCACATCCTCGGTAGCTACGGCTGTGAGGATGAAAGCGCGGCATACCCCGCTGATTTTAAGGAAACCGAGGACGCATATGAGGGCTATACGGTCGACGGTGAAACGCGCCTGGTCGTAAAGAAGCGCATTCGTCTTTCGAAAAGCGAATAGACGCAAGTTTTCACATCGGGTGCGACTGCGATGAAGGTTCATATCCCCGCTGGCGGCAAAATGGATCCCGCCGTCATCGAGGATTCCTATAAACGCGCGAAGGAGATATTTGCGCGCTGTTATCCCGAATATAATTTTACCTGTTTCCTTCTTGTGTGTTGGATGCTTTCCCTCGTGTTGAAGGAGATATTACCTCCCACCTCCAACATTGTATCCTTTGCGAAGGATTACACCGTTTTCCCCTTTAAGAACAACGCGCTTGACGCCTTTCTTTACGTTTTTAACATCAATGGAAAAACGATACCGGAGATCGATATTGCAGCCCTTCCCGAGGACAATTCCTTGCAGCGCGGCATCAAGCAAAAGGCGTTGGAGGGGAAGCTCGTTTATCAGTTTGGCGGCTATAAGCCTTGGAATTAAATAAGGAGAAAACGGATACAAATTTGATAATAAAAACAAGGCATTTCCTCTGTTGAAAGAAAATGCCTTGCTTTTTTATTCTTGTTTCCCTATCCCGGGCGAAACTTTTTGGATAAGTTGGACGAGAAGCACACCAAAGGCAGCCCCCACGGCACCTTGTATAGCATTGGCAGGAACGTTGACGAGGGAAGCACCGAAGCCGTATAAGAAGCCCTCAAAGACGTAATAGCCGATCACCATCCATAAAGCGGCAAGAAGTGCGCCGAGCGCTCTTGGGAGGAATTTCTTATCACCTTTAAAAGAGTTTATGACCGCATAGGCAATAAGAGCCATCAACCCCTTGATAAGCAGGGTTGCAGGGGCGTAAAGCGCGTAACCCGAAAAAAGGTCGGCAAGCGCGGATCCGACCCCCGCCGCAAAGACGGCGTAAAGCGGGGATAAAAGCGTCGCAGACAGTAAAACGATCGCATCACCGAGATTGACATATCCGCCAAGCGGTGTAGGAATCGTTACTGCCATTGTGGTAACGCAGGTAAGAGCTGCGAGCAATGATGTAAAAACAAGGCGTTGCGTTCGATTGTTTGACATGCTTTTTTCTCTCTTTCTTGACTTTATGCTTGTTCTGTGTTATAATTTTTTCTGTAAACACAAAGGTGAAACTGAATTTCCGTTGTAAGAGATGGAAGAGAAGCGAGCTTAGCCTTGTCTTTCTCCCCCGTTTTATAGTAGTACGGAGTCATGGCAAAGAGCTCCATCACCGTTTCGGTGTCAGGCAAGAAAATTTCCTTGGAAATCATTTCTTCTTCCAAAAGAGTAAAGCCCTCGATCCTTGTATCCTCGGGACGGTTTTTGTAAGGCGCATCGTAAATGGCTTGCTTGAGTCCCCACAGATGCTCGACACCGGGATATGCCATCACGAGAATGCCGTTTGGCGCTAAGACGCGTAAAAGCTCATCAGGGCAAAAGGGGGAAAAGAAAAGGGTCGCGATATCCACACTGCCGTTTAGGACGGGCACCTCGTAGGCGCTTGCGACAAATAGAGTGGTATCGAGACAGCGCTTGGCGGTTGCCCTCACGGCGTCCTTTGAAATATCAAAGGCGTAGATTCGGTTGCTCTTTCCCTTAAGCGCTTCGCGCAGGTGCGCGGTATAGTAGCCCTCGCCGCATCCGACGTCAAGAAGCGTTGTGTCTTCATTGGCATATTTTGCGATTTTTGCGGAAAGCGCGTCTGCCAAGGAAGCGTAATACCCTTTGGAAAGAAACCGTTTTCGTGATTCGATCATAAGCGCATTGTCGCCATGAACCCCTGTGCCACGGCTTAAAAGCAGGTTGACGTATCCCTGCTTTGCAACGTCAAAGCTGTGACCGTGTGGGCAAACGTACCGTTTTTCTTCGCAGGAAAGCGGTGACGCGCATACGGGACAGGAAAGAATTTGTTCCATACTCAATACCTCAATTCTACTTTATTTTACTGCTTTTAATAGCAAAAGTCAATAGCTTCGGAAAGGAAAAATACATGAACGGACAAAGTAAGGGAAAAATACTCGGCGTTGATTACGGCGACGTTCGTACGGGTCTTGCCGTGTCGGATGCGCTTGGATTTCTTGCATCGGGCATCGGCACCGTTCGTCCCGGGGGAATGCGAAATACCGCCGTTCTCGTGGCAGAGGAGGCAAAAAAACACAACGCCGTGCTTATCGTGATCGGGCTTCCGAAAAATATGGATGGAAGCGAAGGCTTCCGTGCCGAGGCGGTGCGCGCCTTCGAGGCGTTGCTGGCGGAATATACCGATGTTCCGCGCGTTTTTTATGACGAGCGTCTTTCTACCGTTGAGGCGCATAGATTTTTGAGCATCACCGATACGAGAGGGAAAAAGCGCAAGGAGGTCGTGGATACACTCTCCGCGCAGATCATTTTGCAAAATTATTTGGACGCAAACGCGCAAAAGTGAAATTTATATTCCTTCAATCAAAAATCTTTTAATTATCATCTTATCTTCACATTGTGGGGGTATACTGTATTTACAGATGTATACACGAATGAAAGGAACTTGGCATGAGCGAAGATTTTTACGATAGAGAAAACGGCGGTAACGCGGAAGAAAACGACAACGCTTCCGCTGAATACGGTCCGAAAATCATTTTTGATCCTCCGCCGCCGAAAAATGGAAAAGGACGTAGACTCGCCCTTTTTCTCGCCGTCGCCGTCTTGTTTTCCGCGCTTTGCGGTGTGGGGGGAGTGTTGATTGGAAAAAATCTTTCCGCAGAAATCAACCAAACGCCTTCCGTCGGCGGAGGCACGAACGACGGGGGTGCGAAGAATAATATCATTATGCAAGAGACGGACGCAAGCGCCGCCACCTTGGACGGCTCTGTGACAGCGGTCGTGGAAAAGTGCGCGGCGAGCGTGGTGGAGATCATCACCACTCCCTATAACAGTGCCATCAGCATCGTCAGCGGCGCGGGAAGCGGCGTGATCATCGCTGAGGATGAAAACGGAACGGGCACTTATATCGTCACCAATAATCACGTCATTGAAGGAAACTTTACCGTGATCACCGTTCGGACGGTAGACGGATCGGAATATACCGCAGAGATCATCGGTACCGATTGGCGCTCCGATATTGCCGTTTTGCGTATTGAAAAATCGGGGCTCACCAAAGCAACGTGGGCAAAGAGTGAGCTCTCCTTGGGGCAGACCATTATCGCTATCGGCAATCCTCTCGGCTCACTCGGCGGATCGGTTTCCCGCGGGATTGTCAGCGGTGTGGAACGCACCATTAAAGTGGAACGCGTGCCGATGAAGCTTTTACAGATCGATGCCGCCATCAACCCCGGAAATTCGGGTGGCGGACTCTTTGACCTCAACGGCAATCTCGTTGGCATCGTCAATGCGAAGAGCGTGGCGACCGACGTTGAGGGCATCGGCTTTGCCATTCCCGCCAGCTATGCCAAGGAGATGGTCACGGAGCTTTGCGCGAAGGGATACGTTTCCGACCGAGTAGAGCTCGGCTTCCATTTTACGGGGCCTATGTATATGGGAATGGGAATTATGCGCTACGATTATTCGGATGAGATCGGAAACGCTATCAGCGCGAACGACGTGCTTCTTTCTTTGCAGGTTTCGGGGAAGAATGCCGTAAGCATCACCTCTTTATCGGATTACCGCAGCGTTCTCATTACACTCAAGGACGGTGACAGCGTGAAAGCCGGCTTGGTGGGTACCAAGGGATATTATGAGGTAACCTTAACAGCGCATAAAATCAAAAACTGAAAGAAAGCCCGATTTTTATCGGGCTTTCTCGCAAATACATAAGAAAGGACCCCTTGCTATGAGAATTTTAATTGTTGACGATGAAGAAGCGATCCGCAAATTGGTGCGGAAATATGCTGAATTCGCCGGATATGAAGTGGCAGAAGCGAAAGATGGTATGGAAGCGGTCATTCTGTGCCGTAAAGAGACGTACGACTGCGTTATTATGGATATTATGATGCCGGAGCTTGACGGCTTTTCTGCTTGCCGTGAAATTCGCAAAACCTCCACCGTTCCGATCCTCTTGCTCAGCGCCAGAGGTGAAGAGTATGATAAGATCAACGGCTTTGAATTTGGCGCGGATGACTATATCGTCAAGCCGTTTTCTCCCAGAGAGCTGATGCTTCGCGTGGAGGCAGTGCTTCGCCGTGTAAAAACGAGTGCGGGCGACCGAGCGCAAGAGAAGAGCATGGATGTTTATACCTACAACGGACTTTCGGTGGATTTTACCGCGCGTATCGTTACCATTGACGGCGAGGAGCTTCCTCTTTCTCCGAAGGAGTACGATTTGCTTTTTTATTTTGTACGAAATCGCAATATTGCGCTCTCGCGCGAGAAGCTTATTTCCGATGTGTGGGGGTACGATTTCTACGGAAGCGACCGCACGTTGGATACACACGTGAAATTGCTTCGGAAGAGCATCGGCAGATTTGCCGAATGCGTGGTGACGCTGCGAGGGGTGGGATATCGCTTTGACGCACCGTAATCGCCCTGCCCCCAAGATCAAATGGTCGCTCTTTGCTTCTATGACAGCAATGACCGTGATCATTATGATCCTTCTGTGGGTTCTCTATTTCTTGCTTCTGGGTACCGTCTACGGGTGGACGGTCAAAAGCCGAATGCAAAGCTTGATCTATGAGATTGCTTACGAAGCACCAAACGAGAATTTTGCCGACACGGCAGTCTCGCTTGCCGAAAACGCCGATACGGCTATGGTCGTATATCGCGTTGAGGAAAAAACATTTACTCTTTATGCGGAAAGACAAGAAAAAAACGGTGTTGCTCATCTTTTCGACAGCGCTGACGTTTTGGCACTGTATGAGAAAACTACCGCCGGCGATTCTCTTTTTCAAGAGCACTTGGCGGATGCTTTAAGTGACGGTCCGTTTTCTCCCTCACAGTGGAAGGGAAGACTGTTATCTTCCTTCGTGACACAAACGCCCGCGGGAGACGTGTATTTTATTCTGCTGGATACCGCCGTTTTGCCCTTGCACGCCTTTTTGGTTTTGATGCAGAATCAGTTGTCCTTAGTCTCTGTCATTCTGCTTGCCGTTGCGGCGGGAATGGCTTTTTTGCTGGCAAGACATATAGCGAGTCCTATTGAGCGTATCAGCCAAAAGGCACGAAAGATGGCAAAGGGGGAGCTTGCTGTTGATTTCACCGAAAAAAGTTACCGAGAGATTGAGGAGCTTTCCGAGGTCTTAAACCAAACCACAGACGAGTTATCCAAGCTTGATCGATTGCAAAAGGAGTTGATAGCAAACATTTCTCACGATCTCCGTACTCCGCTTACCATGATCGTTGGCTATGCTGAGGTTATACGTGATATTGAAGGAGAAAACACCCCTGAAAATATTCAAGTCATCATTGACGAAGCAACAAGGCTTTCCTCTTTAGTCAACGATCTGCTTGAAATTTCCCGTATACAAGGCGGGAGAGAAGAGCGGAAGGATGAGCGCTTTGATTTGGCTCTTTTGGCGGAGGAAACGGTGGAGCGCTATCGCCGCTTGAAAGAAAACAGTGGCTTTACCTTCACGTTTGAAGCACAAGGCGATTGTACGGTCGTTGGCGATAAAACAAAGCTTTTACAGGTGCTATGCAATCTTCTCAACAACGCGATAAATTATTCCGACAGAAACCGTACTGTTCGTGTGTGTGTGGCTGCCAGAGAGGGTGCTGTGCGTCTCGAAGTCATTGATCACGGTATTGGAATCGCGCCCGAAAACTTGGATAATGTTTGGCAACGGTATTACCGAGGCGAGAGAAATCACCGCAGAAGTGTTATGGGAAGCGGCCTTGGGCTTTCAATCGTTCGCGAGATCCTTGAATTGCATGGCGCGCGCTATGGTGTCAATAGCGTTCAGGGCGAAGGAAGCACATTTTGGTTTGTGCTTTCGCAGGAAAGCGCGGTGCTTTCGCCCGAGCGAATATGAATTTCATAAAAACACTTGCCAAATTGCGTTTTTTGTGATAAACTACTCTATATCTACAAGAAAGAGAAGTTGACCTCTATGAGAATGAGAAAAAAGAAGCACGGAGAAGAGCGCATCATGGCTTGCGCCTCGCTTTTGTGCGAAAAACCGCACTCTCCCATCAGTATCGCTCCCGAGCATCTCGCCGACGCGCCGCTTTGCCTTGAAATTGGTTGCGGTAAAGGCGGATTTGCGTGCGGCATGGCGGAAAAGTATCCCAATCGTGCTTTTTATGCAATGGAAAAGATCGCAAACGTTATGATCTGTGCCCTTGAAAAAGCAAAAGAATGCCAAGAAAGCCGTCCTACGGACAACCTGCGTTTTATGATTGCCGACGCGCGAGAGCTTGAAGAATGGTTTGCTCCTGCATCCGTTGACTATCTGTATTTGAATTTCAGCGATCCTTGGCCCAAAGCGCGCCATACCGAGCGCCGTCTTACGCACCGAGCGTTTTTGCAGAAGTATTTTTCTCTTTTAAAGCCAACGGGTGTTTTGCAGTTCAAAACCGATAACGTGGCGCTGTTCGATTTTACACTCTCGGAAATTGAGGCTTTGGGACTTGCTCCCGAGGTGGTTACGCGGGACTTGCATAATTCGCCCTATGCCGAGGATAACGTTATGACGGAGTACGAAAGAAACTTTTCTTCACAGGGCTACCCCATTCATATGCTGCGTCTTTGCCCCCCGCAAGAAAAAAGATAATATCCTTGAAAGAGACTTTTATATGCCGACGGAAAAGAATTTTCGACACGGTCACAGAGAGCGTGTTCGTGCAAGATTTTTAAGAGAGGGGCTTTCTGCCTTTGCGGATTACGAGGTGCTTGAACTGCTGCTCTTTTATGCCATTCCGCGTAGAGATACCAAAGAGCAAGCCCATGCGCTTGACGATACGCTGGGATCCCTGTATAACACGCTAACCGCAAGCGAAGCGGCTCTTTGCCGCGTGCCGGGTATCGGTGCGCGCACAGCAAGCTTTTTACGCTCTCTGTTTCCTTTCTTGGAATACGTGGCAAAGGGAGAACCGCACGAGGATGCCTGCTCCGACAATATGACTCTTGCAAGACGCATTTATCCATATCTTGAAAAGGGTGGGAAAGAATTTTCGCTTGTCGCTTTTTTAAATAATTGTGACGAAATTATTTGTATACACCCTTTGGGAGGCGGGAAAAGCTTGACGCGTATTAAGGCGGATGAGCTAATGTCACTTTCCTTTGCTTACCGTGCCGCTTCCGTAGTTCTCGTAGATTATAAGGGAACGGGCATTCCTTTCCCAAGCGATACCGTCTTGGAAGGAATGCATCAGCTTAGGGCGGAGCTTTCCACCGTGGGAATTCACGTGCGGGATTATTTGCTTTATACCGACACACAATACAGCTCCTTGTTTTTCCTAACAGGAGATCGCCAATTTAGAATGCCTTCCCCCTTCTTCATTGAGGAAGGTATGAAAAAGGAGCCGCCCTTTAACAACGAGTCGAAAGAAAGGCTGAGGTCGATCCTCGCCTTCGTTACGAGTGAAGAAAAGGCAGAGGCGCTTGCCATGCGTTTGCTTAAAAAGTACGGTACGCTTTCAAACCTTCTTTCCTTGCCGTATGAGACGCTGCTTGCGGAAAACGGGGAGGAAGGTGCAGAGGTTCTCTATCTCAAAATACTGTTTGAGGTGCATTCCCGCGCATGGCTTTCTCACATCCGTGACGAACGCGCTACGTATAAGAACGCTCGTCAGATCGGAAACATGTTTTCGGATGCGATCGGACTTAATAGCGAAGAGCGGATCGCTCTTGCGATGTTCGATAAAAGCATGCGCCTGATCAACGTGGAGATCTGCTCCCATGGCTCGGTCAATACCGCCACCTTCGTTATGCGTAGCCTCGTCGAGACCGCGCACAAAAACAAAGCCGCCTTTATTGCCGTTGCGCACAATCATCCCGGCGGTACTATCACGCCGTCGACGGCAGACAGCGCGATGACCACCGAGCTCTCACGCGCCTTTCGCCAAGCAAAGATTGGCTTCATAGACCACTTCGTAGTCACGCCTATGGGGTATGCCTGCGTTTCACGCTATGGCATGCAAAGCTATGTCGATATGCCTGATTCTTTTTACGAAAATGAATGAAAGAACAAAAAAGCGCCCGCACGGGCGCTTTTCCTTTGGTGGAGCAAGATTCACGAAGGTCGAACCAACTTTTTATCACGCTCGTGGCGTGCATATCATCAAAACGAAGTTTTGTATATTACCAACACGCAAGTGTTGTATATCATCAAGTCGCAGGGAAATACACCTTCGGTGATGATATACACGCTAAAGCGTGATGATATACGCCTTGCGGCGATGATATACGCCTTGCGGCGATGATATACCAAGTCTGCGACTTGGATAAAAAAAGTCGTATCCTATTGATACGACTTTTTTGGTGGAGCATCTTCAACGAAAGTAGAACCATTAACTATCTTGTAGCATGGCGTTCATGAGCTATGCGTTTGATGATTGGCAAAAAACAATCAAAGAACATCTAATGCCATTTAATGTTGGTTATTATTCCGTTTCAAACAGCTTTCTATACTCCCTCATTACGATCTCGTTCATCTGCTCTACGGAATCGGCGCAATCGTTATCGAGCCAAGTGGTGATGACGGCGCGGAGTCCGTTGACAAAGAGCGTGGTTTTATAGTCGCCTGTGGTGTTATAGCTTTCGGTTTTGAAACGAGCGCGGAGCTGCTCGGCGTTGGTTTTTACATAGTCAAACACCCAAGTGAAGTTCTCGGCGGTATCGCGCAACTCGGTGATGGTTGCATCGTCCGAGAGCATTTCCAAGATGGCATTTTTAATTTCAATTTTCATATTTGTTCCTCACTTCATCAGTTCATCGGTAAGGCGAATGATCTCGGGCGCGAGCTTCTTGCGCTTTGCTTTTACGATAGCGTTATAGATGGGATAGGCGAGGCTTGCAAGAATGCCGCCGACGATGCCAACGATAATGCCGATCACCATAGCTACATCCCCCGAAATACCAAGGCTTTCTGCAAGCTCT
>SVRR01000036.1 GCA_015064745.1 Oscillospiraceae bacterium | reverse complement strand
CCTGCAGACTTTGTGCCCTTCAAGGACAAAGAAGTTTGCGAAAGAGTTCGCAAGATCAGCGGCACGGACCTTGAGAAGCGCGAGGATTGGTGGCATCCCGAGTTCGAGGTAAAGGTTATGATGAACCCTCACCCCGTTCTTATTTCCACCCTTTTCACTCGTCTTAAGGCAGCTTCCGAGGCAGGCAGAACCTTCACCATGATTCTCGGTAACCCCGAGCCCGACACCTATATTCCTCTTGCACAGCTGATCAACTACTTCAAGGTTGACTGCTCCAAGGTACATATCTTTGCAGAGGATGAATGGGCAGACCAGGATGGCAACATCGCTCCCGAAACCTACGAGGCAGGCTTCGTTCACTCTATGCTTAAGTATCTGGTATACCAGATCGATCCTAAGCTTCGTATGCCTCTCGCAAACGTTCACTATCCCACCAATGCGAATATCAACGATTACTCCAAGATCATCAACGATATTTCCGAGGGTGGCGCAGACATCATTTCTACCTCTCCCGGATGGACCGGTCACGTTGCATTCGTAGACCCCATTCCCGAGTTCATCGGCTCGGGCGACATTGATGAGTGGCTCAACCAGCCCGCTAAGCTCGTAACTCTTCACCCCATGACCATTCTTCAGAACTCCCTTAACGGTACGTTTGGTCAGTCCGGTGATATCGCTAACGTTCCTCCTAAGGCTGCAACCATCGGCCCGATCGACGTTATGCGCGCTAAGGAGCGTATCGAGGTTCACGCACTTGCTACAAACGGCACCTTCTCTTCTTGGCAGAGAATGACCTCCCGCCTTGTAACCCACGGTCCCGTTACGCCCTACGTTCCCAGCTCCATGCTTCAGACAAAGAAGACTCAGGTTTACATCAGCGAAGAACTCGCTGCTCCCTTCGAGTGCTGGGAAAAGGTCGGCTACTAATTTTGAATCAAAATTCCAAGCGCAAATGCGCTTGGAATTTTTTTGTGCTCTTGACAATCCTTTTTCCGTGTGCTATAATATGGTTGCTACACAAATTGAATAGACTTAGCTCGGGGTGAGTATTTTTATCTATGGTAAAAATGCATACTCCTCTTTCTGCCCGCTCTAAGCTAAGTAGATCGATTTGTGTAGCAACAAACGGAGGTGCGTTTTTCGTGCGTCTCTGTTTGAGGCGCACTTTTTATTTTGAAGGGAGAAAGAGCATGAACGAGAAAGAATTTGCCACGGCGAAAGAAAATGCGGTCGATACGTTAGAGGAAAATAAGATGCCCGATGCCGAAACGGATGTTTTCTATATTGACGGTAGGGTTGTTTGCTTTTCCCTTTCAGCCTTTGAAAAACGTGTAGAAGCAAAGGAGCATCGTTGCGGCGCGCCGCAGTATAATGCAGGCGTTGAGTTTCCGCAGTGTGAGCTGGATTAAACTTGTAATAGAAAAAGCACCTATGACCAAGATCATAAGTGCTTCTTTTTTTTATTTGCCGTTTCCCAGCGGCGCACGGCAGACAGCCGCGCGCTTTATATCATTTGTTTTTTACCGCCGTATCGATGCTTTTACCAAACACGATAAAGCGGTCGTAAAGAAATTCCGAAACGAAATTGACGAGCATCGTCGCGACCAGCACCACGTACTCGTTCCACCCCACAGCGTCACCCGTAAGATACGCCGTCCAAAGCGTCGAAAGCGGGGTGAATATAAGGTAAAATACGGCGACCTTCAGCATGGCAATGGGAACGTTGTTTGCCGAACGGAAGGTAAATTTCCGATTTAAGGTGAAATTCCAAAGCACCGAAAGAACAAGCGCGATGAGATAGGAGAGCCACGGAACAAAATGAAACACTTCAAGGAAAAGCGCGTCTGTGGCAAGCTGTATGCCCCCTGCGCTGACGGAAAACAAAAGGAACTTAAAGGAACGCATCCATTCGGTCTTATTCATAGAAAGCACCTCGCATCTTTGATGGGTATAGTGTAGCATATTTCGCAAAAAATGTCAAGTTACCCCTTGACAAACCTAAAAAACCGTGCTATAATTCGTTTATAAACCGATGAATGAGAAGAGTACCCTTGACGGAAGCTCACAGAGAGCCGCGGACGGTGGAAAGCGGTAGCGGAGGGCAGGGCGAATGGACTCAGGAGGGCGGTCGAACGCCGAAAGGTCAGTAGCAACCGACGGGAGCCGAACCCGTAAAAAGACGGAGCGTGTAAAGCACGTGCGAAAAGTGGGCGCATGCGCGTCAACTTGGGTGGTACCGCGAAAGAAATTTCGTCCCAAGCGTATTTCGCTTGGGCTTTTTGTTTGTAAAAAGCCCGTCATAAAGAAAGGAGCAGTTAAAATGTTCACCGCAGAAGAAAAGAAAAGGATCCCCTACAAGATTTATCTCTCCGAAAGCGAGCTTCCTCGCGCATGGTACAATCTGCGCGCCGATATGAAGAATAAGCCCGCCCCCCTCTTAAACGCCGCTACCAAGGCACCCATCACCAAGGAGGAGCTTGCTCCCGTCTTTTGTGACGAGCTGATCGAGCAGGAATTAAACGACACCGACGCTTATTTCCCCATTCCCGAGGAGATCGTCGATTTCTATAAGATGTACCGTCCTGCCCCCTTGATCCGCGCGTATTGCCTGGAAGAAAAGCTCGGCACGCCTGCCAAGATCTATTATAAGTTTGAGGGCAACAACACGAGTGGCTCTCACAAGCTGAACTCTGCCATTGCACAGGCATACTACGCCAAAAAGCAAGGTCTTAAGGGCGTTACTACCGAGACGGGTGCGGGACAGTGGGGCACCGCCCTTTCTATGGCTTGCTCCTACTTCGGTCTTGATTGCAAGGTCTATATGGTAAAATGCTCCTACGAGCAAAAGCCCTTCCGCCGCGAGGTCATGCGCGTCTATGGAGCGAATGTTACTCCTTCGCCTTCCATGGAGACCGAGGTCGGCAGAAAGATCAACGCCGAGCATCCCGGCACATCGGGTAGCCTTGGCTGTGCCATTTCCGAGGCTGTGGAGGCCGCACAAAACCTTGACGGTTACCGTTACGTGCTCGGAAGCGTGTTGAACCAGGTCATGCTCCATCAGACCGTCATCGGTCTTGAAACCAAGACGGCAATGGATAAATACGGTGTCAAGCCCGACGTCATCATCGGTTGCGCGGGCGGCGGCTCCAACCTTGGCGGTCTTATCGCACCCTTTATGGGCGAAAAGCTGCGCGGGGAAGCCGATTACCGCTTTATCGCCGTTGAGCCCGCCTCCTGCCCCAGCTTCACGCGCGGTAAGTTTGCTTATGACTACTGTGACACGGGTATGATTTGCCCCCTCGCCAAAATGTGTACGCTCGGCTCGGACTTTATCCCCGCTCCCAACCACTCGGGCGGTCTTCGCTATCACGGCATGAACCCCATCCTCTCTCAGCTTTACGCGGACGGACTTATGGAGGCTGTCACCGTACAACAGACGGAGGTCTTTGCCGCCGCAGAGGAATTCGCGCGCGTTGAAGGCATCCTCCCCGCCCCCGAAAGCTCTCACGCCATCAAGGTAGCCATCGACGAGGCTCTCAAATGCAAGGAAACGGGCGAAGAAAAGGTCATTCTCTTCGGTCTCACGGGTACGGGCTATTTTGATATGTACGCCTACGAGAAGTTCCACGACGGCAAGATGGAAAACTACATTCCGACGGATGAGGAGATCGCAAAGGGTCAGCGAAATCTCCCTAACGTGTAAGTCTTGAAAAATCGAACCCTCTCCTTATCAAAAGTTCTTTGCTTCTTTCTTTCAAGAAAGAAGGTGTAATAACAAAAGCCGCACGGGAAATTCCGTGCGGCTTTCTATTTTTAATCCTCTTCCTTGGTCTCGCCGAACTCGGCAAGCACAAGCTCCTTGTTGTAATCAAGCGTGTGGCGGATATGCCACTCGGAGGGGAAGAGCAGGAAGTTGTTTCCTCTAAAGTCCACCACCCACTTGACATCGTACAGATGCAAGGATTTCGGGTCGGTATCGCCGACGATGCGGCGGATGAGGGTGTACGACTGCGGATAGGAGCGATATTTAACCCCGTATTCCGACAGCATGCGCGATTCAAGCACTTCAAGCTGTAACACGCCGACAACGCCGACGAACACGCGCTCCATACCCGATTCCGGCTCGGTGAAGATCTGGATAGCACCCTCTTGTGCGATCTGATTCATGCCCTTTGCGAATTGCTTGCGCTTCATCGAATCGACCTGCTCCACCATGGTGAACACCTCGGGCGCGAAGGTCGGGATTCCCTCAAAGCGTACCTTCATATCCTTTTCGCAAATGGTGTCGCCGATGGAAAAAATACCGGGGTCAAATACACCGATAATGTCACCCGCATATGCCTCGTCGATCACCTCACGCTCTTGTGCCATCATCTGCTGGGGCTGGGAAAGGCGCAAGGGCTTCTCGCCCTGTACGTGATAATATTCCTTCATGCGGTCAAAGCGGCCCGATACGATACGCATGAAAGCAATACGGTCGCGGTGCGCCTTGTTCATGTTTGCTTGGATCTTAAAGACGAATGCCGAGAATTTTTCCGATGCCGGCTCGACCGTCCCTTCCTCCGTCTTACGGGCTAAGGGGGCTGTCGTCATCTGCAAGAAATTCTCAAGGAAGGTCTCAATACCGAAATTGTTGAGTGCCGAGCCGAAGAAAACGGGCGACAGCTTGCCGTGCCTGACCTTTTCAAGGTCAAAATCGAAGGAGGCAACGTCAAGAAGCTCTACTTGCTCGCAAAGCTCCGCGCGGCGGTATTCGCCGATGAGCTCGTCTAATCTGTCAATATCGGTGATATCGCAATCGACCGATGCCAAACGGTCACGTCCTCTGTGCGAATCTCCGTAGGAGATGACGCGCCGCTTTACGCGATCGAATACGCCCTTGAAGTTGACACCGCAGGAAATAGGCCAGTTCATCGGATAAGTTCCGATGCCGAACTCCTTTTCCAGCTCATCTAAAAGATCAAAGGGATCACGCGCCTCGCGGTCCATCTTGTTGATGAAGGTGAAAATGGGAATATCGCGCATGGCGCAGACCTTGAAGAGCTTGCGCGTCTGCGGCTCAATACCCTTTGCTGCGTCGATGACCATGACAGCCGAGTCTGCCGCCATCAGGGTGCGGTAGGTGTCCTCGGAGAAGTCTTGGTGTCCGGGCGTATCCAGAATGTTGATGCAAAAGCCCTCGTATTCGAACTGCATGACTGACGAGGTGATAGAGATACCTCTCTTCTTTTCAATCTCCATCCAGTCCGAAACGGCGTGATGGTCGGATGCTTTGCCCTTGACTGAGCCCGCCGTCTGGATCGCGCCGCCGTAAAGCAGGAATTTTTCGGTTAAGGTCGTTTTACCCGCGTCGGGGTGAGATATGATGGCGAAGGTGCGCCGTCTGTTGATTTCTTCCTGTAAATTGGTCATAAGAGTTCCTTTAATCTTATTTTTGCTCGGGATAAATGGAGCGTTTTACCGTCGTCATACCGGCAAACGCTTCCTCGCACAGCCCCTCAAAGTTCACCTTTGCAAGCTCACGCATTACCTTTTCCTTTTCGGGACGGGTGCGGGGATGACGGGGGGTGAAGACGGTACAGCAGTCCTCAAAGGGCAAAATAGAGGTCTCAAAGGTGTCGATCATACGCGCGATACGAACGATCTCCTCCTTGTCCATGCCGATAAGAGGACGGAATACGGGCATGTCCACCACGCTGTCGGTTACGGAAATTGCTTCCAGCGTCTGGCTTGCCACCTGTGCGAGACTCTCACCCGTCACAATTGCGCCGCAATGATAGCCCCGTGCGCATCTTTCGGCAAGTGTCATCATGAAGATGCGCAAAAGCAGAGTGAAATAATCCTCCTCGCATCTGTCGCGCAGCTCCTCTTGGATGTGGGTGAGGGAGATGACATGAATGTACATCTTTCCCGTGTAAGCACATACCTTTTCGGCAAGCGTGAAAACCTTCTCCCTCGCTTGCTCACTTGTATAGGGAAAGGACTCAAAGTGGAGCGCTTCGATCTCAAGCCCTCTCTTTGCCATCATATACCCCGCTACGGGAGAATCGATGCCCCCCGAGAGAAGAAGCATGCCGCGTCCCGCCGATTTGTATGGCATACCGCCCGCGCCGCGCAGCTGTCCCGCATGAACATAGGCAGCGCTGTCGCGGATCTCCACGCGCACCGTTACCTCCGGGTTGTGAATATCTACACGAATGCCGGGGACGGTTTCTAAGATCGCTCCGCCCACCTCTGCCGCGATTTGGGGCGAGGAAAGAGGGAAGCGCTTATCCGAACGCTTGGCGTCCGCCTTAAAGGTGCGTACACCGAACAGCTTTTCGGGGAGATACTCCTTCACCGTTGTGAGAATACTCTCCATGCTCTTTTCGCATACCGCGGCGCGTGAAACGCCAACGATACCGAACACGCGGCAGGCGGCTTCGGTCATGCCGTCAAGGTCGCAGTCCTCATTTTCGGGCTCAATGTAAACGGTGCTTTGCGCCGTCGTGATGCGAAATTTGCCGTAAAGGGCGGCGCGTGCGCGAAGCTCGCGCGTGAGCGATGCCTCAAAGCTTGATCTGTTTGCGCCCTTCAAGACGATCTCGCCGTATTTGCAAAGAATGACTTCTTTCATGCTGTTTTTCCGTTCTTATTTGAATTTGATCTCGGCAACGCGCACGCAAAGGCTTTGGCCGTAAGAATAGCCGAGAAGGTTGAATTTTGCGGTGTCCCCCGTTTGCTCAAAGGGGATATCCTTTCCCGAATCCATCCACTTGGCGGAAAGAATATCTGCGGGAAGCTTGTCAAAGGAGATCGCGCTCTCTTCGTTGAAGGAAAGGGAAACGTTTGCGTTTCCGCTTGCGCGTCCGGGAAGGTCGATCAACGCACATTATAACATATTTTATATAAAAAAACAAGACCAAAACCCAAAACGCGGCGGAGTTTTTGAAAAAACTTTTTGAAACCCCCTTGACAAAGAAAAAGAGGTATGCTATAATGTGTAAAGCAATTTGGTTTACACCGAGGTGACTGCCGTGTTTGAGAAGAATATGCACATCAGCTTTCTCCTCGATTTTTACGGCGGCGTTCTTGCCGACCGTACGCGCGATGTGCTTGAAATGTACTATTTTGACGATATGTCGCTTGCGGAAATTGCTGACACCGTCGGCATCACACGCCAAGGCGTGCGCGGCGGTATCAAAAAGGGCGAGGAGGAGCTTCTGTTTTTGGAAGAAAAGCTCGGACTTGCCGCCCGCTATTCTGCCATCACCGAAAGCGCGAAGCGGCTTCTTTCGCTTGCCGAGGACTTGAAGGCGGAAACGGATCCGAAACAAATAAAGGCATTGCTTGACGAGATCGTGTGTTGCACCGATTCCGTCCTTGCCAAAGAAAAGGAGGACTGACCTTTGCTCGAAAGCTTAACCGAAAAACTGACAAACGCCTTAAAGCGGTTTCGCAGCAAGGGAAAGCTCACCGAGGCGGACGTCAAGGAAGGAATGCGTGAGGTAAAGCTTGCGCTTCTTGAAGCAGACGTTAATTTTAAGGTCGTCAAGGAATTTGTAAAAAACGTCACCGAGCGTGCCGTTGGCGAAACGGTGATGGAAAGTCTTTTGCCCGCACAGCAGATCGTTAAGATCGTCAACGAGGAGCTGATCGCTCTTATGGGCGGTGACAGCCCGAAGCTTGAGATCTCCTCTCGCCCCCCGACCGTCGTTATGATGGTAGGTTTGCAGGGCGCAGGTAAGACTACGCACGCGGCAAAGATCGCCGCAATGTATAAAAAGCAGGGGAAAAACCCCTTGCTCGTCGCTTGTGACGTGTACCGTCCCGCCGCCATCGATCAGCTGAAGGTGGTCGGGGAAACGGTCGGTGTCCCCGTCTTCTCGCTGGGCGACAAGGTCTCTCCTGTCAAGATCGCCAAGGAGGGCGTCGCGCAAGCAAAGAAAAACGGTCACGACCTCGTCTTCATTGATACCGCAGGACGCTTGCAGATCGACGAAGTGCTCATGAAGGAGCTTTCCGACATCAAAAAAGAAGTCGATCCGACCGAGATCCTTCTGACGGTTGACGCAATGACGGGTCAGGAGGCGGTCAACGTCGCAAAGGCGTTTGATGAGCTTCTTGACGTTACGGGTGTCGTTCTCACCAAGATGGACGGTGACGCGCGCGGCGGTGCCGCGCTCTCGGTGCGCTACGTGACGGGTAAACCCATCAAGTTTATCGGTACGGGCGAAAAGCTTGACATGATCGAGCCCTTCCACCCCGACCGTATGGCATCCCGTATCCTCGGCATGGGTGACGTGCTCTCGCTTATCGAAAAGGCGGAGCAAGCCATCGACCAAAAAAAGGCGGAGGAAATGGAGCGCAAAATGCGCGAAGCCACCTTCACCCTCGACGACTTTCTTGAGCAGCTCCACGCCCTCAAAAAAATGGGCAATCTCGACCAGATCCTTTCGATGCTTCCGGGTGTCAAGCCGGGTGCCCTGAAAGACGTAAACGTCGATGAAGCGCAAATGGCGCGCACCGAGGCTATCGTTCTTTCTATGACGAAAAAGGAGAGGACCAATCCCGACATTATCAATGGCTCTCGCAGAAAGCGTATCGCAAGCGGCTCCGGCACGTCGGTGGAGGACGTCAACCGCCTGTTAAAGCAGTTTGATCAGATGAAGAAAATGATGAAGCAATTTACGGGCGGCGGCATGAAGCGCCGCGGGATGTTCGGGCGCGGCATGAAAATGCCCTTTTAATTCGGTTTTCAAAAAATAATATAAAAATTTCGGAGGAAAACAACAATGGCAGTAAAAATCAGACTTACCAGAACCGGTGCAAAGAAGGCACCCTCTTATCGCGTGGTCGTCGCTGACGGCAGATATCCCCGCGACGGCAGATTTATCGAGGAGCTTGGCTACTACAACCCCATGACCGACCCCATCGAGGTGAAGATCGATGCTGAGAAGGCAAAGAAGTGGCTTGCCAACGGCGCACAGCCTACCGAGACCGTAAAGGCACTGCTCAAAAAGAGCGAGATCATCTAAGTAAGGGATGGTCACGATGGATTACAAACAGATACTTACAGATATCGCCCGTGCCATCGTCGATACGCCCGAAGAGGTTAAGGTAGAAGAAACGGTCGAGGAGAACGAGGTTAAGCTCACCCTCACCGTAGCTCCCGACGACACCGGTATGGTGATCGGCAGACACGGCAAAATTGCCAAGGCTATTCGCTCTGTGATGAAGGTTGCCGGAAACAAGGAAGGCAAGCACGTCACGGTGGAGATTGAGTAAATCCCCATTCTAAAAAAACGCTTTCGAAGGAAAGCGTTTTTTTGTTGCAAATCCATACGTAATATAGCTGACACCCTCACCTTTTCTCTCGCATATACTGACTGTATAGCGGAAGGGGGAGAAGGGATGGCTTTTTTTGGCGTGTTCGGCGGTGAAGGGGGAGCGCGGTCGCGCTTTGAAAGGCGGGCGGAGTATCTTTCCTCTCCTACCTTGCATTATTCCTTGGACGGAAAAACGGCACTCTGCTATGACGGTGCGAGGACGCTTGAGGAGCTTGACTTTCCTATGCCCTCCCTTTTTGTTGCTACGGCACCCCGTGGGGACATCAAGCTTGGAAGAATCACGCTTGCCACCCTTTACCGCCGTTACGGAAAGCATCTTCGACGGTATGTTTCTTGCCCATCATCCTTCGCTCTTTACGATGCGAAGCGCGGCAGGTTGCTTCTTGGCGGCACGCATGGCGAAAAATGCTATATTGACGAAACGGACGGTGCTCTTTTCTTTTCCTCCGACCCCACGCTTCTTCGTGCCCCTACTCCCATCGACTTCGGAATATTAAAATAGAAAACGACCGCTTGCGAAGCGGCCGTTTTTGTTATACGGTTATTTTTCCAAGAAAGTGTAAAGAAGCTTGGCGATCTCTGCACGGGTGAGAGGGGCGTTGCTCGTTGGCGTATCAAGCGCGCCCATCGCGTGGAGCGTACCTACCTCGGCGCGTGCCCAAACGGGGATATCTCCGCCCGACGCGAGCACAGCGGCGCTTTCATCGGCGGTGACGCCCATCAGATTGCAGATGATGACCGATGCCTCCGCGGCTGTTACAGCACGGTCTGCCTCAAAATAAAGCCCGTCTCCGTTGAACGAGCCGCGCACGACACCCATTTTTTGTGCTGTCGCGATATAGGGACGCACCGATGCGGGAATTTCTTCATTGTCATCGAAGCAGGTATCAAAGACGCCGAGTGAAGGGATGACGCCGGCAACCTTCATTGCCATCGCGGTGAACTCACCGCGCGAGACGGTGCCGTCGGCATCGAAATACATTCCGTCGCCCGAAAGACGGCCAAGCATCACGCCTGCGTCCGAGAGCGCAATGGCGGCAAGCTCGTCCTTCGTACCTGCAAGATCCTCGTAAACGAGAGAGGAGGAGCGTTTTTTGACCGAGACCGAGATGTCCGATTCGGTAGAGAAGTGTCCGTATTCGTCACGTACGACGTAGGAGAAACTGTCCTTGCCCGCAAAGCCCTCGTTGGGCGTGTAGCGGAACGAGCCCGTTTCGCGGTCAAGAAGGGTGAGCGTGCCGTGCTCGGGATAGACGGTCACGCGGAAGTAAAGGCTGTCGCCGTCAGCGTCCTCGGCAACGAGATTTCCAAAATAGGAGATATCGGTTTGTGTCAAAACGGATAGCGCACCGCCTGCCGCCGTGGGGGCGACGTTTTTCTTGTCAACAAGACGGATCTGACATTTGATCTCAGCCCCTCCCGCTACGTTGCCGGCGGTAAAGATAAAGGAGCTTTCCTCTACCGTTTTGTCGGCGGGGACAAACTTTAAAAGATCAAGTGCCGAAGCGGGAATGCTGTCTCCCGTACCGATGCGGGAGGAGGAAAGAAGAAGCGAGCCTTGCCTTGCGTCGGGAAGAGATACGATGGTGATAGCGGTCAGCTTGCTCGTGCCGAGCGCCTGCTTAAAGTCCTTTTCGCGGAAGGATACGGTTTGACCGAGATATCCGCTTTTGATCAGCATGGCATCTGAGGCAAATTGTGTCGTGGCATCAGACAGACGCGCAGCGGAAGCGGGGATAAGCAATACCCCCATGGCGAGCAGTAGCGCAAGAGAGAGTGAGAGGAGTTTTCTTTTCATGGCATTGGAATCCTTTCTTTGCAATTTCTGTTATCATTTTTTCCTCTTGCTTTCATTTTATACATTTTGGGTAGCGGTTTGGAAGAAAAAGCAAAAGAAGTTCCTTACAACCAACTTTTACTATGGTATAATGATCCAAGGAAACGAACTGTGAGGTGTGACTTATGAAACACTCTGTATTTTTTAACAATGCAGAAAATCATTGGGACAACGCCCTGCCGCTTGGCAACGGTGTGTTTGGCACGATGCTCTATTTTGAGGACGGCATCTTAAATATGCCTCTTAATCACTATGAGGTCTATTACAACATAAACGATAAGGTTCTCCCCTCGGCGTACGAGGATGAGGATCTTGCCGTAATCGCCGATGCGGATTCCATCGGTAAAGAGGGATGTACCTACGGTGCGGAGCATACCGCGCGGCGCGAAAAGGCAGACGGAAATATTCCGCCACAGGGAGAGCCCTTTTGCGAATACCGCATCACGCGAGAGCAGGCGAGAGATAAAAAGGCATACGGTATCACCGAGTTTTCCGGAAGCTATCCGATGACGGGTGACATCTCCTTCTCCTTTGCCGACGGCTGGAAGGATACCGCCCACACCCTTACCTTATCTGTTGAGGATGCTTCTGTGGGTCTTTCTCTTTCTGGGGAAGATAAGAGCCTTTCGCTCGAAACCAAGGTTTTGCGTGAGGATTGCGTTTTGAATGAGATCAAGGCAAGCGAAGCGGGACTTTGGAACGCGCTTCATATTTCTTTTGCTCCTTACCGTGACCTTGACGCGCCCGACGTGCGCTTTGAAGAGATCGACGGACAAACCTTTGCCTATACCGTCACCCGCCCCTTGCCCCCTTCGGGAAAGCTGTTCGTTTTTTCGGGCATCATTCGCCTTCTCGGGGCGAAAGCGCGCTTCTACTTTGACAAATACACCGCAACGATTACCCTCATGGAGTCGGAGAAGAATGTCACCGTCTTAACGGGCATCTTCACCGATTGGCGCTACGCCGATACAAAAAAAGAGGGGCTTGCGCAGAAGGACGCATGGACGCGCACGCTTCCTTGCTTGAAAACGGCACCCCCGTTGCCTTGGCTTATGAAAACGGCATTCTCGCCTTTGAGACCGAAGCGGGAAGAGAATACCTCATCGCTCTTGCGCCCGATGTTTCCTTCGTCGTTCCTTCGGAAACCACCCCTGCCGTTTTGACCCATACAAGCGCGCTCAAGCGCAAGATCTTCATCGGCGAGGATGCCGATACCTCCTATTACAAGGCACTCGACGATGAAGATCTTGCGCTTGAGCGCGCTTGTATG
>SVRR01000001.1 GCA_015064745.1 Oscillospiraceae bacterium | reverse complement strand
ATCATCACAGCAAATGATATCACCATACGTTAACGGATTTCCGTCCTTGTCTATGTCAATGGTTTCCTCCCACGACACCTCGCACGCGTATTTTTTTTGTGCGCGGAAAAACATCAAGATCTCATTTTGAATGCACTTTGCGGCATAGGTAGCGAAGCGGGCACCGTTTCGGATATCGAAGGTATCCACTGCTTTAATAAGCCCAACCGAGCCGATAGAAACAAGGTCGTCCTGCGAGGGATGGGATATGTAATACTTTCTTACAATGTGTGCAACAAGGCGCAAATTATGCTCAATAAGCTTCTCGCGCGCCTTGGCATCTCCTCCCATTTTTTTTAAAAACAATTTCTTTTCCTCTTGGGCGGGCAAGGGAGGAGGAAAACATTGCTCTCCGCCGATCCCTAAAATAAAGCAAAAAAAATGCGAAACCATCGTACCGAAAAACTGAAAGAACATATGTGACCTCCATGTGTGCTTTACGGATACCGTCACATCGTGGTGAAAAAATCCGCATACACAAATGGTATGCGGATATGGCTTGTTTGTATGTAATTAAAATTCAATTCCGTAACCTTCTTCGGAAAGGTGTGTGATGATGGGAACGGAAATGATGCGTTCTGCTTTTTTGTTGATGCGTGAAATGCGGGAAGCTACGGTTGCGCGCGGCGTTTTTTTACCGTAAGTGAAGCAAAGCGCTCCAAGCTCGCTTGCACATGCACGGCGAGGGTGGATGGTGGCGAGGTATCGAAGCAAAAACACCTCTTCCGGTGTGAGATCAAACTTTTGACCGCAAAGAAACACCTTTTTATCAAAAGGTACCATGAGAAGTCCGGAAATAATATAGCTCCCCATAAAAACCGAGTCCTTTGGTGAGGGAAAGGAAAAATAGAGCACTTGAAATTGCAAGGTGCGTTTTTGAACCCGAAAGGAATATTGGAGATCGGGCATAAGAGGAGAACATCGGCGTTCGAGAGGGTGATCAAGGCGACATCCGGCAAAATGGCGCGGATTTTTTGTATCTTTTTTACAAGAAGCTCCTCCACCTCGTGAACCTTTAAAAGAATGACATCCGGCTTGTATTTTTCGGCGGCGCGTACAATATTC
Source organism: Oscillospiraceae bacterium (assembly GCA_015064745.1). Lineage (GTDB taxonomy): Bacteria > Bacillota > Clostridia > Oscillospirales > CAG-272 > UBA1740. The sequence continues at coordinate 215,232 of SVRR01000001.1, read as the reverse complement.
TTATGGGTAGCCGTGTAGACAAAGCAATGCAGCTTCGCATAGGTGTGTCTGAGCTTTTCGGTTTCTTCCGGGGTAGGCGCGACAGCAAGAAGCATAAAAATATCCCTTTCGATTGAAATATAGATACATTTTAGCACAAAGGGCAATTAAAATCAATATTTTCAGCGTTTTTCTTGACTTCTTGGTGAAAAAAAGCTATAATAAAAACGAAAAAAGAAGGGAGTTTGAACATGCTTCAGGGAAATGCTTTGATCGTCGGCGGTTCTCGCGGTATTGGTGCCGCTATGGTGCGTCTCTTTGCTGAGAACGGAGCTCGTGTTGCATTTACTTATGCGCACGCGCACGATGCCGCTGAGGCGCTTGCAAGGGAGACGGGGGCGCTTGGCATTTGCGCAGATTCTGCTTCTGTCGCTGAAATGGATAAGGCAATCGAGCGCTTTCACAACGTGCTTGGTACGGCGGATTTTCTTATTAACAATGCAGCCCTCTCAACGATAGCGCTTTTTACCGACCTAACGGATGAAGTGTGGCAAAGGATGAAAGCTGTAAATCTAGATGCTCCCATGTATTACGTAAAACGCCTTTTGCCCGATATGATTGCAAAAAAGCAGGGAAGAATCATAAACATTTCCTCTATGTGGGGGCAGGTTGGCGCATCCTGTGAGGTGGCTTATTCTACCACAAAAGCGGCACTTATCGGCTTTACAAAGGCACTCGCGAAGGAGGTAGCGCCTTCCGGTATTACAGTCAACGCGATTGCCCCCGGCGTGATCCTTACAGAAATGAACGCGTCTCTCGGTGAAGATACTATGGATGCTCTTAGGGAAGAAACGCCGCTTTTGCGTCTCGGAAAGCCTATGGACGTGGCTCGCACCGCGCTCTTTCTTGCGGGAGAGGGCGGTGACTTTATCACGGGTCAGGTCATCTCTCCAAACGGCGGTCTTGTTATGTAAGAATTCACAGAAAATTTCCGCTAACTCTTGCAAAAATAGAATTTTTCTGTTATAATACTATTTGAGGCGTTTTTGATATTTTGCTGACGCTTCAAGCTTAAACGACGGATAAGGTCATACTAGGCGGGGCAGTAGCGGCGCCCTGTATCTGAAATCCGCTATAGCAGGGCTGAATCCCCTGTTTGAGGCGTGTTTTTGTGTGGTCTGCGTTTCAGCTTCCTGTGTTGAAGAATGGGTCTTGCGCAATTGAAAGCCGTGAACCATGTCAGGTGGGGAACCAAGCAGCATTAAGCGGATATTTTGATGTGCCGCAGGGGTGCCTGTTCGGAGCAGGAACTGATCTTTCCGCGCATAAAAGCACCGTCGAGAACGGGGTGTATGATCTTATCGGTCGTTTAAGCAGAAGAAAAGGCGTGAATGCGTGCCGCATAGCACGGTTTTCGCCTTTCTTTTTTAAGACGTTAGGGGGGAACTCTATGTATAAGGCATTGTACAGAAAATGGCGTCCGCAGGACTTTGATACTGTTTGCGGTCAAAATCACATTACGGATGTTTTAAAATATCAAATTGCGAATGGGAAATTTTCTCATGCGTATTTATTCTGCGGTTCACGCGGAACGGGAAAGACCTCCTGCGCAAAGATTATGGCAAAGGCGGTAAACTGCGAGCATCCTAAAAACGGAAACCCTTGTAACGAGTGTGCCGCTTGTCGCAATATTGACGAAGGGCTCGCCACCGATGTCATCGAAATGGATGCCGCCAGTAACAACGGTGTCGGAGACGTGCGTGATATCAGAGACGAGGTAGTATTTTCCCCTGCTGAGCTTCGCTACCGCGTTTACATTATCGACGAGGTGCATATGCTCTCTGCAAGCGCCTTCAACGCGCTTCTCAAAACCTTAGAGGAACCGCCCTCACATGTGATCTTTATTTTGGCGACGACAGAGCTGCAAAAGCTTCCAAACACCATTATTTCTCGCTGCCAAAGATATGATTTTCGACGAATTTCCACCGAGACGCTCATGGGACGTCTTAAAACGATTGCGCAAGCAGAGAACATTTCTCTAACGGATGACGGCGCATTTTTGATCGCACGCATGGCGGCAGGCGGTATGCGTGACGCAATTAGCCTCTTTGAACTTTGCGCGGGCGGGGGCGGCATCATTGATGAGGCGCTTGCATCCTCTATTTTGGGCGCCGGAAATCGCGGCGCAATCTTCTCGGTCGTAAAGAGCATTTCTCTCGGAGATTACGAGAAGATTTTTGACGCCGTGAACGATATCATGATGCATTCGGGAGACCTTTCTGTTTTTTGGCAGGAGTTGATCGACGTCTACCGCGACATGATGGTGTGCAAGACGTGCCGTGATGCGCGCGCGTATCTTGACGTGACGGAAAATGAGTATGAAAGCTTAAAGGCGCTTGCCAAGGCTTTTTCCATGGAAACGCTTGTATACCATACGCGATTGCTCGAAGGAGCGCTTCCGTCCTTGCAAAAGGCAACGCTTGCTAAAAGGAGCACCGCGGAGCTTACCCTGATACGCCTCTGTGAGCCTCGTCTTTCTGCGGATACGACGGCGCTTCTTTCCCGTCTTTCTAAGCTGGAAGAAGAGGTTTCGCGTCTTCGTCTCGGCATTCCGGACGAAACGCCTATCGCAATACAAGCGGAAGCCTCAGCGTCAGAGTCCGCCATCAAGGAAGCGCCCAAAAACGCGATGGAGACGGACGCGAGAAGCAAAAACGTTTCAACAGATGAGTTCAAGGCACTTGCTTATTGGCCGCGCCTATTAGAAGCGTTAATGGAACGAAAGCCGTCTCTGCTGGGGTTTTTCCAGAAATCAAAGGGGTATTACAATAAAGAAAAGGGCTTTTTGATCAAGGTAGCGAGTGAGTTTGCCGCTAGCCTGATCGCAGGCCCTGACATTTCCTTGACGGTAAAAACACTGCTCTCGGAATTTGAAGGCAGAAATGTTCTTTCCGAGCCATTCACAGTGCTTTCAGACGCCAAGGTGAAAAACGAAGCGATTCATATCATCGATGAGCTTGAGGAGCTTATCGGACAAAACGATTAAAAACAACGGAGGTTGATTATGAAGGTTAGAATTCCCCAGCAAGGCGGCATGGGCAACATGTCCGAAATGCTTAAAAAAGCGCAAAAAATGCAGGAGGAAATGGCTGCAACGCAAGCGGCACTTGAAGAAAAGGAGTATGAGATATCCGCGGGCGGCGGCGCCGTTACCCTCAAAATTAACGGAAAACGCGAGTTTCTTGCGCTTGACATCGATCCCGATGTCGTCGACCCCGATGACGTAGAGATGCTTTCCGATATTCTGATCGCCGCAATGAATGAAGCTATTAAAAAGGTAGACAGCGTTTCGGAAGAGGAAATGGCTAAGATTTCGGGGCAGATGGGACTGCCGGGTATGTTCTGATATGGCTGAATATGTACTTCCGTTGCAAGAGCTGATAGACGCGTTTCGCAAGCTTCCCGGAATCGGAAGCAAAACGGCGGCGCGCCTTGCTTTTGCGGTGCTTAATTTCAGCGAAGAGGATGCCGCATCGTTTGCGCACGCGGTGTTGAACGCAAAGCAGAGCCTTCACACATGTCCCGTGTGCTGTAATATATCTCTTGAGGGGCTTTGTCCCGTTTGCATGGACGAAACACGCGATAAAAGCCTTGTCTGCGTAGTAGAAAACACGCGTGATGTCATGGCTTTTGAGCGTATCAGAGAATATCGCGGTACATATCACGTCCTTGGCGGTGTGCTTTCTCCCATGCATGGCATAGGTCCCGAGCAACTCCACGTAAAGGAGCTTTTTGCCCGTCTTTCGGGAGACGAGGTAAAGGAGGTCTTGATCGCCACAAACCCAACGGTGGAGGGGGAGGCGACGGCTTCTTATCTGGCAAAGATGCTTCGTCCTTTTGACGTCACTGTATCGAGACTTGCTTACGGACTTCCCGTAGGCGGTGATCTTGAATATGCCGACGAGGTGACGCTCCATCGCGCGATTGAGGGACGGCGTCCCATTTAAACCGTTAAGACAAGGAAACTCACATGAACGAAACCAAAATTATCGGTGAAGAGATTACGCTCCGTTACCTGCCCACCGATTTATTTACCACCGAATATTTTTCGGTGCACTTTGTCCTTCCGCTCCGCGAGGATACTGTTTCGGCGTACAGCCTTTTGGCTAAGATGTTTAAAAGAGGTTGCCGCGCATATCCGTCGCAGGGATCGTTTGCCAAACGCCTTGAAGAGCTCTACGCATCGTCGCTCGGAATTTCCGTCACCAAGCAAGGAGAGCGCCAAGTGCTTTCTCTTGGCATGGATTTTTTGTCCTCCCGCTTTGTTTTTGACGGTGCTGATATCGGAAGAGAAGCATGCGCGTTGCTTTGTGACGTTCTATGCGATCCGTATTTGGAAAACGGTGCTTTTCCTTTAGGATGGGTAGAACGTGAAAAAACGGCGCTCAAGGACCAGCTGCGCGCAACGCTCAATGATAAAAGAGCGTATGCCATGAAACGGTGTCGTGAGATTATGTGTGCGGGTGAAGCGTATAGTCTCGCCTTAGAAGGAACGGAAGACCGTATTGACGCCATCACGTCCGCTTCGCTAACTGCCTTGTATAAGAAAATGCTAAGCGAAGCACAAGTAGAGATTTTTTATATCGGCAGTGAAGAGGAAGCGGTTGCCGAGGAACGCGCACGTGCGCTTGTGAAAGCCATTGGCGAGCGTTCTCCTAAACGCAATACGACTGTTTTTTCTCCCTGTGTCGATACCGTTAAGCGCGTTACGGAGTCTGTGGATGCGCTGCAAGGCAAGCTTGCCATGGGATTTCGCACGGCGATTACCGAAAATGCGCGTGTTGCGGAAAAAGATGCGCTCTTGCTTTTTAATATTATTTACGGTTCTTCTCCTATCTCAAAGCTTTTTATGAACGTAAGAGAAAAGCTAAGCCTTTGTTATTATTGTGCTTCCCGTAACGATAACCAAAAGGGTGTTTTGTTCGTCCAATCCGGGGTGGAAAACGAAAAGGCGGAAAATGCAGAATCGGAGATACTTCTTCAGCTCAAAGAAATACAAGACGGACGCGTGACCGAGGATGAAATGCTCGCCGCCAAGCAGGCTTTCCGTGATCTGACACGATCGGTATCCGATAGTCCTTCCACCTTGGAGCAATGGTATTTAACACGCACGATGCAAGGCGATAACCGCACCCCGGAGCAGATGAACGAGGCAATCAACGCTTTATCTGTCGAGGACGTGGCACGAGCCGCGCGCGGTGTCCGTCTTGATACTGTATTTTTCCTTGCGGGCAATGCGAAAGAAGGGGAGGTGACGGTAAATGGCGAATTGCATTGAATGCTTTGAAAACCTCTCCTTAGGAGAAAAATATTATAAAACGGTTCACCCTTCCGGATTGACCGTTTTCGTTTACCCCAAAAAGCTCAGCACGGCGTACGTCATGTTTTCAACGCGCTATGGTTCACTTCAAAAAAGCTTCCGCTTGGAGGGGGAAGAGTTTTGCACCGTTCCGGACGGTGTCGCGCACTTCCTTGAGCATAAGCTCTTTGAGGAAGAAGATGGCAGTGATGCGTTTGCTAAGTTTGCGCCCCTCGGTGCTTCCGCCAACGCCTTTACCTCGCACGAAGTGACTTCCTATCTCTTTTCCACGACAGACCATTTAGACGACGCGCTTACCGTTTTGCTGGATTTTGTGACACATCCGTATTTTACCGAAGAAAACGTCCAAAAGGAGCAGGGAATCATAGGGCAAGAAATCGGGATGTGCAAGGACGACCCTAACAACAGGCTTTACTATTCGCTTTTAGAGGGACTTTATCACGCGCATAACGTTCGTACCGATATTGCGGGCACGGTTGAGACAATTTCAAAGATCACCCCCGATATTCTTTACCGTTGCTATAATACCTTTTATCAGCTTTCCAACATGGTGTTGGTGGTATGCGGTAACGTTACGCCCGAAGATGTGATGACAGTTGTTGATCACGTGTTACCTCGGGATACCTCCTCTTCCATCATTGAATGTCGCTATCCCCAAGAGGAAGCCTCTGTCGCACGCCCGTATACCGAGCTTCATATGTCCGTAGCAACCCCCTTGCTTGCCTTCGGCGTAAAGGATATCACCGTATTTGACAACGCCGGAGACAGGCTACGCCACGGTATTCTTGCCGAAATGCTGGGAAAGTGCTTCTTTTCGCGTTCTTCTGATTTTTACAACACCCTTTATGACGAAGGGCTTGTTTCGAAAAGTATGAGCTATTCTTTTGATGTGCTAAACTCTTGCGCGTATCTTATGATCTCAGCGGAAAGCGAGAATCCCAAGGAGCTTTTTGAACGAACAAAGAGTCTGCTGCAAAACATCTCTGAGAATTTACCTGCGGAAGAAGACTTTTTGCGTATCAAACGAGTAATGTATGCAAATCATATCCGCAGCTTTGACAGCACGGAATCCATCGCATTTGCTTTGACGGACTCTTTTATCAGTGGTTGTGAGCTCTTTTCCGCAGGTGAGATCATTGCATCGATCACCTACGAAGAATTTATTCATTTTGCAAGCACCTTCTTTGTAGGAAAAGAATTTTCACTTTCCGTGATATATCCCTCGTTAAAGGAGGAGACCTAATGCTTTATATTTCCCAAATTTCCTTTCCCGGTCTTGGCATTGATCCTTTTACGGTAAATTCCGTCGCCTTCCGCATCGGCAATTTCTCCGTTGCCTTTTATGGCATTATCATTACGCTCGGTATCGTGCTTGCCGCGCTTTACGTGATATGGCGCGCCAAGCATAAAGGAATTGCGGCAGATACCATCCTCGATATCGCGCTTCTCGTTGTCCCTTTGGGGGTAATTGGAGCAAGACTTTACTATGTTTTGACATCGCTTGACCGTTTTGATAGCTTTGGCGAGGTCTTTGATATTCGATCGGGCGGTCTTGCAATCTACGGCGGGATCATCGGAGGTGCTATCGCCGTTATCATTATGGCGCGCGTAAAAAAGATCAATTTCTTTTTGCTTGCAGACATGATCACGCCCGCCGTCCTTATCGGGCAGATTCTCGGCCGTTGGGGCAATTTTTTCAATGCCGAGGCATACGGAAGCGCAACCGAGCTTCCTTGGCGTATGGGACTTTATAAAGGGGGGGAATGGATATACGTTCATCCTACCTTCTTATATGAATCTCTTTGGAATTTGCTTGGATTTCTTTTAATCAACTGTTTTTACGGTTGGAAAGCCGACAAAACACACAAAAAATATGACGGACAGATATTTTTGATGGTCTTTGCTTGGTATGGCTTCGGCAGAATGCTTATTGAGGGCTTGCGCACGGATAGTCTCTATGTGGGGCCGTTTCGCATTTCACAGGTGCTGGGGCTTCTGTTTTTCCTCGTTGGTGCGGGATTACTTGTATATCACCATTTCAGCAAAACAAACATGCTTTTTCGTCCCGTTGAGGAAAAGAAAGCAGGGAAGGACTAATTATGGCAATTTTAATTGACGGAAAAGCAACCTCTTTCGCTATGAAAGAGGAGCTTAAAGTGAAAATTGAGGCATTTGAAAAGGAAAACGGCTTTGCACCCGGACTTTCCGTAATCATTGTGGGAGATGACCCTGCATCGGCAGTCTACGTGCGTAACAAGGAAAACGCTTGTGCTGCGGTTGGAATCAAATCTACTACGTACAGACTCCCCGGAGACACGGCAGAAGAAGAGCTTCTTGCGCTCATTCGCCGCTTGAACGCGGATGTGAGCGTACACGGTATTCTTGTGCAACTGCCACTTCCTAAGCAGATCTGCGAGGAGACGGTGCTTGCCACCATCTCGCCGAACAAGGACGTAGACGCCTTTCACGCCCAAAACGTAGGTCATATTATGATCGGTAATTATCATTTTCTTCCTTGTACCCCCGCAGGTGTTATGGCGCTCTTGGATCGCTATGACATTTCGGTGGAAGGGAAGCACTGTGTCGTTATCGGCAGAAGTAATATCGTAGGAAAACCGCAGGCAATGCTATTGCTTGAAAAGAATGGTACGGTAACTATCTGTCATTCGAGAACAAAAAATCTGGCAGATATTACAAGGCAGGCTGACATTTTGGTGGCGGCTGTCGGTAGAGCCAATTTTGTAACCGCGGATATGGTAAAAGAGGGAGCAACGGTGATCGACGTTGGCATCAACCGCCTTCCCGACGGTACGCTTTGCGGAGACGTAGCCTTTAATGAAGTCGAAAAGAAGGCGTATGCCATTACTCCCGTTCCCGGCGGCGTTGGTCCTATGACGGTTACAATGCTTCTTTATAACACCTTAACCGCTGCTAAGGAAAGCTTAAAATAATTTCTCTAAAAAAATTATAAAAGATATTGACAAAACGGTTTTAATCGTGTATAATGCTTATGTTATACTGAGATAGAGAATATCTCTTCGTCAACCCGAGGGGAGGGAAAAATAATGGCTGAAATCAGAGTTAAAGAAAACGAATCTCTGGATAATGCACTCCGTCGTTTTAAGCGTCAGTGCGCAAAGTCCGGCGTTCTCACCGAGCTCCGTAAGAGAGAGTGCTATGAGAAGCCCAGCGTAAAGCGCAAGAAGAAGTCGGAAGCTGCCAGAAAGCGCAAGTATAAGTAATTGAAAAAAACCGCTGTTTTACAGCGGTTTTTTTATTTTCAGTTTTTGATTTTTTGATTTTAAATGAAAAACGGCTTGCCTTGGCAAGCCGTTTTTCTGGCGCGCCCGGCAGGATTCGAACCTGCGACCTACCGGTTCGTAGCCGGGCACTCTATCCACTGAGCTACGGGCGCAAAATTGGAGCGGGTGATGGGAATCGAACCCACGCGACCAGCTTGGAAGGCTGGAATTCTACCATTGAACTACACCCGCGTATGTGAGAAGCGATATGGCGCGCCCGGCAGGATTCGAACCTGCGACCTACCGGTTCGTAGCCGGGCACTCTATCCACTGAGCTACGGGCGCACGATGTATATCGTTTTTCTCACGCCTAATTATAATAGCATATGTTGCTTCAAATGTCAAGAGCAAAATGCAAAAAAACGAGAAAAAAACTGATAAATTCTTGCATATTTACCTGGAGTATGCTATAATGTCTTATAAAAGAGGACAAATATTCCCGCTTTTTACGTTTTGTGCCCATCTTTTCTTGCCGAGCGGTAAATTTTTCAAAAAAGGGAGAGAACACGATGCGTCTGACCCCCGATCTTATCTTAGACTCTTTTGACGCTTTAACTGTCGATTTTTTGAAGCAGAAGGACATTCGCTTCTTAATTCTCGATATTGACAATACGCTGATCCCTTACGAGGAAACAGAGCCGCATGAGGCGGTACGGGCATGGCTTATGCGTCTTAAAGAAGCAAACATTTCCGTCTCCTTCGTCACAAACAACCACAAGCCGCGTCTTGAAGCCTTCAACGCAACGCTCGGATATCCGGCATTTGCGAACAGTGCAAAGCCCTTTCGCCGCAACATGAAAAAAGCAATGCGCGCTATGGGCGCAGACGCAAAACACACGGCAAATATGGGAGATCAGATCTTCACAGACGTATGGGCAGGAAGACGGATGCGGCTGTATACCGTTTTAGTCCCCCCGATCAAGGATAAACGCGACCCGTTCACACGCTTCAAACGTCTGCTTGAAAGACCGATCAAGCGTGCATACTATAAAAAGAAGGAAGAATCCAAATGAAGCAGGGAAGAGTAGCCCCCGTTTTTGGACCGGGCGGTAACAGTGAAGCGTTTCACGCAACGCGCATGAAGACCGAGGATGCGCCCATCTGGCTTGCGGGCATCGGTCTTGACGCTTATGAATATGAAGCGGGGCGCGGTGTCACCGCTTCCGATGTGGCTTTGACGCGTCTTGGCGCCACAGCCAAGGAAAACGGAATTTATCTTTCCGTGCATGCACCGTATTTTATTTCTCTTTCCGGTATCGTTGCGGAGACTCGCTATAAAAGCATCGGATATATCGCGGAAAGCTTACATGCCGCGCAACTGTTGGGTGCAGATACGATCGTTGTCCATACGGGCTCTGCGGCTAAAATTTCTCGCGAGGAGGCCATGCGTCTCGCGGCAGATACGCTTTACCGCACACTGGAAGAACTTGCGCCGCAAGACACGGTAATCGGCCTCGAAACGATGGGAAAGATCAATCAGCTTGGAACGCTTGAAGAAGTGATTGCGCTTTGCAAGATGGATAAAAGACTTCAACCCGTCGTAGATTTTGGACACATGAACGCCAGAGAGCAGGGCGGTGTTTTTCAAACACGTGACGATTATCGAAAAGTATTTGATATGATCGGAAATGCTCTTGGTGATGATTCTGCCCGAAATTTACACTGCCATTTTTCGAAAATAGAATGGACGGGTGCAGGGGAAAAGAAGCATTTGACCTTTGAGGACGAGGTTTACGGACCGAATTTTGAGCCATTGATGGAAACGCTCTATCTTGAAAAATTGACCCCTACAATCATTTGCGAATCGGCGGGTACACAATCAGACGATGCGCTTGCCATGAAAAAGAAATATTGTTCTCTCATTTAATCAAAGAGGTATGCAATGAATACAAAGCTTTCGGCATTTCGTGCCTTGTTGAATAAAAATGAAACAGATGCGGCAATCATTACCGATGAAATGAACATTGGATACTTGTGCGGCTATTATTATACGGACGGCTATTTATATATTGACTCCGAATCTGCCTACATTATCACCGATTCAAGATACGACGCAGAGGCAAAAGTGCACGCAAGCACAGAGTTTAGCGTAATTGTACCGAAAAACAGAAATGAATTTCTCAAAGAATTAATAGGGAATCACAGTGTAAAAACACTTGGTTTTGAAAACCGAAGCATGACGGTAGCGCAATACAACGGCTTTGAGCGCGAGCTTAACGTTGATTTTGTTCCCCTTGGTCTTATGCTGACTGAAATGCGTGCCGTAAAAACTCCCGACGAGATTGCAAAAATTAAACGCGCCCAAGAGATCACCGACCTTGCTTTTTCTCATATTCTTTCTATCATGCATCCGACCATGACAGAAACCGAGGTTGCCCTTGAGCTTTCGTACTATATGCAAAAAAACGGTGCCGGCGGTGCCAGCTTCAACATTGTCGCTGTTTCGGGGGAAGCAAGTGCCTATCCCCACGGTATGTGTCGCCCCATTCCTCTTTCTGCCGGGTTTTTAACCATGGATTTTGGGTGTATGTATGATCATTATCTTTCCGATATGACAAGGACTGTTGTGGTTGGAAAGGCAACTTCGGAGATGAAACACCTCTATCAAACGGTTCTCACAGCGCAAGAACGCGCGCTTGAGGTAATACGCGAAGGGGCGGATTGCAAAGCAGTTGATTCTGTGGCAAGAGAATATATCGACGGTAATGGCTACCGTGGCGCGTTTGGACACAGTCTCGGTCACGGTGTAGGACTTTACGTGCACGAGAGTCCCAATCTTTCGCCGAATACCCTTGGAAAAACGCTCGTCGCAGGAAACGTTGTGACGGTGGAACCCGGAATTTATTTGCCCGGAAAGTACGGTTGCCGTATTGAGGATATGGGTGCCGTAACGAAAGAAGGCTTTGATAATTTCACGCATAGCACAAAAGAGCTGATTGAACTCTTCTAAAAAACACTTTTTTCCTTACTTTTTTCCTTTTTTGTAAAGATTTTTTCGCAAAAACTCTTGCAAATGTGCAGAATTTATTATATAATATAAAAGTAAATACTAATGGTGTGGAAAACAGCCATTTGTCGGAAAAAGCGTAAATGAGTAGTGGCTTTACGAGTGACTTTTTCCAAAAATAAGACTTACCGCTACAAAATGGTGAATATTATGGTTACAGCAGGCGATTTTAGAAACGGCGTTACCTTTGAGTTTGACGGCGGCGTATGGCAGGTCGTTGAATTTCAGCACGTAAAGCCCGGTAAAGGTGCAGCGTTCGTCAGAACCAAGATGAAGAACGTTATCACCGGCGGTATCGTTGAGAGATCCTTCAACCCTACCGAAAAGTTTGAGAATGCCGTAATTGAGCGCAAGGATATGCAGTATCTTTACAACGACGGTGATCTTTACTACTTCATGGACAACGAAACCTACGATCAGCTTCCTTTGAACTCTGATAAGCTGGGCGATAACTTCCGATTTGTAAAAGAGAACACCGTTTGTAAGATCATTTCCTACAAGGGCAACGTTTTTGCGGTAGAGCCTCCTTTCTTTGTCGAGCTTGAGGTTACCGATACCGAGCCCGGTGTTCGCGGCGATACCGCTACGAACGTTCAGAAGAGCGCAACGCTTGAGACCGGCGCTGTAATCCGCGTGCCGATCTTTATCAATACCGGTGATGTTATCCGTGTAGATACCCGCGTGGGTGAGTACCTCGAAAGAGCCTAAATTTGTTCCTCCCCCGTAAATTTTAAATAAGGAAGGGAATAGTATCATGAAACTTAGTGAAAAAGCAGCATATCTGAAAGGGCTTGCCGAGGGCATGAATATTGCCGAAGCAACGCCGAATGACAAGCTTATTACGAAGCTTTTGGATCTTGTCGCTGAAATGGCAGGTACGATTGAGCTTCTCGAAGACCGTTGCGATGAACTTACGGATTACGCAGACGAGTTGGATGCCGACCTCGGTGACGTAGAAGAGTATCTTTTCTCGGATGACGATGACGATGACGATTACTGCGACTGCGACGATGATGAAGCATACGAGGTAACTTGCCCCGCATGCGGTGAGGTTATTTGCTTCGATTCGTCTTGTGATCCCGAAGAACTTATTTGCCCCGCATGTGGCGAAGAGTTTGACGCTGTTTGCGACGGCGAGTGCGACTGCTGCGAAGGCTGCGACGAAGAATAATTCTAAAATACAAAAAGGACGGGAGTTTTTCTCGTCCTTTTTTATTGGTAAAATAAAATCGTATTAGCAGAAAAGAATTATTTTGTATAATTGACACCCAACAAAAAAAGATGCGCGACACGAGGGAAGCGCATCTTTTTTTACTGCAAAATCAATTCAATGCAGCAAGGACCGATTCATACCAAGTATTTACCTTGGAAGTCTCTTCGGGGGTAAGAGCCTTGGAAAAACCGGCGAACAGTCCCTTGACAGGGAAATAGAGAATGTTATCGATTACGTTTGCACCGGCGGTCGCGATCCAGTTTGCAACCATCTTGGCATCCGTTTCAGAGCCGTCTACGATAAGAGCAACGTTTTGTGCCTTATCCTTGGAAAGCTCCTGACAGAAACGACGGAAGGAGTCGGGCATCGAAGAGCGAAGGGTTGCAATGATTACAACCAATCTTTCACGGTCGCAGGAGTATGCAGGGGGAATGACATCAGCAGCATAAGTACCGTTCTTAGCGAGCATCTCACCAATGGTCTTTAATTTTCCTTTTCCGCTGACTACAAGAGCGCGCATTTTCATAAGTGTGTCCTCCAAGTATGTTTTTAATTTCAGCAATACAAACGAAGGCATAGAGGGGGCAGCGTTTGCATTGATTTTTATATTCACAAATAATAGGGGAGTGATGGCGTTCTACCAACACTCAATTATACAAAATGCAAATTTTGTATAATTGAGGGAAGGAGATAAACCGGAAAAATTGCGGTTTTTTAGTATTTTAGAATCCTAGCACAGCCACTACTCGCTTGTTTTTATTTTTTAGTGTGTTTTTTAGACGGTAATTTTTAACCACCAATCTTTTTACAAAAACACAACAGACCGTCGCAATATTTGCGACGGTCTAAATTTTAGCGTTATGCCAAACGGTTCTCCAGTGCCTTCAGCTCTTCCTTCAGCTCTGCGGGAACGCGATCGCCAACCTGGTCATAGAAATCCTTGATGTTGGCGACGTCCTCAAGCCAAGACGCCTTATCTACGCTAAGAAGCTCTTCGAGCGTTTCCATACCGAGATCAAGTCCCTCGATATTGATATCCTTTGCGTAAGGAACGTAACCGATAGCGGTCTCACGCGCCTCAACCTTATCCTCGCAACGAGCAAGGATCCACATCAAAACGCGCATATTGTCGCCGAAGCCGGGCCAAATGAAGTGCCCCTCATCATCGGTTCTGAACCAGTTTACGTGGAAGATCTTGGGTGCGTTGGGAATCTTTTTACCCATATCAAGCCAATGAGCCCAATAATCGCCCATGTCGTAGCCGACGAAGGGACGCATTGCCATAGGATCGCGGCGAACGACGCCGACTGCACCTGCTGCGGCTGCGGTGGTCTCGGATGCCATGATGGAGCCTACGAATGTACCGTGCTGCCAGCCAAAGGACTGGTAAACTAAGGGAGCAGTCTTTGCACGGCGGCCGCCGAAGACGATAGCGGAGATCGGAACACCGGCGGGATTGTCAAATTCGCTCGAAATGCAGGGGCAATTGGTTGCCATTGCGGTAAATCTGGAGTTGGGATGCGCACCGCAGGTGGACTTATCCTTCTTGTCATACTTCTTGTAATCCCAAGGATTGCCCTTCCAGTCGATCGCGTTTGCAGGGGGATTGTTATCTAAGCCTTCCCACCAAACGGTATTGTTATCAAGGTTGTGTACAACGTTGGTGAAGATGGTGTTCTTCGTAGTGGTATAGAGCGCGTTGGGGTTGGACTTTTCGTTGGTACCGGGAGCAACACCAAAGAAGCCGTTTTCAGGATTGACAGCCCACAGACGGCCATCCTTACCGACACGAAGCCAAGCGATATCGTCGCCTACACACCAAACCTTATACCCCTTCTTTTTATAGATTTCGGGCGGAATCAGCATTGCAAGGTTGGTTTTACCGCAAGCTGAGGGGAATGCTGCGCTGATATAACGAACGTCACCATCGGGGGACTCAATGCCGAGAATAAGCATATGCTCAGCCATCCAGCCCTCCTTCTTACCGAGATAAGAAGCAATACGGAGTGCAAAACACTTCTTGCCGAGAAGAACGTTTCCACCGTAACCGGAGTTAACGGACCAAATGGCGTTGTCCTCGGGGAAATGACAAATATAACGGTTTTCCTCGTCTACCTGAGCCTTGGAATGAAGACCCTTGATAAAGCCGTCGGTGTTGCCCATTGCTTCAAGAACAGCCGTACCTACGCGCGTCATGATAAGCATGTTGAGCACGACGTAGATCGAGTCGGTCAGCTCAATACCGTACTTGGCAAAATCAGAGCCCACCTGACCCATGGAGTAAGGAATTACATACATGGTTCTTCCCTTCATGGAGCCGCGGAAAAGCTTGCTGAGCTTTTCGTAGCACTCAGCGGGTGCCATCCAGTTATTGATGGTGCCTGCATCTTCCTTTTTGGAAGTACAAATGAAGGTTCTGCCCTCAACACGCGCAACATCGTTTACAGCGGTTCTGTGGAGATAGCATCCGGGAAGAAGATCCTGATTAAGTTGAATCATTTCACCGGTAGAAACAGCTTCCGCACGAAGCGTCTCTGCCTGCTCCTCGCTACCGTCAATCCAAACGATGTTATCGGGCTGAGTCATGGCAGCCATCTCATCGATCCAATTGAGAATGTAGGGATTTTTAGTCATTTTTGTCTCCTTTATATTTTATTAATTTCAAACGAAGCTTATTATGGAATTAAAACAAATATTCCTTTTTTATATTATATCACGCTTTCTCCATTTTTGCAATATTTCTGCTCGAAAATTGCACATTTAACATCGTGTTCACATTCTTTCAACCACACACTTCTCACAGAAAAATATATTATTTTCTCACTTTTTGGTTCATTGTTCATTTTTTATACAAATGTTTTTGTTACATTTGTGGTGTATGATTTTTGGAAGGGAGGGATATTATGCTTGAAAAAATGCGAGATTATCTTGAAAAGCTTTTTAAAACAGCATATCATCGCATTTTAAAGTCTTTTCGAGAGTTTCTGCCATTGTTTATTGCTCTTTTTCTAATAGAGTGCATTCTTTTTACCATTTTTCTGGCTTTCCAAAATAATATCTCCATCCGCAATGAAAAAATCGATAAAGAATATACGCATCATTTGACCGTTTCCGGGTTGACAGAAGGCGAAATGCTCTTGTTGCGCAACGATCGGCGAACCGTCTCGCGCAATGATATGTGCTTTGATGTCATAAAAACCGTAAAATATGAGAGTGCCGCCTATGATCCAACCTATACTGTGTACGTTGAAATACTGACGGGAAACAAAAACTACGGTATTGGGGGCATATTTATTGATGATTCCCTTGAAACGAATTATGAAACCATGTGTTCGCGCTATGCGGAAGTTTTCGGCACGGAGGAAGAACCGAACGAACGAATCTCTGTGGAATTCACGCCTTTATATACGAAAGAAGCAGACACCAATCAAATAAAGCTGCTTTGCGGTGTTTCGTTGCTCCTCGCGGGGGTGCTTTCTTCCGTAATTTTTTACTCCCTGTACTGTGTTCATTTGAATGATAAAAAATTTGCATTCGGTATATACGCGTCCTTTGGCGCGACAAGATGTGAGCTTCTAATACAAGCCATGGCTGAGCTGCTCATAGCAGCAAGCGCATTGATACTTCCCTCTTATTACATCTCTTCGTTGCTTTGTCTTTTCCTATACCGTGGCTCCGGCGCCGCTTTCAGCGCGCCGCTCATCTCTTTGAAAGCTTGGCTTTTTATTATTTTATGTGTATTTGTTGCTTTGTATCTTTCCGTATTCCTCGCCATGAGGACGGTGGCGGCTGCGGAGCCCGCAAAGCTTTTATCAACGGAAGAAAAAGTTAACCCTGTTATCCCTGCCAAGCACTCTCGTTCTCTTATAAATAGAAGGTTTCCTCTCTTTTACGAAGGACTCTCCGTTATTCGTTTTCGCCGTCACCATATAGCGCTCTCACTCTTCTCCACGCTTTTAAGCGTTTTGTTTTTGGTAGGCTTCTATCTTTCCGCCATCTACACGGGAAATCTTTCAGAACAAAAACGCACCGAGCCTCATTTTACGATGCAATTTTCGAACGTTTCCATGCTGGGCGAGGATTACGTTTCAATTTTTAAGCAGTTAGAAAAGCTTGAATCTGTATATACCCTTCCCACTTCGTCACCTGCCGAGGATTATGCGGCGTTTTTAAGAATTTTTGATAACAATATCGTGGATACCAACGGTTTGGTCCGTGACAAGGAAAACGCGTTACACTATACGGGAGATTTTCGCATTTTCAGCGGTTCCTTCGATATTGCCGATTATTTTTCCTCATTATACGAGGTTTCGGGCGCACCGGAGACACTTTTCGAAAACCGTCAAAATATTTTAATTGGCAAAACAGTGCAAAACAGCGAAGCTTTTTCGTTTGAAGTAGGGGATACCGTTACGATTGCTGTAGCGAAGACAGACGAAGACGGAAAAGTCATCTATCTTGATGAAGACGCAAAAGAAATTTCAAATCTCACGGGCAGAAGCTTTTGGAAGGCCGCTTACGAGAAGCTTGAGCTTTCATATTACTCTTTTACCGTAGTTGGCATTGTTGAAAACTTTCCCAGCGCTGTAGACGGCATTCCCATCGTAATGCATCCGGACGCATATGAAAGCATTACCGGAAGCGCGCCCGTTATTGATCAAATGACCTTCCGTGTTTCGCAGAACGGTACGGTAAAGGATTTTCTCGATGTCGAAAGTGCCCTAAGGGGGATTGCCGCGCGGTTGGGTCATTGCGTAGTGACAACCGAAAACACGTTTTTTGAACATCAAATACAACACAATTATTGCTACGAAAAGCTCCTTCGCGCAGTTACTGTCTTATTCTTGTTCTTTTTACCTCTGACTTGGTTCTATTCACAGGCGCTTTTCTTCAAAAAGCGAGAAAAAGAGTTTTATATTCTGAATGCAATATCCGCACCGTTGTCTCGTATACGCTCGCTTTATCTTTCTAATATTCTTTTACTCCTTCCGATAGCGTTATTTTCTGTATTACTTACCCTTGCCGCCTTTGGCATCCTATATTTCCTGTTTGAACGCTATCTACCCGGAGTTTTTGGAACCAGCAGCATTGTAGCAAGTACAACCCATCTTCCTGCATACGCTTATTTTGTTGGTATCGCACTTACTGCGCCCTCCTGCATCCTTTCCCTTCTCTTCCCTTATTTGGCTTATAAAAAGAAATTTTACGCCGAGAAAAACGCAAGTTCTTTTCGGGATGATAATTAATTTTCAGAAGCCGATTTTCAAAGAAAGGCATTAACATGGAAAATTCTATCTTAGAGGTTACGGATCTCATTAAGCAATACAAGCAGTCGGACAACGTTGTCACTGCCGTTAACCGTGTGTCGCTTAAGATGAAAGACGGTGAATTTGTCGCAATCATGGGGACGTCCGGCTCGGGAAAGTCAACGCTGTTGCACCTCTGCGCGGGTCTGTTGACTCCCAATTCGGGCTCCATTCGTATCCGCGGGAACGAATTAACGCAAATGTCGCCCGATCAATTGGCGAAATTCCGCGGTCAATACGTTGGATTTATATTCCAAAAACACAATTTAATTGCGCAGCTTACCGCCCTCGAAAACATCACCGTCCCCGCCATGATGATGAAAAAACCGGATTACAGCTATGAGCATAGCCTTAAAAAGCTTGTAGAAACGCTAAAAATCAAGGACCGACTCCACCATTTACCCGAAGAACTCTCCGGCGGACAACAACAACGCGTAGCCATTGCACGTGCCTTGATCAATCGCCCTCAAATCCTTTTCGCGGACGAACCGACGGGAAATCTCGACCGCAAAAACGCAGACGAGGTTTTAGAGCTTCTATTGGCAACACAAAAGGAGTTTAATCAGACACTCTTAATGGTTACACACGACCCTAAAATTGCCGCACGTGCCGACCGCATCCTTTACATGGAAAACGGTATATTAAGCACAAAAGCTCCATAAATCTCCCTTTCTATGCCATGCTTCCCTTTTGTCCTTTTGACGAAGGGAAGCACTTTTTTGGGCTATTTGGTTATTTTTACCAATTTTAAACGAGAAAGTTTGGGAAATATTTTTACCAAAACGCAATTGACATTTTCTGGTATTTCTGCTAGAATAGTAACACTACCAAATTTTACCAAAGCAAGGAGTGTATAATGGAAAAAACAACGAAACTGTTAATTGCGGACGAATCAGTAGAAGAAAGGCGTCATTTAAGGGATTTTTTGCGAAATGAGGGCTATCGCAATATTGAGGAGGCGAGCAACGGAGAGGAAGCCGTCAGTAAGATCAACCGCACGCACCCGGATATCGCTATCGTAGACACGTGGCTTTCCCGCCTTGACGGTATTAGCGTAATACGCGGGGTAAAAGGCATGTCCTTTGCGCCCGGAAAAGCGCCAAACTTCATTTTGGTATCACTCGTTGCGGGAAACAGTCTCTTTGTGGAGGGCGTACACGCAGGCGCGGATATCTGCTTAAAAAAGCCGTTAGACTATCCAAGTCTTCTCCTACACATCGAATCGCTTGCGGAGCGCCGCCGTGACACTGAGAATACAAAAGCGCCCGAAAAAGAGCCGGATATGGAGGCACAGGTAACCAAAATTATCCACCAAATAGGCATTCCCGCGCATATCAAAGGGTATCAATATTTGCGAAGCGCCATCTTGATGACCATTGAAGACAACGAGATTATAAATTCCGTAACAAAGATTCTTTATCCCTCCGTAGCAAAAAAATATGCCACCACGACATCCCGTGTGGAACGAGCCATACGGCATGCAATCGAGGTGGCATGGGACAGAGGAGACATTGACACCCTCAATTCCTATTTCGGATATACAATTCAAAATAATCGCGGAAAGCCGACAAACAGCGAATTCATCGCTATGATAGCTGATAATTTACGACTCAAATATAAGCTTTACTGAAATAGTCTTTACGCGTGATGGCAGACAAATGCACATCCTTCATCTCACCTTTGGCAAATACGGCACTTCTTAAAAGTCCTTCTCTTTTCAGTCCGCATTTTTCCATCACGCGCAGGCTTGCGAGGTTTCCCTTCATGCATACGGCGGAAATCCGTTCAAGGTTGCATTCTTCAAACCCAAACGCTAGAATTTTCATAACCGCTTCCGTAGCATAGCCTTTGTTTTGGTATACGGGAGAAATCACGTACCCGATCTCCGCGGAGCGATTTGGAAGATCAAACGAAGTAAAACCAACCGTACCGATCATACGCCCCGTCTCCTTGGGAACGACGGCAAAGTCATAAAAGTCTCCCACCGCATACCGTTCTTGCAGATATCGAATGTAGTACTCTGTGTAAAGTGGATCGGGATGCGTATCCCATAAAAGATAACGAGTGACTGCTTCGTTTGAGGAATACGCAAACATCTCATCCGCATCCGATATGTTGATTTTTCGTAAAATCAGGCGTTCTGTTTCAAAAATAGGGGGGTTAGTAAAAATGTGATGTAATTTCTCCTGTGTCATAATAGCTCCAAGAGGCAGGATGTTTCCTGCCTCGCTTTATATTTCTTTTTTAAAAATGAACTTATCCTATCCCCCCACAATTATATCGTAAGACAGAGACCTTGTCAATCTCTTTTTTGTAAAAAACAACACTTTTCCGTTATCTGTGAAAATTCATGATATGTTCTTGCTTTTCTTTATAAAAGGTGCTATAATAAGCATGTATTTCATTTCATTTATGAAAGGCTTGCTATGTACAACGAAGAACAGCCCAAGAAAAAACGCTTCAAGCTCTTCGACACACAACGAGAAGGCAAGGGAGTGTCCAAGGAAGAGGCAAACCTCCCGCCGGGTCTTAAAAAATTCTTTCTCCTTTACCGCCGTGACTTTGGACGTCTGCTTTCCGTGAACATCCTTATGGTGCTAGGAAACTTCCCTCTTTTGTTTTTGATAGTAGCACTAAGCGGCGTCTTCAATATGGAGTTTGCCGCACATGCGGAGCAATCCTACACCGCTTTTTCCGGCATTCTCGCGCATGAGGGGATGAGTGCTCCTTTACTTGCCCTTGGCGGCATCGTCGGAGCACCCACACTCGGTTCGATCTATACGTTGCCAACGTATATTTTTATGGGAATCGGCGCGTTGACCGTCTTCACCTTTGGACTTGTAAACGTCGGAACGACCTATTTGCTCCGAAATATGGTCATAGGCGAGCCTGTTTTTATTTGGAGTGACTTTTGGTATGCTGTTCGCCGCAATTTCAAGCAAGGCTTCTTGTTTGGCATTCTCGACATTCTTTTGATCGCACTCATCCCGATAAACGTGATGATTTTAAGCCAAGGTGCGGGATTTGTTAACGGTCTTTTGTTTTGGCTTAATTTAGTGATCGGTGTTTTGTACGTGATGATGCGTTGCTACATCTATCTACAAATGATCACCTTCGATCTTTCTATTCGCAAAATTTTGAAAAACTCTTTAATTTTTGCTTTTATCGGTATAAAGCGGCTGATTTTAGCGTTTTTAGGCAATCTTATCCTCATATTTATTGTTCTCGGTCTTGCCTATTCGGGTGCAATGCTCGCGCTTGCCGTAGCGCTTCCCTTGACAATTCTTTTCTCCAACTGCGCTTATATGACCACGTATGCTGCTTATTTTAAGATCAAAGAAGTCATGATAGACGCATACGGGAAAACCGAAGAGTCAAACAGTATTTCCGTCGGCAACGGTTAACACATCAGCTCTGACACAGTAACAAATTCATAACCGTCTTTGAGTAGTCTTGGAATCAACTGCTCAAGGGCGGTTATTGTCGTATTGTGGCGTGAAGTATAATCATGAAAAAGTAATACGTCGCCGCCTTGCACTCCGTTTAAAACGACAGATACGATCTCATCGACACGTTTCCCTTGCCAATCATGCGTATCAAGGCTCCAAATGATGGTTTGATACCCCGATTCTTCCAAAGAGCGCACCTGTTCCTTTGAGCGAAATCCTTCGGGAGGACGGAATAGCTTTGGTTTAGGGATCCCGTTTTCCGAAAGGACGTTTTCTGTTTTTTGAACCTCATCCTTTAACTGTGTTAAAGTAAGCTGCTTCATATGAGGGTGCGAATAGGTGTGGTTGCCAATCTCGTGTCCCCCCTCGTGTACGGCTTTCGCTACGGAAGGATATAGCGCAACGTTACACCCGATCATAAAAAAAGTAGCCTTTACGCCGTGTTTTTCGAGCAAAGCAAGGATTTTAGGGGTAAAAGTGGGGTGAGGACCGTCGTCAAAGCTAAGCGCAATGCGCTTTCCGCCGCGTTCACCGTGCGAAAAACCGATAGCTGCTTGGGTGTGCGACGAAAAAGCGACCAAAAGAAAAATAGCGACTATTGTGGAAACAATACGTTTCATTCGATTTACCCAATCATATCCAGGCTGCCAAAACTATATCCCTCCG
Source organism: Oscillospiraceae bacterium (assembly GCA_015064745.1). GTDB lineage: Bacteria > Bacillota > Clostridia > Oscillospirales > CAG-272 > UBA1740. The sequence goes on along the minus strand of SVRR01000001.1, from coordinate 192,930 downwards.
CCCGCCAATAGTTGATCATTTCACGTAATATCTCAGCATTTAAAGAGGTCGTTGGGTGTAACAGAATTACAGCCCCGGGATGCGTGTTCTTTTTTAAAATTTCGATGGCTTTTTCTCGACTTGGAGCGACCTCATCATTCCAATCCTTATAAGCTAAGCTCCAAAAAACCGTTTTATACCCCATTTCATTTGCCCAACGGAGATTTTCACCGCTAAACGTTCCCTCAGGCGGACGGTAAAATTTAGAAAGCTCATTTCCCGTCTGCTCGGTATATATCGTCTCGAGGGCGGAAAGCTCTGAGAAAAATTCGTCTTTATTCAACTGCGCCATATTTTTATGCCGCGCCGTATGATTGCAAACCAAATGTCCTTCATCATTCATTCTGTTTAGGAGCGAGAGTTCGGATTTAATGAGATGAGATAGAACAAAAAAGGCACCGGGCACATTCTCTTCCTTCAAAATATCTAAAATCTTAGAAATATTACCGTTTTCGTATCCTGCATCAAAAGTCAAATACAGCTTTTTTTCGCCTGAAGCGGCAGCCTTGTTATCAAGATAAAAGCAATGGTCACCAAAGATAGGTAAAAACGAAGGATCTGTCGAAGGCGGCGCATGAGCCTCTCCTCTTTTAATATAAAAATGCCATTCTTTTTCCGCAGCACTGATTGAAAATGCAGACAGAAAAATTAAGGCAGAAGCCAAAAACGCAAAAAATCTTTTCATTATTCCTCCAAAATTACTGAAAGCGTTCCGTTTTTATTTTATGATTTTTTCACAGCGGTAACCTAGGAAAAAAACGGAACAAAAAAGCCCCTTTCATTCGAAAAGGGCTTTTTATTATAAGTTAAAAAATGCTTTTGCGTTTTTCTCTGTAATTTCCGCAACCTCATCAAGCGATGTTTGCCATATTTGCGCAATCGCTTCCGCGGTGTGTAAAAGATAGCCTGAATGATTCAACCTGCCTCGATAAGGATGCGGCGCAAGGTAGGGGGCGTCCGTTTCTATGAGTATAAACTCTTTGGGAACAGCGCTTGCCGCCTCTTTTACGTTGCGGGCGTTTTTAAAGCTCACCGTTCCCGAAAAAGAAATGTAGTATCCACGCGAGACAAGTGCCTTTGCCATTTCGGCGCTTCCGCTATAGCTGTGAAACACACCTCTCACGTTTGGAAATTTTCGTACCATATCAAAGCAGTCGCCGTGTGCTTCCCTATCGTGAATGATAACAGGAAGAGAAAGCTTTTCAGCAAGCGCCATTTGGGCTTCAAAAAATGCCATCTGGCGCGCTTTATCGAAGGGGGTGTAATGATAGTCTAAGCCAATTTCACCGAGTGCTACAAGCTTGTTTAAAGGATTCTGAAAAAGCGGTGTCCAAATCTTTTCTAAGGCATCGAGGGAATCCATATCCGAGATATCTCCGGGGTGGATACCGCCTGCGGCATACATAAAAGGGTATGTTTGCGCTTGACGAACCGATAGCATCGTCGTTTCCAAATTCGTTCCCACATTGACAATACCGCCAACGGTTTCACGGAACAGATTGGTCAAAAGATCGTCGACACCGTTTTCCGTTTCATCATCAAAGCGCTGATCCCAATAATGTGCATGAGAATCAAAAAGCTTCATCAGTGCACACGCTCACCGTTCGGCGTTTCGGGATCCAAAAAGACCACACGCACATTTTCTTCGCCGGACGCCAAAAGCATACCGTGGCTTTCTACGCCACAAAGCGTTGCGGGAGAAAGATTGGCGACGACAATGACCTTTTTACCGATCAGATCATCGGGCTCATAGAATTTCGCAATTCCGGAAACGATTTGTCTCTTTTCATAGCCAAGATCTACTTGAAGCTTTAACAGCTTCTTCGCCTTAGGCACCTTCTCGCAAGCAAGTATTTGCGCGGTACGAAGCTCCACAGCACCAAAGTTTTCGATGCCGATCTCCTTTTCGTGTTCCGGTTCGGGAATCACTTCTGCTACGGATTTTTCCTTCTCTTTTTGCTTTGCTTCGATCTCTTCAAAGAACTTCTTCTCGTCGATACGGGCAAACAAAACAGCGCCTTCGCCAAGTGTGATACCGCTTTCCAAAGAACCAAACACGGAAACCGTCTCATATGCCGTCATCTTCGTTCCGAGCTGGGCAAAAATACGCTCTGCTGTCGTGGGAATGAAAGGAGTAAGAAGAACTGCCGCTGTACGGATGGTTTCGAGAAGGTTGTAAAGCACCGTTCCCAGACGCTCCTTTTGGCTTTCATCCTTCGCAAGGATCCAAGGTGTCGTTTCGTCAATATACTTGTTGGCGCGGCGAAGTGCCTCAAAAATTACGTGCAGAGCGTCTGCCACGTGGAAGGAATCCATCAGTATGCAAGACTCGGACACCGCTTTTGCTACCGCCGCCTTCAACTCCTCGTCCAGAGGGGCGGGGGCTGTCGGTGCCGGAATCTTTCCGCCAAAATACTTGACAGTCATCGCGTGCGTGCGGTTAACAAGATTGCCGAGAATGTTGGCAAGATCGGTGTTGTAGCAGTTTACCACGTTCTCGTAGGTAATCGAGCCATCCGCGTTATAGGGCATCTCGGAAAGCGCGTAATAGCGAACACCGTCTACCGAAAAATACTCAGCAAGCTCATCGGCATAAATGACGTTTCCGCGTGATTTGGACATCTTATCTACGCCCGAATTGAACCAAGGATGACCGAAAACCTTTTTGGGCAACGGCTCTCCGAGCGCCATCAAAATAATAGGCCAGTAGATGGTGTGGAAACGCAAAATATCCTTGCCGATGATATGTACATCGGCAGGCCAGCATTTCTGATACAGCTCAGGCTGTTCGGCAAGATCGGGGTCGTAGCCAAGGGCTGTGATATAATTGGAAAGCGCGTCGATCCAAACGTAAATGACGTGCTTTTCGTCAAAAGGCACAGGAATTCCCCATTTGAAGGAAGAACGCGAAACGCAAAGGTCTTGCAGACCTGCTTTAAGGAAATTGTTGACCATTTCCTTTTTGCGCGATTCGGGCTCAATAAATTCGGGGTGAGAGTCAATATATTCGATCAAGCGATCGGCATACTTGCTCATCGCAAAGAAATATGCCTCTTCCCTTGTACGCTCAACCGCTCTTCCGCAATCGGGGCACTTACCGTCGTTTGCCTGAATGTCGGTAAAGAAGGACTCACAGGGGGTGCAATACCATCCCTCATAGTGTCCCTTGTAAATATCGCCCTTGTCATAAAGCTTTTGGAAGATATGCTGTACACTTTTAACGTGCTCTTCATCCGTCGTACGGATGAATTTATCATAGGATGCGCCCATCAGATCCCAGATACGCTTGATCTCACCCGCGACACCGTCAACGTACTCCTTGGGGGCAATGCTTGCCTCTTTAGCGAGATTTTCAATTTTCTGACCGTGCTCATCGGTGCCGGTTAAAAAATACACGTCCTTCCCCATTTGTCTTTGAAAGCGCGCGTAAGCATCGGACATAATGATCTCATAGGTGTTGCCAAAATGAGGCTTTCTTGAGCTATAAGCAATAGCCGTGGTAATAAACACCTTTTCCTTTTTACATGAATTACATTGACACATATTGATATCCTCCAAAGAAGAATTTTAATCTTTTATAAGCATCGCGGCAAGGTGGGTCTTCGTTCCCAGATAATACGGAAAAACCACAATCAGCGGAATCCCAAGTAACAAAATCGAAAGTAGCCATAGCGGCAAAAACGAATAACGCAAGCGGCGCAGCGCAGCCCGCGCGGAGCGCATGCGGCGCACCGAAATCAAGTAAGATTGACGAAGCGAGAGCAAGGGAGCTGACAGAAAAGCCGCATCCCAAAGAAAGGCGTCGTCACGAGACGAAAAAAACAAAAACAAGACGAGAAGCAGGAAAAACGCCGTGAAGGCGAGGATCACAAGCGTTGCTGCGCTTCTGCCAGCGTTCAAAAGGTGCTTCCCTACGCTTTGCCCCAAAAGAGACAGCAAAGACAAGGCGAAAATGCAAAGAAAGCAACTGCAAAGATTTCGCATGCTGCGACGTACAGCAAATAGGTAACGACGTTTGTGCGAATAACAGTAAAACAAGAGGGACGATTCGCTTCTGCCGAACAGTATCTCATGCAAAAACAACATTTGAATGCCTCGCCATAAAGGGGCAAGGAGAAATACCGCCACAAAAAGAGAGAGCATGGAGGCATAAACGCCTGCTGTATGCCAGGGGAGAAACGCATTCAAAAGCGAAAAGGAAAGAAAAGAAACACCGAGAAAGGAGAGGAAAAGAAGCGCGGTGAGCAAAAAAACAGGAAAGCATAACCCGTTTTTTGCAAGCATTTCTATTGATTTTTTCTTACAGGAACATAGCAAAAGCTTTGAGCGCATACAAATCCTCCAAAACGTTTTTACCAATTATTGGACAACAACGTCTAAATTTATACACGCTTGAAGAAAGTGCTACTCATACAAGATACATTGTACCATAAATTCCAAAGAAAAGCAAGGAAAAATGAGGGATTTTTTATATTTTCACTTCTTTTTTCTATCTATCGTTGACTTTCTTCAGAAAAAATGCTAAAATGTTTTTGAAAAAGCTTTATTCGAAAGGAATCGCTCCTATGTATACTGAAATGGAAGCATTAAGCGAAAGCATTATCAAAGCCACGGAGGAAATTTGTGCGGCGGGAAAACTGTCGAACGGTCAGATCCTTGTCGTGGGATGCTCTACCAGTGAGGTGTGTGGCTCTAAGATCGGCACGGATAGCGCTCCGGAAATTGGAAAAATACTTGTGGAAGCGATCCTTTCCGTTTTAACGCCCCGTGGTATCTACCTTGCCGCGCAATGCTGTGAGCATTTAAATCGCGCCATCATTATTGAACGCTCTGCCGTTTTGGGACATGAGATTGTAAACGCTGTTCCCGCCCCCAAGGCAGGTGGCTCATTTGCTACCGCCGCATACGCTGCCTTTTCCGATCCGGTCGCTGTGGAAGCTATCTCCGCAGATGCGGGGCTGGATATCGGAAACACACTCATCGGCATGCATTTGAAGCGCGTTGCCGTTCCTGTACGCCTGTCCGTCAAGACCATTGGTGCAGCCCCCTTGGTAGCGGCACGCACACGCCCTAAATTTATCGGCGGTGTGAGAGCCGTATACAACGAATCTCTTTTATAAAAAATTCCCGTTGTGAAAAGCATTTTGCCTCACAACGGGACTCATTTTATTCGTCACGATACTGCTTATTTTTTACGTTACGCTCAATCTCTCTGTTTGCTTCGTTTCTCGCAATGCTCTCTCTCTTATCATAAAGCTTTTTACCTTTACAAAGTCCAAGCTCCATTTTTATGCGTCCGCGGGAAAAATAAAGAGAAAGCGGAATCAGCGTGTATCCCTCCCTCGTCAAAAGTCCAAACAGCTTTCTAAGCTCCTGCTTGTGCATCAATAGCTTCTTTTCCCGCAAAGGATCGGTATTGAATCTGTTTCCCTGTTCATAGGGGCTGATATGAAAGCCGAGCGCATACAGCTCTCCCTCCTTGAAACTGCAAAAGGAATCCTTTAAATTGACTCTTCCCCCTCGCACGGATTTAACCTCTGTTCCAAAAAGAGCGATGCCTGCCTCAAAGGTTTCTATCACAAAATAATCGTGGTATGCCTTCTTATTTTGTGCAACGATTTTACCTTTTGTTTTTTCTGCCAATGTTTTTCCCAACGCTTTCGATATGATTTGTTTGTTTATTATAACACAAATCCAAACAAAAAGCAATACCTATCCTTAAGGTAGCAGAAAAAAGCCTTAAAATTTAATGCTCTATTGACTTTTTTTCACATGGTTGCTATAATGTATTTAAAACATAAACCTATTATAAGGAGAACGCATGGCACTCTATAACAGTTTAACCGAGCTCATAGGAAACACTCCTTTGCTTGCATTACACCAAATAGAAGATAAATATTCGTTGAACGCAAAGCTTTTCGCAAAGCTTGAATGCTTCAATCCCGCATCAAGCGCAAAGGATCGCATTGCCCTTTCCATGATAGAAACTGCGGAAAAGGAAGGTATCCTTAGCCCCGGTGCCACTATTATCGAACCAACTTCCGGAAACACGGGTATTGGGCTTGCCGCAATCGGCGCCGCTCGCAACTATCGTGTAATCATCGTTATGCCCGATACCATGAGCATAGAGCGTCAAAAACTTATGCGTGCCTACGGCGCCGAGGTCGTCCTCACCAAAGGTGCTCTTGGCATGAAGGGCGCCATCGACAAAGCAGAAAGTCTGGCGCGTGAGATCCCCAACTCTTTTATCCCAAATCAATTTGATAATCCCGCAAATCCCATGGCACACTATGAGACCACAGCGAATGAAATATGGAAAGACCTTGGTGGTAAAATAGACGTTTTAGTAGCAGGCATCGGCACAGGAGGTATGGTTAGCGGCTGCGCACGTTTTTTAAAAGAAAAAAATCCCACCATTCACATTGTCGGCGTTGAACCCGAAAGATCACCGCTTTTGACCAAAGGAACTGCGGGAGCCCACGGCATCCAAGGTATCGGCGCTAACTTTATCCCCCAAAATCTAGCCGTAGACCTCCTTGACGATGTGTTCACCGTAACCGAAGAAGATGCATATACTTGCGCGCGCGACATGGCGCGACATGAAGGTGTGCTTGTTGGCATTTCCGCAGGTGCCGCACTCTCTGCCGCAATATGTCTTGCGAAAAATAAAGATTTTCAAAACAAAAATATCGTAGTTATTCTCCCTGATTCGGGAGAGAGATATCTTTCTACAACTCTTTTTTCCTAAGGTGATATTATGAAAAACAATAGCAAAAAAAATTTAGATACGGCGATGTCCGAAATTCTCGCGGGGTATCGTGAGGGGGCACTCCCTATAAGAGAAGCCTTGTCTCCCATGCCAAGCAAACAGGAGATCATTGAAATCATTTGGAATTTGCACCGCGTTCTCTTCCCCGGTTTTTTTGAAAAGGGCGAGGACTCTGTTTTGAAATCCGAGGATGCGCTCGATCTTCTGCTTTACGAGACCTATTATCGCTTGAAACGACAAATCATGCTTGCCTTCTCCTTTTTTGCACCCGAAAAGCCTTTTTCGGACTTCGAAGAACAGGCAGAGGCGGTGTGCGACGCCTTCTTCACTAAGCTTCCCCATATTCAAATCATGCTCGGCAAGGACGTCAACGCGGGCTTTCTCGGCGACCCCGCCGCCCAAAGCAAGGAAGAGATCGTTATTTGCTATCCCGGCTTTTACGCGATCTCTGTCTACCGATTTGCACACGAGCTATATACAGCAAAGGTTCCCCTTTTGCCTCGCATCATGACGGAGCACGCCCATTCCCTCACGGGTATTGATATCAACGCAGGCGCTGTGATCGGCGAGAACTTCTTCATCGACCACGGAACCGGCATCGTTATCGGGGAAACCTGCGTTATCGGCAAAAACGTGAAGGTATATCAAGGTGTGACGCTTGGTGCGCTTTCGACGCGCGGAGGTCAAAGCCTTGCGGGGGTACGCCGCCACCCAACCGTAGAGGATAATGTTACCATCTATGCAGGTGCAACCATTCTCGGCGGTGAAACGGTGATCGGAGAAAACTCTGTTATCGGCGGTAACTGCTTTGTCACCAAGCCCATCCCCCCCAACACCAAAGTCTTTGCAGCAACGCAAGAGCTGACCTTAAAGCCAAGCAATATCAACAAGGAATAATAAAAAAGCGCCGAAATTTCGGCGCTTTTTTATTCGTGTTATATTATAAGTTACGAAGTCCTTTGGGATAATGATTTTTGGCAACACCGTCAACGACCTTAATGCCTCCAATGGGGGCACCTAACACCGTAACAACCCCGTATCCGTTGGGAAGATTCGGTGCAGGCACCGTATCACCGTGCAGATATGCGGAAAGCTCACGCGAATCAAGCGAAAGATCAAGCTTTATACGGAAATGCTTTCCAAGAGCTGAGAAAAGGTGATGATGCGGAGTGACCCTTCCCTTTTGCACCGTACCGATCGTCACCCCCGCGAGATATACGCGATTCGGCGGAAGCGGCACAGTATTTGAAACAAGCGAAAGAAAATCCCCTTGTTTTGCAACGATAAATCCTGGCAGAATTTCATCCAGCGGTGCGTTCAGGACTTCCTTCAAAAAGTTATGCACCACGTTTTGTTCTTCTTTTGAGGCAGCTCGCGTTGCGGAAGAATATAAAAATCGCGCCTCTTCTTCCCCTCTTTCTTTTTGCAAAAGACACATAAACTGCCCTTCACCCGGTTGTAAATGTGGGTAAAAGCGTCGTGCCTTTTTCAGAGATTCGGGATGCTTCGCACCGTCAAAGACAATACCGTCTGCAGTCACGGCTTTTACTTCAGCCTGAACGTCGCACACCGAAAATTCGGGGTGTTTTTCTAAGAAAAAGTCGATATTAGCTTCATTTTCTTCAATGGAAAAGGTGCAGGTAGAATACAAGAGATATCCGCCGCACTTCACCGTTTTGGCAGCATTTGAAAGAATTTCCGCTTGCCGCTCTGCGCACATGGGAATCAGCGTCGGATCCCACTCTTGCCCTGCTATCGCGTATTTTCGAAACATTCCCTCGCCTGAGCAAGGCGCATCTACTACGACAAGATCAAAGCAAGCCGAAAACCAAGAGGAAAGTACGTCGGTGGAAACGTTGGTAACGACCGTGTTTCGAACACCGAGGCGTTCCACATTACCGGCAAGCGTTTTACATCTTGGGAGATTAACCTCATTCGAAAGAACAAAGCCACTATCGCCTACCATAGCGGCAAGCTGTGTCGTTTTTCCCCCGGGAGCAGCGCAAAAATCGGCAACGAACCACCCTTTTTCGATAGCAAGGCAATTCAAGGGTGCCATAGCACCGGGGTCTTGAGAATAGATGGCGCCCGCATGATGCAAGGGATGGTGACCGATCTTTTCTTTTTGACAAAGGTATCCGTCATTGGTATAAGACAACGGCGTAATATCCTCCGCCATAGCGGATAAAAAGGATTCTTTTTCGATTTTATTGGGATTATGACGCACCGCATGAACGTTTTTTTCATCCATGAGAGCATTATAAAAGGATTCGTAATCATCGCCAAGGAGAGTACGCATCCGTTGTAAAAAAGCAACAGGAATCATTATTTAGCGTTTTTGCGTTGTTCGAATAGCCAATGGTTGACATCTTTGCGAGACGCGGCATAGCTCCAAACATTGTGGTCTATTCCTTCAACACGATCATAATAAATTTTATTGCCGCCTGCCGCTTTAATTGCGTCGACTACCTCATCACTTCCTGCCACAGGGACCACGCTATCAATTTTTCCGTGCAAGGTATGAATCGGAATATTCTTTAAAATATCGGCTTTGGAAGGATCGGCGGCTCCGCACATGGGAATACCTGCCGCAAAAATATCGCTGTGGTTCATAAGAAGATTCCAAGCACCGTACCCTCCCATGGAAAGACCCATGACATAGATGCGGTCGCGATTAACGCTCTCCCTCTTACAAACATCTTCCAAGATAGCAAGCGCTTCCTTGATGGCGTTAGACTCGCCTACGGCATCCGAATCGTAGCTACCGTCTTCCCAAGGGGTATTCACCCACTGTTCTCCTTCCGGACATTGCGGCGCGATCACGATAGATTGATAAACGGGAGATTCAAGGTCGTTGAACATATCCTGCAAAACGTGCAAAAGCTGTGCTTCGTTATCCGTACCGCGTTCGCCCGCACCATGCAAGAACAAAAGAACGGGATATGCATATTTTTTATCATAATTCGGCGGAAAATAGATACGGTACGGCATGCCGTTATCGCTTTCATAGGAATCAAAAGCGTAGTAAATATCAATCGCCTTTGTTACCTCGGTAAGAATGGGATCAGGCTTGTTCGGAGCAGGGGTGTTGTTATTGTTGTTCATATTATCTCCTTGATCGGCACCGCAAGATACAAAAAGAAGAACACTCAAGATCAGTGCCAAGACCTTCATGAATCTCTTCATATGCTTCTTCGTAATTAATGCCTCCACAAATAAATTGTAGAGGCATTGTTTTTGTATTAGCCTACGATACCGGATCTCTCAATACCCTGAACAAGGGATTTCTGACAGAAGAGGTACAAAATCACAAGGGGGAAGATGATCATAATACCGCAGGTGTTGTTGATAGCTGTATGATACAGCGCTTGCGCGGCGTAGTTTGCCGCAGTTTTAAGACTCTCGGGAATCTGAAGAATGTCCGGCATAAGATGAACCGATTCGCCTGTAAAGAAGACAGACGTATAGAAGTCATCCGTCCACTGCCAACAGAAGGAGAACAGGAAGATCGTGACCATCATCGGTACGGAAAGCGGAAGAATGATCTGGAAGAAGGTGCGGAAGGTGTTGGAACCGTCCACGTAAGCAGATTCTTCAAGCTCATCCGGCACACCCGTAAAGAACTGACGCATCATAAAGATGTAAAGACCGTTCTTAAAGCCAAGACCAAAGATCGAAAGGATCAAAAGCGGAGCAAAGGTGTCCATAAGGTCAAGCGTCAAGCCGTTTGAAAAGCCGCCGTTGAAAATACCCGTCACAAACTTAAAGAGACCCGGAATATTCAAGCCTTGAACGCCGCCGATATCGAAATAACGGAAGTGCATCATCATGGAAAGACGAATGGTTTCGTGAGGAACGATCATCGTAACGACAACCAAGATCATGACGAGTCCATTGCCCTTGAATTTGAATTTGCAAAGACCGTATCCAACCAACGTACAAATGAAGGTTTGAATCAGCGCGGTAGACAACGAGAGCAACGTGGTATTAAAGAAGGCAGAAAAATACCCATTTTCCCTAATAATTGCCTTATAGATGTCCAGTGTCGGACTCTTAGGAATTACGCAGACCGTCGGGTCAACGAAGTCAGAGGGCGACATGAAGGAGCCCGCAATCTTCGAGAAGAAGGGGAAAAGAATGACGTAGGAAACGCCAATCATCAAGACAAGGCGGAAGGCATACCAAACAACGTTGGTTAAGAAGTATACTGAGAAGATCTTCGACTTCAAGCGCTCTAAGAGAGGCGTTCTGTCTTCGAACTCCACACGGATTCTGTTTTTGCTCTCTTTCATAACTTTAGGAGCTTTTTGTGTGTTATCCATGTTATTCTTCCCTCCTTAATCACGTTTTTGATAGAACACGAAGGACGAAGCAATCAAGACAAACAAGCCGATAATTGCCATGATTACCAAGAAGTAAATCCACGACATAGCGGTTGCAGTCTCTTGCGCAGACTCGTATATGCCCGCGATGTACTTCATCACAACATTGCTTTGACTCGTAAAGGAGTCTATGATCGTGTAAATCGCATTCACCAGAATCATCGGGCTTATCATTGGGAAGGTAATCTTCCAGAAGGTTTCCCATGCGGTTGCCCCCTCAATGCTGCTCGCCTCGTAGATAGAGGGCGAGATTCCCTGCAAGCCGGCAAGGAAGATAAGCATTTGAACGCCCGAGCGATTTACGATATCATAGATACTATTGACGGCATTTGCAACGTAGTCAACCAGTCCCGCGCCGATCTTAACACCTGCAAAGAGACGTTCGATATCCATCGCAGACACGATTTCAGTTGAGGCGCTACCGCCTGAACCATCGGAAATACCGCCGCCTTCTCCACCACCCATATAATCGGAGAGCGTATCGGAAGCATTGATCGTCTCCATCAAACCTGTCGAAAGAACGACAGGGATGAAGAAGATTGCACGGAAAGCAGCGCGACCAAGCATTTTTTGATTCAAAACCACTGCAATAAACAGAGAGAAGATCAAAATCATGGGGGTATCAACCAAAAGCTGCTTAATACCCGAAACCAAGGTCGTTCCGAACGTTGCGTTTGTAACCAAGGCTTGTTTATAATAGTGCAAGCCCATAAATTCCAGCGTATAACCGCCACCGCGGACGGTAATGATCTGGAAGAAGGAATAGCAAATGGAGTCCAAAATAATCGGCAGATAAACGATCAAAATACCGATAACAAAAGGAAGAACAAAGAGCCATCCCGCGCGCGCCTTTCTCTTGGTCAAGGAAGGAGGACGCTTTTCTCTTTTTGGCTTTGCAGTCGCCAAGGTGTTGGCGGAAGCAGCCACAGATTTTAAGTTTTGTGCTTTATTCACTTGTCAGTCCTCCTTTCTTAGTCTGCAAGGACGGTGCCGTTGATACGGCGGAATCCATAGGAAGGCACTACAAAGACCTCGTTGCCGTTTACACCGTCAAGACGGATGTTGACCTCGTAGGTGTTGTAGTTAAGAACAAAATGAACACGCTCTTCTCCCTTAGCATAAGTTACAAGAACGATACGCCCGGAGTTATCGGTATAATCGGTAACCACGTAGTCGTTTCCATCCTGCGCAAACGAAGAAGTCACGTTGTTGTTCATCTTAACTTCGTCGGAAAGCGAATCGATAGTTGCGGTATAAGCATCCGGATTGTCAGTGCAATACTCAGCGATAAACGCATCAAGAATTGCGGTCTGCTTTGCAGTCAATGCCGCGCCCGTACGCTTAGTGATTTCTTCCTCAACCTTTGCACGGTCAATCGCTACGGTAGGTTGCTTATTATACAGATCTTCAAAAGGAACTGCATTTTGGAAATCAGAAAGCGCCTCTGCTATCGTAGCCTTATCGGTATCGGTAAGCTCTTCTCCAATAATGTAGGCAAGACGAGCTTCAATCTCTACCTGCGTGGTCACACTCGCGTTAATGAGCTCTTGTGCGATACGCTTAACGCGTATCTCGCGACGTGCCTCAACAAGCAAATTGTTATACTGTCTGAGAAGATCACGGGAAAGAAGCTCATCAAAGGCAACTACAGTTGCATCCTTTTCAGTGTCGGTGGGGATACGCTCACCGATAATGAAATTATGCTCTACAATGTTATAAAGCTGAAGATCACCAATAGCTCCGTTAAGCAAGTTGTATTGATCAACGATAGTGTTGAACCAAATATCAAAACGCACCGAATAATATTTGCTAAGCTCTTCATCTTCCTTCAAAAGGCTGCTGTTCTGATAGATCAGCATGTAATAAAGAAGTGCACCGTTTTCGATGGATTTGAGCAAACGGAAGGAGCTGTCTCCCGCCTCGTTGATAACCGTTCCCGAATAATTCACATATCCGTGAAGCACCATGCCGAGGAAAGGAACTGCTTTACTTTCGTACTTATAATTACTTGCATCAAGCGGGAGATTGAGAATGTGGTCCAAATACTCAACACTGTAAATGTTACCGCCCTCAGCCATGACAGACTGATACTCCTCGTCAAGCAATGCCAAGGAATCCTTGATGTAATCCTCAGCGTCCTGACGGTTCAGGGGGGCATCCTTGTTGAAATCGGAGTTCAAATCACTGCCGAGCGTGGAAACAGAGATTCCCGTAGGCTCAAACTTCGAATAAGACTTGGAGAATTTGCTGACAAGATCAATAATCGAAGAAGGAGAGATACAAATGTCAAAGTAGGAATCGAATTGCTGATAGACAGGATCATACAGCTGCTTAGAGCAATAACGGTCATCTACCGCACGCGAAGCATGCTTTTTGAGGCTTACTCCGCCATCATAGCTTGCGTAGGAGAAATCAAACTCCGGATAAATACCAAACTTGCCCGAAGCGAATTCTTGTAAATCAGCAAATCCTTTTTTGCCGCCTACCGCACTCAACCACTTTACCTTTTCGGGATAATTACCGTTTAAGCCGCCGTTAGCATAGCCCGTCAGCTTGAAGTTGATATTTGTGACATTCTTTTTCTCAAGCTGGGTGTACATCGTTTTGATATTCTCAAAGCTTGCGAGAGGAACGTCAACGTTTACGGGGATAGAAAGAATCTTCTTTACAGTTTCGATAGAGCCAAGCGTTTCGATATAAAGCGGAAGCTTTCCGTTTTGAACACTAGATTCCTCGAAGGGCTTCATCGTTCCCTTCGCTACCAAATAGTCACGATAGGCAGCAGCCATGCCCGAATAGCTTGCGGTATAGCGGTTTGCAGTTTCAACATCTGCTTTTGCGAGATTGTTCTCATCAAAGAGCATAATGTACTTCAACTCGTAAAAGCCCGTATACTTTTTATCGGAAACAATCGTCATTTCCTTATTATCGGCAACCGAAATCGCCTCTGCAAGGTTATACACATCCGAAGGACGAGGATAGACCATAGGATATGCGGTCGCGTAATTGAACTCACCGCCACCAAAGTAAGTAGCAATATCAGCTAGTGCGTCACCGTCTTCAAGGATAGCGAAGAAGCCGCAATCTGTATTGTTTTTACTCTCTACGATACCGAAAACAGGAACGCGGATGGTTTCGGAATGCTTTGCGTTCTGGTCAATGTCATAGTACGCAAAATCTTCGCCGTACACGGTTCCGGAAAGAGTAAACGCTTCTCTGTTGCTTTCGCTGTAAAATTCGCGAAATTCAACGATCGCACCACTACCGTCGGGATAGAAGACGTAGCCTTCGTTATTTAAATCACCGGCACCGAAGAATTGAAGGATCTTAACGTATTGCAGCGTATACTTTGTTTCGTCAAAACGAATGCTGGAAGCAGGCATACGAACGGAAAGACCGTCATCTTCAAGCACATACTCAAGTGCCGCACGGAAAACGGGGGTCTCGTTTACATCGGGAACATACCCGGTTTTTGCGTGCATCTCATCCAACAGCTCGTGGTCAAGATCGGGACAGTAAGTCTTCAAAAGGTTTTCAATTCTTACACGTTCCGTATCCTTCATACCTTGATCGGAGGACTCGTCAAGGCAGTAGAGAGTTGCACCTTGACCGCCTTCGGATTCAGGCTTGAAGATCGGATACTTTTGCGCATAGGCATCACGAGAAGCCTCATCCAATTCAGGATCGTCATAGTTGATAGGAAGATACCAAGACTCGAGGGTCATGAGGGCGGCATATGCGTCCTCGTAAGCATCCGATTCCATACCAAGCTCTCCCCATTCGATCTCATCCAAAAGATCCTTGATAGGATTGATGATATTCTTGCGAAAGTCTTTTTCAAGAACAACACCGGGGAGAAGGTAAGCTGTGTTCAAACGACCCATCGTATATTCGACACGAATACCGTTCTTCATGTACTTCACGACGATCTGGTTGCGCGCAGCAGCCTCTACAAAGCTTGTAAAGGTTTGCACCTTGCTCTCGTTGTCGACAAAGGAGACCTCAATCTGAGAAAGAAGCTTTGAAAAAGTATCATTTTTCGTGGGATCGGGATCACCGGTAGCATTTTGAAGCAGCTTCGAGAAATTATAAGGATTGGTCGTTAAAACCTGCTTCGTCGTCTGATTGACGTATGCAACCTCGCCGGTATAAGGATTACAATAAAGCTCATAGCCGCCATAACGCGCCATCAACTTCATATGCTTTTGTCCCTCGACAAAAGACATACCGTCTTCATAAACACGATTGTATTCCTCTTTAAGGATCTTCATGTAATCCTCATTATCCTGCCCGTTCGTCGTATCTCCGGCAGCCGAAACGGTGGTCACCGTAAAGCAGCTGAAAAGGGTGGCGAGGATAAGCAGCAAAGAAATTATTTTTTTCATTTTATATATCCTCCCTTCCTTAACGATACGAAATTTCCATGATGATCGAGGACACAAAGGAAACCATTTTTCCGATGAGGCTCGAGAACAGGAAGCCGACAAACATGATAACCGCCATACCCACAATCGTAGCAACGCACATCAGGAAATTCTTGCTGAATGAGTAATCGTGCGTGACCATGGAGCCAAAGAAGATAAGCATTCCTGCCCACACAAAGGCTACCGTAACGAGCATGGAAGCGATGGCAGATTCTTGCAACGTTACAAAGTTCGACGCGATTGTGGAAACGATCAAGAACAGCGGTAACGGCGCAAGCGCATAAGAGGTCGCAATGAAAATGTGCTTGAAAGAGCCCTCGCCCTCAAACAGGGTCGTAAGACACCAGTTGGAAATAACCCACAGTATGAACGGAAGACCTACCGAAAGAATCTGCGCGAAAATAGTGGAAAAGGTTCCTTCGGGGTTCATCACGTAACCCGTGCCAATGGATTGATAGTAGAAGCTTAAAATTACGATGCCCAAAATAATGAGCGAGGCGCGAACAGAGCCACGTTTCTCGTGCTTAAGATCCCAGAAGCCGTCAAAGGGGTGGAACACGAGATGGAAAACGTACATAAGCTCCTGCAGAAGTGTTTTCCTGTTAACACCAAGAAGGGCAACCTTTGCATTATACTTCCCTGCAAAGTTCAAAAGCTTGGACAACACAACGCAAATAGCAACAACAACGATGAGGATCAAAGGAACAAAGTCCGCGATCCATTGCTTACGAACTTCCTTGTAAGCATTCGACCAGTTCTCGGTTTCATATGCGGCGGAAAGGTACTCCATGGCAAGAGTATAGCCGGTTTTGTTGTACTCTTCTTTTACCTCTAAGGGTTCGCCGTCAACAAAGTAACCGACAATCTCACTGCCGTCTTCTCCGCCGTATTGCACAACAGAGCTTTGTTTATAGTACACTTGACCGTCCGCCGAAACGAAGGTTGCGTCACCTTGACGGTAATACGCACGTCCTACGCCGATATAAGCAGAGTCGAAGTTATTGTTGTACTGAAGAACGCTGAGCCAAGCATCAACAGATTCTTCATACTGGCGTTGGTTTTCGCAATGCAACGCGTCAAGAAGCAGTCTACCGTAATCCGTTCTTTTGAAGACGGTAAATGCCTTGGCGTCTTTATCCAAAACGATCAGTCGGTCGCCCTGATAGGTAATGCCCGCGATAGACTGCACATTACCCTGCTGAATACCGACATCACCGAAAGCGAACAAAAGAACGCCGTTTTGGTCATAAGTGAAGACCTTGCTACGCTTCTGGTCGGCGATCGTCCAAGTTCCCTCGTCACCGATCGCAACATCTACGATGCTGGAAGCGCCGATACGGTTAGTCATTGTAAGGTCAGTCGTACGCTCCATAACGTCAACTTCACCGCTGGGAGCAAAGAAGCCGTTTCTCTTCATGATCTCTTGACCGGCAGAGTTAAGCTTCTTAACAGGTGCAAAGTCGGCTACCTTCGTAGCGATAGCAGATTGCTGTTTTCCGGGATCGATCGTGTTCGTCGTAACGTAGATAAACCCGTCAGAGTCAATCGAAATGTTGTTGAACTCCGTAGAGGTGTTCTTTTTCGATGCCTCTCTCTGCGCCTTGCTCTGGAAACGGCGCAGAAGGATCTCAATTGCGCTGTAATCGCCCTTTTGTGCGCCGATAAAGCCGGTAAACACTCCGTCACTCGTCATAACGATAACGCCTTCATAGGTAGAGGAGGAAATGACAAAGATTCTCTCGTATTGGTCCACTGCTACGGCAATGGGGTTGTACTGCGTAGTAGCGCCAAACAAAGAGCCGGTAGGCTTTCCGATGATACGATGGCATTTCGTAAAATCTCCATATCGATCAAAGACAACAATACGCTCGTTTTGCGTGTCACAAACGTAGAGGTAATTCTCATCTACAAACACGCCGCGGCACTCGTTAAAGGAGTCCCTGTAACCGTTATTGTTAAAGCCTTGAATGATGGATTTAACCTTATAGTCCTCACCGGACATAATAACAATACGGTTGTTTCCGGCGTCCGCAAGATAAACATTACCTTCGTCGTCTGCAAAAATATCCGTAGGGTTATTAAAGTTGACCGCTTCGGATACGTTCGGAAAGACATCTGCATAGGAATAGGTCGTAGGAGATGAATACGCGGCAGGAGAATAGAGCGCAAAGCCATCTGCCGAATACGTATAAGTCTGATAAGGCTCAGCGGCATATCCGGAAAAGCTTCCCAGAATCATAACCACCGCCAAAGCGCAGAGGAGGAAGGACAATATTCTTTTATTTTTCATGTTTTCCTCCTTAATCCTTCATTCCCGAGCTACCCATCGTTTCGATGATCTGGCTCTGGCTGAGAATGAATACTGTGATAGGTACGATCATCATAACGACCGTAGCAGCTGCCGAAGCACCGGCACGCTGTACGCCTGCGGTGACGACCTGGTTGATTGCATAGTTGAAGGTCTTAAGCTCCTCCGAGTGAATGTAGATAGAAGCACCCGTGTTCCAAAGACCTTTAAAGGACTCAATGATCAGAGTCAACCATGCAGGCTTAACCATCGGCATCGCGATAGTCAAGAAGGTTCTAAACTCAGATGCACCATCAAGGCGCGCAGACTCCAAAACGGAATCCGCAACCGAGCTTTCCATAAACTGTTTCATTAAGTACAGACCCATGGTACCTGCCAAGGCGGGAATGATAATTGCAAGATACGTATCGACCATGCCGAGGGCAGACATAATGATAAAGTTTGAAAGCTGGTTAACCGTTTGGTGGAACATAAGGGAAAGCACGACGATTTTGAAAAGGAAGTTGCGCCCGGGGAAACGCATCTTAGCAAGCGAATATGCCGCCATAGACGCTACGATCAAGTTACCGAAGGTACCGCAAACGGTAATGAATACGGTGTTGAAAATGTAGCGAGAGAACGGCACCCAGGATTCGTTCATCAAGGAGAAAAGGTCTCCAAAGTTTCCAAGCGTCGGGCTCTTTACGTAAAAACGCGGGGGAAACATCCAAAGCTCGTCAAGCGGCTTTAAGGACTGCATGATAACATACAGCATCGGCAGAAACATAAATGCGCCAAGGATCGTCAACAAAAATGTGATACCTGCGTCACCGCCTGCCGAACGGTTGAGGACAACTCTATGGCGACGTGTTCTTAACTTTTTGCTCATATCACTGTCCCACCTTCGAAAGCATTTTCTTGATCATTATGTTGCATCCCAACATGATCAAGAATAAGAATACCGCGATTGCCGAGGCATAACCAACCTCGTAACGCTGTCCGCCATAGTCATCCAAGTGATGCATGATGGTATGCGCCGCATAGTCAACCGAGGGAAATCCGCAAAGCGCGGTTACAACGGCACCAAAGCCGAAAGCACCGGTAATAGCAAGCACGGCACCGAACATCAGCTGCGGTCTCATGGTAGGCAGAGTGATATACCAAAGCTCTTGCCAACGGTTTTTGACACCGTCCACGGCACCCGCCTCATACTGGCTGCGGTCAACCGTTTGAAGACCTGCGATAAAGGAAAGGAATGCGGTACCGAGCGACGTCCAAAGCGCAACCACGATACAAAGCGGCATAACCCAGTTCGCGTTTTGGAAGAACATGATCGGGGAGTCGATAATGTTTAAATTCAACAGCAAACCGTTAATGTAACCGTACGAGTCACTGGAGAACAAAATCGTCCATACCATGTAAACAGAACCCGAAATCGAAGGCGCGTAGAAAATCAAAGTAACTACGGCACGGATCTTCGGAGGAAGCTCGTTGATAAACCATGCGACGAGGAACGACATCAAGTAAGACACAGGACCCGTAACCGATGCAAAAATCAACGTGTTTTTACAAGCGATGATGAAGATATCGTCTTCAAGGAAAAGATGGATGTAGTTGTCGAAACCAACCCAACGCGGAGGTTCGAGCATGTTAAATTCCGTAAAACTGAAAAAGATTGAAAGTGCAACGGGAAGCACGGTAAAGACGAAGAACAACAGGAAGAAGGGAGCGCACATGATGTACGCTACCTTATTCCGTTTCATCTCTTTCCATGTCCATTGCGCCATCGTCATATCTTTGCGCGATACAAGGCGCTTTTTTTCTTTTTGCGACATGAAATTCTCTCCTTATTGTTAGATACGACAGTAACCGATCACTTTGCTGCTTCTTCGAGAATTGCTTCTTCCGGCGTCTGACCGGTTTTCAGTGTCTTTTGCTCGAATTCCTGTCTCTTACGGGTAAGCTCCTGATTAATAATATTAATGTAGTCTTGAATAGCGACTACAGGATCTTCACCTTCGTTATAAGCTGCAAAGAAAGCAAAGTTTGTATAACGCGCAATGATATAGCTTCCGGGATAGTTGGGGATAGCAGCTTGGTGATCAAACTGCTCACGAAGGCTGTTTTGCTCCGCAGCGCTCCAAGAAATCATCGAAACTCCTTGGAGATTTGCCGTAGCATATTTTGCGGCAGGACCGACAAGGGCAACCATTTCGTTACCGTAGTCCGCTTGCACTTCTGCCCCCGCCTGCCATTGCATGTATTTCCAGGTAGATGCGATGTCTCTACAGCCATTCAGCATAATAGTTGCGGTAACGGTAACGATCGTGTCGTTATTGATCACGCCGTTTGCGTCAAGCACACCGGGAATGGTGGTAAACTGCCAAAGTCCGCGAATTTCGGTCGCGAAGACGACGAGCTGATTGTAGGTTGTGCAATAATCTGCAACCATAATCGGAATTTCGCCTGTTCTGAAACGGTTGGCAGCATCGAAAGCTGTGGGGAAAGAATAGTCAGTATAAAGTCTGCAGCAGAATTGGAAGGAGTCAAGAGCAACGTTAGTATCAAGACCAATCGCCGCACCCGCATACTCCTTGTACGCCTCTGCCATTTCGGGACTCAGATCCTCCGGCACATCGGTATATTTCCAAAGGTTACCGCCATACTGATAGAGGAACATGTTGGATGCAAAAACGTGACCAAGACCGATCTGCATGTTGTTTGCCTGCAGGGTAGGAATAGCGGCAAGAACATCATCCCAAGTCTTGGGAACGTCAATTTCCAAGTCAGCAAGAATATCGCGACGATAGAACATCATCGGGAAGTTCGCCTGCTCCGGAAGACCGTAGGTCTTATCATAAAGGGTAATCGGCACCATAGTGGCGTCGTTGAAATTGATTTCGTCGGTAGGAACAAGCACCTTATTGCCGCTTGCATCCTTCCAATAATATTTAGTTACGTACGTCTGATAACCGTTCGAATCTGTGACAAGCTCTTGTTCGGTGTAGTTGTAGCCGACAACATCGTCAAAGCCCTCGTAATCTTGAATCTCAACGACAGCACCACGAATCGCGTAGTTGATAACAGATGCCGCATCGAGACCGATATAGGAATCGGGACCTCTCTTCGCAAGAACGGAAGGCAAAAGCGTACCACCTGCAACAAGCTTCAAATCGACCGCTATCTTTTGCTCGTTGGAAAACTTGTTGGTGATGAGGTTCTTCCAAATTTGAGATTGGTCACGACCGTATGCCAGCCAAACGGAAATAGTAGCAGTCGAATCCGTCTTCTCGGAAACGCCCAT
The DNA here is from genome assembly GCA_015064745.1 of Oscillospiraceae bacterium. GTDB lineage: Bacteria > Bacillota > Clostridia > Oscillospirales > CAG-272 > UBA1740. Next base: position 171,725 of record SVRR01000001.1, on the reverse strand, counting down.
CGCATCGTAATCTACAAAGAAGCTTGCAACAAAAGATTTCAACTCATGCCAAAAAGCTTGGAAGAAATTCGCATTTGCTTTGGGAAGCTTCGCGTCAGCGGATGCGATCGCATAGTAGTCAACGGTAATAGGCTGTGCCTTGGCGCTGTTGATCCACGTACCGAGAGTACCGATATAAGATTTTAAGTTGGAAAGGTTAGGAGCGATTTCGTCTTCGTCTTGATACATACGAAGCAAAAGGCGCGAAATGTTTTCAAGAGTTGCGATATTAGAACCGGAGGTACCGCAGATCTCGCGAAGAAGATTCGCCTGTTCTTCAAGAACTTTACCCTGCTTGCCCAGATCCTCGATGGTCAAGGGCATTACACGACTGAAACCGTAGTCGCGATACTCGTCGGGGCTTGCGCCGGTAAGCTTCATGATTTCGAGGTATGCGTTGTTGATGGTTGTCAGAGAGGACTCAATGGTGTTGAGAAGACCTGACAAATTACCAAGTCCTACCTCCATCTGAAGCGTATAAGTCACGCCTTTTTTGAAGTAGAACATAAGCTCCGATCCTTCTTCGCCGGTATTGATAGCTTCACAGCACCAATCGTCCGAATAATCAAAGCGAGCAAAATAGCACTCCTCATAAGGTGCCTTAGGCGTACCGTCCGCAAAGCCGTAGTAGCCGTCAGAGCTTGCAAGCTTGATTACGCGGCTTGCGAACATACCCTGTAACGCTGACTGCTTAAAGCGTGCAACAATATTATAAATACCGTCTTCTTCTACGGTGAAGCTGTAAGAAGCCCACTGACCGGTGGTAGAATATCCGGAAGCACCGATGACGTTGATCTTTTGGGAAAACGCATCGATCGGCGTGGTGATCGCAGAAGAACGGTCACTCGAGGGATAAACAGCCTTATCAGAAACAAAGGAAGGCGTTTCCGCGCGCAAGGTCACTACCTTGTCGGCAGAAGCGTTGGGAATGCCGTTCCACTCACTCTTGTAATCAGCAAGCGTCTTGCTTTCCTCTACGGGAAAGAGAGTAATGGACTTGATGGCAATCGGCTCCTTGCTCGCAACAAGCGAAAGAGAGCGCACCCCCTCCTTGAAGTGGAATTGGAAGGGCTCGTTGTAGAAGCCGTCGATATCAGCGCATTCATAAGTACGAAGCACGGGATACGCCGAAATGTCAGCACGAAGGTCGTTGTTGCCGGCATCCGTTTTAAAGGTATCGTTTCCGTTTTCATCCTTTTCAACGTACTGATACTCCCAGACCTTGGTCATCGAAAGTGCTCTTGCTTCATCAAACGGAACTACACCGTCGATGAAGAGTTTTCTTTCAATTGAAGCAGTAGAACCGCCAAGCGCCACGTATTCAATGCGAATACCATAGAGTCCGGCCTGCTCCTCGGAGATGTTGAATGTCCAAGAAAGCATACCGACATCAGGCAAAAGCAGAAGTTTTTCTTCCGTTTCCTCGGGGTTGTCGGGATTCTTCAAATTAACGACCTTTTCGGTAATGACCTCGTAGTCGGCATCCGTTTTCTCGGGATCCGTATCGATCAAACCAAAAATGTCCAGCGAGATCTCCTCAGATCCCTTCGTCGCGCCGTCATTCTTTGCACCGCTTAAATAGTCCGCATAGGACGCCGCGGTCAAAGACGCTAAGATCTCTTGATAGGAGTCTTCTGTATTCGAAGCGGCAGACGTAGGGATAGCAACCGCGCCGAACAGCAAAAGCACCGCCAAAGAGAAAGCAACGACTTTCATAAAGCGTGTCTTCATAAAAACCTTTCCTCCAGAATTTCTTCGTATTCACGGTGAAGACTAGCCCACGTCTAGAACACAGAGCTGTCACACCATTTTTACCACACTATCATAACATATTTATTATTAAATGTCAAGCGCAGGAGAATTTTGAAAGTAGCGGTTTTTCCGCTAAAATAGGGCGAATTTGGATATGTTTGGTAATTTGGAACGCCCAAAAACATCGCAATTCTCCTTTACGGATTGTTGGTGAAGTTGTATATGTAACTTTTATTTACATAATATTGTTCGATTTTTTTAGATAATGTCGCGTTTTTTCAACGAAAAGCAAAAGATAAAAGCGGAGCGTAACTCAAAGTTACGCTCCGCCGGGTAAACTGGTCGATTAGTTGGTGTATTTTGGCAGTTAACCTATTGTCATTTTGCACAAAAAAAGACAGATTTTTTCTACACTTCGTCAAACTGCACAATTTTTTGCCACAAAATTTGTTTTTACCACATTTTTACATTTTATACCTTTTTTTGGTGGTTTATACGGCTTTTTCGATAATTCCACCCAAAGCGACTTGTCCGCCGTCATAAAAAACTGCAGATTGTCCGGGTGTCACAACACCCCCCGCTCTCTCGGAAAGCGTCGCAAACAGCTCACCGTTTTTAATCGAAAGAACAGCGGGAACGGCACGCGCGGAATACCGAACACGCACTTTAAGAGTCACGGACGCAAGCGCTTCTTCTTCTGTCATACCCGAGAAAACAACGTCTTTTAAGTAAAACCCGCGGGAATCCGGAGCAACATCCGACAGAACGATACGATTGTTGACGGTGTCGATTTTAGTAACAAAAAGCCTGGAACTCGCGGCTACGCCAAGCCCCTTTCTCTGTCCCACGGTATAACGGATGATCCCACGATGCTCCCCAAGCACTTCCCCACTCTCATTAACGAATTCCCCATGAGGGAACATGCCGTGGCGCCTCTGAATGTAATCCGCATGGCACTCGTTTTTTATAAAGCAAATATCCTGACTCTCTTCGCGATCAGCAGCAACTAGATTTCGATGAATTCCCTCTTCCTTTGCTTCCTTTTTTATTATATCTCCCATGGGAAGCAACAGTTTTTCCAAAATTTCGCCGGGAACGCGATAAAGCATATAAGACTGATCCTTGCTGACATCAGCAGCGGAAGCAACAAAAAACCTGCCGTTCTTCTCTGCTGTCCTTGCATAGTGCCCCGTCGCGATGCGGTCAAAATTGTGTGCCATCGCATAATCGTATAAGACGCGAAACTTCACTTTTTCATTGCAGATAATGCAAGGATTCGGCGTTTGCGCCCTTGAATATGCATCACAAAAATTCTCTATAACCTCTTTTTCAAATAACTCTCGACAAGAAATTACGTGTATAGGAAGTCCAAGCGCAAGGGCGACGGCTTTCGCTTCCTCTGTTTCCGTATAGCCATGCATATCCAAAACAGCGCCCTCAACGGTATGACCTTCGTTTATGAGAAGCATAGCCGCATATGCACTATCAAAACCACCGCTGAGACCAACCAATATCCGCATAGTTACACGTTCCTTTCACAAAAGCTTTATAAAAACACAGCAATATACAAGAGATTTTTTTGAAAAACGGCAATTAAATGCTTGACAAAACAGTAGAGGGTGTTATAATAAAGGTAGAATAAATGCTAGAATTCAAAGGAGAACATTATGTATTATGTTGGCATAGACCTTGGTGGCACAAACATCGCCGCAGGTATCGTAGATAAAAACAAAAAGATCATTGCCAAGGCCAGCGTCCCCACCTTTGCCGCCAGAGACGGCGAGCTCATCATCCGGGATATGGCTGCGCTTGTAGACAAATTGCTAAAAAGCAATAAGATACCTCTTAACGAGATCGCGCACGTAGGAATTGCAACTCCCGGCACGGTAGATGACAAAAGAGGTGTTGTGGAGCGCGCCTATAACCTTCCCTTCAATCACTTTCCCATCGGTGATATGTTCAAACGTTTTCTCCCCGTTAAAAACGTTTTCGTAGCGAACGACGCAAATGCCGCTGCATTGGGAGAAGCCTTGGCAGGCGCCGCGCGCGGGAGTCGCAACTCCGTTATGATCACTCTCGGAACGGGTGTTGGAGGCGGTATCATTATCGACGGTAAAATCTATTCCGGCTTCAACGGTGCCGCAGGTGAGCTTGGGCACATCGTCATCGAATACAACGGACGTCAATGCACATGCGGACGCCGCGGATGTTGGGAGGCTTACTCATCTGCCACCGCGCTTTCCGCGGTTACTCGGGAAAAGGTGATTGAATGTGATATTAAGGGCATTCCAACACTGATGACAGATGACTACAAGACAAGGGGAAAAGTCACAGCACGCACCGCGTTCGCCGCGATGAAGAAGGGGGATAAAGTGGCAGCCGATGTAGTGGATTACTATATTGAGCATCTTGCCTGCGGTATTGCCAGCATTATTAACATCTTCCAGCCCGAGATCATTTGTATCGGCGGCGGCATTTGCAACGAGAAAGGATATCTCCTAGATCCCCTTAACGCACTCGTAGAAAGGGAGCAATACACAAGAGAAAATCCCCAAAAATGTAAAATCGTAGTCGCCGAGCTCGGCAATGATGCCGGAATTATCGGTGCCGCTTGCCTTGGCTTGTAATATCGGTTTTATGTCTATTTTAAGGCTGTTGCTTGAAGCAACAGCCTTTTTATTTCAGTTCAAGGATAGAAACACCGGCATCTCCCTCACCGTACACACCCGCACGGAAGGAAGCGATCCGCTTATCGGCGCGAAAAAATCCCCAAAGGGCTGTGCGAAGAGCACCCGTCCCCTTGCCGTGAATGATCCGCACCGAGCTGACACCGGCAAGATACGCATCATCAATATATTTGTCAATGCGCCACCAAGCCTCGTCACCCGTCATGCCTCTAACGTCGATCTCAGGCTTAAAGCCGTCTGCAATGGCAGTCTTGATCTTGGAAACGGCTTGCGCTTTTTGCGCCTTTTTCACGGGAGCTTTTCCTAAAAGACGAATTTTGGAAATATGCGTTTTTGCTTTCAGTATCCCTGCCTTTACTTGCAGGTTTCCATCCTTATCGGGGAGCGAAACGACCTCTCCTTCTTGTCCGAAGCTTACCAAATAAACGTGGTCGCCTACCTTTAAGGGGCGAGGAAGCACATACTCCTCTTCAAGATTGACCTCACTGTATTCAAAGGCGGAATATGCCTCATCCTCGCGTCCAAGCCGAGAGCGAATGTCGCGCTTTGCCTGTGCCAATTCTTCCGCAAAGCGTGCGCTATCCTGCTTTTTGCGAACGTCATCCAGCTGCTTCATCACGAAATCGCCGGTAGCGCGCGTGCTGTCTAGGATCTGCCGTGCCTTTTCGAGCGATTTTTTGATCTCGTCCTCTGCCGCCTTTGTGCGCGCCTTTAATTCTTCCTCGGATTTCTTTTTGAAAGCTTCATATTCCTCGCGCAGACGAAATGCCTCGTTTTTTTCGCGCTCCATGGCAATGCGATCCGCTTCAAGGTGCTCAATCACATTTTCAAAGCGTTTGTTCTCTTCACTGACAAGCGCGCGGGCGCGTGCAACAATATCGTGCGCTACGCCAAGCCGTTCCGAAATCGCAAAGGCATTGGATTTTCCGGGCGCGCCGATGATGAGGCGATATGTCGGGCGTAAAGTAGAAATATCAAATTCGCAAGAGGCATTTTGTACGCCGTCCGTCTCTAATGCATAGGCTTTTAACTCGGCGTAATGCGTCGTTGCCGCAACAAACGCACCGCTTCGGCGAACAGCCTCTAAAATCGCCGTCGCCAAAGCTGCGCCTTCCACGGGGTCAGTGCCCGCACCAAGCTCATCAAAAAGCACAAGCGTGCCTTCTTTTGCTTGGTTTAAGATATCTATCGTTGTAACGATATGAGAGGAAAAGGTCGAGAGCGACTGCTCAATGCTTTGTTCGTCCCCAATATCGGCAAGGACCTCTGAAAACACGCCCATTTTCGATTCTTCACGGGCGGGAATTTGAAGCCCTGCCTGTGTCATGAGTGCGAAGAGCCCCATAGTTTTGAGCGTAACCGTTTTTCCTCCCGTGTTGGGGCCTGTGATTACGAGCGTATCGAACTCCTCTCCCAACGCTACATCAATGGGAACTGCTGTCTTCGGATCGAGCAAGGGGTGTCGCGCACCCTTCAAAGAAATGAGTGGGGCTTTGGAGAGAATCGGGGAAACGCCCTTCATTCTTTCCGCCAAGGCGGCGCAGGAAAATGCGAACGCAAGCTCGGTAATCAAACGATAATTCTGTGTCAACGAGCCGGAGAACTCAGCGCAAAGTGCGGATAACTCCGCAAGTATCCGATCGATCTCACGCGCTTCCTTAGAAGCAAGCTCACGCAACTCATTGTTTGCCTCCACGACCGCCATCGGTTCAATAAAGAGGGTCGCTCCGGAAGCCGAGGTATCGTGCAGAAGTCCCTTAATTTCATTACGGTACTCCGCGCGAACAGGTATGACGTATCTGCCGTCACGCAGAGTAACAAGGTTTTCTTGCAAATATTTTGAGCGTTGTCCGCTTACGTATTGCTGCAAGGTCTCTTTTATCCGGTTGTTTGCCGCACGCATCTTTCTGCGAATGCTTGACAGCTCCGGGCTTGCCTCATCCGCAATCAGCTCATCTGAAAGAATGGTGCGGCGTATTTTTTCTTCCAGCATACGGTTTGGCAAAAGCCTTCCGAAGCTATCGTCAAGCACCGTAGGGAAAAGGCGGTTACCGTTCAGATAATCACCAAGCAAACGTGCCGCGGTAAAAATATCCGCGATATCAAGAAGCTCGTGTGTCGAAAGGACGGCACCCTTCTCTGCTCTGTCTGCCGCGTCACACACATTGACAGCCTTTCCAAAGGGAGGAACTCCCTTATGAGAAAGCAAGCGGCGCGCGTCTTCCGTACGTCTTTGTCTTGAAACAACGACCTCGTAATCGTCCGTTGGCACAAGACGCTCCGCCAAAAGCTTGGCTCCCGGCGTAAAGGCAACAGACGCAAGCTCCGCGATCACTTTATCAAATTCAAGTGTTTGAAGTGTTTTTTGTTTTATTGCCATAAATTCATTCCTGCTATCAGGTCATAAGTAGGGTTTTATAAAATTCAAGGTTTTTAAAGGAGCGCTCCAAATGATGGAGTAAATAGGTTTCAGCGGCATGCGCGAAGCTTTCCATATCAGCCTCGCTTTCAAGACGAAAGGAGAGGATCTTTTCGAGCGGACAGCATAGCACGTAAAAGAGTGCCGCGCGTGCGGAAGCCGTCAAAAGGCATAAAACCGTCGCGTGCGCGTCTTCTCCGTCAGGGGGAATCGGGTTTTCTTCCGCTTCCCTACGGCAATCACCGCATCGAACGGCACCGTTCATAACATCAAGCACAACATCCTCTCCCTCTTCGCCGCAATCCGCACACACCGCAAGCTCCGGCATGAAGCCGAGAATTGCTGCCGCGCGCATCTCAAAAGCGCCTTTTATCTGAGCACCGGGCGCTTTTTCCTTGGCGATAGCATAAAGCGTATTTAAGCAGAGGCGAAGGAGATCGGGATCCGGCAAGTTCTCCGTTCCGACGTGCGAAATCACCTCGCACGCATATCCCGCAAGCGCGATCTTGGCAACGTCGGAGCGTAGATCGAAAAAGCTCTCGATCAGCTCTACTTCCTTCACGGTGTATCTGTCTCCCCGCTTCGTCAACGCAAAACGACTGTAACAAAACAGCTCCGTCGCTACAAGAGAACGGCTTTTCAGCGAACGGCTACCGTTCGCCATCACCGTAATAAGACCAAGCTCATGCGTATATAGCGAGAGGATGCGGTCGCGCTCACCGTAATCCGTCGTGCGTACGACGAGCCCCGAAACCATGACTATTTCCATAAATGTAACGCCCATTTCCGACATCGGTCAGGATGTCAATTATTCATAGTCCTTTTTGTTGTAACCGAAATTCATCAGCTGGAAGGTACTGTCGCGCCACTTTTCCTTCACCTTCACCCAAAGGTCAAGGTACACCTTTAAACCGAAAAATTTTTCAAGATCCTCGCGGGCATAGCTGCCGATCGTTTTCAGCATGCTTCCTTGCTTACCGAGAATGATCCGTTTATGGGATTCCTTTTCACAAAAGATCTCCGCACGAATACTTAAAAGACGGTCACTTTCCTCAAACGCCTCAATCACCACAGCGGTACCGTGGGGGATCTCTTCGCTTAAAAGGCGCAATATCTTTTCGCGGATAATCTCAGAGGCGATCTGTCGCTCCGGTTGATCGGTAACAATATCATCAGGGAAAAACCACATACTTTCGTTCAAGTAACGGCGACATTCATCTACCAATATAGAGACGTTTTTTCCCGATTTTGCCGCCATGGGAACAACGGCATCGAAATCAAAGGCAGCGCTGTACGCCTCGATCGTCTTCGCAACGTTGAGAGGTGTTACAGCGTCAATCTTATTGATGGCGAGCACAGCGGGAATTTCAAGCTTTTCAAGACGGTCAAGAATCGTTTTCTCGATATCCCCAACCGCCTCGCGGGGCTCTACCACCAAAATAGCGGCATCAGCCTCCCCGATGGCGCTATCAGTAGTCTTAACCATGAAGTCTCCAAGCTTTGTTCTGGGATTATGAAGTCCGGGAGTATCCAAAAAAACGAACTGATCCTCGTTTTCTGTCAAAATACCCGTGATACGATTTCTCGTCGTTTGAGGGCGTTTAGATACGATGGCAACCTTCTCGCCGAGAATTTGATTTAACAAGGTCGATTTTCCGACATTCGGACGTCCCACGATTGCGATAAATGCGGTTTTAGTCATAAATATTTCCTCTTATAAAGTTTCATCGGGTGCCATTACTTCAAGAATTTCGCGTTGTCTTGCGCACTGTCTTTCATCCTCCTCGGGAGAAAGCTCATGATCATAACCAAGGAGATGAAGCGTTGAATGGATGGTCAAAAAGGCAACCTCACGTAAAAATCCGTGACCCAGTTCCTCCGCCTGCTCTTCAGCGCGTTCAAGAGACAGAACGATATCGCCAAGCATCACTGTGTCATCCTCATCCGGAATGATCTCATCAATTTCCTCACGTGTATACATGGGAAAAGAAAGAACGTCGGTAGCACTATCCTTATCCCTATGCGCAAGATTAAGAGCGCGAATGCTCTTATTCGTAACGAAAGAAACGGAAACCTCCGCGTCCGCATCAAACCTTTCGGAATATAGCGTCGCGCGTATCGCCTCTCTTACCGTTCTCTTAACGGCATATACATTTTTTGTGTATTTTTGATCTGCCGAGAAATAGATACGAAGTTTTGGAATATTAGGTGTATAATGCTTCATTTATTTTCCTTTCTCCCCTGTGCTTTAAGCTGATATTTTTTGGTGGCTTGTCCTTTTTCGCGGTCATATTTTTCATATGCGAGAATGATTTTTTGCACGAGACGGTGACGCACGACATCGCGCTCCGTAAAGGTATGGACGGCAATATCCTCAATATCCTTCAAAATGCTTACGGCAACAGCAAGTCCGCTTTTTGTCCCCGACGGGAGATCCGTTTGCGAGGGGTCACCCGTCACAACAGCCTTCGCACCGTTTCCAAGACGAGTCAAAAACATCTTCATTTGCTCGGGCGAGGTGTTTTGCGCTTCATCCAGAATAATAAACGAATTATCGAGCGTCCTGCCGCGCATATAAGCAAGCGGCGCGATCTCGATCATCCCCTTTTCAAGGTAGTGGGCATAATTCTCCGGGCCAAGCATTTCGAACAAGGCATCGTATAGCGGGCGCAAATAAGGATCGATCTTGCTTTGCAAGTCTCCCGGTAAAAAGCCCAACCGCTCCCCCGCCTCTACCGCAGGACGGGTGAGGACGATCCTGTCCACCTCGTGGCGCCTTAACGCTTCGGTCGCCATGGCTACGGCAAGGAAGGTCTTTCCCGTACCTGCCGGTCCTACGCCAAATACTACGGTGTTTTTTTTGATGGCGGCAATATATTTCTTCTGTCCAACCGTTTTCGGCTTAATGGGCTTTCCGCGCATTGTTACCGTCAAAACGTCGTTACCAAAGCTTTCAAGCGCCTCAAATTCACCGTCCTTTGCTAAGGAAATCGCGTAGGTAACGGTTTGCATGGAAAGTGTTTCTCCGCGGCGCAAAAGCACCTTTAAATACTGAAACACCGCGGTGGCACGCGCGACAGCATCGTCTTCACCGAAAAGTGCTATCGCGTCTTCTCCATCCTTTGTTTTTTCATTTTGCAAAGAAACGTCAAACGCATCCTTCACAGCGTCTGCGTACTCGTCGCAAGCACCGAATACCGCGGCGGTCATATCAGCACCGTCGAAAACAATAAGCTTTTGCACTAAATCCTCCGCTTGCCGTCAGTTTACCGTAAACGGCAAGCTCTCGGCAATATTTTTCGTATATTCTATCGTCGCATGCAAAACGCACGCGTCCTCGTTTTCCTCGACCCTTATTTTTCGGGAAAGAAGCTCGCCTTCCTCCACTGCCTCACGAATTTTTTGGGAAAGAAGAGCGTACCCTTCAAGGATTGCCTCCTTTTTATCAAGCGACCGAGCGATCTCCTCATAATATATGGCTTCACGAACCGTACATCCCAAGGGAAGAGAGAGTCCCCCGGGTAAAGTAAGCATTTCTTTTCTTTCTATTATAACATAATCCGTAGGTGTTTTGCTAGTCTTTTTTAAAATATTTATTACGTTTTCAAAAAAAATTAAGTCAAATCCAACAATTTTCCGTTTTTTTTCGCTTTTTTCTGTCATAAGATAGGGAATTTCCACTGTAACGTTCTCACAGACGCGTCCAATCACCTCCCCCTCTGCCCTTAAAACGGTGTCATAATGCGCGCCTGAAATCATTCCCAACGCTAAAACATCCCCTTTTTTCACGACACTTCCGAGCTTAACGGTAGCCGTACCGTGCTCAATTCCAAGGCGAACGATAAGGGCGTCGCAAGAGGCAACCAAATGTGACTGCACTGACGCTTCGTCTATCTCTCCCACCGTTTTTCTCTCAATGACCCGAACGTATGCGGTCGTTCCCTTCGTATAGATCCCCATCCATGCGATTTCCGGATGGGAAAGACGGTATGCCGCGATGATATCATCATAATTTTCGGCGTTTGTTTTCGTACCTACGCCAAATCCGAGCTTAGAAAGCTCCTCGGTGATCGTACGGCTCGCTATATTCTCATTTCCTGAAATTTCAACGCGCCAAACCAAACGCGAAGCACAAACAAGAATAACAACTGCTAAAATAACGCCAAGCGGGATACCGATTCTATGCCTTGATTCCACCAAGCGGTGCCCGACACCAAACGGTCCGTTGACGCTTAAAGACAGCCTTTCGCGTTTAGCCCCCTCACATAGCCGTATCTTATCCTGCCGCTTTATATAAAAGCCGTGCGCCCCATCGGAATAAGCGTTTATACGTAGCTTTAAGAAAAGATTTTGCAATCGTGTTTTATATTTTTCACCCGCAGATACGCGGTAATATCCAAGGAACCGAACGTATAACGGAGGCATCAGCGTCCCTCCGCGGCTTTACGTGTTTCCGCAAAAGCAAGCTCCCTTATTTTACCCGAAACCTCAACAGCACCGTCACTGTAACTCACGCAGGCAAGACCTTCACCATATACGAGCAACGTCTCATCCCCTAAAGAAATCTTAACCTCTTTCTCCAAGCACAACAATAGTTTTTTAGAGCCTTCGATCCGCGCTCTTTTCGTTCTGCCGTTATCTAACATGGAAATTCTATATTTTGGAAAGATATCCCCAAAAGCCCTTCTTTCTCGTTTTCTCCTTACTTCCCGTTTCATATTTTGATCTGCTCCTTCATACCTTAATTAAAACCATTGGCAAGATATGAAAAAGCGAGGGGTTTCATGCAAGCTTCTATGAAAAAAGAACGGAAAGAGATAGGCACGACGCTATTTCTTCTCATTTTTTTGTTGCTCGCCGTATCGCATATCGCACTTGTTAGCGAAGGAATCAAAAAAGCTTTGTATCTTTGCGGAAATGCCATAATTCCCACGCTCTTCCCTTTTTTGATCCTCACAGATCTCCTTTTATCTTCCAAAAGCACGCGAAAGCTGCTCGATGCGCTCGGCCGTCCCCTTTCAAAAATTTTTCATTTATCGGCGGCAGGCGGAACTGTCTTTCTTTTGGGGGCTTTGTTCGGTTTTCCTATGGGAGCAAAGGCGATAGCGCGTTATTATCCCGAAGGAAGAATTTCCAAAGAAGAAGCGGAACGCCTGTTGCTCTTTTCGGGAAATGCCAGCCCGTTTTTTCTGATCGGAAGCGTCGGCACGGAAATGTTGTCCTCCTCACGAATGGGGGTCGCATTATATTTGTTGCAACTGTCGGTATCGGTTTCTTGCGGAATTTTACTCGGCATCCTTGCGCCGCGCGCAGACTTCTCGGATAAAGAGTTGCCGTATCACGAAAAAAAATCTTCTTTTCCTGCCGCCGTGCGCGGCGCAGTGAAACAATCGCTTTTTATATCGGGATATATTTTGTTTTTTTCGGCTGTCCTCAGTATGACTCTTCCCTACCTGCCACATCCTTTTTTGAAAACGCTTTTCTCCTCCTTGCTTGAAATCGGTAACGCTTGCGCGCTAGCGGCAAACGACAAAGCGCTTGCTCTGCCTTTTTGCGCATTCGGCGCCTGTTTTTCGGGACTCTCCGTTTATTTTCAAGTGCTTGACTGTATCGAAGAAACGGATCTTGATATAAAACGATATATTCCTATAAAGCTGCTTTGCGGCACGGCAGGTTTTTTTCTCGCTCTTCTTCCCTTTTTTCGTTGACAAGGCAAGGGTAATATGCTAAAATAGAAAAAAACAAGAAACTAAGGATCGTTCATGAAACAGAAAAAGCCATTCATTCAACCCTCTTGCGCTCTTTGTATACATGCCTCACTCTCTCCGACAGAAGATACGCAAAAAATCCCACCTTTGCTGCTTTCACTTTCTCACAATGTCATGAATGAGGGTGCCGGGCGCATTCTCTGCCCCTACAAGAAAACTGTATCTCCCTCTTTTTCCTGTCGCCGTTTTTCCTTTGACCCCCTCAAATACCGTCCGAAAAAAGCCCCCGTTCTCGGGACGCTTGACGAAGATTCTCTTCTTTTGGACTAAACTGAAAAAGCACCTGCGTTGCAGGTGCTTTTTCTATTACTTGATTACGAAATGCTTGGGCATACCGTTTTCATAGACGGGTGTACGCTCACCGAGGATCAAGGGGGCAAGATATGCGATACCTGCCTCGGTGATTCCGTTGCCTGCTACGTTAATATAGGCATCGGGAACGGTTTTAACCATGTTTGCGATCGCAGAAACGGGGGAAGAGGAAATTTCAACGCGGTAAGGAGCATCCGTACGGACAGCAGTCATCATGTGACCGCTAACGCCCGATACAGCGGCAGGAACTGCCGTCTTTCCTGTACGCACCGATTCCTCGATATCGGTTGCGGAAGCCAAATGTGCGGCACAGCGCTGAGGCAGATTCAGCTCTACGGCACGCACCTTACAACCGATCTCGCTCTTAACGGCACTCTCAAGGAATTTGCCCGTGCCTGCAAGATAGGCATGACCAAAGGTATCCTTAGCACCGCTCTGCGCGGAAGCGCCCACGTACGTACCGTCAGCAAAACGAATTCCCTCGGATACGGCAACAACGACGTTCGGATGCTTGGCAAGCGCCGCCTTTACGTCTGTAAAGAACTGTTCAAGCGAAAAGGCACGTTCGGGCAAATAGATCAGATCGGGACCGTCGCCGCTTAAAGAAGCGAGGGCGGAAGCCGAGGTCAGCCAACCTGCATCGCGTCCCATAATTTCCACGATGGTCACGGCAGAGACGGTATATACAGCACAGTCGCGCACGATTTCTTTGATCGTAGTCGCTATATATTTTGCGGCAGAACCAAAACCAGGGGTATGATCCGTACCGACAAGGTCGTTATCGATGGTTTTGGGAACGCCAATGATACGCATCTCATAATCCACAGTTTCAAGGTAGGCAGTAAGCTTTGCCACAGCGTCCATGGAATCGTTACCGCCGATATAGAAGAAATAGCGAACGTCGTATTTCTTGAAAATTTCAAGAATGCGGTCAAAGGTCGCTCTGTCAGCATCCGGCTTCGGAAGCTTGTAACGGCAAGAGCCAAGTGCGGCAGCAGGGGTGTCCTCCAGCGTCAGAAGATTCTCTTCCTCTTTAAAGATCTCGGTGAGATCCACAAATCTCTCGTTTAACAAACCTTCAACACCGTTTCTAAGACCGTAAAGCGTGGGAATGGTCTCCTTTGCGGCAAGCACACCGCGAATAACGCCGGAAAGCGTTGCGTTGATGGCGGCGGTCGGACCTCCCGACTGTCCTACCATTGCGTTACCGTGCAAGTTTTTCATTTGTCTTCTCCTTTTTTTGTTTTTATTAAATCGTGTTCTCCAAAAACATAGCTCTTATTGCAAAACTGGCAAGAGACGGTCAAAGCACGCGGCTTCCCTTCTGCCTCTTCCTCGTCAAGCATCGTCCTTAATTCCTTTTCCCCGACCTTTCGAAGCGCCTCACGCATTCTGATCTTACTGCAATTGCACAAATAATCTACCGTGATCTCATCAAAAGGATCAAAGGGGATATCCTTCATAGCGATATTTGCGATATCCAAACAGGAAAGTCCGTTTTTAAACAAATCGGTGACTGATGTCAGCGCCGAAGCGTTTCTCTCCAAAAGATCTACGACCGTGCTGTCCGCAAACGGGAGCAGCTGTACCATAACCCCGCCCGCCGCCAAGCAAGAACCGTCGGGCGCAACCAAAACCCCCAGGGCGCAAAGCGTTGGAATCTGCTCGCTCTCTGCATAGTAGGCGGCAATATCCTCCGCGATCTCACCCGAAACCAGTCCGACCGTGCCAATGTGCGGCTTCGAAGACTTCCCATCGTCTCGAATGACATAAAGAGTACCTTCGCCAACAGCAGCACCAACGTCAAGCTTTCCGTTAGGCTTGCGCGGAACATCCGCTTTGGGGTTTTGCACATATCCACGTACGTTACCGTAATAATCGGAAACGGCAAGAAGCTTGCCGAGAGGTCCTGAGCCGTGTACACCAACCGTGACGGTGTTCTCCTTTTCTCCCATCATACATCCGATAAGAGAGGTTGCCGTCAAAAGTCTGCCGAGCGCGGCAGTAGCGGTATGAGACGGCTTGTGGTGTCGTATCATTTCTTCTACGATTGCTCGTGAATTTATTACCGTGATACGTGCCGATCCATCGCGCGTCATACCGCGTAAAATCGTTCCGTGTTCCATAATGTCCTCACTTTTCTTTGTTCGCCCGTGCCACGAAGGTCAGTCTCTCCGTCGTTGCAATGGGGGCGTCATCCGTATAATCATCCGTCACAGAGATTACTGAAAAGCCCGTTTGCGCGAGCATTGCACGGATCTTTCGTTCCGTATACATTTGTTCTTCCCTGTCAGCGCTTCTGCGGCTGTAAAGCCCATTCATTTCTTCAAAGAGATCGACGGCAAAATGGCATCTACCGCTTTTTTCATCAAAGAAGTTCTGCCAAACGCAAAAAGCGCTTTCACTCTCTAAAACGTAGGTGTTTTCTCCATACACGTTTTTGAATTTATAGGGAGAATTAACGTCAAAAACGAAAATTCCGTTCGGCACCAAATAATTATGAACGAGGGAAAAGCAGGAAAGCACGTCCTTCTGTTTTAAAAGGTGATTGATGCAATCCAGCGTGCAAACAGCTCCCTCGACGGTTCCGTAAAGCTCAAAGCTCCGCATATCCTGACAAAGCCAAAGCACATCGTCTCCCTTTTTCTGCGCGCGTGCCTCGGCAAGCATATTTTCGGAAGCATCCACGCCGATCATGCTATATCCCAGCGAAAGAAGAGGAAACGTCATATTTCCGCTTCCGCAACCAAGGTCAAGGACATCCTTCACTTCGCCCGAATAATATTTCGAAAAGCTCTTTTGCACGTATTTTGCCATACGCTCATACGCGACGTCGCCGTTCAGTTCGGCATAAAAAGGGGCAAGAGCCTCGTAAAGCTCGCTCATCGTGCGTTCTCCTTCTCTTGAATTTCAGAAACAAAATAGGTCATAACTTCCTCGGGCGATAGCTTGTCAATCGCATAAGCGCGGCGCAAAAGCTCGCTCGGAATATAATCGTCGTATTTGTCGGAGATAGGCGTTTCCGAGGATGGAATGAGAGACAGGGGATCTATGCCATCCCTACGAATTAGGGACAATAGACGCGATAGAAAGAAATCCTTTGTGTCGGGAGTCATTTTGAAGGTGATATAAAAGCAACCGAAGGAGGCAACATTACTGATGCCGAGCTCGGACGCATGCGCCTGTAAAAAGCGCTTCAACGTGCGAAAGGCGCGTGTTCCAAGCCATGGAAAGAGACAGCCGGAGGTATCGCTGAATGCCAAAAACGGCGATTTATCCATTCCCACGGTACGGGCAGTATGCCGCGCCGAGGAAAGACGCTCCGCGGCGTTTGGCATGAGATAAGGATAGGAAGTATTCTCAAAAAGAACCTCGCGCATACGGCGCAAAATTTCCGTGTGGATCTCTCCGCCGTCTCCCGGCCAAGAAATTTCCATTTTACCCTCTATGGGCTGCACGTAAATGAGGTGTCTCGGGATATCCACGTCCTCGACCTCCCAAACACGCCCCGCAAGTGCAAAGCGTTCCCCCTTGGGAATGGGATTTGTGATGGTGCCGATCTCCTCCGCCTCGTAGCGAACGGTATAATCCTCGCTATCCTTAAAGACAGCGTAGAACTTATAGCTTCCGATAATACGCTCTCCCGCAAGCCCAACGATAAGCCCGCCCTCGTCGGTCAATTCCAAATATTCGTTTTTCACCATAGAGAGCAAAAGCGCACGATAGCTTTCGGGGTCAAGCGCACGCATCGGCGGCAAAGAAAGAATACGCTCCGCCAAAGCACGCGGCGCAAGCTCGCCAAGGGAAGCAAGGGTGGAAAGGGTTTGGTGAAAGGCGAGGGAAAGAGGCATTTTTCGCACGCGCGGCGGCTCAATAAAACGCTTTTCCACGTAAAGCTGCACGACGGCGATGGCGCGCAAAAGCTCCCATGGGATCAGCTCAGGCAAGGGCGCGTTCGGTAGGGGCGTTTCCTCGCGGAAGACCATTAGCATCTCTGGCGGATCACCGCGGCGTCCCGAACGCCCAAGGCGTTGGAGAAAAGCGGAAACGCTGTTCGGCGCTTCCATTTGCACAACGCGGGAAAGCTTGCCGATATCAATGCCAAGCTCCATCGTAACGGTGGCACAGGTGACAGCGTCAAAGCTCTCGTCCTTCATTTTGATCTCCGCATCCTCACGCAAGGAGGCGGAAAGATTACCGTGGTGGATCAAAAAGCGATCCTTTTCTCCGCGCGCCTTTGCGATACGGCGCAGCGTAGCCGTCACAAGCTCGGTCTCTTCTCTCGAATTGGAAAAAACAAGCGCCTTTCTGCTCTTGACGGCGTCATAAAGATATTCATACCCCGCATCCGCAACAGCACGGGGCTTATCAGAAGTATCGGTCGCTTCAAGCGGTGTTGCCGCTTGATGATAGTCGGTATTTTGGATAAAAAAGTGTTCAAGCCCCAAACGCCAATGAAGCTTTTGCTTAGGCGGCTCGGGTGCCTGCGTTTGTCTTCCACTTCCGTCCGCTAGCCAGTCTGCCGCCATTTTAAGATCTCCGATGGTGGCGGAAAGCCCTATACGGCGCGGTCGGCATCCCGCAAGTCGGGAAAGGCGGGAAAGAAGGCAAATGACTTGATTGCCGCGATCCGTGCCGATCATGGTGTGCACCTCGTCAATCACCACGTAACGAAGTGAAGAAAACAGACGCGGAATATCGTTCGCTCGGTTGACGAGCATGCTTTCCAGCGATTCGGGGGTGATTTGAAGAATGCCCTCGGGCGATTTTAAAAGCTTGGTCTTTTGAGAAGCGCCGACGTCTCCGTGCCAATGACAAACGGGAATTCCACTCTCGTCAAGCAGAGACTCCATGCGGTAAAACTGATCGTTGATCAAGCTTTTGAGAGGCGCAATATAAAGCACCTTCACACCGTCATACGCCAAAGGGAGCGCGCAAAGCTCGCTCAGGATAGGAAAAAATACAGCCTCCGTTTTACCCGAAGCGGTAGACGAGGAAAGCAAAAGGTTGTCCTCGCCTTCGAATATTACACGCGCCGCGTCGAGCTGTGTTTGACGCAGCTCTTCCCATCCGTGCGCGTAGATGTATTCACGGATGAAGGGGGGAAAACGCGAAAAAACGCTGTCTGCCGTCATACGATCTCCTTCGTTTTAGAGAGAAAATTCGGAAAGAGATACGCCGATCTCCTCGTTTTCGTCTTGAAGCACGGAGACATCCTCCCGTTTTGCATGCAAAAGAGATTCAAAGGTCGCACCTTCGTTTTCGGAAAGGATGTTTAAAAGGGTCATAAAATCTCGAATCATTTCGCGCGGCGTCAAAAGCTCGGACGCCCCCGCACGTGAAAGAGAAAAGGATAAAAATTCTCTTAACTGTTCTTCACTTAAAAGCTCGTTTTCGCCTCTTTGCACGGCGTGAAGCTTGGAAAGACGGCAAAGAAGCGCGTACAGCTCGTTGTCGGAAAGGCGGCGCAGACGAATCACGGGCGAGGAAAGCGTCGCATACCCCGCATCGGCAAAGCGACTGTCCGCAAGGCGGCTGCGAAGTGCTTCATAGCTGAAAAGACCTCGCCTCGTATCCTCTAAAAACTGCGGCGTACCGCCGAAGATAACACCGAGTCCCTCCGCGCGTCCTTGCAGCGTATCGTTAAAGATGGTAAGAATCTTCTCGTAATTGTTTTCCCGCGCCACGCGGTTGACGATCTTATAAAGGATAATACATTCGTCAATATAAATGATCAAGCCCGTATAACCGATATGACGAGCAAAAACTGCCCAAAGCTTGATATAATCGTACCAGTTCTCGTCGTCAACGATGCCACTCACACGGAAGCCAAGCTCCGCCTTTGCCTCGGTCTTATTGGAAAACTCACCGCGCAGCCATTTAAGGCAAGCACTTTTCCTTTCCTCATTCTCTTCTGCCATAGCCATAAAATACGCAGACAAAACGCGGGCAAAATCGAAGCCGCCTACGCTGTTTTCAAGCGCGGAAAAGGTAGAAAAAACTTCTTTTTGCAATGCGGCGAGAAATCCGTTTGACTCGGGAAAAACACCGTTTTCGGCAAGACGTGAAAGAATAGAGGTATAGTGCCTCGAAAGAACAAGCGGCAGGGCGCCGCCGTCCGGTGCTGCCTTAGATGCCAGATTTTGTAAAAGCTCTCTATAAGTCGCAAGCCCCGCGCCGTTTCCGCCGCAAAGGCGGCGTTGGTCGGTAGAGAGGTCACAATCCGCCGTCAGAAAGCCGCGCTCCATCGCGTAACCGCGAAGAAGCTGAATTAAAAAGCTTTTACCGCTTCCATAGCGACCGATAAGAAAACGGACAAAGGCGCCCCCCTCCGAAACACGGCTCATGCTATCAAGAAGCGCCGCGATCTCCTCATTTCTGCCGATGGCAATATAGGGTGCTCCCGTTCTCGGCACGACACCCGCGGAAAGCGCAGCAATCAGTTGATTTAAAATTCGTTTGGGAATGATTTTTTCTTGTTCCATGGTTCCCTCTTATATTTGAGCGTCAATCGCCGCCCGTATTTCGTCTTCATAGTCGGAAACGACCGAATAGTCTTCTCCCACAAGCTCCAGCACGACGTCACCTAAGGAATCGGCAAAATATTCGTTTATCCCCTCGCCGAGCGTTAAATAGGACTCCCCCGCTTCTTTTGCGAAACGACGCGCCGCATCTTCCTTTCCTTCCATAAGAAAACGAAGAAAGTGGCGTTGTGTCTCCGTAAGTCCGATCGCTTCCTTAGAAGGTGGGCAAGATGCGAACGGTGCGCGATCTTCTTGCGGATTTTCGGAAAAGATCTCTTCTTTTTCGGACTCCGGAATCAGGCGCCAAGTGTTTTCCCACGAGCTTTGCTCGATCTCTTTGGCATCTTTAAGCGATATCCCCTCACTGAGAGGCTCGTACATGATCTCATATTCGGGTCGCGTCACGGGTGCTTGCGTTTGCTTTGGCGGAAGCGCTTTGGCAAAATACGCATCTAACAAGCCACGAATAGGATCGGGGAGACAGGAAACGGATAGACGGCTTTTAATGGAAAGATAAGAGCGAAGCTTGTTTTCGGCATACTTCACCGCCGCCGTCATTAAAATCTTCAAATCATCCGTCCCGCTGACGGAATAGTAGGTTACCTCCAACTCGTAACGAGAAGCGCCCGCCCACAGCGCGCCCGCAAAGGCATCAAAACGCTTCGTTACCGTTTGATACTTGATTTTCCCACCGTCAAGAAAAACGTGACGGAGCACCGCCGACGCTGCTTGCCGAATATGCGTGCGAAAGAGCGCCGCATGCTCACCCGTAGCGTAACGTCCGTTTTCATAGCGATATTGCGACGTAAGAAGTATCAGCGCGTCAAGCGTATCGTTGTTTCCCTCCTCAAATCCAAGGTAAAATTCCTTTAAATTGGATTTGGAAAGGATTACGTCCAAAAAGGATGAAAGGATATCTCTTGGACAGCCAACACCGTGTAAAAGTCCGTAATCGGCAAGCCAAGGTATCAGATTTTTATCCAAAATAGGCATAGATCTGCGATACGCGTTCCAAATTTTCGCGAGACGCAATATCCCAATTTTTGGAGGGATAAATTCAGGCAGGTTCAAAATTTCAAAGATATATAACAAAACATAGCTTTGTCCTGCGTCGAGGAAATTACCGCTGTTGGCTTCCTCACGAAAATAGAGATAATACGCCTTTTGGGCTTCATTCAACTGCTCGTATTGAGGCACGAAGGAGAAAAAAGGAGCGTACGGACATGGCGTACCGCGCAGAGCCTGCCATGCGGCACCGTCGCTTTTAAAGCCGTGGAAAAGGCGCATATGACTTCGGCGCGCAAGGACGCGGACGCGGGTGATAAAGGGGTTATCCGCAGGGGCGTAATCGCTTTTAACGCTTTCACCGTCAGACGCCGTGGCATGCAAGGCACGCGCTTCGCGCTCTTCTCTCGTCTCCGATAAAGCGACGTCTCTCGCATTTGTAATATCGGGCACGGAGATCTCCCCATGGGAAGACGTAGCCGTGCTTTTGGTTTTTTTGGGAAGGAGTGCGGCGATATCCCAAAAATCATCCTTTCGGTCAAACATCGCAAAATCCCCCTTCCCCGTTTGCTTCTCATTTTATTATACCATTTTTGCATTTCGCTGTCAATCGTTGGAGCGTTATTTTTTCAAAAAAATGCGACGGCATTTAAGCCGTCGCATAAAAAGTTTACATATTGTCGCCTGTCATCTTTTCTTGCTTTACCTTGTGATCGATAACGTGGCGCGAGCCAAGCTCCTTTTGCACGTCCTCGACGGAAATTCCCATTTGTACCATCAAGACCATCACATGATAAGCAAGGTCGGCGATCTCGTACACCGTTTCCTTCTTATCGTCTGCCTTTGCCGCGATAATGACCTCGGTGCTCTCTTCCCCGATCTTCTTTAAGATCTTATCCGTTCCCTTCTCAAAGAGGTAGGTGGTATAAGATTTTTCGGGCATCGTCGCCTTGCGATCCTCTAAAAGTGCGTAAAGCTCCTTTAAGCGAAATTCACGGCGCTCCTCGCTCTCAAAGAGCAAGTCCTCAAAGCAGCTGTCCGTGCCCGTATGACAAGCAGGACCGTCCTTTTCCACGACGACAGTGAGCGCGTCACGGTCGCAATCCGCCGTGATCGACACGATATGCTGATAATTTCCGCTTGTTTCACCCTTCAGCCACAGCTCGTCGCGGGATCGGCTGTAAAAGCAGGTAAGTCCCTTCTCCATAGATATGGCAAGACTTTCACGGCTCATATACGCCAAGGTCAAAACACGCTTGGAGAAAGCGTCCACGACGACAGCGGGGATAAGTCCCTTTTCATCAAATTTCAAATCGTTGATCGTAAGCATTTTTGTATACCTCTCTTATATGCGTACGCAGATACCCTCTGCCGCAAGCGTTTTTTTCAAATCCGGAATTTTCACCTCACCGAAATGGAAGATAGAGGCGGCAAGCCCCGCGTCCACATCGGGAATTTCTTGGAAGAGCTCTGTAAAGTGTGCAATACATCCCGCACCGCCCGAAGCAATGACGGGAACATTGACGGCATCGGAAACAGCCCTCAGCATTTCAAGATCAAAGCCGCCCTTCACGCCGTCCGTATCAATGGAATTCACGACGACTTCTCCCGCGCCAAGCTCTACGCAATGCTTGATCCAAGAGATCGCCTCCATGCCGGTGTTCTCTCTTCCGCCCTTTGCGAACACGCGGAACACCCCATCCACACGCTTGACGTCGGCGGAGATCACCACGCATTGGTCGCCGTAGAGCTTTGCCGCCTCGGAAATGAGCTCAGGACGTCGGATAGCGCCCGAATTGACGCTGACCTTATCTGCACCGCACTTTAAAACACGGTCGAAATCCTCAACGGTATTGATACCGCCGCCTACCGTAAGCGGGATAAAAATCTGCGACGCGACCTCTCTGAGCGCGTCCGTGAAGAGAGCGCGCCCCTCCGCAGATGCCGTAATATCGTAAAAAACAAGCTCATCCGCACCGTTTTCGCTATAATATTTGGCTAGGGAAACGGGCGAAGAAACATCCGCAAGACCTTCAAAATTGACCCCCTTGACCACTCTGCCGTTTTTGACGTCGAGGCAAGGGATAATACGCTTTGTAATCATGCTTATTCCTTTCCTTGTGCAAGTGCGATTGCCGCGGCAAGCTCAATAGCGCCCACGTAATACGCTTTACCAACGATGGCACCGTAAAGCTTCATGTCTCTGAGCGCCTTCACGTCCTCAAGCGAAGAAACGCCGCCCGAAGCAACGATATCGACCGAAAACTTTTCCGAAAGCGAACGGTAGAGCTCACGATTCGTTCCCCGCATAGCGCCGTCCTTGGAGATATCCGTACAGATCACGGTGCGAACGCCGAGGCTCTCCATGTCAGCAAAGAAGTCTTCACACGAAACGCCCGACGTCTCAAGCCAGCCCTTGATGGCAACAAAGCCATCCTTAATATCCGCCCCAACGGCAATATGCTCGCCGTATTTTTCGAGTGCCGCCTTCAAAAACGGGCGATCGGTAATGGCAGAAGTCCCTAAAATAACACGATAAACACCGGCAGAAATATATTTATCTACCGTTTCCATCGAGCGAATGCCACCGCCGATCTCCACACGCAGGCTCGTATTTTCGGCGATCGATCTCACGACTGACAAGTTGGGAGTCGTTCCGTCCTTTGCGCCTTCAAGATCGACCATGTGAATGTAGGAGGCACCCTGTGCTTCAAAATCCTTGGCAACCGCCAAGGGATCGGTGTTATACACCGTCATTTGATTGTAATCTCCCTTAAAGAGGCGCACAGCAGCACCCCCATAAAGGTCAATGGCAGGAAAAATCAGCATCAAAGCCCCTCCGCTTCGCAAAAACCGCGCAAAATTCCCAGCCCCACGTTTCCGCTTTTCTCCGGATGGAATTGGCATCCGTAGACGTTATCCTTCGCCACGGCAGCGGTAAAGGTGATGCCGTATTCGGCTGATGCCGCCGTATGCTCCTCGGAAAGCTCTGCAAAAAAGGAATGGACGAAGTATACGTAGTCACCTTCGTTTACGTATTTCCAAAGCGGAATATCCTTTTTCAGCGAAAGCTTATTCCAGCCAATGTGGGGAATCTTATAGTTTTTTTCAATATGCTCGGCAAAGGGTAAAATGCTCCCCTTCAAAAGGCCAAGCCCCTCATGCTCACCGTACTCGTAGCTTTTTTCAAACAAAAGCTGCATACCGAGGCAGATGCCCATCAAAGGCTTTCCCTTTGCCGCCTCTTCCTTCAAAACAACGTCAAGACCGCTATCGCGGAGCTTTCGGGCGGCATCCTCAAAGGCGCCGACACCGGGAAGAATAAGCTTATCCGCCGCATGGATCACCGCCGGGTCTGCCGTTACGACAGCCGTGGCACCGATAGCGGCGAAGGACGAGCGCAAGGAAAACAGATTTCCAACGCCGTAATCGAGAATTGCAATCATAAAAGCGTCGCGCCTCCGTCAGTCAAGAAGTCCCTTGGTGGAAGGGATCTCATCCGCGTTTTCGGGGTCGATCGCGCACGCCTTCCGCATAGTACGGGCAAAGGATTTGAAGACCCCCTCGATCACGTGGTGAGTGTTCTCTCCCGCAAGCAGCCGAACGTGCAGGGTTACCCCCGCTGTGCGAACAAACGCCTCAAAAAACTCTTTGACAAGCTCGGTATCAAAATCTCCCACCTTGGCGGAGGGCATAGGTACGTTAAAGGAAAGATAGGCTCTGCCCGAAATATCCACGGCGGTAAGCACAAGAGACTCGTCCATCGGCAGCGTGGTATCGGCGTAACGCATGATTCCCTTGCGGTCACCGAGCGCCTTGGCAAATGCCTGTCCCAAGCAAATACCGATATCCTCCACCGAGTGGTGGTAGTCAACGTCGGTGTCGCCGTTACAAATTGCTTTTAAAGAAAATCCGCTGTGCTTTGCGAAAAGAGTAAGCATATGGTCAAAAAAGCCACACCCTGTGTTGATTACCGCAGGTCCTTTTTCATCAAGCGCCAAAAGCACCTCAATATCCGTTTCCGCAGTCATTCTTTTGATTTCCGCAGTTCTCATTTCATTCTTCTCCTTTTAAGATGTTCCTTAAAATATCCACCATCGTCCTCATTTGCTCTTCGGTACCGATGGTAATTCTGTTGTATTCACAAATACGCGGGGCGGTAAAATGGCGCACAAGGACACCGTTTTCCTTCAATGCACGGTAAATATATTCACCGCTTACCTTATCATGCTTAGCAAAAAGGAAGTTTGCCGAGGAAGAGAGAACGGTAAAGCCCAGGGATAAAAGCGCTTCGCGCGTCCATTCTCTCGCGAGAATAATACGCTTGCAATTGCCCTTGTAATACCCATCTTCTTTTAGCGCGGCAAGTCCTGCCGCTTGGGTAAGACGATTGACGTTATAGGGATTTGTGGAATACTTGATTTTCTCAAGATCCTTTATAATTTCCGCGTTTCCAAAGGCAAAGCCAAGGCGCGCGCCTGCCATAGACCGAGACTTCGAATAGGTCTGTACAATGAGAAGATTATCGTACTTTTTGAGCAGGGGAAGCGCAGATTCCGCGCCAAAGTCGACGTAGGCTTCATCGATCAGCACAACCGCATTCGGATTGGCTGCCACGATCTCTTCGATTTCGCCCACCCCAAGCGCAATACCCGTAGGCGCGTTTGGGTTCGCAAGCACGACCATCCGACCTGTGTTTAAAAACGCTTGCTTAGGCACGGTGAAATCGTCGTTCAAGGGAACGATCTTAGCATCAAGATGATGCAGCTCGGCAAACACCTTGTAAAAGCCGTAGGTAATATCGGGAAAAACGACACCGTTTTCTTTTCCAAACGCCATAAAGGCGAAATTCAAGATATCGTCCGAGCCGTTGGAAACAAAGACTTCATTGGGAACGACGCCGTAAAGAGAAGCGAGTCCTTCCTTTAAGGCACGGCTCTCGGGATCGCTGTAAAGACAAAGCTTCTCCGCCGCTTCCCTGTTGATGGCGTCCATCGTCAGAGGTGACGGTGGGAAGGGGGATTCGTTCGTGTTCAGCTTAATATATGTACGCTCCTTTGGCTGTTCCCCCGGAACGTACTCCTCAAGTGCGCGGTACTCCGCGCTTAAAAATCTACTCATTTTTCTTCCTCAAAACGAACGGTAGCACTTTTTGCGTGCGCGTCCAGCCCTTCCATGTGAGCAAAGAAGGCAACGTCCTCGGCAACGGCGCGCAAGGCGTCCTCGGTATAATAAGAATATTGTGTCTTTTTCACAAAATCATCCACCGAAAGCGGATTGGAAAAGCGTGCCGTTCCGCCCGTCGGGAGGGTGTGATTGGGGCCTGCGTAATAGTCTCCAAGCGCCTCGGGGCAGTAACGCCCCATGAAAATACTGCCCGCATGCTTGATGCCGTCGAGGTAATCAAAGGGATTATCGACGCAAAGCTCAAGATGCTCGGGAGCGATGGCGTTTGCAATATCGATCACGACAGAAAGCGAATCCGCCACAATGATCTTTCCGTTGTTGTCTATGGATGCGCGCGCGATCTCGGCACGAGGTAAAAGCGGAATCTGCTTTTCAAGCTCAAAAGATACCTCTTGTGCAAGAGATAAGCTGTCTGTGACAAGCACGGCACTTGCGTTTTTATCATGCTCCGCTTGGGAAAGAAGGTCTGCCGCGACGAATTTCGGATTGCTTTTTCCGTCGGCAACCACGAGGATCTCACTCGGACCCGCAATCATATCGATCGCGACGACACCAAAAACTTGGCGCTTTGCTTCCGCAACGAAGGCATTACCGGGACCGACGATCTTATCTACCTTTGGCACGCTCTCCGTACCGTAGGCAAGGGCAGCCACCGCCTGTGCGCCGCCGATCTTGAAGATGCGGTCTACCCCCGCGATCTTCGCCGCGGCGAGAATGACGGGATTTACCTTCCCTTCCTTGTTCGGCGGTGTTACAATACAGATCTCTCGGCATCCCGCGATCTTTGCCGGAATGCTGTCCATCAATACGGTGGAAGGATATGCGGCAGTGCCACCCGGAACGTAAAGCCCCACCTTTTCAATCGGAATCACCTTCTGCCCAATAATAACACCAGGTTTTTCGTTGATAATAAAGCTGTTCTTTTTCTGCGCTCTGTGAAAAATGCGGATGTTTTCTGCCGCTTCACGCAAAATTTCAAGAAAGCGCGGCGCAACGGCGGAAAACGCTTCCTCTATTTCCTCCTCGGTAACCTCTAAGGAAGAAAGCACCGCCTTATCAAACTTTTCAGCATAGGCATAAAGCGCACGGTCTCCGTTTTTTCTAACGTCTGCCACAATATCGCGAACGACGTCCGCTACATCAGCAGTAGGATTTGCTCTTGCAAAAATCTCTTCGGCAAGAACCTCCTCGTATTTCATGATTTTGATCATTTGCTATTCTCCAAGAGCGCCGCTACGCGCTCCTTCATCGTTAAGATTTCATCGCTTTTGAATTTATAAGAAGATTTATTGGCAATCAAACGCGCGCTGATGGGAACGATCGTCTCGCGCGGCTCAAGATCGTTTTCAAGCAAGGTCTTACCCGTTTCGACAATATCCACGATAACGTCGGAAAGCCCTAATATGGGTGCGATCTCAATTGAGCCGTTTAGATGGATAATATCGATATCTCGGCACTTTTCCGCATAATACGCCGCGGCAATATTTGAGAACTTGGTCGCAACGCGCAAGGTTCTTGCGGGATCGTCACGGAAGGTCTTAGGCGCGGCAACCGCCATACGGCATTTGCCAAATCCAAGATCCAAAAGCTCGTAGACGTCAGGCTCGTATTCCAGGAGAATATCCTTTCCCGCCACGCCGATATCTGCCGCACCGCGCTCTACGTATATCGCAACGTCGGACGGCTTTACCCAGAAATAACGCACACCGCACGCGGGATTTTCAAAAATCAGCTTGCGGTTAGGCTCTTTGATAGAAGGGCAAGGATACCCCGCTCTTTCAAAAAAGTCGTATACCTTTTCGCCTAAACGTCCCTTGGGGAGAGCAACGTTAATCATTTCCATAAAGCGCCGCCTCCTTTCCCTGCATAATGAAGGTCTTTTCCGCGCGCAAGCCCTCGAGCACCGTTTCCGTAGCAAGCACTCGCGCGCCGTTCTTCGAGAGGTTTTCCACAGCGGCAAGCACGTCCGCTGCATTTGCTCCGTTTTTAAGAAGCAGCACGTCAACGTCGAATTTTGCCTGCTCCTTTTTGCCGGAGGCTATGGCGTCAAGATAGACGGCAAAGCCGATCGCTCCGTCGCGACGCCCCATTTTACGCATCATTCGGTCGTACTGACCGCCTGCCAACACACTGTCAGGCACGCCCTTAACGTAGCCCTTAAAGACCACCCCACTATAATAACCGCGGTGGTTGATCACAGAAAAATCTATCCGTACACATTCGGAAAGCCCAAGTGCGGAAAGCGCTTCGTAAAGAGCTGCAAACTCCGCATAGGCATCCTTGGCTTCGTCGTTAAGAAGATAGGGCGAGAGCGCTTCCCTTGCTTCATCAAGGCTTCTGTATTCCTTTAAGAGAACCGTGGCAAGCCCAAGTGCTGTTTCCGACAGCACGCCGCTTTTGGCAAGCGCGGAAAGCTCACCCGCATTCTTTTTTTCAATCGCGGAAAGGAATTGCTTTAAGACGGGCTTCTCAAGGGCAAGCGTGTCTATCATGGCTCCGATAAGACCGACGTGGGAAAGATCAAGCATATACGTATCACTTAACACAGCAAGACTGCGAAGGGCAAGAGAAACCACCTCTGCTACGTGATACGCATCAATGTCTCCAATACATTCAAGACCCGCTTGCATGATCTCTTTGAAAACGTGCGAGCCCTTCGCGATACGGTAAACGTTCTCGTTATAATACATTTTAGAGAGATTTTTATCCGCGTCACGTGAATTTTTAATGATCGAAAGCGTTACGTCGGGCTTCAGCGCGAGCAGCTTTCCACGTGTATCCGTAAAGGTAATAATTCCCTCGGAAATGAGAAAATCCTTGTTCTTTGCATAGAGGTCGTATTCCTCGAATTTGCTCATTTTATACGGTGTATACCCATAGCGGTCGTAAAGAGCGCGCAGGGCGTACACTGCTTTTTCCTCAGGCTTTAAGAGCTTTTCGTTAATCACCGTTTTTCTCCTTTTTGATGCGATCAATGGCAATTCTATATCCGCCGCTTCCGTAATTCAAGCATTTGCTGACACGGCAGATGGTTGCCGTGCTGGCACCCGTATCCTTATTAATTTCCACGTAGCTGCCCCCTTTGTCCAAACGGCACGCCACGTCAAAGCGTTGTGCTATGGATTCAAGCTCCTGCATCGTAAAGGCGTCGTCAAAAAAACGCTCACACTCCTCCACCGTTTCAAGTGTAAGAATGGCATGAAACAGCTTCTCTACCGCTTCTTTGTTGCGTTTGTTCATAGTTTACGCTTCCTCCCGCAAATAAGATATCTGTATTGTAGCACATCACCGCGCTAAAGTCAAGCCCTTTTGTAAAGTTTTTTGACATATTTTTTCTTGACAAATGCCAACACCTATGCTATAATGTTTCTGTTTTAGCAAACCTTTTCAATCGGGAGAAAAACATGAGCGTTATAGAACTGTTATTGCTTGCCGTTGCCTTAGCCATGGATGCCTTTGCGGTTAGTATTTGCAAAGGACTTTCCTCCAAAGAAAGCTACATAAAAACCGGGCTTGTGTGCGGTGCTTGGTTCGGTATTTTCCAAGCATTGATGCCGTTTTTGGGGTGGCTGCTTGCATCTCTTGTTGCCACTTACGTGGAAAGCGTTTCTGCCTATATTGCCTTTATACTGCTTGTTTTCCTCGGTGGGAAAATGATTTTCGAGGCTATTAAAGAGGGTGATACCTGCCCTTGCTGTGAAGAAAACGAAAAAAATGCTTCCCTTTCCTTTCGCGTAATGCTTGGATTTGCCATAGCCACCAGCATTGACGCCATGGCGGCAGGCGTGACACTTGCCGTAAATGGAGAAAAGCGCGTTGCTCTGGCACTTGCATTCATCGGTACGGTAACCTTCTTGTTCTGCTTTATAGGTGCGGCAGTCGGTGCTAAGGTTGGCGAGCGGTGGAGATCTAAGGCTGAAATTATCGGCGGCGTCATTTTGATCGCTCTCGGCGCAAAAATCCTAATAGAGTATTTACTCTCCGCCTTATCTTGATATAAAAGACCCGTTTTCTCACGAAAACGGGTCTTTTATTAGCTTTCCATTTGCTTGCTTAAAAATGTTGCCGCAGTTTGGATCAGCTTGGCTTCCGATTCCACGGAAATGGCAGGATTTTCTTGCTCCTCATCCGATGTCACGGTGCAAACGCAACCGATCATATCTCCTTCGGTAATGATAGGCATGGCACAGTTAAGGTAATGATCGCCACCATCGATAACAGCAAATACGCGCTCCTGCTTGGACTTGCGCACGAAAAGCTGTCTGCGCTCCGAAATTTCTTCAAGTTCCTCAGACATTTTCTTGTCAACGTATTCACGCCTTGGAACACCTGCCGAGGCAATCACCGCGTCACGGTCAAAAATTAAAACCGAGATTCCGCATACCTTATGAAGCGTCTCGGCATACTCTGTGGCAAAGCCCGCAAGCTCTCCAATCGGCGAGTATTTTTTAAAAATAACTTCACCTTCTCTGTCGGTATAAATTTCAAGAGGGTCTCCCTCCCTGATACGCATAGTCCTTCTGATTTCTTTCGGGATAACGACTCTGCCGAGGTCGTCGATCCTACGAACGATTCCGGTTGCTTTCATTTTATATTTTCCTCCATCCCTCGAAGGGGTTATTTCAATCGGGGCTTAAAAGCCTTTGCGATTATTGTTTGTCAAACGAGGGAATTTATGCAAGCCACCTTCATGAAAAGAGTTTAGTTGCATAAAAAGACCGCCCTATTCGGGCGGTCTTAATTTTATTTCTTTTCGAGTTTCTCCAAGACCTTGCGTGCTTCTTGCATATACTCCTCTTGTACGAGCTCAATGGTGCCGGTATCGCACATATGAGCAAGCTTGGGATCAATGGGAAGCTTTTCGAGAATAGGAAGCCCGTGTGCTTCGGCAAGCTTGTCTATACCGCTCTCGCCGTAAACGGAGATCTTTTTACCGCAATCGGGACAAACGAAATAGCTCATATTTTCCACAAGCCCAAGAATAGGAATATTCATAAGCTTTGCCATATTGACCGCTTTTTCAACGATCATGGAAACGAGCTCCTGCGGACTACCGACAATAACGATACCGTCGAGGGGCAAAGACTGGAAAACGGTTAGGGGCACGTCGCCCGTTCCGGGAGGCATGTCCACAAACATAAAATCAACGTCGTTCCAAATAACTTCACTCCAAAACTGCTTGACCGTACCCGCAATAACAGGTCCTCTCCAAACGACAGGCTTGCTCTCCTCATCTACGAGAAGATTAAGGGACATGATGGAAATACCCGTTTTGCTCTTCGGCGGGAACATTCCATTTTCATTTCCCATGATCTCAACATCGCGAAGTCCAAAGGCGCGTGGAATAGAGGGTCCCGTGATATCGGCATCCAAAATAGCCGCATGGTAGCCCGCTCTTTGCATGGTGACCGCCAGCATAGAGGTAACAAGTGATTTTCCCACGCCTCCCTTACCGCTGACAACACCGATGACATGCTTTACGGTACTTAAGGGATTAGGGGCAACGTAGAAGGGATTTTCCGCGGTAGCCGCATCCGCGCATTTGCTTTTGCAGCTACTGCAATCGTGATTACATTCGCTCATTGTTTTCTCCTATATGAAATGTATTTTTTTGTTCAAAATAAGCCTCAAACAGCTTGCCGACAGCCATTAAAACAACGATCGGAAAAAGCGCCCAAAAAAGAACATCGGGACGGAACAAAAAGCCCAATCGACCATTGGTAAAATGTCCTAACAGAAAAACAAAAGTCACCGTCAAAAAAGAGGCGAGGGGGTATAAAAATCTTGCCGTCGTTTCTTTTCCCATAGAGAATCGCCATATTCCTACATTTAGCATCAAGAGCAATGAGACAAAAACAAAGCTTCCCGGTACAAAAGAAACGCTTCCTGAATCAAAGGCAAGATAAGCAGCCAACGCTCCTACAACGAGTGCGCTTACGAGAAAGCCCGCAAAAAAGCTGAAATTTTTTCTGTTTTCCCGTAGGAGCCCCGACTCGCCCTCGTATTGCGTTTTCCCATTGGAAATCATGAAGCAATAAAGAGCCAAAAGATCAAACACAACACCTAAGAGCGCGTAATATTCCGCCCCAAGGAATATCTTACCGAAAACAGCGCCAAACAACGCAACCGCACAGCGTCCGAGAAGGGATGCGCACAAAGCAGCCGTAAAGACACCGATTACACCCAAAAGATGGGGGGCGCGTTTTACACTGTCAACCTGGGAGGAAACATGCTCTTCGGCACGCAAGGATGCTGCCTCTGCCACAAGCGACGGAATGTGCTGTTTGTCTTCTTGACCAAAGGGCGCGATTGCGGCAGTTGCCGCACACATCATACGATGGTCATCAAAGCTGTCGCCGAAAGCCAAAACGCGCCTGCCCGCCGTTTCCAGCATAGAAGCCACCAGCGCTTTTTGCTGAGAGGAAAGATGGATTCCGATGCAAAAGGAAAGCGTATCATCCTTAATAAAATAGGACAATTCCTCACGGAAACTCTCTTTTGCACCGTCTAAAATCGGTACGCCGTCGAACAAAGCAATCTCTCCCGCCAGCCAATCCGCATTTTCGCCGTAGTGGACAAAAAAGACCTTCTTGTTTTCCTTTTTCAAAAGGGATAGGCTCTTTGTCGCTTGCTCGTCTGTAATCTTGCGCAACGCAAAAAAACCGAGAAGCTTCATGTCGGAAAAGGATTGCGGCATGCCTTCTTTTGTATTTCTGGTCTGCGTTTCCGCAAACAAAAGGAAGCGATACCCATTTCTTTTAAAGCGACGGATACCTTCAAGCATTATATCACGCTGTTTTGCGTCAAGAACTCTCGTTTTTCCGTCCTCAGAAAGATACAAAACATTAGAGATCAAAAGTTCGGCATCTCCCCAAACGAGGGAAAAATTGCGCCCATCCGCCGGATTACGATAAGAAGTCAAGGTGCATTTTTCAGACGTGGATTTGGCGTAAAGGATGGGACGGCGCCCTGTCGCATATTTTTCGGAAAAGCCAAGGACCGCTTCTTCCTCCATGGAAAGCCCACATTTGCTTTTTACGGAAAAAAGAACGTCAGCAAGAAACGAGAGCTCACTTGTCCCCTTCGTTTTTTCCTTGATACGTTTCCCACTCGCTGTTTCGAAAAATTTTGCAACGTATCGCGCGGAACGGAACATAGATCGCGTAGAAAGCACAAAGCTGTCTATCACGGAAAGCGATTCTGTATCAGAAACCGAGGCGAAGAGGGCACCGTTTTTTTCCGCCGTCTTCCCGTTTTTATACAAATACAAGAGATCAAACAACAAGGAATAGAATGAGCTTCCTGACGTGGAGAGCAAAACGGTACCTATCGAAAGAGACTCCCCGAGAAACGCATAATCCCCCGAAAGAACGGCACGCAGTGCGGAAACACCAAGAAAAATCAAAACAAGAAAGCAAGAGATTCTCGTTGCAATCCTGCAAGTTTTTCCATGATTTTCAAATGTTTTTGACGAGGAAGCGGGCAACGCAACGTTTTTCGCTTTTTCGGTAACGAACGCCGCGCCGCTCCCCTCCTTGATGATATCACCCGGAAGTAATGTGTTAAAAGGCTCGTCGCTCCCATCAAAGCAATCGCCACCGTGCTTGATGAAAAGCTGTCCCACATTACCGCGATGCCCGTACACGGTCATCTGCGCATCCGTCGTTATATGAGCGTGCGCATATAAAACGTCGCCGGGGGAAAGCAGGAAAAGATCTCCAAAGACCAACATTTCCGGAGAAATGCTTTGCATTTTTCCATCGCGAACGACACGAACACGGGGCATAAGACGCTCTCTTTGCGCGCAAAACTCCTTTTCTCTCCTACAGAAAAAGCAAAAATAAAGAACAAGAAAGAAAAGATACAGAAGCGAAGGCAAAAGCACAACTCTTCCGAGAAGGAAACTTGAAATTCCAAATCCTAAGACGGCAATAGGCAAAGAGCCGTTTTTAAACACCGTTTTGAAAAAAGCCTTAAAAGGACGGTCTCGCTCGTCACCAAGCGTGTTTTTCCCATATTTTTTCAAACGGTTCTCCGCTTCCCGCAGTGTAAGACCGTTCTGAGAGGAGCTCCCCAAAATTTTTTCCATACGAGCTGTATTCTGTTGCGGATACTGCTCTCGGTTCATAAATTTTGTCTCCCTTCTTTTTGAAATAAAAAATTGTTAAAGGCAAGAAACAACGATCTTACCGCCTTTTACGCTGAGCGCGACCTGCGTTACGGCAACTTGATGGTTTGATATCATCGCTTCCGCTAAGGGGTCTTCAATTTCCCGTTGAATATATCTACGCATATTTCGCGCGCCGTATTTCTCGGAATAAGACTCTTTCGCGATCATTTCAAGAACCGCGGAAGTATATTTAAGAGAGATACCGCGCTCCGCAAGCGCATCCTTCATTTTTTCAAGCTGGATTTCCGCAATCTTCACAAAATTATCCTCTGACAGATGACGGAAGGTAATGACGGCATCCACGCGATTCAAAAACTCGGGGCGCAAGAAAGACGAGAGAGCCTTCTCCGTTTTTTTCACTGCATCCGCCTCGGGATTCGTGGAAAAGCCGCTAATGGAGGAAGCGCTTTCAGAGCCTGCGTTGGTCGTCATAACGATAACCGTGTTTTCGAAATTTACTTTTTTGCCGTGCGCATCGGTTACCGTGCCGTCGTCAAGAATTTGCAAAAGGATGTTCAGCACATCGGGATGCGCTTTTTCGATCTCATCAAACAAAACGACGCTGTAAGGACGTCGGCGGATCTTTTCGGTCAGCTGTCCCGCCTCATCAAAGCCAACATAACCGGGAGGCGCACCAATGATGCGGGATACCGCATGCTTCTCCATATATTCGGACATATCAAGCCGAATAAGGCTTTCGGGCTGCTTAAACAGATCATCGGCAAGAACCTTCACAAGCTCCGTTTTTCCGACACCCGTGGGGCCCGCAAAAATAAAAGATACGGGAGCTCTATGATAGGAAACACCAACGCGCTTTCTTTTAATAGCGCGTACCGTAGCGGAGACAGCCTCGTCCTGCCCCACAATATGAGCGAGAAGACGGGATTCGAGTCCGGAAAGCCGTTCGTATTCATCGAGACCGATTGTGCTTGCCGGCACACCCGTCCAAATTTCTATAACGTCCGCGATATCCGAAACAGAAAGCGCAATTTGTTCACAACGCGCGTCAAGCACCCCTCTTCGCTCGGAAAGCTGCAGCTCACGCGCCTTAATGTCTGCCATAGCACGATATAAGGACTCTTGCTCCTCGGGCTTCTCGCTTGTAGCAAGCTTCCCTTCTATGCGTTCCTTTTCGCCGGCAAGCGCCTTCATATCATCCGCAAGCGCGCGACGCTCGTTGAGATCGGCAGAGGAAAGCGAGACGTGTGATGCCGCTTCATCGAGCAGGTCAATTGCCTTATCGGGCAAGAAGCGATCGGTAATATATCTCTCGGAGAGAATAGCCGCCGAACGAAGCACCTCGCTTGGAATACGAACGGCGTGATACACCTCGTAATAATGCTTGATCCCTTCAAGAATACGCACGGTGTCTTCAAGAGAAGGCTCTTCCACCGTGACAGGCTGGAAGCGACGTTCCAGCGCCGAATCCTTTTCAATATATTTGCGGTATTCTTGAAGCGTGGTTGCGCCGATTACTTGGATTTCTCCGCGCGAAAGCGCGGGTTTCAGGATGTTGGCGGCGTTCATGCTTCCCTCCGCATCTCCCGCCCCAACGATATTGTGCACCTCGTCGATCACCAAAATAACGTTCCCTGCCGCTTTCACGTCGTTGATAAGTCCGAGCACGCGCGACTCAAACTGTCCGCGGAACTGTGTTCCCGCGACGATGGCTGTCAGATCGACAAGATAGATCTGCGCATTCTTCAAACGGTAAGGAACATCCCCCTTAACGATACGCTGCGCAAGCGCTTCCGCGATTGCGGTCTTACCGACACCGGGTTCACCGATCAAACAAGGATTGTTTTTTTGCCTGCGACAAAGGATCTGAATGACACGTGCAAGCTCCCTGTCACGGCCAACGACGGAATCAAGCTTTCCTTCCTCCGCGCGTTTCGTCAGATTGCGGCAATACGTGTCAAGAAATTTATATTGTTTTTTCTCTTCCGCGCCGTTTTTCTTATCCTCGCGCTTGGGATTTTTTCCCGACGGACGCAAAGGAATTCCCATATTCTGGAAGAAGGACGGAAGATTGATAGCGGGAGCACCACCATCCTCCGTTTCATCCCCGACGTTATCCGGCAACATGCTTTCAAGGACGTTCTCAATATCTCCCGACATACGGTCGATATCTTCCTCCGTAATCCCCATTTTTTCAAGCATGTCGTTCACGGGCTTGATACCGAGCGATCTTGCGCAAACGAGACACAATCCCTCTTGCTTGCTTTCCCCGTTATCGATCCGTGTCATAAATACAACGGCAATCCGCTTATGACAACGACTGCACATTTGGACTCTGTTATCCATAAAATTTCACCTTTGGAATAAAAAGATTATGCCGCGATACCCGTCATGCTCTGCACCATCAGCTGCAATATCCAGCGCAGAGGGCTGATATCGTGGAAGAAATTCAAGACGACGGCTTGCGAATAATCAACACTCGTAAAGGTCGTCAAAATAAACACAACAAATTGCGATACCGTCCAAGCGGTCAAGACACCGATCAAGAGACCCGCACCGAGACCCAAAATGCGATTCAGTCCGCGCACAAGCGGAATCTTCTCCACAAGAACAGTCAGTATTTTAGCCGCAAGAGCCAACACTAAAAGAGAAAGAACGAATATACCTACGAACGCGATTGCTACCGAAGCAATGCCCGCAAGCTTATCCGAAACATTCGCCGTGAAGCTTTCAAGCATCGCTTCGCCCTCAAGTGCCGCATTGCTTGCCGCGCCATTGACATCAAAGCCGAATGTTTCAAGAAGGGTACGCAAGCCGGAGGGCACAGCGTCAGCCATGCCTCCCGCACTACCGTCAAAGGAGTCACTAACAGCCTTCCATATAACGTCGTAAAATTTTTCGCCAAGCCACTTTTCTTTGATCAACGCGCCGATCGGCTTGGAAAAAACACATGATAAAACAAACGCGCCAAAAAAGCGCAACAGATGCACCGCCGTCCTCACAAAGCCCCTAATATATCCCCGCACGGCAGGAATCAAAAGAGACAATAGCGCAATAACGTTTAAAACAATGGTAACAGTAGTCATGTTCATTTTCAAATCTCCTTAAAAAGTATATTAAAATCACATACGAAGCACAACATTTTCGTCTCCGAGAAGGGCGCGTAATGCGCCCAGCATTACACTTGTCGGAGAGGTTCTTGTATCTTTGGGGGCTACCGTTTTTCCTGTCGAAGCATCATAGAAAAGCACTGACACATCCCCCGGAGAAAAGCGTACCATTTCAAGAGCCTCCTTGGTCTCGGGAGCCGAAAGCGAGGGGACGCGAAGATAAAGACAGCTTTCCTTGCCCTTATCCTTCTTTTTTTCTTCCCGCACCGCTTGTCCCTCTTGGAGAAGCTTTGCGTTGCTTATAAGCGGTTCAGCCGAGGATAAAAGAAGCTTTACACCGTCTTCCTCACGTTCCGAGAGCGTTCCGCGTATGCGAACCGCCGTATCGCTTAAAAGAATATCATGATATCCTTCAAGCTGTTTTGGAAAAACGATGATCTCGATCTCCGCGTAACGGTCCTCTAACGTTAAAAACGCCATTTGAGCACCGTTTCTCGTATTTTTTACTGTTTTTGCGGTAATCATGCCGCAAACAGTCACCTTATCCTTTTCCTTATAAGCGGGAAATTCGCCTCCCTCCTCAAAGGAAGAAAGAATGTCGCGAATACCGTCGCACGCCTCGCGCGCAATGTCGTCCTTATAATCGTCAAGCAGATGTCCCGAAAAATACATGCCTGAGCTTTCCTTTTCCAAAAGAAGAAGCTCTCTTGTGGAAAATTCCGGAATATCGGGATACGTGTGTTTTTCTTCCGCTTCGGGAAGTAGTGCGGAAAAAATATCAAGCTGCCCCACCACATTTCCGCGTTTTTTGCTCAACACGGTATCGATAAGCTCCTCACAAGAGGAAAGCAGCTGGCTGCGAAAAACACCAAAGGAATCAAAAGCACCGCTTTTAATAAGAGACTCCACTTGCCTTTTACCAAGCTCTCCATCCGCCATACGGGACAAAAATCCCTCAAAGCCGTTAAAGGGGCCGTTCGCTTCTCTTTCCGCGATCAATTGCTCGACAAAGCGAACACCAACGTTTTTGAGTGCCAAAAGACCAAAGCGTATATTTTCGCCGTGAACGTGGAAATACATACGGCTCTCATTGATATCGGGGGGCAAAACACGAATTCCCCTCTTGTGTGCTTCCCCGATGTATTCTGCCACCTTAGGCGGCGACCCAAGAACAGATGTCAAAAGGGCACAAAAATACGCAGCAGGATAATGCTTCTTCAAATACGCCGTGCGATACGTTGTAACGGCGTACGCAGTCGCATGACTTTTGTTGAAGGCATAATTGGCAAAGCTTGCCATGTCATCGAATATTTTTCCCGCAAGCGATGGATCAATGCCGTTTTGCAAGCATCCCGATAAAAATCTTTCGCGTTCCGCTTCCAAAACGTCAGCCTTTTTCTTGGACATCGCACGGCGTACAAGATCGGCACGCGCGAGCGAATATCCTGCAAGTGCGCGAAATATCTGCATGACCTGCTCTTGATAAACGATACACCCATTCGTCACGGACAGGATATCTTCCATCTCGGGAAGGTCATACGTTACCTTTTCCTTCCCATGCTTTCTGGCGATAAAGCTTGGAATGGCATCCATGGGTCCCGGACGGTACAAAGCAATCGCCGCCGTGATCTCCTCAAGGGAAGACGGCATCAGCTGCGTCAGCATTTGTCGCATTCCGCCGGATTCAAGCTGGAAGACCCCTGAGGTGTCTCCGTCGGAAAGCATTTTATAGGTATCTGCGTCATCGTGTGCAATTTGTTCCAGAGAAAAGGAAGGTATTCTCTCCTTCACTTCGTTCTCAGCATCCTTTAAAATGGTAAGATAACGCAAACCCAGAAAATCAAACTTTACAAGACCGAGCTCACTTACCGCATCCATATCGTACTGTGTAACAACAGCATCGCCTCCCAAAGCCAGCGGAACGTAGTGCGCTACGGGATGCTCCGTGATCACAACACCGGCGGCATGTGTCGAGGCATGGCGCGGCATACCCTCAATTTCCATGGAAATATCAAGCAACCGACGAACGTTTTCCGAAGCATCGTATTTTTCACTGAGCTCCTTGTTTTTCAGAGCGTCCCGAATGGTGATACCGAGCGCGTGAGGAATAGATTTTGCGATCTCATCCACTTCCTTATAGCTCATGCCCAAAACGCGGCCAACGTCTCGCACGGCGGCACGTGCCGCAAGCGTTCCAAAGGTAACGATCTGCGCAACATGGTCAGCGCCGTAACGGTGTTTTACGTAATCGATCACCTCATCGCGGCGCGAGTAACAAAAATCAATATCAAAGTCCGGCATGGATATGCGCTCAGGGTTTAAAAAGCGCTCGAAAAGAAGGTTATATTTTAGGGAGTCCACATCCGTGATGCCCAGAAAGAAAGCAACGAGGCTACCGGCACCGGAGCCGCGTCCCGGTCCTACGGGAATATCATGATCCTTCGCATACCCTACAAAATCGCGAACGATAAGATAATACTCGTCAAAACCCATTTCGTGAATGACCGAAAGCTCGTACGACATTCGCGCAAGATATGCTTCTTCGGAATGGAGGCTAAAATCAAGTCTTCCCTCCCGCTTTAAGCGCAAAAAGCCATCGGAAGCAAGTCTCGCAAGTTCCTCCCTCGGCGTTCCGTTTTCAACGGGGAAAACGGGAAGCTTAAATTCTCCGAAGGAGAAAGAGAAATTGCACATTTTCTCAATCTTTTCCGTGTTTTCCACAGCACCGTCAAACCCACGGAAAAGTTGTTCCATTTCCACAGTGCTTTTGTAATAGAACTCGTCTCTCTCAAAGCCCATGGGGCGGCCGTCCGATAGTATGCTTCCCGTTTGAATGCACATAAGGACTGCCTGCATCTCGGAATCGACACGTCGAATATAATGGACGTCATTGGTAGCGACCATGGGAATGCCCGTTTCCGCGGATATATCCCTGATTGCCTCACGTACCGTCTTTTCCTCGGGAATTCCGTGATTTTGAATTTCAAGATAAAAGCTCTCAGGCTCAAAAATATCGCGCATCTCAAGTGCTGTCGCCTTTGCGCCCGCAATATCTCCTTCGAGTATCTTTTGCGGAATTTCGCCCGCAACACATCCCGAGAGCGCGACAAGCCCCGCGCTGTGCGCGCGCAAAAGCTCCTTATCGATACGCGGTCTCGTGTAAAAGCCCTCGGTAAAGCCAAGCGAAACCATCTGAATGAGATTTCGATACCCTTGCTCATTTTTGGCGAGGAGCACGAGATGGTGCCCCGAAGAATCGCGCTTACCGTCCTTATCAAAGCGTGTACGGCGGGCGACGTAGACCTCGCAGCCGATGATGGGCTTAATTCCTTCCGCGACACATGCCTTATAGAAACGGACCGCACCGTAAAGCACGCCGTGATCCGTCAAGGCAACCGCCGTATGCCCCGCCTGCTTTGCCGCTTTGGGAAGCGCGGAAATACGGCATGCACCGTCAAGCAGACTATATTCACTGTGTAAATGCAAATGTGTGAAGGTGCCCATTTCGCACTTCCTTTCTTTAAAAATTCAGTAAAATGCTTACGTATCGGGTAAAATGTTTTTCTTTTCGGCAAGCTCCAAAATCTTTTGCAGTCTGTGGTTAACACCGGATTTTGTTAAGGGAGGGGTGGTTAAAGAAGCGAGCTGCGTCAAGCTTGCCTCAGGATAGGAAAGACGGAGCGTAGCAATAGCATACAGCTCCTCGGGAAGTGATGAAAGAAGATCCTCCTCCTCCATTCTCCTCAAAACAGCTAGCGTTTTTGCCGCGGCGTTGACAGCACGCGTAATGTTCCCCGCCTCACAGTTTGTCCGCCGGTTCGCCTCATTGCGAAATTGCTTCTCGATTTTGCAGTTCATAAGCAGAAAGGCGGCATCGTTGATACCGAGAACGGTCAAAACGTCCTCAATCGCGGAAGAATCCTTAAAATACAAAAGCGTTTCATTTTTTCGCTTTGCGATTTTAGGAGAGTAGCCAAATTCGCTTTCCATAAAGGGCAAAAGGAAGGCTGCGCGGTCTCCGAACGAAAACTCTAAGTGATATGCCTTTTGCGGATTGGTTATGTGCCCCGCGGCGAGAAAAAGCCCTCGCAAAAAGCAAGCGGCACAGGAGGGACAATGCTTTTGAACCAGCTGTGCAAGATCATCTGTGTAAAGAGCGGCAAGAAAGCTCTCGGCAGCAGGACTTTCAAAGCGAACGGTACGGTACCTGCCGCCGTGTGCGCATCCCGACAGCTCCGCTTTTCGTCCAAGCTGTTCCTTTATCAGCCGCACACTGAGTAAAGCCACGCCCTCATGCGGCAATCGAAGCTCTATTTTTTCGTTCTCCGTTAAAAAGCCACGTGCCGCGAGAAATCCGAAAAGGGTATTTCTTCTGCAACAGGGGCGTTTTAACGGTGACGCTATAATCTCATCTTTTATGGTGTCCAAAAAGGTCATAAGTATATCCTTCTTCGGTCAGTCGATATATTCTATTTCGGGGACAAGAACGATACCGAAGCGCCGATTTACTTCATCTTTTATCATGGCGATCAGAGAAAGGACGTCTTTAGCTGTCGCGTCGCCGAGGTTGACGATAAACCCCGCGTGCTTGAGCGAAACGGCGGCACCGCCGATACGCGCCCCTTTAAGCCCCGCTTTTTCAATCCAAGCGGCAGCATATCCGTCCTTGGGTCGCAAAAACGTGCTCCCCGCACACGGAAGCGCCAACGGTTGCGCTTCCATCCGCTTCTCTATGTTCTGCCTCATTTTTTCTCTTATATTTTCCTCTTCCCCTTTAGGGAGAGAAAATTCTGCGGAAAGAATAATAATATTTCTTCTTGCTTGAAAGATCGAAGAACGGTAAGAAAAACCGATTTCTTTTTTGGAGAGTGTTTCTGTCCTTCCGGTCGCTACGTTATAGACGGAGACAAAATCCAAAAACTCGGAGACGGTTGCGTTAAATGCACCCGCATTCATAAAAACAGCCCCGCCAACCGTACCGGGAATACCGTACAAGGAGGAAAAACCGTCAAGAGAATGCTCCGCCAAGGTGCGGCAAAGAACGTTAAGCGGTGTGCCCGCCGCCGCACGCGCTGTTTTCCCCACAACAGTAACGCCGCGCACGTGTCTTGTTGAAACGATAGCTCCGCGAAAGCCGTCATCCGAAAAAAGAAGGTTTGTGCCGTTGCCGATGATACGGTGCGGAATTTTTTCATGCTTTAAGAAGCACAGGATGGAAAGAAGCGCTTTTTCGGTGTCGGGAAGCAAAAAGGCATCTGCCAAACCACCGATTCGAAAGCTGGTGAAATCAGAAAGCGGCGCATGCCAAAGAACGGGTAAACGCTCTTTGAGACAAAATTCGCGTAATTTTTTCTCCATAACCACTCCTTGAATGAAAAGTGTCTATGGATACTATATGCAAAAGTCGGGTATTCGGTTACAGGTCGGCACCGATCAGCATATCGCGTGCCGCATTGCGTTGGGAATCGGTGACGGCGATACCTCCAAGGATACGCGCAAGCTCTTCTATGCGTTCTTCCTTGTTTAAAAGCCGAATCGAAGATTCGGTCCTCCCCTCCGCTTCTTGCTTATAAACCAAAAGATGTCGGTGAGCAAGCGAAGCAATCTGCGCGGAGTGCGTAATGGAAAGGATCTGCGCCGTCTTGGCGGAAGCAAGCAAAGAAAATCCGATCTTTCGTGATGTTTTTCCAGAAACACCGCTATCTACCTCGTCAAAAATGACCGTAGGCAAGCCGTCATATGCGGCAATCACGGTTTTTATGGCAAGCATAA
Source organism: Oscillospiraceae bacterium (assembly GCA_015064745.1). Lineage (GTDB taxonomy): Bacteria > Bacillota > Clostridia > Oscillospirales > CAG-272 > UBA1740. The sequence goes on along the minus strand of SVRR01000001.1, from coordinate 129,022 downwards.
TACGTGACATTTCTCCACCGGATGCAGATTTTGCAATGGGAACAAAAGGCTCACCAACGTTGACTGCCGCCCAAAAAACGACCTCGTCCGTTCCGTTTTCATCGTAAACGAGCTCTCCGTTCCGCATTCTTTCGGAAACGGAAATATGAAACTCAGCGGCAGGCATATCAAGCGCTCGGAGATTTTTCGCAATCTCTTCTTCCAAGCGCTTTGCGGCATCCTGTCGCGTCTTCCTTAACGCTTCTGCCGCGACGCACGCTTCCCGTTTGGCGGTATTATATTCTTTTTCAAGCAGGTGGAGGCGCTCATCCGCGCCCTCTATGGTGGCAAGCCGTGCCTTGGCGTCCTCAGCATATGCGATCACCTTTTCAAGTGTTCCGCCGTATTTACGGGTAAGCTTAGCAAGGGCGGCAAGACGCGACTCCACGCGATCAAGCGCCTCCGTGGGGTCAGCACCGCCAAGGTCGGAAAACAGGTCTATCCGTTCGGCAAGTGCTTCGATCTCTGTCAGATGCCCTTCCAAGGCATCCGCGATATCAACAGCCTCCGGGAGCACCTCGGAGAGTGTGCGGAGCGACGCCGCCGCACGGTCTATGATATAGCAAGCGTTTCCCTTCTCCGCCCCCCGAAGAGCACGGTAGGCGAATCCTGCTTGCTTTGTAATCTTTTCAATATGGCGTAAGCGAAGCTTCTCCTCGAACAAGGACTCCTCTTCGCCCGCCACGGGCGCAACGGCATCAATCTCGTCCACTTGATAGCGAAGTGTCTCCAGCGTGCGAAGCTTTTCGCTCTCATCCATACGTAGCTTGTCCATCTCACGGCGCAAGGCTACCATCTTGTTATAAAGAGTGCGGTAAGCATCCTTTTCTGCGTCGTTGTGAGCCGCAATATCCAAAACGGCAAGCTCACTTCCCTCGCGTCGTAAAAAGCCGTTATCTTCTTGGGAATGTATATGTAAAAGGCAAGGAAATGCTTCTCTCAACACGGAAAGACTCACCGTTTTTCCGTTTACACGGCAAACATTTTTGCCGTCCTGTGTAACCGTTCTTGAAAGCGCAAGGTAACCGTCGTCATCGGGAAAAACATCAAGGTTTGAAAGAGCGGCGAGCGTTATGGGGGAAAGATCCGAGAAAAGCGCACTCACTACCGCGCGGTCTTCGCCGTGGCGAATGAGATCTTTATCCGCCTTTGCTCCCGCAAGCAAATAGAGGCTTTCCATCATTACGCTTTTTCCCGCGCCGGTCTCACCCGTGATCACGGTAAAGCCACGATCGAAATCCGCATCCATGCGACGGATGACAGCCATATTTTCAATATGCAACGACGAAAGCATCTTGCTCTCCTTTCGATAGATTATTTTTCAAGAAGCATCTTGATCTTTTCGCAGAAATGACCTGCGCGCGACGCATCGCGTACTACGATAAAAACAGCGTCGTCCCCGGCGATAGTTCCCAAAATTTCGGGGAGATTTTGAGAGTCGATATATCCAGCAACCGCACTGGCAAGCCCCGGATAGGTTTTGATAACCGCCATATTCCCCGCCGCATCCACCGACACCACGGAATCGCTCATCACGTTGCCGAACGGATGGGCAGTATTCTCCTTTTTTTGCGGCACCGCGTAACAATAGACGCCGCGCGCAGAGATTCCTTTGATAAGATTCAGCTCGCGAATATCCCGTGATACGGTCGCTTGTGTTACCATATAACCGCACTCCTTCAAGCGCAAGAGCATCTCCTCCTGCGTCTCGATCTCGTAACGGCGAACAAGGTCTAAAATTTTATCCTGTCTTGCTTTTTTAAGTACCATGGTATGCTCCTTAAAAATGTTGCATGTTCATCTTGGTCGAGAGCACCTCGAGCATTCTGCGAGGCTTGAGGGTGACGAGTCTAAGATACCGCGAGGAGCGACAAACCGTTACCGTGTCACCTGCGGCAAGCGGGATATCCGTGCATCCGTCCAAGGAAACACGCGCCGTATCACCGCGCGTGCTCATATTGAGAATGCGCAAAACGGTGTCGGGTGGAAAAACAAGAGAGCGAGAGAAAAAGGAGCGTGGGCAGATGGGGGTTACGCAAAGCGCATCCATCGTTTCGTCAAGCACCGCACCGCCGGCAGACAAGGAATACGCTGTAGAGCCGGTAGGCGTAGCAACAATGAGTCCGTCGGCACGGTAATCAAGATAGCTTTGTTTCTCATAAAGCCGCAAATCAGCAAGATGTCCGCAGCCATCGATCACCATATCGTTAAGCGCAACGCCGACGGGCGTTTCTTCTCCGTTCGTCTTTTGGACGGAAACGTCAAGAAGCATTCTCTTTTGCTCGGTATATGTATCCGTGGCAAGCATGTCAAGCATTTCAAGCTCGGTTGGGTCAAGCGATGCAAGATATCCGAGCCGTCCTATATTGATACCCAGAATGGGAATATCATGCCGTGCCGCATCCGCCGCCGCGTGGAGCATGGTTCCGTCACCGCCGAGCACCAGGATAAGCTGAGCATCCGTAGGAAAACTGTCTGCGGAAAAGGCAACGGCGCCCTCCTGTAAAAGCTCTTCGTTGCAACAGTCAGTATAAACACGGCTGCAAAAGCGTTGCAATACCGCCAACGCGCGCAAAGATAGCGCAAATGCAGGGTCTTTTTCACGATTGGGAAGAAGAATGATCTTATCCATTGTTCTCTCCTTGGTAGACTTAGAATTTACGGCAAGGAAAATGCCGCAAGAAATTCGAGATTGCCATCTCCGCCGCGAATAGGAGACGGAATGGTGCCGATAAGTCGAAATCCAAGCTTCTCGGCATATTCGCATACGTGCGTTTTTGCGGTCATAGCAAGTCTTTCGTTTTTAACAATTCCCTTCTTACTAAGAGCGTCTCTGCCAAGCTCAAACTGCGGCTTAATCAAAGAAACGAGCACACCGCCCTTCGTCATCGTAGCGAAGAGAGCAGGCAAAATTAAGGTCTGCGAAATAAAAGAAACGTCCATCACCGCAAAAGTAGGCGTTTTTTCAAAAAGTGAAGCCGTCAAATTGCGTGCATTCGTATTTTCCATAGAGCATACACGAGCATCCATAAGAAGTGTCGGATGCAGCTGACCGCATCCTGCGTCCACCGCGTAAACAAACGAAGCGCCGCGTCGCAAAAGGCAATCGGTAAAGCCGCCGCTGGAAGCACCCACGTCAAGGGCTATCTGTCCTGCGGGAGAAAGGCAAAAGGCATCCAGTGCCGCCTCGAGTTTAAGACCGCCGCGCCCAACGTAGCGTTGTAAAGGATTTTCGTTCACGACGACCTGCATTCCGTCAAGAATCTCAAAGGAAGGCTTCTCTACGGGCACACCGTCGACGAGAACGTCCCCCGACTTTAGCATCTCCTGTGCCTTGGCACGGCTGACGGCAAGACCGTTTTCCGCCATGTATTTATCGATTCGCATCGTTATTTCTTCCGCGCGAGCAGGTAGTCAGCCAACGCACAGAGTGTTTCACTGTTTTCATAAGAAGAAAGCGCCGCCTTTGCGCTTTCGGTCAGGCGCTCGGCATAAGCTGTGGCTTCCTCGGGAGAAAAGAAATCCAAAAACGTAGTTTTCCCCTCCTCCTTATCGCTTCCGATCGGCTTTCCAAGCTCCTTTTCGTCGCCAACCACATCTAACAGATCGTCAATGATCTGGAAGGCAAGACCAATGTGTCTTGCATAGGTGCAAACAGCGTGGGTAGTATGCTCGTCCGTAACGCCTGCGGCGAGAAGTCCGAGACGAACGGAAGCTGTGATCAAAGCACCCGTTTTTAAAGAATGTGTCTTTACGAGTGTTTCAAAGGAGGGCACCGTTTCCTCGGCGGCGAGATCCATGATCTGTCCACCCACCATTCCTTCAGCACCCGCCGCTTCGCTAAGCACGCGCACAGCAGAAACCTTGGTTTCGGCAGGAAGATCGGCGGCACAAATGATCTCGAACGCCCCCGTCAAAAGAGCATCCCCCGCCAAGGTCGCCGTTGCTTCGCCATACACCTTGTGGTTGGTGGGCTTGCCGCGCCGCAGGTCGTCGTCATCCATAGAGGGAAGATCGTCGTGGATCAAGGAATACGTGTGCACCATTTCAAGTGCTGCCGCGAAATAAATGGCGTCCTTAACGCTCGCGCCAAACATTTCCGCCACCGACAGCGTCAAAAAGGGACGAATGCGTTTGCCGCCTGCCAAGGTGCTGTAACGCATAGAATCGTAAAGTGATAAAATATCTTTATCGTCGGTCGTTAAGATCTGACCGAGAAAATGCTCTACCTTGCCGGCAGAAGCAACCAAGCGTTCTTCTATATTCATTTTTCCGTGCCTCCCTGTTCTTCCAAAGGCGCTTCACGCAAGCCGCCCTCGCCCGAAAGTAAAATCTTTACCTTTTGCTCGGCATTTTCAAGCTTCTCCGTGCAAAAACGCACAAGAGAAATTCCTTCTTCAAAGGCGGCAAGCGAGGAATTCAGATCCTCGTTTCCCGATTCTAATGTACGCACGAGCGTCTCAAGGCGCAAAAGAGCCTCTTCAAAGGTAAGCGCACTATTTTTCTCATTGCTCATGATTGGTCTCCTCCATCGTTTCAAGCATCTTCACGGTAATCTCTCCGTCCGAAAAACGCAGGGCAAACGGTACGCCGTCCGACACCTCCGAAACCGAGCGAAGTACGCGCCCGTTTCTGGTGGCTACCGTATATCCTCTCGTAAGAACGGAAAGCGGACTTAAAGCATGCAAGCTTGCCGCCGCCGTATCGAGAGTGGCGTGCGAAATGTCAAGCTTTTTGATAAGAGCGCCCTCAAGCACCCTTGCATAGGTATCCAGGGTGAGTCTTTGTTGACGGTACAATCCCTCGGGGTCGGTAAAAAGGCGTCTTGACGAGAGCGCCTTCAATCTCTCGCTTCCCGACGCGATCTTATGTCGACAAAGCATCTCTAATCGTTCGGTCACGTTGCGGAAGCGGCGGATAAGCTCGGTGCTTTCTGGCACGGCAAGCTCTGCCGCCATAGACGGCGTTGCGGCGCGTACATCGGCAACAAAGTCACAAATAGTAAAGTCGCTCTCGTGTCCCACGGCAGAGATGACGGGGATCGGCGACGCGGCAACCGCGCGCGCAAGCGACTCATCGTTAAATTCCCAAAGATCCTCCGCAGAGCCGCCGCCGCGACCTAAAATGATAACGTCGACGTTTTTAGCATCGGCGAAATGGGAAAGCCCTGCTATCAGCGTGCGTGCCGCGCCCTCACCCTGCACCTGCGCGGGGTACAAAAGCACCTCGGCAAAGGGAAAGCGCCGTCCCAAAATACGAATAATATCCTGCACTGCCGCTCCTGTCGGCGAAGTGATAACGCCGATTTTCGAAGGAATTTTGGGAAGCGGACGCTTACGTGCCGGGTCAAAAAGCCCCTCCGCGGCAAGACGGCGGCGGCGCTCTTCAAATGCGATGTATAGAGCACCCACACCGTCAGGCTCCATATGCGTTACGGTGAGCTGATACTGTCCGTCCTTGATGTAGGTGGTCAAGGAAGCGTATACCACCACCTTCATACCGTTTTGGGGCGTAAAGGAAAGGCGGGATGCGGCAGAGCGAAACATGACCGCGCGTACAAGGCTTCCCTCGTCCTTGAGGGAAAAATACATGTGCCCCGAGCGATGGTGCACGAAATTTGAAAGCTCGCCGCGCACGGCAATTTGTGAAAAGATGTCGTTGCTTTCAAGCACGTCGTGAACGAGCGTGTTTAACTCCGTCACCGTCAGCGCATCGCGTGTGTATTGTGCGTTTGCCATGCAAAGCTCCTTTCAGCATCGTTTAGCTTGCTTTTTGGTGCGCCTCCTCACAAAGCGCCGCAATCCCAACGGCATTATCCGCCGAAAGGGCGGGTGCGGCAAAGGAAGCATCCGACACGTTTTTCTCAATATAGGCGCGTATATACGCATTGGACATCACGCCGCCCGCATATACAAGCGGAAGGGCGTGGTTTTTACGAAAATCAATACTCATCGCCACGATCATGCGAGATAAGTGGTCAAGCACGAAGGCGGCAGTCAGCTCGGGACTGCCCTCCGCTTCAAGCAGCTTGCGTGCTTGATTTTCCACCCCCGAAAGATGAATATAGCCGTTCTCGGTTTTTACGGGGCGTTTGGGTATCTGCCCCTCGTAACAGGAGGCAAGCGACTCCAGTGCAGGTCCCGCGGGAAAGGAAAGCCCAAGCGCAACGCCGATACGGTCTACAAGCTGTCCCGCGTTCAGATCCCTCGTGCCGCCAACGATCTCGGTATGAAATCCGTGCGTATCGGGGGTCACGAGAAGCATCTCCGTCGTTCCGCCCGAAATATGAAAGGCACCGAAGGGAGAAGAAACAAGCTCGTCCCTTCCCGCAGAAAGCAAGGCGGCACGCAGATGTCCGCACTGATGCGAAAATCTGTAAAGCGGAACACCGCATACGGACGCGGCACCCGAAGCCGCGGAAACCCCCGCCAAGAAACAGGGCATATACGACCCTTCCGCATTGCGCGGCTTCTCGGATACGCCTATCGCTAAAACAGTTCTCCCCAAAAGCAGGGGACGTGCTTTCTCGAAAAGGATAGGCAAATTCTTTGTGTGCGAAAACAGCGCGTCCGATTGGCGAAGTCCGCACTCCCCCTCTTTCACGGGAAGCGGCGCTTTCAGGTTAAAAAGGATCTCGCCGTTTTCTACCGCGGCTAAGGAAGTTGTGTAGTTGCTGGTATCAATGCCTAAAAAGCATCCATTCATTCGGCGTTCTCTCTTCCCGAAACCACAGCCACATCGTGAGAGATGGCATTAAGCACGCCGTTAACAAAAATGCGCGCCTTATCCTCGTCATATTTTTTCATCAACTCCACCGCTTCATTTAAGGAGACGCGCGGAGGCACGTCCGGCATATAGCACATTTCGTAGGCGGCAAGCAAAATTACCGCACGGGCAACCCCGGAAAGACGGTTTCTCTTCCATCCGTGTGAATGGGCGTCGATCAGCGCATCCAGCTCGGCTCTTCGCGCGCGCACGCCGTCAAGGACGGTACGGATATACGCGGACTCCTCCACATCGCGCGCGTCCTTGGCATCCTCGTAAATTTTTTCGGAAGTTTTTTCGGGAGCAAATTCCGCCTCGAATAGCATCAAAAAGGCTTCCTCGCGTTCTTGTCTTCTGTTCATGGTCATGTCCTCGCCATTTTTAGTTAATTCAAAGTTTATTATATAATATAAAACAACGATTTGTCAATCTCCTTTGAGAAAATTCACGAAATTCTTACGATTTTATCTGTCGTTTTGCAAAAAGAGAGCCTTCATCACAGTTTTTTGTATTATTTTTGATTTCGGGCTTGCTTTTCACTTTAAAATATGCTATCCTAAAAAAAAACAACGAGGCAAAAAAATGAACATCAAGAACGCTATTCTTTCCTTTTTTGGAAAAACCTGTGCCGCTTGCGTCGGACTTTCCCTTCTCTTTTATCTCCTGATAGAAATCCTATCAAGTACATCCCTCGACATCATTCGCGGCATTCCTGCGGGGCAGTTTTTACTTCTTCTGCTCTGTGCCGCGCTCCTCAATGCCGCCTCCTACCTTCTCCGCCTTTCGTTCCCCAAGCCAATTCGCATTCTGCTCCATTATATTGTATGTATTTTGTCGTTGTTCATCACGTTTATAGCATCAGGGAAAGTGATTGCCACGAGTGCCGTCAACATCCTTGTCTTCCTTGTGATATTCTCTTTTCTTTACGCAATATATTGGGCTGTCTTCCTTCTCGTCCGTTTTCTTTTGTTTCCCCAAAAGCGCAGAGAAAAAACAAAGAAGGAGCAAAAAAGAGAATCCGAGTATATTAACCGTTTTTGATAAATTCCCTTCCTTGTTTCCTCAATATAACAAAGCAATCCGTTCGCCAAAAACGGGTTGCTTTTTAATTTCATCGAGCAAATCGCGCACATTTTTTTAGCAAAAGTATTGATTTTGGAAACAATCTATGATATACTGTTAAGAGTAATATTATTATAATCAAAGCTTCCCTATTTACATGCTCTCCCTCTCCGTGCGGGAGAAGAAAGGACACTCATGAAACATCTCGTAATCGTTTATGACGGCATGGCGGACCGAAAAATTCCGTCTCTCGGAAATAAGACCCCTATGGAGGTCGCAAAGAAACCAATGATGGATAGCTTAACGCGTTATTCTCTCTGCGGTACCGTTTCCAACGTTCCCGCGGGAATGGTACCCGAAAGCGACACGGCAAATCTTGCCATTCTTTCTTACGACCCCAAAATTTATTCCAAGGGACGCTCTCCCTTGGAGGCAGTTTCCATGGGCATCGACATGAAGCCCGACGAGGTAGCTTACCGTTGCAACGTCGTAACATTAAGCGACGAAGGCGAATACGAGGATAAGCTCATGCTTGACCACAGTGCCGACGAGATCACAACCGCGGAAGCGGACGTTTTGATCAAAGCGCTTGACGAAGCACTCGGCGACGATATTCGTAAATTTTACACAGGTGTCAGCTACCGCCACTGCTTGATCTGGAAGAACGGCGACGACTCATACCCCTTTATGCGTCCGCACGACATCATCGGAAAGCGCATCGGGGAATATCTCCCGAACGACGAGCGCGGCGCAGAATTTCTGCGTCTCATGAAAAAAAGCTACGATATTTTAAATCACCATCCCGTTAACGAGGCACGCCGCGCACGCGGCTTGCGTCCCGCAAACTCCGCTTGGTTCTGGAGCCCCGGCAAAAAGCCCGCACTTCCCTCTTTTTACGAGAAGTTCGGTTTAAAGGCAACCGTCATTTCCGCGGTCGATCTCATCAAGGGTATCGGTCTTTGTGCCGGTATGGAATCTATTGATGTAGAGGGCGCAACGGGCAACGTTCACACCAATTACACGGGAAAGGCAAACGCCGCTATTGACGCCTTCCGCCGCGGACAGGAGTTGGTTTATATCCACGTAGAAGCCCCCGACGAGTGCGGTCACCGCGCCGAGATCGAAAACAAGGTGCTCTCGATTGAAAAGATCGACAGCCTTATTCTCGCGCCCGTAGTAGAATATCTGCGTTCCACAGGGGAAGACTTCCATGTGATGTGCTTGCCCGACCATCCTACCCCCATTGAGATCCGCACCCACAGCATGGAGCCCGTTCCCTTCTTCATCTACCGTTCCGAAGCAGAGTGTGAGGGGGTCTCCTCCCTGAACGAGGATACAGCGGCGGCATGCAACCGTTACGTCTCGGACGGAACGCGCTTGATGGAGATGCTTATCAAATAAAGAAATATTTCAGAGGATTCTCATGGAAAACGAACTTTTACGCACAGAAACCGACGCGGCGCCAAAAAAAGAGCCGCTTCGTGAGATCTTTCTATACGTAGAGCTTTTGGCAATCACCGCCACCGTTATTCTCCTTTTCTTTTCCTTTATCGCACGCATTACGGTCGTTGAGGGTGGATCCATGGAGAACACGCTTCTTGGCGGCGACAGACTTATCGTCTCCGATCTTTTTTACACCCCCGAGCGCGGTGACATTGTCATCATCCATTCCCCCGTTGTCAACAAGGGCGAAGCCATCGTGAAGCGTATCATCGCTGTAGAGGGAGACACCGTCTCCATTCACGAGGATGGGGTTTACGTCAACGGCGAAAAGTTAAACGAAACAGACGGTTCCCTTGGCTATACGATCAATTCATACCCGTATCTACCCAAAGCGCCGCAGGTGATCGAAAAAGGAAAAATCTTCGTTCTCGGCGATCACCGTTCCAATTCGCTCGACAGCCGTTCCTTTGGACAAGTGGATGAGAGTGCGGTCATCGGGAGAGTTCTCTTTCGAATTTTCCCTCTTTCGTCCTTCGGCACCGTAGATTAAAAACCGCGAGGATCATTATGCCTTCTAACGTAATACAATGGTTTCCCGGACACATGGCAAAGACCCGCCGTTTAATGCAGGAATGTCTCTCTTCGGTAGACCTTTCTATCGAAATATTAGATGCACGCATTCCCGCATCCTCTAAAAATCCGGAAATAGAAAAACTTTTGGGTGGAAAGCCTGTCTTAACACTACTTTCCAAGGCCTCCATGGCTGACCCCATACAAACGGAGGCTTGGGTCGCCGCGCGCCGCAAGGCGGGAGCGCAATGTCTCCCTTACGACGCAGTAAGTGGCGAGGGGATAAACGCCCTCATGCCCGCAATACGCACCCTGCTTTCTGAAAAGCTTGCGCGCTATGCCGAGAAAGGAATGACGGGACGGCGTATCCGTGCCATGGTCGTCGGCATTCCCAACGTAGGGAAATCGACTTTTATCAACCACATGGCAGGAAGCAAAAAGGCGAAAGCGGAAAACCGCCCGGGTGTCACTGTGACCAAGCAGTGGGTCTCCTCCCCATTGGGCCTTGATCTTTTGGATATGCCCGGGGTGCTTTGGCCCAAGTTTGACGATCCTATCATCGGCGAGAATCTTGCCATCACGGGCGCTATTAAAGACAGCGTTTTAAACATTGATGAAATTGCCATGCTGCTTTGCGGTCGTTTGCGCGAAAGATACCCCGCGCTTTTTGCAGAACGCTATAAGCTGACGGATGAAGAAATGAGCAATTTGGATCTTTATGACCTCTTTCTCGCCGTAGGACGCCACCGCGGATTCCTTATGTCAGGCGGCGTCATCGACGAAGAACGCACGGCAAAAGCCTTGCTCGAAGAATTTCGAAACGCAAAGATCGGCCGTATCACGCTGGAATCACCGAAAGGAGAATAACATGCCCGATTATGCCTTAGAGCAATCTCTCAAGGAAAAAGGCTATACCGCTGTTTGCGGTGTAGACGAAGCAGGCAGAGGACCTCTTTCGGGTCCCGTTGTCGCTGCCGCCTGTATTCTCCCGATGGGTCTTTATATTGAGGGATTAGACGACTCTAAAAAGCTTACGCCCAAAAAACGGGATCTTCTCTTCGATACCATCAGAGAGAACGCTATCGCATACGCAATTGCCTCAGCTTCACCGCAAGAGATCGATGAAATCAATATTTTAAATGCGACCATGCTTGCCATGCGTCGCGCCGTTTCGGCGCTTTCCGTGCCTGCGGACTTTGCGCTCGTGGACGGAAATATCGCAAGAGATTTTCCTATTCCGACACAAACGGTCATCAAGGGGGATGCCATATCCTCCTCTATCGCGGCCGCGAGCATTCTGGCAAAGGTCACACGAGACCGCATCTGCCTTGAAGACGATGCGCGCTACCCCGAATATCAGTTTGCCAAGCACAAGGGATATTCCACCGCATTACATATGGACATCCTTCGCAAGATCGGTCCCTCCCCCATTCATCGCCGTTCCTTTTTGAAATTTTTGGAAAAATGAAACTATATAACCGGCTCTTGCTCCTTTTCCCTCGCCGCTACCGCCATCTTCCCCACAATCTGCGCGAGGGGCGAATCGGTGAGGATGCCGCCGCACGGTATCTTTTTCTGCACGGCTATCACATTCGCGAGCGAAATTTCGTTTCCGGAAAAAATGAGATCGATATCATTGCGGAAAAGAAGGGGACGTACGTGTTTTGCGAGGTCAAAACGCGCATACAGACCTACGGAGAGGACGCGCCCTTCGGTCGCCCCGCCGCCGCGGTGGACGACGCTAAGCAACGAAATTTAATTGCCGCCGCCACCACATTTGAAGGACGGCACAGGCGGGAAAACAAATTTTACCGTTTTGACGTGATCGAAGTCTATCTGACCCCCACGTACAAGGTCACTCATATCTGCCATATGGAAAGCGCATTTACCAGGTAAAAAACAAAAGTATATAAAACCAACGAGGTATTAGTATTATGCAGTACGTCAGCACAAGAACTAAGGAGGCCGAGCGCGTCAGCGCCGCTTATGCTATTAAAACGGGACTTGCGCCCGATGGCGGTCTTTTCATGCCCGAAGCACTCCCCAAAATCACTCTCACCGAGCTTTTTGAGCTTCTCGACTGCTCCTATGCGGAGCGCGCCACCTACGTTTTCTCAAAATTTTTGACTGACTATTCGGTCACGGAGCTTCTCGCGGATACGACCGTGGCTTACGGCGAGGAAAGATTCCCCGGCGGTGCCGCCCCCATCCGTAACATCGACGGACAAGTCACCTCTCTTGAGCTTTGGCACGGTCCTACCTCCGCCTTCAAGGATATGGCGCTCCAGATTATGCCGAGACTTCTTTCCCGCGCCCTCGGAAAAACAGAGGAAAAGCGCGAAGCTCTCATACTCGTCGCGACGTCCGGTGATACTGGCAAGGCGGCGCTTGAAGGCTATCGTGACGTCCCCCAAATCAAGATCAAGGTCTTTTATCCCGTGGACGGCGTTTCTCGCGTGCAAAAGCTTCAAATGCAGACGCAGGTGGGAAACAACGTTGACGTTGCCGCTATTTACGGAAACTTTGACGATGCGCAGACAGGTGTCAAAAAGATTTTTGGAGACGCAAAGATCGCCGAGGCACTCAACGCCGAGGGGGTTTTCCTTTCGAGCGCAAACTCCATCAACTGGGGACGTCTTGCGCCGCAGATCGCCTACTACGTTTCCGCTTACTGCGACATGGTAAAAAACGGAAGCATCGTCCTTGGCGACGCGGTGGATATCTGTGTACCAACGGGCAACTTCGGCAACATCTTTGCCGCCTATATCGCTAAGGAAATGGGTCTTCCCTTCCAAAAGCTGATCTGCGCCTCCAATCAAAACAATGTTTTGACCGATTTCTTGCGCACAGGCACGTATGACCGAAACCGTCACTTCTATACAACGACCTCCCCTTCGATGGACATTCTGATTTCAAGCAATCTCGAACGCCTTCTTTTCCTTGTTTGCGGTGCTGAAAAAACCGCCGCCTACATGGAAGAACTCAGCAAAAACGGAAAATACACCTTGGCAGAAGATGAGATCGCCAAAATCCAAGAGACCTTCGTCGGTTACTTCGCATCCGAGGAAGATACGGCGTCTGCCATCCGAAACACCTTTGAAAAATACGGCTACCTTTGCGACACGCATACCGCCGTCGGATATCACGCTGCACGCGCCTACATTGCTGACACCGAAAGCCGCCGCAAGGTGATACTCGCTTCCACCGCAAGCCCTTATAAGTTTGCTTCTTCCGTTTACCGCGCTCTGACTGGCAAGGATGCTGATGGCGATCTTGAAGCCTTGGAACAGCTTTCAGCTCTCACGAAGGTAGATATTCCCGCACCTCTTGCCGATATCGGCAAAAGAGTTGTACGCTTTGAGACCGTGATGGACGCGGATCAAATGGCTGACTCCGTGTTGGCATTTGCGAAAAAATAAAAAGCGCCCTGTTTTAACAGGGACGCTTTCCGATTAAAATTCAGCAGTTGCTTTTGGGCTTAAAGGTTGCGCACACGGTTTCGGAGCTGCTCTTTGCCTCGCTGGGACCTACTGCGATCTCAGGCGCGTGACAGGTACAGCCAACGGAATTATACACGCAATTATGAACGTCGCATTTGATGCCGGAAAGAGCCTTTTCACAGCCGCAGGTGTTTTTCTGTTCCATGATTTCACTTCCTCGCTTTCTTATTGGGTTACGCTTATTTTATCCTCAAAGCAATATTTTATGCAGGAGAGATTATGTCTGTATTCGCAATATCGGATCTTCATCTGTCCCTCAATTCCGCGACCGATAAATCCATGGAGGTGTTCGGACGCCGTTGGCAGGGATACGTTAAAAAGCTGGAAACGAACTGGCGCGCACTCGTTGGGGAAAACGACACCGTGATCCTCGCGGGCGATATTTCTTGGGCGCTCTCTATAGATGAAGCCACAGAAGACTTTCTCTTTTTAAACGCGCTTCCCGGTAAAAAAATCATCGGCAAGGGAAATCACGATTTTTGGTGGCAAACCATGAGCAAGCTCACCGCCTTCAAGGAAAAAAACGGACTTTCCGAGATCTCTTTTCTCTACAACAATGCGTACGTTGCGGAAGACTTTATTATTGCCGGTACACGAGGGTGGTTTTACGATCCCGCATGCGACAATATCCCAGGTGAAACGGATTTCAAAAAAATCGTCGCGCGAGAGACCGTGCGCTTGCGTCTGAGCCTTGATGAGGCGATGAAGCTGAAGGAGACGAATCCCGAAAAAGAAGTGCTCGTGTTTTTACACTTCCCCGTCGTTTGGGCAGGAAAGACCTCTGACGAGATCCTCGCCGTCTTAAAGGACTATGACGTTCGCCGTTGCTTCTACGGTCACGTACACGGCTCTTATGAAACGGAGGGTGATTTTGAGGCGGAGGGGATTCGTTTTTCGGTAACTTCGGCTGATTTTCTGCGCTTCACTCCCAAAATCATCCACAAGTCAGAACTTTTGTAAAGTTTTTTACGAAATTTTCCAAAATTCTCTTGACAGTTTCTTCTTTTATAAGTATAATGATTAGGATTGAAAATTAATATCTATTTTTCTTCGGAGGAAATACCATGAGTCTGATCAAAAAGACAAAGCTTGAAAAAAATCACTACGAGTTGAAGTTCTCTATCGATAAGGAGACCTTCGAAAAGGCGCTGAACGCCGCTTACCGCAAGAACGTTGCCAAGATGAACATCCCCGGCTTCCGCAAGGGCAAGGCACCTCGCGCTATCGTTGAAAAGATGTACGGCAAGGGTGTTTTCTACGAGGACGCTATCAATGAGTGCCTCGGCGAAGCATACGAGGCTGCTCTGAAGGAGAGCAAGCTTGACGTTGTCGGACGCCCCGAATTTGACATTGAATCCATGGAGGGTGAAGAGCCCGTACTCAAGGCATCCGTGTACGTAAAGCCTGACGTTGCTATTGAGGGCTACCTCGGCATTGAGGTAACCAAGACCGTCAAGGAGGTTACCGACGCAGACGTTGACGCAGAGATCGAGCGCGTTCGCGAGCGCGGTGCCCGCACCATTGAGGTCACCGACCGTGCCGCTATCGACGGCGATACCGTTACCATCGACTACGAGGGCTCCGTTGACGGCATTCCCTTTGACGGTGGCAAGGCTGAAGGTCACGACCTTAAGCTTGGCAGCGGTCAGTTTATTCCCGGCTTTGAGGAGCAGATCGTCGGCAAGAGCATCGATGAGGAATTCGACGTAAACGTGACCTTCCCCGAGGAATATCACGCAAAGGAGCTGGCAGGCAAAGCGGCTGTATTCAAGGTAAAGCTTCACGCTATCAAGGCAACCGAGCTTGCAGAGCTTGACGATGAGTTTGCAAAGGACGTCTCCGAGTTCGATACGCTTGAGGCTTACAAGGCCGATATCAGAGCGAAGCAGGCAGAGAGAAACGAGAAGCAGGCAGATGCCGAGGTTGAGGACAAGCTCATCGACGCTCTCGTGGAGAAAATGGAGGCTGACATTCCTGAGGTCATGTTTGAGGCAGAGACCGAAAACAGCCTTCGCGACATGGACAACAATCTCCGTATGCAGGGTCTTGACCTCTCCACCTATTGCAAGTACACCGGCATGACGCTTGACACCATTCGTGAGCAGATGCGTCCTCGTGCCGAGAAGCAGGTGAAGGTCCGCCTTGTGCTTGAAAAGATTGCAAAGCTTGAAAAGCTGACTGCTCTTAAGAAAGACATCGAGGCTGAATATAAGCGCATCGCAGAGGCATATAATGTGCCTGTTGACGAAGTGAAGAAGATGATCGACGCGAAGGACCTTGGTGAGGACTTGAAGGTAAAGGCGGCTATCGACCTTGTAAAGGAAAAGGCAGTCATTACCGTAGCTTAATCTTTTATTTGCGTGCTATGCTCTTCCCCTTTGGCGTAGCACGCATTTTTATCAAAAAAAAAAAAAAAACGGAGGTTTCCATTATGGCACTCGTACCAATGGTAATTGAACAAACAGGCAGAGGCGAACGCTCCTTCGATATTTTTTCCCGTCTGCTTAACGACCGTATTATTATGCTCTCGGATGAAGTAAACGACGCTACCGCTTCTCTCGTTGTGGCACAGATGCTTTACCTTGAAGCACAAGACCCCGATAAGGACATAAATTTCTATATTAACAGCCCCGGTGGCTCCGTTTCCGCAGGCTTTGCTATTTTTGACACGATGAATTTCATCAAGTGCGACGTCTCTACCATCTGTCTCGGTATGGCGGCAAGCATGGGCGCATTTCTTCTCGCCGCGGGCACGAAGGGCAAGCGTCTTGCACTCCCCAACAGCGAGATCATGATCCATCAGCCGCTTGGCGGCGCACGCGGTCAGGCAAGCGACATCAAGATTCACGCCGATCATATTTTACGCACTCGCGAAAAGTTAAACCAGATTCTCGCAGAACGCACAGGAAGAACACTTGCAGAAATTGAACGCGATACCGAGCGTGACAACTTCTTAACCGCAGAGGCCGCGGCAAATTACGGTCTTATCGATAAGGTTATTGAAAAAAGACCCTGATCCGAGAGAGGAAAAACATGGATAATTCAAATAAAAAGCTACACGTTTGCGCCTTTTGCGGCAGAAACGAGACCGAGGTCGCGTTTTTGATCCCTGCCCTCAACGGCACCTGTATCTGTGATGAATGTGTAGCCGCTTGCCAGCAGATCATTGACGAGTACAGTGCCGATGCACCAAGGAACTCTAAAAGCGCCGAGATGGCATTGACACTTGAAACACTCCCCCGCCCCCACGAGATCAAGGCACTTCTTGACGATTACGTTATTGGGCAGGACGATGCCAAGCGCGTGCTCTCTGTTGCCGTTTATAATCATTACAAGCGCATACTCACCCGTATTCCCGAAAAGAAGAGCGAAAAGACGGCAAACGACGGCATTGAAATTCAAAAAAGCAACGTCCTTTTACTTGGACCTACGGGTGTAGGTAAGACGTATCTCGCCCAAACGCTTGCCAAGGCGCTTAAAGTACCCTTTGCGATCGCAGACGCTACCACGCTGACCGAAGCCGGTTATGTGGGAGAGGATGTAGAAAACATCCTTCTGCGCCTGATACAAGCGGCAGACTTCGATATTGAGCTTGCCGAGCGCGGCATTATCTATATTGATGAGATCGACAAGATCTCTCGTCGAGGCGAAAACCGTTCTATCACGCGCGACGTTTCCGGCGAGGGGGTGCAGCAGGCGCTCTTGAAGATTTTAGAGGGCACGGTTGCCAACGTTCCTCCCCAAGGCGGACGCAAGCATCCCAACCAAGAGTTTTTGCGCATCAATACGGAAAACATCCTCTTCATCTGCGGCGGTGCCTTTGACGGTCTTGCCGACATCATTGAGCAACGGCGCGGCAATCAGACCATCGGCTTTGGTGGCGAGATCTATACGAAAGAGGAAAAGAAAAAAAGCAGTCTCTACAAAAACGTCACGCCGCACGACGTTGTGAAATACGGCCTGATTCCCGAGCTTGTCGGGCGTTTGCCGATGATCGTTTCCTTAGACGACCTCGACGAGGATGCGCTCATGCGCATTATCAGAGAACCGAAGAACTCTCTCGCGAAGCAATACGTTAAGCTCTTCTCGCTCGACGGTGTCGACCTTGAATTTTCGAATGACGCCTTTCTTGCTATCGCAAAGTTGGCACTCGACCGTGAAACGGGCGCCCGTGGTCTTCGCGCTATCTTAGAGGAAAAAATGCTTCCCTTAATGTACGACATTCCCTCCCGCACGGACGTTGAAAAGATCATCATCACCGCCGATTTTATCGACGGTAAAAGCGACGCAGAGCTCGTTATTCGCAGACCTGCCGTATAATGAAAAAAATCCGCTGAAATTCAGCGGATTTTTTGTTTTTAAGACATTTTGATATCGTCTCCCGTCTGAGAAACGTAGTGCTGTGCTTGCGTGGAAAAGAGGTGATGGTATTTGCCTTTCAGCTCCATCAGCTCGGCGTGAGAACCGATCTCAGCAATAGCACCGTCCTCAAGCACTACAATTTTGTCTGCGGTCGTCGCACTGGAAAGACGGTGGGAAACAAAAACTGATATTTTGTTTTCCCCCAGATCCGCAAAACGGTTAAAGACCTCCTGCTCTGCCAATGGGTCAAGTGCTGCCGTCGGTTCATCCAGAATAAGGATATCGGAATCCTTATAGAAAGCGCGCGCAATAGACAGCTTTTGCCATTGTCCGATGGAAAGCTCTAACCCATTTTCCTCGAAAAAGCGCATGAGTGGCGTATCATACCCTGCGGGGAGCTTCTCAATATAGTCGGTAGCATTTCCTTTGCTTGCCGCTTCGCGCACGCGCTCGTCGGTCATTTCGGTACGAACATCTCCGTATGCAATATTTTCCTTCAAAGATACGGCATACTTGCCGAAATCTTGGAAAATGATACCGAAAATATCATAAAGCGCGCGTACGTCGTACTCTCTTAAATCAATACCGTCAAGATAAATCGCTCCCTCCGTGGGGTCGTAGAGGCGGGTCAAGAGCTTAATAAGCGTCGTCTTTCCCGCACCGTTGAGACCAACGAGGACGATGTTTTCTCCTGCATGGAAGGTCATGCTCACGTTCTTAATAACGCATCGCGACGTACCGGGATACGCAAAGGAAACGTTTTTAAACTCAATGGTATGGGGAGCATGGCGAATAGGATATACCGGCTTCTCGGTTATCGGCGTAATTTTAACCTCTTCCTTCATGAAAACCATCATGTTGTCAATAAACAGCGTTCCTTCATACACAGAAGCCGTTGAAGTCACGAGAGTTGCAACACCGCCTATAATAGAAGCTAACGCCCCCGTATAAAGCGAGTAGTCACCAATGGCACCACCGCCGCCAACGATGCGGTAAACGATGAAAGTAAAAAGTCCAAACTGTGCTACGAGAGAAATAAGGCTGAATAAGATCTGCCAAATTCCCTCCCGTATCACGAGGCGTTTCATGCCCGCAAAATATTTACGGAATGCCGCCTTATATTTGGCGATAAAGGTGTCGGCAAGGTCCATGATGCGAACCTCCTTCACCATATCCTTATTGACGACAAGAGAGGAAAAATACTCCATCTGCCTACGCTCCTTGGAGCGATGGCGAACGTATCGAAATTGCTTGTTCCTATAAACGTAGGTTAAAATAGCACCGGGAAGCGCCATAACGGCTATTACGAAGGGGGCAAGCGGATGCAACGTCACCAAAATTGCGGCAAAGCTGACGATGCTGATAAGGGCGCTGAAAATGCCAAAGGTTGAATTTAGGATGCCGAGAGGCCGCATACCGGCTTCGCGATTGGCGTTTTCAAGCTTCTCATAGAAGGAGGGACGGTCAAAGCTGGCAAGATCAACGGTTTTTGCTTTTTCGATAATCTTCAGCTTAATATGGTTGCAAACGAGTTCGCCCGCCAACTGCTTCACTGTATTGGAAATGCGCGTAAGTATCTTGTGTAAGAACTGATATATAAAATAAAATATTAAGAGGAACACCACCGTACCGAGAAATCCTTCAAGAAGCACGGAAAAGGTCGTATTTCCCGAAGTGATCAGATCTATCGTCTCTTGGTCGTAAATCACGTCGGAAACGGCGTTCAAAAGGTCCTTGGAAATATACGCGCCAAGCACGGGCAACAATCCGTCCGCAACGCAAAAAAACGCAAGCAGGATCAATATCCAAGGATTGGTTTCCCATACGAGCCGTATGATATAAAACAAGCGCCCGAAAAAGGTGCCTATCATAGCGAAAAACTCTTTAAGATTCTTTGGGCGTTGCATCTTTTTTTGTTCCTTAAAGGGGGGCGGTCCAAAGCGTGGTCCCATTGATTATCATCCTCTCCTCGTTTAAATAAGCGTTCCGTGAGAAAACAAATAACCGTTTTCTCTAAACGTTAAAATGCCATAGCTGTATTTATTCGTCCCAATGCTTCCGGGATTAAACAAGTGAACACATTTGCCATTTACCTCAATTCGCCCTTCGTAGGGGATGTGGGTGTGTCCGAACAACAAAATTTCTGCCCCCTCGGACGCGGCGTGTGAAGCGGCAACGCCGTAGCTTCCTTTTACGCCGTGGGTATGTCCGTGCATCATTAAAAGCTTTCGTCCCGAAAGCGTTATTAAACGTTCACACGGGGTATCAAAATGCGTGAAGAGGCCGTCGCAGTTACCCTTGACGGACAAAAATACGATCCCTTTCAACTCCGTTTCCAACGCATCAACGTCGCGCAAGCCGTCACCGCAAAAAAGGACATGCTTCGCATCGGGGTGGGAACGAATAACCTTTCGCATACGCGCAGTGTCACCGTGAGAATCCGAAAAAATTAAGATTTCCAAGCTGTTTTCAGCGAAGCACGCTTCCCTTTCTCTTTCATATACTGAAAGTAAATCAACCATAGGGGGTTTATATGGAAATTCGACCTGAAGTAATGGAACGCCTGCTCTCCGCTGACGACGAGCGCCTGTGGGAAACCGTCAGACGTGTTGCGATCATGAACAACATTTCGTTACCCGCAACGCCGCCTTCAGCCGCGGATATGGAAAAGATACGTGCAGGGCTGAAAGGCGGTATGTTCAGCTATGACGAAGCGATGCGCATCTTGACTAGCTATAAGAAAGGAGAAAAGCGGTGAGCGACTCGGGGGGATTTCCCGACCTTGCAGGAATCCTTGCCCGTGTCACGGAAAACCCTCAAGCGATGTCCATGCTCTCCTCGTTGCTGGGGGGAACACCCGAAAAACCGCCGCACACGGAGCAAGACAAAGAAGAATTTAAAGAAGAAACCAAGGATTCTGTCCCTGCGCTCGCGTCACCCAAGCCACGAAAAGGCGGAAGGCAAGAGGAAAGGCGGTGCTTGCTTTTAGCACTAAAGCCCTTTCTTTCGCGAGAGCGCTGCCAGGCGCTTGAAACGCTGCTGATCGTTCTTGATGCCATAGCACTTTTGCCGTTTGGAAAGGAGCCGCCATGTACATAGGAAAGCACGCAGCACCTGCCGAAAACGAAGATGAGCACGCGCGCAAGCCGATACATATCCCCGAAAATTATGCTGGGAATGCTTTTTCTTCGGTCCAAGAAGCGGACAGCAACGCCGTCTTCCAGGAGGAACCCAAAGCAAACGCAAGGCACTTACCGATGTGCATAGAAGAGCCGTCGCACGAACGGACAGGACCGTTTTTTAAGCTTGACAGATTATTTTCTTCGGACACATTGCTTATTCTTTTAGCCATTCTTCTGGCAGGCAGCGAGGATGGCGGCGAGCTTGCCGTCATTTTGCTGTTGCTGTTGCTTTTTTAAAAAGCATTCACTTAAAAGAAGGACAGCTGATTGGTTTCGGAAAGTCCGTCAAGCGCACCGCAAGAGCGAAGCAGCTCTATGATGGGCTTGGAAAGTCCGCCTCTCGTACGAAGCTCCTCAACCGAAAAGATTTCTCCCTCTTCGCGAATTTGAACGATCTTATTTGCCGCCGTTTCGCCAAGTCCGCCGATTGAGCTGAAGGGCATACGAATCTTGCCGTCCTCGGGAAGAAAATACTTCGCATCCGATTTGTAAAGATCAACGGGTAAATATTTTACACCGCGCAAAAGACTTTCCTTTACCAGAAGCAGAGTGGTTACTTGCTCTGCTTCTTTTTGCGTTGCCTCATTTCCCTTTTCCTCGATCTCCTTCAGCGTTGATTCAATTTTCGGAATGCCGCCCATGACGATTTGTGCGTCAAAGCCGCCGGGGGCAACCGAAAGGAATGCCGCATAAAACTCCATGGGATAATAAATTTTATACCATCCAAGACGAATAGCGGACATAACGTATGCCGCGGCGTGTGCCTTCGGGAACATATATTTGATCTTTTTGCAAGAAGCAATATACCATTCGGGTACGCCGTGCGCAAGCATTGCCTCCTCATATTCGGGTTTAAGACCTCTTCCCTTTCGGACGTCCTCCATGATCTTAAACGCCATGCTGTTATCCAGCTCGTGGCGGATAAGATAGAGCATAATTCCGTCTCGCGTACCAACGACCTGGGAAATATCACAAACCCCGTCCTTAATCAAATCCTGCGCGTTGCCGAGCCACACGTTCGTTCCGTGCGTAAGCCCGGATATCTGCATAAGGTCGGCGAAGTTTTTGGGCTTTGCATCTACGAGAACCTGTTGGATAAAGCGGGTTCCCATTTCGGGAAGCCCATAGGTGCCCACGGGACAGCCAAGCGCCTCGGAGGTAACACCAAGAGGTGCGGTAGAGGCAAACAGCTCGTAAATCGAAGCGTCATTCATTTTAACGTCAAGCACGCTCGTGTCAGTATACCTTTCAAGCATCTTGTACTTGGTCGGCATATCGTGTCCAAGCTCGTCCAGCTTTAAAATGGTGTCATGCAAAAATTCAAACGGAAAATGCGTCGTAATAATGCTTGAATTGGGGTCGTCCGCAGGATGCTGTACGGGAGAAAAATCATGAATATCGTACTCCCTCGGCACAACGATAATACCGCCGGGGTGCTGACCCGTGGTGCGCTTGACACCGATGCATCGGCTGATGATATGAAACATCTCCGCCTTGGGAAGGGTGAGCTTTCTATCCTCAAGATATTTGGCAACGAAGCCGTACGCCGTTTTGGAGGCAAGCGTACCGAGCGTTCCCGCGCGGAACACGTGCCCTTCGCCGAAAAGATCCTCCGTATACTTGTGCACCTTACCCTGCACGTCACCCGAGAAGTTCAAGTCTATATCGGGGGATTTATCGCCGTGGAAGCCAAGGAAGGTCTCAAAGGGGATATCCTGTCCGTCCGCGTACATTAATGTATCGCAATGCGGGCATTTTTTATCGGGAAGGTCAAAGCCGGAGCCATAGCTTCCGTCCGTAATAAACTCGTTATAACGGCAAGCGGGGCATCTATAATGCGGCGGCAGAGGGTTTACCTCCGAAATACCCGACATAATAGCAACGAAGGACGAGCCGACCGAGCCGCGCGAGCCGACGAGATAGCCGTTTTGCTCGCTGAAAGCGACTAACTTTTGCGCAATCATGTAAAGAACGGCAAAGCCGTGCTTGATAATGGAATCAAGCTCCTTCTTTAAGCGTCCCGATACGATTTCGGGTATAGTGCCCTCGTAGCCGTACCAATCCATCGCACGATCCCAACAGCGCTGCTGCAGCTCCTCTTCCGCCCCGGGAAGGCTGGGGGTATAGGTTCCCTCGGGAATCGGGCGGAGACGCTCGATCGAATCAGCAATTTTATTCGGGTTTTCAATGACCACCTCACGGGCAAGCTCGTCGCCGAGATAAGAAAACTCGGCAAGCATTTCATCGGTTGTACGCAGATAAATACCCGTATCCTTGTCCGCGTCCTTAAACTTCATTCCTGCAAGCAAGATCTTTCGGTAGATCTCGTCGTCCTTCTCAAGAAAATGCGCGTCGCAGGTCGCAACGGTAGGCTTCCCGAGCTTTTTACCGAGATCGATGATGCGGCGGTTGATGCGCTTCAAGTCCTCGACCGAGGAGACAGCGCTATTCTCGCCCACCATAAACATATTATTGCAAAGAGGCTGGATTTCAAGATAATCGTAGAAGGAGGCGATCTTTTCGATATCCTCCTCGGAGCGATTGTCTAAAATCGCTTGATAAAGCTCTCCCGCCTCACATGCCGAGCCGATCAAAAGCCCCTCGCGGTGCTTTTCGATCTCGGTGCGCGGAATGCGCGGAAAACGCCTGAAATAAGTAAGATAGCTTCCCGAAATAAGGGTATAAAGGTTTTTAAGTCCCGTCGCGTTCTGCGCAAGAATGATCGCGTGATGCGTGCGGAGCTTTAAGGGGTCGGAGCCCTCCCCCATTTTTTCACCGAGAATGGTGTAATCGCCAATGCCCTCCTTGGAAAGCCGCGCCAGCATCTCAATAAAAATAGCGGCAAGCGTCTCTGCATCGTCCACGGCACGGTGATGGTGAAAATCGTCAAGTCTGTAATGCTTTGCGATAGCATCAAGGGTATGCTTTTTCAAATCGGGATTGACGTATTGTGAAATTGCTACCGTATCTAACCAAGGATTTTCAAAGGCAACACCGCTTCTCTCGGCGGCGGCACGCAAAAAGCCCGTATCGAATTTGGCGTTGTGAGCAACCAAGAGAGAGTCACCCACAAAAGCAAGAAAATCCTTTAACACGGTATCTACGGGCGGTGCATCCTTTACCATTTCATCGGTAATGGAGGTCAGCTCGGTAATCTTTTCGGGAATAGGGACGCCCGGGTTTGAAAAGCTCGAAAAGCGATCCACGATTTCGCCGTTTATAAGCTTTACGGCACCAAACTCAATAATTTGACAGTTCGCGGCGGAAAGACCCGTAGTTTCAAGATCGAAAACGACGGTGGGCTGACCGTAATCGGTGTTGGCAAAGCCGCCGACGGTGGGCGCTTCATCGTTAACGTAATAAGCTTCTATGCCATAGATGACCTTCAAATCGGATTTTGCCTTTTCGACGGCAAGCATGACCTCGGGAAACGCCTGTACGGTTCCGTGGTCTGTCACGGCAATCGCTTTATGCCCCCACGAGATTGCCGTATTTACAAGCTCGGCGGGATGAATTACCGCATCCATCGTGGACATTACAGTATGTAAATGAAGCTCTACGCGCTTTTCCTCTGCCGTATCCTTGCGCATGCGCTTTTTTAGCGTCATGATCGCTTTGGGAGAGATCAGCGTTTCGCCGTCAAAGCGGTCGGCATACAGCGTTCCCTTTACGGCGATACATTTGCCCGCCTTTAAAGCGGAGATCCAGCCCGCTTCCTCTGCTTCGGAGGTCTTTTTGATATAAAGTGAGGACGAGCCATCGTGAATACCGACGGTTGCCTGAATACGGGCGCCGTCGTTTTTTTCTTTGGTTTCGACGGAAAAGACCTCGCCGAAAAAGACGTGCGTGCCGCGCGGCTCATTGACGTCGCTCATCGGCTTAATGCGATCAAGGGAAAACGCCTCACCGAGGATGGCTTCGCTTCCCTCGGTATCAAAGCACATATTGCCAATACGAACAAGACCTTCCTCGTCAAGCGCAACGGTCGTTTCGCCGCCCATAAGGCTCGAAACGCGAGTAAAGTCCGCATGAGGATCCTTCTCCTCTTCCTCCGCCTCGGCGCGTGCGCGCATCGCCGCGCGCATTTCTTCAAGCGCCTGACGGTCTGCTTCACGCAGAATTTCGGCGTTCTTTTCAAGTCTCTGTCTCGTGCGCTCCTCGGCATCGCGCGACGCTACCACCAAAACGCGGCGTTCGATAGAAAATCTTAAACTCAAAATGCGCTCCAACACCTCGCAGGTGCCCGAGGAAGACATAAAGGAGAGTGCCGTATCAACGAAGGGGAGAACGGCGCGCACCGTTTCGCCATCGTCCTCATAAACGGCTTCATCAAAATATCCCTTTACGATAACGCCCGAGCGCACCGCCTCCTCAACAACGTCTTCCATAAAGGAAACGTCAAAGAGCGAAGAGGGGTAAGTGGGAAAAATACGCACAGACTCCGCCTCGCAATAGGCACAAAGCTCCCGCTCTACCGCGTGGAGCGTTCGATTGCGCAACACCATGGGAAAGGTAATGTAAACCTCGATACGCAACGGATCCTTTGAAAGCCGCACGCGAACGTTCGTACCGCTCTCCAGCATCTGCCTCGTTTTATCATCGGTTTTGTATCTTTTAAAGAAGTCAAAAAACCTCTTGTCGTTATTTTCAATCATGATTGCTTTTCTTTCATACTGCAAATTTCTTTAATGAGCGTGGGAACGATCTCATCCATTTTCACCCTTTCCATCGGAACTCCGCGACGGAAAATAACGCCCACGCCATCGCCCCCGGCGACACCGATATCCGCCTCTCGCGCTTCTCCCGGACCGTTCACGATACACCCCATAAAGGCAACCTTAACGGGAACATTACGCAAGGAAAGGCGATCAAGCTCCGCTTCAAATTGGGAAAGGAGAGGAATTAAATCAATTTTTGTTCTTCCGCAGGTGGGACAGGAAACAACGTCGATCTGCTTCTCTTCCAAAAGATCAAGTGCAGAAAGAATGGCTCGTCCCTCCTTGACCTCAAGCACAGGATCTGCCGTCAAGGAAACGCGAACAGTATCTCCAATGCCCTCTGCTAAAAGCGTACCGATGCCAACGGCGCTTTTGATGCTTCCCATATGCGCCCCACCTGCTTCTGTTACACCGAGATGCAAGGGATAATCCGTTTTTTGCGCCAAAATGCGGTTTGCTTCAATCATGTCACGGACGGTCGATGCCTTTACTGAAATGGCAATATCGCGGAAATCGCACGCTTCAAGAATCGAAGCATGATACAGTGCGCTTTCCGCAAGTGCTTCGGGCGTGGGGGCACCGTATTTTGCCAAGATATGCTTTTCAAGAGAGCCGCTATTCACGCCAATACGAATGGGAACTCCGCGCAATCTAGCCGCGTCCGCTACCGTTCGCACGCGGTCCGGATCCCCGATATTGCCCGGATTGATACGGATCTTGTCCACCCCGGCTTCAAGAGCGCCGAGTGCCAGCTTGTAATCAAAATGAATATCGGCAACGAGAGGAAGTGCGGGCAAGGAATCCTTTAATCTTGCCAGCGTCTGAACGGAAGCGGCGTTTGGAATCGCCAAGCGAACAATATCACACCCCGCGTCACGCAACGCAAGGATTTGTGCGCGCGTAGCTTCAAAATCCAACGGATCTGAATTGGTCATGGATTGTACGGATATGGGGGCACCGCCGCCGATTCGTATATTCCCTACCTTAATTTGCCGTGTTTTTCTGCGCGCACTCATCATCATTGAACATCCTCACGTTTTTGTTGTTTAAAAGAAGGCCTTCACATCAAGAAAAGCCACAAACAGGCTGAAAAGGAGCAACAGCGTCAACCCGATACCGTGAATTTTCGCTTCAATGTCGCGCGGTACAGGCTTACGAAAGATCAACTCGATCAAAATGAATATCATTCTTCCGCCATCAAGTGCGGGAAGAGGAATCAAATTCAAAACGCCCAGATTGATGCTTATCATTGCAATCAAGTATAAGAAGGGAAAAATACCGTAGGAAACTGCCTCGCCAACGCTTCCCGTAATGCCGATTGGACCGCTGACCGCCTCTATACCGTAACGTCCTGTGATAAGGTCAATGAGAGATTCCCACACCATACGCACAAGGCAAGTGCTACGGTAAAAAGCCTCATGCATCACATTTCCGAAGGTCTTTTCCGTCGCATATACGCGAAAATCACGTGTTCCTAGCAATTGTCCCTCTTGACTCTCTGTAGGGAATGTCACGAGAAAGGAAAGCGCGGTCTCTCGTTTTCCGTCTCCGTCGGTGTCTCTTAAAACACCGACCTCTAAGGGCTCAATGCCGCGGCGCATGATCTCATAATCCATTTCAAGCGCCGTATGCACGCGCTTACCGCCGATGGAAACGATCTCATCCCCCGACTTCAACCCAAATTCCTGCGTTCCCACCTCGGAAGCAGAGAGCTCCGGCGGGAAATCCGCAACGACCGTAGTCGCCATTGTACTGCCAAGCACAACCGCAAGCATGAGCAAGAAGCCGACAATGAGATTGACGACGCCGCCCGCCACGGTAACGATCAAGCGCTTCCAAGGCTTTTGATTGGAAAAGGCGTGAGGATCGTCCGAAGGGGCAGATTCATCCTCTCCGTCCGCCATACTGACGTAGCCTCCAAGGGGTAGCATGCAAATTTTATAGCGTATTCCGCTTTTCTTTGAATCGTACCATACAAGCTTGGGTCCCATACCGATAGAAAACTCATATACCTTGATCCCCGTCAATCGAGCCGCAATATAGTGACCAAGCTCGTGAACGAAGATCAAGAAACCGAATGCCAAAAGTGCGATCAAGATGGTGAGAAAATTCATGCCTTTTATAAACCAATCCTTAATTTCTGCAAGACTCAATCAAAGATTCCGCGTGCTTGCGCGCGCGGCGATCCATGCATAGGCGCTCTTCGAGAGCAGCACAGCATTTTGCTTCGGAAACGAGAGTCTCCACCGTCTCCGAAACGATTTGAGAGATTTGTAAAAAAGATATTTTGTCGGTTAAAAATGCTTCCACCGCGACCTCGTTTGCCGCATTGAGCACCGCCGGAGCGGCGCCACCGTGGGAGATTGCGGAAAAAGCAAGCGGCAAAAGAGCAAAGGTGTCCATATCGGGAGAAGAAAAGGTCATTTTTCCAACGTCCGACAAGGAAAGCCTTGCCGTCGG
The DNA here is from genome assembly GCA_015064745.1 of Oscillospiraceae bacterium. Taxonomy (GTDB): domain Bacteria; phylum Bacillota; class Clostridia; order Oscillospirales; family CAG-272; genus UBA1740. Next base: position 100,921 of record SVRR01000001.1, on the reverse strand, counting down.
TCCTTCCACGCGATGCGGATAGGTGAGGGCATACTGTACGCAAAGACGCATATCGGGCACGCCCATCTGCGCGATCACGGCAGAATCAATATATTCCACAGCAGAGTGAAGTATACTTTCTCGGTGTACGACGACGTCGATCTGTTCCGGACGAACGCCAAAAAGGCGGACAGCCTCAATGACCTCAAAGCCTTTGTTCATAAGGGTCGCTGAATCCACCGTGATCTTAGCACCCATTTTCCATGTCGGATGCGCAAGAGTTTCCGCCTTGGTGACGCGAGAAAGCTCTTCCCTTGTATAGCCAAAAAAAGGGCCGCCCGACGCTGTCAAAAGAAGCGAACGGATCTCCCTCGTGTCTTTCCCGTCAAGGCACTGAAAGATGGCGCTATGTTCACTGTCTACAGGAATGATCTGTGCCCCCTTCTCCTTTATGCGCTTCATAAAAATGTCGCCTGCTATGACCAAGGATTCCTTATTGGCAAGTCCTATCCGCTTCCCTGCTTCAATGGCAGAAAGAAGCGGAGAAAGCCCGGCTTCGCCAAGAATAGAATGGATCACCGTGGGAGCGCTTGCTTCCCGTATCACGGTATCAAGTGCGTCAGCGCCGTAAACCTTTGTTGCCGTATCCTTTACGCGAAGAGCAAGATCCTTGGCACTCGCGTCATCCGTCATCACGTACGTTTTAGGAGAAAGAAGACGAATCTGCTCCTCCGCCAAGACAACGTTACGGTGAGCGGTTAAAAAATCAACGGGGATACAGTGGGCTCGAATCACATCGATCGCTTGTGTGCCGACCGAGCCGGTTGCCCCCAAAACACCTACTGAGGCAGGAAAAATGTCATTTATATCGTATGTTTTTAATTGTTGCATATTACCTCCCACAGAGTGTTATGTGAAAAAGCCCCGTTCTGTCAAAGAGAAGAACAGGGGGGCTTTGCGCAAAATCAATAGAAAAAAGCAAAGGCAGAAGCAAATCCGCAAAGAACAAGAAGCATGGGAGCTAAAGCGAGAATGGAATCGAAGCGATCCATCACACCGCCATGTCCCGGCATCAGCTTACCGTAATCTTTAACGTCGTGCTCCCTTTTAATAAGAGACGCGGCAAGATCGCCTATTTGAGATACGACGGATGAAGCAATACCGCTAATGAAAAGCATAGGATAATTCGGCACGACCCCGACGATCTTTTGTACGATAAATCCGTAAAGAAGAAAGGAAAGAGCACAAAAGATGATACCGCCAAGACTGCCTTCAACCGTTTTTTTAGGACTTATATTGGGGCAGAGCTTGTGTTTTCCAAAAAACCTTCCCGTGAAATACGCCATCGTGTCCGTAACCCAAGCGCCAACGAAAACCATACCGAAAAGATACTGACCGCCCGCGAGGCGACGCAAAAGCGCGATCGAGGTAAATCCAACGGTAGCATACACAACACCGATGACCGTCTCTGCTACAGTGGAATAATTCAGTTTACCTCCGGACAACACCGCTGCCCCAAAAAGCAGAAAAAGGTATGCAAACGCCATCATCGCGAGAAACGCGATATAACTCTTCACATTGGAGGATATCCACTCCGTCATCAATGGACCAAGCGCAGCAAAGGTCATAGAGGGCGCAAGGACATACCAAAAACGCGAGCCCACGCAAGAGACGATCTCATACGCCGCGACTGCGGCGCACAAAGCAAGCGCGATAGGGAAAAGAACAGTATCCGAAAACCACAAAATGGGAACAAGAATCAAAAGTCCGACCATTGCGGAAATAATGCGTACCTTCAAAATGACATCCTACCTTTCGTTATAGTCCGCCGAAGCGTCTGTGGCGTCCAAAAAAATCTGCAATCGCGGCATCTACCTCTGTCTCCGTAAGATCCGGCCACAGAGTTTTGGTAAAATAGAACTCCGCGTAGGCAGACTGCCACAAAAGAAAATTAGAGATACGAAAATCGCCACCCGTACGTACCACGAGATCGGGGTCTCCCGATGCGGCAGTATAGAGACGCGATGAGATGTCCTCCTTAGTAACGGTGGTCTTCCCTTCCGCGATCAAGGAGTTACAAGCAAAAACGATCTCATCCCGCGCGCCGTAATTGAGAGCGATGTTCAAAACGTGGCGTCTGTCACGCGATATTTCCTCAATGCGCTCCGCTTTTGCGCGGAGCTCGGGGGATAAGCGGCTTTTATCTCCCAAAATAACAAGCCTCGCATCGTAATCCTTAAATTTTTTCTCCGCGTAATCAAGATACTCGGACAAAAGCGCCATGATGGCATCCACCTCATTTTGCGGACGCGACCAGTTTTCCGTCGAAAACGCATATACAGTTACGGCATGAATGCCGCGCGAAAAGCAATGAAGGGTGATTTTCTCAAAAACCGCCGCCCCTTTTTTATGACCCATCTCTCGCGGCAACGAGCGAGACTTCGCCCATCTTCCGTTGCCATCCATAATGAATGCTATATGGCGGAGAGTATCACCTACGTTTTCGGGGTATAATGCGATCGTTTTGCTCTTTTTTTTGCGAAAAAGCATGTTAGATTTCCATGATTTCCTTCGTTTTTTCTTCGGTCATCTTGTCGATTTCCTTGATAAAGCGGTCCGTCATATCCTGAACAGCCTTATCACTTGCCTTAACCTCATCCTCGGTCATTTCGCTCTTTTTCTTAGCTTCCTTTGTCGCGTCGTTAGCATCGCGGCGCACATTACGAATAGCTACCTTGGCATCCTCGCCGTATTTTGCGATCTGCTTTGCCATCTCGCGACGGCGCTCCTCGGTAAGCTGAGGGAAGGTAAGACGAATGACCTTACCGTCGTTCATAGGCGTAATTCCGAGATCGGAGGCAAGGATGGCCTTTTCGATCGCCTTCATGGTGCTTGCGTCCCAAGGCTGGATCACCAAGGTGCGCGCATCGGTAGCCTTGATCTCTGCCATCTGCGAAATAGGAGTGGGAGAGCCGTAATATTCAAACTTGATGGGGGAAAGAACATCGGCGCTTGCGCGTCCGGCACGCATGGTGGAAAGGGTATATGCGTAGCTGTCAATAGACTTCTTCATTTTTGCTTCATAGGGCTTGCAATCGAGTTTCATAAGGATTCTCCTTTATTATATGTATTCTTTTTTTAATTATTTAAAGATCACGGAGTGATCACTGTACCGATTGGCTCACCCATCACGGCACGGTAGATATTTTCCGGGTCGGAAAGCCCGAAGGCAAGAACAGGTATCGCGTGATCCATACAAAATGCCGTTGCGGTAGAATCAAGCGCGTGCAGCTGCTTTTCCAAGATCTCACGACAGCTGATGCTTTCGAGACGGCGTGCCGTAGGATCCTTCACAGGGTCTGCCGTATAAATAGCATCCACGTTCTTTGCCATCAAAACGATGTCTGCACCGATCTCAGCGGCACGAACTACCGCGGCGGTATCGGTCGAAAGAAAGGGGATACCCAGACCGCAGCCAAAGATAACAACGCTTCCCTTTTTTAAATATTCGATCGCGCGATCTCTGACAAACGGCTCAGCAAAGCGCGACATTTCTACGGCAGTCATCGCATGCGCGTCAATGCCGAAGCGGACAAAAGCGTCCTCAAGAGCTATGGCATTGATGGCGGTAGCCAGCATTCCCATGCTGTCTGCACGGGTCGGGTCCATATCCACGCCCTGCCGTCCGCGCCAAATGTTACCTGCCCCGACAATGATACCGATCTCAACGCCTGCCGAAAGGCAACGCTTTAAAACCTTAGCGACTTCTTCAACAAATGCTTCGTTTACAATACCGCTTCCCCCCTTGGCGAGCGCCTCTCCCGAGAGCTTTAAGAGAATGCGGCGATACTTTGGCTGTTCCATGTTCATTCGTTTCCTTCCCTATGTGAAGTTTTATAACTTTATGTAATTCGTCCGCATCAGCCGCGCAAAGCGTCAATAGCGACCTTATAATCCGGCTTGCCAAAGACCGCAGAGCCTGCGACAAGAACATCCGCGCCCGAAGCAATGGCAAGCGGCGCTGTCTCGGCGTTAATGCCGCCATCCACCTCAATAATGATATCCTTGCCTCTATGGGTGAGGACATCCTTTAAGCGCTTCATCTTATCCATCGTCTTGGGAATCAGCTTTTGTCCTCCGTAGCCGGGCTCTACGGACATGATAAGGATAAGCTCACACTCATCCAAATAGTCCATGAGGGCATCAATGGGCGTGTCAGGCTTGATTGAAATCCCTGCCTTTTTCCCTGCGTCGTGGATTGCCTTTAAGGTGGCATGCAGATCGGCACACGCTTCTACGTGCACGGTAATATAATCAGCGCCCGCCTTAGCAAAGCGTTCGATATAGCGAATAGGGTCGGTAATCATCAGATGTACGTCAAAGACGATATCCGAATGCGGGCGCAAGGAAGCGATGGTGGGGAACGCAAAGCTCATGTTGGGAACGAAATGACCGTCCATAACGTCAAGATGCAGCCACTCAGCACCTGCCTCCTCGATCCTTTTGACTTCTTCACCCGCACGAGAAAAATCGCACGAAAGAAGTGAGGGAGAAATTTTAACCATAAAGACCTCTTTTCCGCCGTAAGATAATACAGCATATTTTACGGCAACAAAGCCGTTTGTTTTGCATATGATTTAAAAGGTAGCCGATATAGCGAACATATCGGTCAACCGAATATTCGCAGGGCTCCACCGCTTGCCGACGTATAAAGAAAAGACGTTTCCGATCCACTTGCGGTGTCCTTGCTTTGGGATGCGTATTGCATCCCTTTTATTTTTCTTTTAGAAGAAGGCATACGGAATGCGCGGCAATTCCTTCGCCGCTTCCCGTAAAGCCGAGAAATTCCTCCGTCGTTGCCTTTACGTTCACCTGCGACACATCACAGCCAAACGCGGCGGCGATATGCTCTTTCATTTCCGAAATGAACGGCGCAAGCTTAGGTCTTTGCGCGATTATGGTGGCATCAATATTGCCGATAACGTAGCCGGCATCCTTCATGAGCCGCGCCACGGCATCACAAAGCAGGAGGCTGGAAACATCGCGATATTTTTCATCCGTATCAGAAAAATGGCGTCCGATGTCCCCAAGTGCAAGCGCCCCCAAAACAGCGTCCATAACGGCGTGAAGCAAAACGTCCGCATCCGAATGACCGAGAAGCCCTCGCTCGTGCGGAACAGTAACACCGCCGAGAATAAGAGCTCTTCCCTCGGTGAGACGGTGCACATCGTATCCATGCCCTATTCTAAAGCTGTCCATCCCATCCTCCGTCTTAATTCATTTTCTCTTCACGTGCGCGAAGGATGATCCTCGCAAGAGCAAGATCCTCTTTGGTCGTAACCTTAATGTTTTCGCTGCCGCAATCCACCATTTTTACGGTTTGTCCAAGCAGCTCCACGAGCATGTTATCATCCGTTACCGTTTGTTTTTTCTCTATTGCGACGTAGGTGGCAGCACGGTATAGCTTACACTCAAAGACCTGCGGGGTTTGCGCGCGGTAAAGGGTGCTTCTGTCAACAGTCTTTTCTACGTATCCGTCCTTTGAAACCTGCTTTACGGTATCCGTAACGGGTGTTCCCGCGCTTGCCGCGCGGTTGGCATATGCCGCCGTTACAACGTCGGCGATCATAGGAGGGGTAATGAGACATCTCGCAGCATCATGCACAGCGATATATTCCATTTTATCCGAGATGGCATCGAGACCTCGCTTTGCGGACGCCTGACGGGTATCGCCGCCGACGGTCAAACGCAACGGCTTTTTCAGCTTATAGCTTTTAAGAGCGCGACGCACCTCTCTATATTCATCCTTGCGTACCACAAGCACAAGCTCATCAACGTAGGCGGAGCTGTCAAAAGCAAGCACGGAGTGCATAAAAAGCGGCTTGCCCTCCAATGTTAAAAGCTGCTTTGTGCTTCCTTCGACGCTCTTCATTCTCGTTCCGAGACCCGCCGCTAAAATAACAGCAGCCGTCTTGGGGCGGCGATGACCTGAAAAGAAACGAAGGATGCGGTTGGCTTTTTCGGTAAAGGACATTCTCTGCCTCACTTTCTGTAATAGACAAAATAAGCGACGTAACGGCGTTCCTTGCCCGCTTCCTCGAGGTTTGGAGCAGTGAGTACAACACCGTCCCCGGAAAGAAGATACGAGGCATCCAGCGTTAAAACGTCGGCGCGCAAAAGGATCTTGTCCGAGGAAAACAATATCAGCTGACCGTTTCGGACGGAGATAGAACCACCGCGCCCCACCACGTTATCATTTTCGTTCACACGCTCGGTCACGTATTTGATTGCCTGACCGTGCAGCTCCATGGCACGGCTCTTTCTTGCGGCCGCACTGTTTGGTGCTTTTTTTCGCAAAAGCATTTCCATAAAGCCCATTGTTGCCCTCCCGCGCCCATAACACGGCGTTATATCTACACATTAAATATAGTATAACATATTTTATCTCGGTTGTAAACATCTTTTTTGTGTTTTTCTCTTATATTTTTTTAATTTTTTTCTTTGGCGCATGAGCATAAAAGCGACCGCTTTTCTTTGTGCAACATACCCAAAAAAACATTTCAAATTTCTACACATTTTTTTGCAGTTTTTGAGAGAAAAGTCTTGCATTTCTCTGAAATATGATATATAATATTTGCAGTGGTGCAAAATGGTGCAAAAGGACTTAAAATGGGTCAAAATGAGCACGAAGCATCAAAAACAATGTGGAAAGGGGGAAAACACATGACACTCTTAGGAGAATACAGGCACGTCGTTGATACAAAGAACCGCCTTTTCATTCCGGCAAAGTTTCGCGAAGAGCTGGGCGAAACCTTTTATATCACGCGCAAGATCATGGAAAAATGTCTTGCGATCTATTCCGAAGCAGAGTGGCAGAAGTTTTCCGAAAAGCTAAACACCCTTCCCGACTCAAAGGTAGGAAAGATCAAAAAGTTTGTTTTCTCTAAAACGGCACAGGTTACCGCAGATTCTCACGGAAGAATCCTTGTCCCTGCCAATCTTCTTTCCTACGCTGATATTGAAAAGAACACAGTAATCGCCGGTATCGGAGACCATGTACAGATTTGGGACGAAAAAACATGGGATACCATGGAAGCCGAGCTTGACCTTGATGAAATGGAAGACCTCTTCTGCCAGCTCGGACTTTAATTCTTCCAAACAAAGGAGAACCACTTGGAAAGCATTGTATTTTCGCACTATTCGGTTCTTTTAAACGAGTGCATTGAAGCCTTAAACATCAGAAACGGCTATACCTATGTGGATTGTACGACGGGTGGCGGCGGACATTCGCTCGAAATCGCGAAGCGCCTGGGCCCTGACTCGCGTCTCATCTGCTTTGACAGAGACAGCGATGCCATCGAGGCAGCTTCCAAACGTCTTGCTGATTACCGCGAAAAAATCACCTTTGTTCACGCGAACTTCGCTTCTCTTGATGAAGTTTTGACACAAATGAAAATAGACAACCTCGGCGGCGTGCTTGCCGATCTCGGTTGCTCCTCTTATCAGTTTGACACCCCTTCGCGCGGCTTCTCTTATCAACACAACGCACCGCTTGATATGCGTATGGATAAGACTTCTCCTCTGGATGCAGAGCGGGTAGTAAACACCTATTCCGAGGAGGCGCTAAAAAAAATCCTTTGGACGTACGGTGAGGAAAAGTTCGCGCCGCGCATTGCCGCACGCATCGTTGCCGAACGCGAAAAACACCCGATAAAAACAACGGAACAGCTGGTGTCCATCATCCGTTCCGCAATCCCCTCTTCCGCACGAGAAGGCGGCCATCACCCTGCCAAAAGAAGCTTTCAAGCAATTCGCATTGAAGTTAACGGAGAGCTTGATGCCATCGAGCCTACCGTGCGCGCCGCCGTATCTCACATGGTTCCCGGCGGTCGGTGTGCCTTCATCTCCTTTCAATCGCTCGAAGATCGTATCATAAAGGAAACCTACCGTGATCTTACAGGCGGTTGTACCTGTCCCAAGGACTTCCCCATTTGTGTCTGCGGACATAAACCCCAAATCGAAATTCTTACTAAGAAACCAATACTCCCGGGGGCAGAAGAGCTTGCCGCCAACCCCCGCTCACGCAGCGCAAAGCTCCGTGTAGCCGAAAAAAAGTAAAATTTGAAAGGAATGAACGCTATGAACAACGCTGTTCCCTATCTTCAAAACAACGAGTCCTTTAACCCCCTCTTTGCTAAGATGAAGGAGCGTTTTTGCTCCGAGGGTACGATTGCCGAACGAATGGCGATCGAAGCGGGTCTCTGCAAAAAGCGTTCAAAAAGGGTCTCCTCAAGCGAATACCATATGACGCACGGAAACTCCCTGCCCAAGCGCGCTTCTGTCAAGAAATCTTTTGGCTTCAAAAAAGCGTTCTTCAGCTTAAAGAGCCTTGGTGCCGTTTCCATGTCGATTTTGATCATGGGGGTCCTCTTCCTCTCCGGCGCCTCCTTTGAGGGCGTGCAAAAGAACATGCTCACAAGCGAGGTCGCACAAAGCGTTGACACCCACATGCTTTCCGAAACAGAGCTTGGAACGCTTTACTTCGCGGCAGAAGCTCTTCCCGAGACGCTTTAAGCATATTTTTCTATACATAACCATAAAATAACAGCAACCGCCTACACGGTTGCTGTTTTTTTGCGACCGCTTGCGGTCACTGTTGTTTTTTTACGCCACTTTTCTCACGCTAAGGAGTTTTATTGTGAGCATCCCCTCTTCCTACTACCGCCTTGATACCGAAGCCTTAACCCGCCGTCGAAAGCATATTTTGATCAGCATCTTCGGAATCGCTCTTTTATTTCTTTTCGCTTTGCTTTTTCGTTTGCAGATTTTAGAGTACGGTGTTTACGGCAACCGTGTGCTCAACCAAATTACGATCGGCTCTTCCCTACCTGCCGAGCGCGGCGAGATTCTCGACAGGAACGGGAATATTTTAGCCACCAACCGTACCGTTTGGCGCATTTATATTTCACCTATTGATATTGGCAAAAGAAGCAAAAAAAAGGGTGTAGCATATGACGAAATTGTTGCGCGCGGTCTCTCTGAAATCTTATCCGTCCCTTACGACACCATTCTAAAAAAAGCCCAAAAAACGGCTTATCTTGACCAAACGATTGCCAAAAGCGACGACGAAGAGACAGTCAAAAAGGTTCTCCTTTTTGCAAAAGAAAACGGTCTTTCCTCTATGATACATACCGAATCCGGTACAGAAAGATATTATCCCTTCGGCACACTCGCCGCCCACACAATCGGCTTTACGGGGAGTGACAATCAAGGTCTTTTCGGACTTGAAGCATATTACAACAGCATTCTTTCCGGCACAGACGGAAAGTACCTTGCCTCCGTGGATTCTCAGGGCGTAAAGCTACCCAACGCATACACCGATTACATAGAAGCACAGGCAGGGCTTAGTATTGTCACCACACTTGATCTATATATGCAAAAGGAGCTTGAGCATCAGCTTGAGCAAGCAATGCTCGCCGCGGACGCGCAAAATCGCGTGACAGGCGTTGTCATGAACGTCAAAACAGGTGATATTCTCGCCATGGCTACCGCACCGTCTTTTGACCTGAATGACCCATACACCTTGGATAACGCCTCAAACACCAAGCTGGAGACATCTAATCTAGACGAAAGCAGCAGCGAGTACAAGGCGTTAAAAAGCGAGCTGTTATACAGTATGTGGGCAAACAAGGCCGTCAGTGAGATCTACGAGCCCGGCTCAACGTTTAAGATCGTTACCGTGGCGGCGGCACTTGAAGCGGGCGCGGTTACACCGCAAAGCACATTCCATTGCCCCGGTTACTACATGGTAGGCGGATGCCGCATTTCCTGCCACAAACGGAAGGGGCACGGCTCACTCACCCTTGCCGAGGGACTGATGCATTCCTGCAACCCCGTCATGATGCAAAGCGCAGAGCGCATGGGAAGCGACGCGTTTTACACCTATTATCAAGCGTTTGGATATACAGAAAAAACAGGGATCGATCTTCCGGGAGAAGGAATGGGGCTTTTCCACAGTCAAGGCTCACTTGGCAGTACAGAGCTTGCCACTGCTTCCTTCGGTCAACGCTTCAAGGTCTCTATTTTGCAACAAATCCGCGCGGTAGCAACTGTTGCGAACGACGGTGTCCCTGTAACCCCACATCTCCTTTCTTCCCTTCAAAATGATAAAAGCGAAACCGTTTTCCGTTACGTACAGCAAGAAAAAGAGGCCGTCATTTCGCAAGAAATCGCAGACACCGTAGCGAAAATACTGGAAACAGGCGTTTCGGGAGACGGCGGCGCGAAAAACGCTTACGTTGAGGGATATCATGTCGCCGCGAAAACAGGCACAAGCGAAAAATTCGAAATTCTGGACGCAAACGGCAACTCCTTTCTCCGCATCGGCTCTTGCGTTGCCTTTGCCCCGTATGACGATGCTGAGATTGCTGTAATCATTGTGGTCGATGAGCCTACCTCGGCAAATAAATACGGTAGCATGACCGCCGCACCTTATATATCCGCTTATCTCACAAACGTACTTCCCTATCTTGGACTTGCCAAAGAGGAAAACGACAGTAAAGTGACGCTCGAATCTCTTGTCGGTCTTACAGCAAAGGAAGCGAAAGCGAAGCTTGAGAAACAAGGACTTGTCTTTGAGATAATCGGAAGCGGAGCAACCGTGCTCTCACAAACGCCAGCTACCGGTACTGTCTTGGAAAAGAAGGCGGGGAAAGTGATACTCTACACCGAGGAACGCGCGGTTTCGACAACCGTTCCAAAGGTAGAAGGGAAAACGCTTGCCGAAGCACTTCTTTTGCTTTCGGAGGCAGGGCTTAACGTATCCATTAAGGGGGCGTACACAAGCGATACCGTCGCCCAATCGGCAGCGGTATCCTACCAATCGCTCCCTCCCCATACCATTTGTGACCTCGGCACGCAGATCACGATCCACATTTATCATAAAAACGATACGGATTAAAGGAGATATCATGAGACTTTCAGACTTGCTTCCCAAGGAAGGCGTTTTTGGTGAATACGATCCTTCACTCATTACCGTCAGCGGTGTTTGCACGCATACGGAGAAGCTCCAAAAGGGAATGCTCTTCATCGCAAAGCGCGGAGCACGCACCGATGCGACAAAGCTTCTTGATAAAATCGAGGAAAAGGGCGCAGGGGCGCTGCTGCTTGAAGAAAACACCACGCTTTGCCGCGAAACGAAAATCCCCTGCTTTTACGCAAAAAACATCACATTAACAGAAGCAAAAATATGGGAGAGATATTACGGAGACCCCGCCAAGAATCTCCGAATTTTCGGCGTAACGGGAACCAACGGTAAGACCAGCACTGCTGAATTTTTGACGCATATTTTCAATACCGCGGGAATTCCCACGGCTTACATCGGAACGCTCGGTACTCGCTTTAAAGACACCGTAATAGCAAGCGGTGACACGATGACGACACCGCCTGCCGAAGCGCTGTACCGCACCCTAAGGGAGCTTGTAGACCTCGGGGCGCGCGCACTTGTCATGGAGGTCTCTTCTCACGCTGCTTCCCAAGGGCGGGTCGCGCTTTTAAATTTCGAATCACTCCTTTTTACCAATCTCACCGAGGATCATTTAGATTATCACGGAAGCATGGAAAATTATTTCATCGCGAAGCGCTCTCTCTTTGCCCAAGCAAAGCTCGCTATCATCAACAAGGACGATGACTACGGCCAAAGATTGCTTGCGGAATTTCCGGTTAAAAGAAGTATTGCGGTAATAGAAGACGCTGATTATACGGTGAGTGACCTGCATGAAAACGGCTATGAAAGCACACAATATAGCTGCGTTTCTCCTTCCGGCGTTTTTTCCGTTTCCTATCCGTTTTTCGGCTCTTTCCACGTATATAATACCCTTCTTGCGACGGCTGCGGCACTCTCTGCGGGAGCTTGCTTCGAGGACGTCCGACGCGCCCTATCAACCTTAAAAGCGCCCAAGGGACGTCTTGAAGTGTTACCTTTAAACAAAGAATATACAGTCATCATTGATTACGCGCATACGCCGGACGCCATGGCGTGTGCCATCAAATCGGTAAGGCGCCTTACGCGCGGACGCCTCTTTGTGGTTTTCGGTGCCGGTGGGGAAAGAGAGCGGGAAAAGCGACCGCAAATGGGGCATATCGCCGTTTCGCTTGCTACGCACGTGTTTCTAACGGAGGATAATCCGCGCGGTGAGGCACAAGCACAGATCTTTTCCGATATTCTTTTGGGGATAAAGAACAACGACAATTACTCCGTCATCGAAAACCGCGCCGATGCTATCCGTACGGCGCTTGACTCGTTGGTGGATGGTGACACTCTTCTTTTGCTCGGAAAGGGGCACGAGGAATATTTGCTCATCGGGGAAGAAAAAAGATTTTTTTCCGAGCGAGAAATCGTATATGAACACTTGAAGGAGAAAGAAAGAGGATGATCGTTGCACTGGGACTTGGCGCCGTCACCTACGCAGAGATTGCGCAGCTTTGCGGTGCAACCGTGCCGAAAGATCTTCACGGCATGCGTCCGCACCGCCTCGTCACCGATTCCCGCGAGATAGAAAAAGGTGACTTATTTTGCGCCCTGCAAGGAATAGACGACGGTCATAAATACGTGAGAGAAGCCGCAAGGCGAGGTGCGAATGCCGTGCTTGCGGAGCGCGACACGCACGTCCCCATCCCCCACATTCTTGTTCCTTCCGTCCGAAAAGCACTTGGCGATTGGGCAATCGGTGTGAGCGACAAAAAAGGATTGATACGAATTGGCATTACGGGAAGTGTGGGAAAAACCACCGTCAAGGATGCTGTTTCTCTAATGCTTTCAAAGCGCTTTTCCGTTCATGCGACGTACGGAAATTTCAACAACGATCTTGGGCTTCCCTTCACACTTCTATCCGCACCGAAGGAATCAGAGATCGCCGTCTGTGAGCTTGGAGTCAGTCACAAGGGCGAGATGAAGGAGCTGTCTCGCATTCTTCGTCCCCACATATCGCTGATCACCTGTATCGGGCACGCACATATCGGCGCCTTCGGCACAAGAGATTCGATTGCGGAAGAAAAGCTTGACATTCTTGCACACGCCGAAGAAGACGGTGTTTTGTTCGTCCCTTTCTGTGAACCGCTGCTTTCTCGCTTATTGCCGCACGGCATACGCCGCGTATCCGTTGCTCCCTTTGAAGAAAAGGACTACGCAAAACACGGTCTCCGCCCCCCTGTCGACGACGTAGCGCGCAATTTCGCTCTTGGGTATGCTAATGCTATAGCAAAAGAGTTTTCCCTCTCGCACGATATGATCGCGTCGGGGCTCAAAACGATTCTTGCTCTCGAAACACACCGCCATGAAGCGTATATCAAAGAAATGCTTTTTATTGACGACGGCTATAACGCTTCCCCCGAGTCGGTGATTGGGGCGCTTCGGTATCTTGCCACAAAAGGAGCGACACGCCGCGTCGCGGTCCTTGGCGACATGTTAGAGCTTGGAGAAAAAGCCGCCGACTATCACCGTGCGGTGGGTCGCTTCGCCGCGAAGCATGCGGAAAGGCTTTTCTTTTTCGGTGCGTATGCCGAGGAGTACGCCAAAGGTGCCTATGCCGCGGGCGGTCATCCCGATGCAAGCCCATGCCATGGAGGATGCGTCTTTTCAGTTTTGGAGGGTGAGAAAGAAGAAAACGCGAAAAAGATCGCCGTCTCACTTTTGGCGGGGGACGCGGTGCTTTTCAAGGCCTCGCGCGCTTTGCAGGTGGAAAAAATGATTGAGCTGATAAAAAAACAGATTCTTTGAACGGTAGGTGATGCTCCTTGTTTTGGGAATGCTTATGCCTTTTTTTTGTAACCCTTCTTTTTTCCGTGCTTTTATTGCGCCCACTTATCGCGCTTCTGCAAAAACGGCGCCTTGGACAATGTATCCTTGAAATCGGTCCCGCGTGGCACAAGCCGAAGGAGGGCACCCCTACGATGGGGGGAAGCGTATTTCTGCTCACTGTCCCTCTCTTCGCCATCGTCGGCACGGTCCTTTTAACCGGAGCCCTTTCGCCAACATTGCTCTTCGTTCTTCTTTTCGCCTTGGCAAATGGATTTATCGGTCTTTTGGATGATGCGACAAAATTCAAGAACCACAAAAACCAAGGTCTTCTTCCTTGGCAGAAATTGTTTTTGCAATCTTTGTTCGTTGGCGCGTTTTTCTATTTTTTGCTATGCTTCGGAGAAAAAAGCTACAGTGTCTTTCTCCCCTACGTTCGCTTTTATATTCCCTGGGGACTTCCGCTTTTGTTTGTCTTTTTCATTGCGTCTCTCGGTATTTTAAACAGCGCTAACCTCAGCGACGGTGTTGACGGACTGACAGCATCATCCGCTCTTGTCATCGGTCTTTTTTTCATATGGGAGGGAGCAATCTACCGCGAAGGCGCTCTTACAGCACTCGGGATCTCTCTTTGCGGAACCATGCTTGGATTTTTGTTTTTCAACCATCACCCCGCGAAGATCTTCATGGGAGATACAGGCTCTTTGTTTTTGGGAGCGCTTACTGTGGGGGCGGCGTTTTTGACAAATAACCCTGCCGTTTTACCCATCTATACTTTCCTATTTTTAATTGAGGGCGGTTCTGTAATTCTGCAGGTGCTCGTTTTCAAGCGTACGGGTAAAAGACTTTTTCGCATGGCGCCCTTGCATCATCACCTCGAAAAATGCGGATTCAGCGAAAACAAGATCGTGCTTATCTTTTCCTTTATCACCCTGCTTTCCTGTCTGTTCGCGCATTTTGCTCTACTATAAGAAAGGAGCTGTATGAAGTCAAAAATAAAACACTTTGCCAAGGAAGGAATCTTCCCTGTCCGCCCTCCCGTTGACGTCAAGCTTCTCTTTCTTTTGCTCGCCCTTTCCCTCATTGGATCGCTTATGATATTCAGCGCGAGCACGGCATATGCCGAAACGCGTTTTGGGGATGCGTACTACTTTATTAAGCGCCAATCCGTTTGGTTGATCCTCGGTCTTATTACGATGCTCCTTGTTTGCCGTATTTCGCCTACGCGCTTCTCACGCTACGCATTACCCATCTTTTTATCCGCCGTCTTTCTTCTTGCGCTCGTACCGTTTCTCGGAAGCGAGGCAGGCGGCGCCAAACGGTGGCTTGCGCTCGGGCCCTTTACCTTTCAGCCATCTGAGCTTTCAAAAACGGCTCTCATCCTTCTTCTTGCTCGCTATTTCGCCGCCCCATCCGTACAAGACGCCATGGCAAAGCGAGGAAAAAGAAACGTTCTTTACGGTATCGTTTACCCGATTCTTCTGTTTTTGTCCGTCACACTGCTCGTCCTCTTGGAAAAGCACCTCTCCTGTATTATCATTCTCGGCTGTATCACCGTCTGTATGATTTTTTTGGCGGGCGGAAACGGGCGTGTTTTGGGAACGATGTGCTTCGGCGGCGGTGCAGCGGTGACCGTTTTTGCACTATCTGTGGAATACACGCGCCGCCGTATAACCATTTGGAGAAACCCCGCGCTTTATCCGCGTGACGGTGGTTGGCAAACGCTCCAAGGACTGATGGCAATCGGCTCTGGCGGGCTTTTCGGCTTAGGGCTCGGGAATAGCCGTTTGAAGCATATGTACGTTTCCGAGCCTCAAAACGATTTCATTTTTACCATCGTGTGTGAGGAGCTCGGTCTTGTTGGCGCAACGCTCATCTTATCTCTTTTTGCCCTTCTCGTGATACGTGGCTTTGTTGTGGGCGGAAGCATAAGCGACCGGTTTTCTTCACTCCTTGGCATGGGACTTACCGCCAAACTCGCCATTCAAGTGCTTTTGAACATAGCGGTCATCACAAATGCCTTGCCCAATACAGGAATATCGCTTCCCTTTTTCAGTTACGGCGGTTCATCGCTCGTTATGCTTTTTGCGGAAATGGGAATCCTTCTTTCTCTATCAAGAGAAGCACATATCCGACGTTAAGGAGGTTTTATGAAAATTCTATTTGCCTGCGGCGGAAGCGGAGGACATATCACGCCCGCCGTCGCCATGGCGGAAATTCTACAAAAAAATTTTGAGGGAACGGAATGCGCCTTTGTCGGCAATGAGAACGGGATGGAACGACGCATAGCGCAAGAGGGCGGATACCCCTTCTTTCCAATCAAAATTCAAGGGCTGCACCGCTCGTTAAGCTTTCGCAACCTCCGCACCTTTTTTCTTGCCGCCAAAGCACCCGCAAGAAGCAGACAAATTTTAACGGAATTTCAGCCCTCGCTTGTGATCGGTACGGGAGGATACGTTTCCTATCCTATCATACCCGCGGCAAAAAAGCTGGGCATCCCCACTGTTTTATATGAACCGAATGCCGTTCCCGGACTCAGTGTACGACTGACGGAAAAGCATGCGGATATCATCCTTTTACAATTTGACGCCTGTGCCGCCCATTTGAAGTACAGGGAAAAGACACGCGTTATCGGTGCGCCCTTGCGCTCCGGCTTTTCCGGTATAACGAGAAGTGAAGCGCGCGCGCGCCTGGGTCTTCCCCATAAAGACTTTATTGTCTTATGCTTCGGCGGAAGCCTTGGCGCGGAATGCATTAGCGCCGCGGCGACGGAAAGCTTTGCGCCCTTGAAAGCACAAGGCATCACCCTGATCCACGCCACGGGAAAACGTCTTTTTGATGCTTTAAAGGTGCGCTATCCCAACGAAGCGACAGAGGAAAGGCTCTTGCCATATATAGACGATATGTCCTCGTACATGGCGGCAGCAAACGTTATCGTTTGCCGTGCAGGTGCCATCACTTTGGCTGAGCTTTCGAAAATCGGCCGTGCTTCTATCCTGATACCGTCTCCTTACGTAGCGGAAAATCACCAAGAAAAAAATGCCCGTCTATACGAAAAAAAAGGAGGCGCGCTTATGCTGTGTGAGGACGCGCTTTCGTCAGAAAGCTTAATAGAGAGGATTTTGTTTTTGAAGCAAAACCCCCAACTTCTTTCTCGCATGGAGCGAAACGCCGCCGCAATCGGAAGCAACGATACGGAGACCTGCTTTTTAACTGCTATAAAAAGCTTGTTATAAAGCTTCTGCCTGAAAATAAGCAATTAATATGTCGATTTTTCATCTCATTTTTTATAAAAGCGCCGCATCCCTTGTCGGATGCGGCGCTTCCTTTCCTTTGTACGTCTTATTTCTTGCAAAGCCAAACTTCTGCCTTTGAATATTTCCTATATTTCTATAAAAATGTTAACTCTTTATGAAGTTTAGAAAAAAGACTTGCAAATCCAAAGGATTTAAGATAAGATTATAATATAAGAAAAAATATAAACGTGATATTCGCGTTTTTTTCGAATGAAGGATTTAGAAAACGGAGGATATTTTATGGCATTCGAGCAACAACCAAACTCTACCTGCGGCGTACGCATTAAGGTCATCGGTGTCGGTGGCGGCGGCGGAAACGCGGTAAACCGCATGATCTCATCCGACATCCGCGGCGTAGAATTTGTTACTGTTAACACAGATATTCAAGCGTTGATCACCTCCAGCGCGTCTCAAAAGCTGATCATCGGTGAAAAGGTTACGCGCGGCTTCGGTGCCGGCGCGAACCCCGAAAACGGCAAGCGCTCTGCGGAGGAAAGCATCGAGGAGATCAAAAAGATGCTTGAAGACACCGACATGGTGTTTATCACAACAGGTATGGGCGGCGGCACCGGTACAGGTGCTACTCCCGTTATCGCGCAGGCAGCGCACGAGATGGGCATTCTTACCGTAGGTATCGTAACCAAGCCCTTTAACTTTGAGGGACGCCGCAGAATGATCCAAGCGGAAGAGGGCATCAAGAATTTAAAGCAATACGTGGACTCCCTCATCATCATTCCCAACGAGCGTTTAAAGCAGGTTTCCGACACTCGCATTACCATGACCAACGCCTTTGAGGTGGCAGACGACGTTCTGCGCCGCGGTGTACAAAGCGTGTCCGACCTTATCAACGTTCCCGGCTACATCAACCTCGACTTTGCGGACGTGACCTCTGTTATGAAGAACGCAGGCTACGCACATATGGGTGTCGGCAGTGCACAGGGCACGGACAAGGCTCAGCTTGCCGCTATGGCAGCCATCTCCTCTCCCCTGCTTGAAACCTCTATCGCGGGCGCAACGGGTATTCTTTTGAACGTTACGGGCGACCCCAACCTTACGTTGGAGGACGTTGACATCGCCTGCGCTATGGTAGCAGACGAGGCACATCCCGATGCAAACATCATCTTCGGTGCCTCCTTTGATCCTACCTTGGAGGACGAAATGCGCATCACCATCATTGCCACCGGATTTGAAAGCGCAAAGCACGCAGAGCCCTCTGAGGGAGACCGTCCCGCCATCCCGCAAAAACCCACCCCTATGCCCTCGCACACCAATTTTGCAACGAACTCTTATTCGATGGCAGGTGGGTTGCATAACGCAACGCCGGATACCGCACCCGTACAACCCACCTCACGCCCTATTCCCTCCTTTACCCAACCTACCGCAGAGCCCCAAAAGCCGGCGGAGCCTGCTGTAAAGGAGCCCACCCCCGATATCGGTCACGTTTCGGATGACGATTTCGGTCTCATCATGGATATCCTGAATCGCTCTAAGAAAAAGTGATTTTTCGAAAGCACCCAACCCATTTGGGTGCTTTCTTTTACCAAACCGAGACTTCTCGATGACGAAGCAAAGGAGATCCCGTATGCAAATTCAAGAATCGGGAGAAATGTATCTTGAAACAATTCTCCGTCTTTCGAAAACAAAAGCCGCTGTACGCGCCGTTGACATCTGTGATCACATGGGATATTCCAAGCCCAGTGTCAGCCGTGCCGTCGGCCTTTTAAAAAGCGGCGGTTACGTTACAGTAGACGCCGGCGGTCATATTACGCTCACCGAGGAGGGTCGCTCCGTTGCCGAAAAGATATACGAGCGTCACACCCTTCTCACGGGATTTCTCGTTGCGCTCGGTGTAGATGAAGCAACGGCAAGCGACGATGCCTGCCGCCTTGAGCATGCCATCAGCGACACTTCCTTCGACGCTGTGAAGCGATTCGTTGAAAATTTAAAGCAAGAGTAAGCCATGGAACTGTTACAGCTTTTATATTTTTGTCACGCCGCAGAAACAGAGAGCTTCGCAAAGACCGCAAGGGAGTATAATGTCCCCGCGGCAAGCATTTCTCAAACCGTTAAGCGTCTTGAATATGAGATTGGCGCCTCCCTCTTCGACCGTAGTGCCAACGGCGTCAAGTTAAATGAACGCGGACGCATTCTTTACAGGAATGCCAAATCCGCGCTGTCCATGCTGGACGATGCCAAAAGAAAGATCCGCGACGAAGAGATCAGCGGTACCATTCGCATTCTGGTCGAAACAAACCGCCATATCGTGAACCACGCAATCAAAGCCTTTTGCGAAAAATACAAAAACATCGCCTTCATCATTGATCATCAAGTAAACGCGGACAGAGAAAAATACACCTCCAAGGCGACACGGCTATTCATAGAACAATTAACAGCGGTGCAAAAAATTTTTCAAGCACATAACACCTCAACTGAGTCTGCGACTCGGTTTTCTTTTCTCCCTACCATAACTTCAACGTTATGGTGACGGTACTAGAACTAATGCTTTACTTTCTCTCAACACCGTGCTATAATAAAAGCATCCAAAAAAAACGCAAAAGGAGTTTCATTTGTCATGGTAAAAAAGGAAAAAATTTGGTCAATTCTCGTACACCTCAGCATGCACATGTGGGAGAAGGAATACGACACCCTTCCCTTCGATGACAAGATGTGGGAAGACATCATCCGCAGCTCTGAAAAATCGGGGGTTAACATGATCGTTCTCGATATCGGTGACGGTATCGAATTCGGTTCTCACCCCGAGATCGCTATGAAGGGCGCGTGGACGCGGCGCCGTGTGCGCGAGGAAATCCGCCGCTGTCGCGACGCGGGCATTACGCTGATCCCCAAGCTTAACTTTGCGACACCGCACAACAAGTGGTTGGGCGAATATCGCCGCATGCTTTCCACCAACACCTTCTACCGTCTCGCCAACGACCTTATCAAAGAGGTCTATAACCTTTTTGAAAAGCCCGAATACATTCACCTCGGCTATGACGAGGAGGACGCGCGCCACGTAGCGCATTTCCAATATGCAGTTTATCGTCAGAAGGATCTCTTCTGGCACGACTTAAACTTCCTTTACGACTGCGTTGACGATACGGGCGCTACTCCATGGGTCTGGTCTTGTCCTCTTTACAGGCATACAGAGGACTACGGCAAGCACTTTGGTCCTAACGACGCCGTACTCTCTCCTTGGTACTATAACGCCTTCAACCCCGAGCACTGGACACCCGTCGAATCGCGCACCGAGTACGTAGCGTATTATAACCAAGACAGATATAAGGATCTCGGCATTAAGTTTGTGGAGGAGGACCCTTATCTCGTCGATTTCCGCAACGTGACGCCCGACGCGATCAAGGCAGGCTATAAATTTATCCCCTGCGCCTCGGTGTTCAACCGTTGCGATTGGAATACCTACGATCTTGTGGAATACTTCAAGAACCTCTGCCCTGACGAGCAGATCCTCGGCTACATGACAGCCCCCTGGGTATCCACATTGCCTACGAATGAAAGCTTGCAATTTTGGGAAGAATCCTTCCGTTTCTTGAAGGAAGCAAAAGAAGCCTTCTATCAGTAATTTTTTAAAAGAGGCAAGAACTCGGTCAATTTTCTTGCAAAACAACACGAAAATTGCACTTAGAATTATGGTATTTTTACTTTACACCCGGTAAATGTTATGCTATAATAAACTTAGAAGGTTCTTGAAGGAAATAAAAAAGCAGTCCATCAGCAGAGGAACACGTACAATGAAAAAAATTAAATTTGGTGTCGTAGGTACCGTGCGAGGCATCACATTCATCAAGCTTGCCCAAGCATTCGGGGACGACGTTTGTTTGTATGCTGTTTGTGAAACGGACGCCAAGCGTGCCGAAGCGACAATGCAAGAAATCCCCTCGGGAGCCCGCATTTTTGACGACTACGACGAGTTTCTGGATTGCGGCATCAACGCCGTCGTACTTTGCAACTTTTTCCACGAGCACGCTGCCTTTGCCATCAAGGCACCTGACAAAGGCATTCACGTCATCAGCGATACTACCGCGGCTCCCACGCTCGGCGACTGCGTAGCACTCTGCCGTGCCGTCGAGCGCTCCACCGCAAAATATATGTTGGGTGCAAACGGACCTTACAAAAGAGCGTTGCAGTTTATCCGAAAGGAAATCAGAAACGGCAAGCTCGGAACCCCGTTTTATGCCGAAGCAGAGTATCTGCACTGGTCTCCGAACAGCAAGCCGTACGCCGACGATGACATGCATTGGCGCCACTTGATGCCCGGTACCTACTACAACATGCATACCCTCAGTTCTCTCATGTACGTTACCGAGACCATGCGAAGCGCGTGACGGCGTCCGTCGTTCGCGTGCCGGGTGCTGCACAGCGTATGAACCGTCTTATTGACCATGACGGCGCAAAGGTGCTTTGCGAAATGGACAACGGTGCTATGTTTGACGTAACGGGTTGCGCTTACTATGGACCGACCAGCAAATGGTTCCGCATCTTCGGCGAAAAGGGTGTTATCGAAACCAAGCGCTACGATGAGACTGAGGTACACTTCGTTTTCTCTGACAAGCATTTCTACCCCGACGAGCCTATTCCCGAAATCGAGGTCTACAACCCGAAGTACGAGGAGCTTAACATGGCTCCCAAGGAAGAATTCGAGAGCTACACCGAGGAGCAGATGCGTCTTTGCCACGGCGGTATCGATTTCCGGATGCTCCGTAACTTTATCCACTACATCCAGGGTGAATACGAGCCCTTCTTCAACGTGTACAGAGCCACCGCCCTTTCCGCCGCCGCTATTCTCGGTTGGCGCAGCGTATTAAACGGAGGGCTTGCATACGATATTCCCGATTTCACCAAGGAAGAGGACAGGCTCAAATACGAAAACGATTTCCTTTCCCCCTTTGCAGATGAAGAAAGTGGAAATTTGATTTCGAGAATAGCGAAATTTTAAAATGAGCATTACACCAAAAAACGAAAACGAGCGCACCCTGCTCGCGTATCTTGATAAACATAAGGAAACGCTGTTTGAAACGCTTTCCTCTCTCGTACCCAGAACTTCTATTCGCACGGAAATGAAAATGCGGGACAAGACCGTTTAGAGGAACTGTGTCGAGAGCTCGGTCTGGAAATCGATCGCTTTGCGCCCGACACTGTGGAGGGTTTGACTGCGTCTGCTGACTATATGCAGGGGCGCGGCACTGACGCACGTGAAAATCTCGTTGCCACTTATCGTGTTCCCGGTACGACCAAGAGCACCATGCTTGCCGCGCATATGGACACCGTCCTAATCGGCGATCTCAATGCTTGGAACGGCGATCCTCTCTCCGGCGAGATACGCGACGGTAAAATTTACGGTCGTGGCTCAGGCGACGACAAGTTTGGACTCGCCACAGGATATTATCTCATCAAAGCATTCCAAGAAACGGGCATCTCTCCCGGGCGCAATCTTCTCATTGGCTCTTACATTGATGAGGAGGGCGGCGGCGGTGGCGGTGCCTTGGGTCTTGCTTTGAAGCACCCTGTAGATTCTATCTTTAATCTTGACGCGTCGGGCTTTGAAACGGAAGCACTCGGCGGCGGTTGCTTTGATATTTCCGTTCGCTCTACGCAAAACGAAAAGGCGATCGCTTCCATCATGGACGTTTTCACCGGCCTTAATCTGATTAAAGAGGAGCTTGAAGCGCTCCACGGTGTAGGCAAGAACACTATCCGTCTTTCTACCGTTACCGCGGGAACGAACGGAACGAAATCGGGCAAGCTTGCCTTTGCCATCTACACCGATATGACGAAGGACGAAACGGTGGCTTGCTTTGCCGAGATCTGTGAACGACTCAAGCCTCGCTTTGACGCGCTTTCCCTTGCCACCGACGGCTTTGTGCTTCGCACGAGATTCTTCATTTATGGGGAAACAGATAAGGAAAGTCGCGAAGTACAAGTTCTCTCTTCCCTGCTGGAAGAGCAAAACGGTGTCGCACCCGACACGAAGGACACCTGCCTTTCCGACCTTTCTCTTCTCTTGCGCTATGGAACGAAAAACAGCTTTAATTTCGGCATCCCGCGCGGTTCAAAGGAAGGTGGCGGCGCACATCAGCCAAACGAGCATATTGACTGCGAAATACTTCTTTCCTTCGTCAAAATACTGGCTCTTCTCATTCTTCGTTCTTAAACAAAAAGACCTTGCCCTTCGGGGCAAGGTCTTTTTTAGGTTTTCATGGAAAAAGCAGCCGCAAAATTGCGGCTGCTCAACTCCCGCCATGCCGTGTAAGGCAAGTTTTAGCCCTGAATGTCCAGGGTGGTGTCCGCTCTTTTCTTTGTCGCTCCCAGCATCCGCTACGCGGCGGCACAAAGGCAGGCTGCGCGCGGGAGGTCTGCGCCCCGAAATAGAATATGGACTCCATTTAACTGCGTGTAGGCCCAAATATGCCTTAATCACGCACAAGGCAGGATGAAATTCACTTGTTAAGAATTACTCGGCGTCGTAATCAACCTCACCGAACAACTCATCCTCGAAGAAATCGGAGACGCGCTCAAATTCGTCGTCATCATCAATGGTGATCAGATCGATCTCGCCATTCTCTGCTTCTACCTTTTTGAGGACCACGTATTCACCCTCGGGGTTTTCCACGGGTTCAAGCGCCATGTATACACTTCCCTCGATCTCCGCCTCCCCAAGCACCACGAAATCAAGCTCTTCGCCGTTTTCGTCGGTCAAAGTGACAACATCAACCTCTTCAAGCTCCTCTTCGGGAGCGCCGTTTTCTTTTACAATATCAGCCATGGTAAATTCCTTTCGTTGATAGTTATATTCTAGGTCTATTGTAGCAAATTTTCATACGTTTGTCAACTGTTTTTTTCATCGGGCATGAAGGAAATCAAAATCGAATTAGAGAGACGAAATCCTCTTTCCGTAAGAGAGAGCCGTCCGTCTGCGACTTGCATGAGCCCTCTTTCCACAAATACCTTTATCGTTTTTTCATGCGCACACAGTAAGTCTACCCCAAATCGCGCACGATATTCGGAGAGTGAGAGTCCCTCCGCAAGCCGCAAGCGAAGCATGATCCACTCGTAAGCAAGAGAAGCTTCGGTGATGCTCTCTCTCTCCGCTAAGCAAGCCGTCGGGTCGAAAAGATACGCGGAAAAATCGCTTGCGTTTCCGTACCTCACGCCATCAAAAAAGGAATACGCGGAGACACCGAAGCCAAGATAAGGGTCACTGTGCCAATAATGCAAATTGTGCCTCGAAGGCATTCCTTGTTTTGCATAATTACTGATTTCATAGTGGCGGTATCCGTGCTTTTCAAGCGTGCGAGAAACGATCGTGTTGATGGTGTCCTCCTCTTCCTCTGAGGGAAGTGGAAGCTGCGCCCTTCTTTCGTAAAGCGGTGTTCCATCTTCTAACATCAAGCTGTATGCCGAAATGTGGGCAGGTGCAAAATCGACAACAGAAAGCAAGGTTTCTTTCGCACTCGCCGGTGTTTGGGCAGGAATTCCGTACATGAGATCGACATTAATATTATCAAAGCCCACGCGCCGTGCAGTATTTAAAAAATCAAGTGCCTCGCGGGAGGTATGCAGACGTCCAAGATAAGAAAGCTCTTTGTCCGAAAGACTTTGCACCCCCACACTTAAACGATTTACGCCCATGCGTCTAAATTTCGCAAGCTTTTCCTCGTCTGCCGTTGCGGGATTGGCCTCCAAAGTAATTTCTGAATCCTTTTCGATTTGAAAAAGCTCGTTTGCACTAAGAAGGATGCGCTCTACCTCATCCGTCGGTAAAAGTGAGGGAGTTCCGCCGCCAAAAAATACGGTGTCAAAAACAGTATCTCTTGCGCGTGGCGCATAATGCGTCATCTCTCTTATAAGAGCGTCCGCATACGCACGCATCTGTGCTTCGCCCTTTCCCGTAAAAGAACAAAAATCGCAATACTCACACTTTCTTAGGCAAAAAGGAATGTGAAAATAAAGACCTGCTTTACTCATCGTCAAGCTTTAAAACTGCCATAAACGCTTCGGGGGAAACCTCTACGCTACCGAGCTTGCGCATCTTCTTTTTGCCTTCCTTTTGCTTCTCAAGAAGCTTTTTCTTACGGGTAATATCACCGCCATAGCACTTAGCAAGCACGTCCTTACGCATTGCCTTTACCGTTTCTCGGGCGATGACCTTGGTACCGATAGCAGCCTGAATGGGGATCTCAAACATTTGCCGCGGTATATTTTCCTTTAAGCGCTCTGTGATCTTCCGCGCACGCGCATAAGCATTCTCCTCAAAGACGATAAAGGAGAGAGCGTCCACCTGCTCACCGTTGAGCAAAAAGTCAAGCTTTACAAGCTTGCTCGGTCTGTATTCATCAAACTCATAGTCCAGCGAGGCATAGCCCTTGCTACGGCTCTTCAAAGCATCGAAGAAATCATAAATAATTTCGTTCAGCGGCAAAACGTAGTGCAGCTCCACACGCGTCGTATCAATGTACTTCATATCAATGAAGACGCCGCGGCGCTCCTTGCAAAGGTCCATAATACCGCCAAGATAATCGGAAGGGGTAATGATGCTCGCTTTAACAAAGGGCTCATACGCCGTATCTATTTCGTCCGGCGAGGGATAGTTGGAGGGGTTATCGACGTAAACGACGTCCCCACCTCGCTTTTCGATCTTATAAATAACACTGGGCGCCGTTGTGATAAGGTCAAGACCGAACTCTCTTTCAAGGCGTTCCTCGATGATCTCCATGTGCAAAAGTCCCAAGAATCCGCAACGGAAGCCAAAGCCCAAGGCTGCAGAGGTTTCCGGCTCGTAGCTGAGAGACGCATCGTTTAATTGAAGTTTTTCCAAAGCATCACGGAGATCGGGATATTTCGCGCCGTCAGGCGTATAAATGCCCGCATACACCATAGGCTGTGCACGACGAAATCCGGGAAGCGCCTCCGCTGTCGGGCGTTCGGCGTGGGTTACCGTATCACCGACACGGGTCTCGCTGACCGTCTTAATGCTGGCAGTGATATAACCGACGTCGCCCGCGGCAAGCTCCTCGCATTTTTGCAAGCCGAAGGGCTCCATCGTACCAACCTCGGTCACGTCAAAGGTCGCCCCTGTGCTCATAAGAAGTATCTTTTCCCCCGCACGAAGCGTACCGTCTACGACACGCACGTTAACAACGACACCAAGATAACTGTCATAGTAAGAGTCAAAGATAAGACATTTGAGCGGTGCTTTGCAATCCCCCTTCGGTGCGGGAATATCACTGACGATCTTTTCAAGCACATCCCCGATATTTTGACCGGTTTTCGCAGAAACGGCAGGACAATCCTCGGCAGGAATACCGATAATGTCCTCGATTTCGTGTCGGCAGTTTTCGGGGTCAGCCGAAGGAAGATCTATTTTGTTGATAACGGGCAAGATCTCAAGATCGTTATCGATGGCAAGGTAGGCATTTGCCAATGTCTGTGCCTCTACTCCCTGCGTTGCATCCACAACGAGCAAAGCCCCCTCACACGCGCTGAGGGAACGCGAGACCTCATACCCAAAGTCCACATGGCCCGGGGTATCTATGAGATTGAGATAATATTCGCCCTCACTGTTCCTGTACACAAGGCGCACAGCACGCGCTTTAATGGTAATGCCGCGCTCCTTTTCCAGATCCATATTGTCAAGAAGCCTTTGCTCCATATCTCGCTTTGCCACCGCCTGTGTGGCTTCGAGAATACGGTCGGCTAGCGTGCTTTTTCCATGGTCAATGTGTGCGATAATAGAAAAGTTTCTGGTCCTTTGTTGCTTATCGGTCACTTTGGATTCCTTTCATGCAGAGCTTACACCGCGGTAAGTGCCTCTGCCGCCTTTTGATATTCTTGAATTTTTGCATCAAGGGCTGTCGCATCCTCTCCCACGCAAAGAAAATAAAACTTTATCTTCGGTTCGGTTCCCGAGGGACGCACAATGATCTTATCACCATTTTCCAACGTATAGTAAAGAACATTGGATGCTTCCATACCGGTCGGTGTCCTCTCGCCCGTTTTTAGGTTGAGGGTATACCTTTGGCTATGATCGGTCAAAAACGCAATAGGCACTTCGGCAAAATGCGTAAGAGGCGAGGAGCGCAAGCTATCCATCGTGCGTCTGAGACGCTCGGGTCCGTGAACACCCTCCATATAGAGGTCAAGAACACCCTCCTTATACAAGCCATATTCCTTGTAAAGATTTTCAAGCGCGTCGGAGAGTGTCATGCCGCGGCTGCGGTAGTACGCCGTCATTTCAACGATCATCATGGTAGCGCCAACGGCATCCTTATCCCTGGCGTAGGTGCCGAAGAGATAGCCGTAGCTTTCTTCAAAGCCTAAAAGGAAGTCACCCTCCTTGCCGCTTTTTTCGTAATTTTTAATAACCTCTCCGATGAACTTAAAGCCCGTGAACACGTCGTAAAGCTTTACACCATTTGCCAAGGCGATCTTCTCTGCCAAAGCGGTAGACACGATGGATTTCACTGCGTAAGAGCCGCAAGAAAGCTTTCCGCACGCACGGCGTGCGCGAATAACGTAATCAAGCAGCAAGGCGCCCATTTGGTTGCCGGTGATGGTTGCAAAATCGCCGTTTGCCGTGCGACTCATCACGCCCACGCGGTCGGCATCGGGATCGGTAGCGATGATAAGATCGCTTCCCTCTCGCTCCGCGATGGCAACGCCGAGCGCAAAAACGTTTGCATACTCGGGGTTTGGCTTTTTCACCGTTGGGAAATTGCCGTCAAGCACCATTTGCTCGGGAACGGTATATAAATGCTTCATCCCCATGCGGCGAAGGATCTCGGGAACGAGACGGTAGCCTGCACCGTGCAGAGGTGTATATACGATTTTAAGCTCCTCGCTAACCTTCTTTATTTCCTCGGGCGCGATGGCAGTCTCCATGACCGCGTTCAGATAAACTTCATCGAAGCTCTCATCAAGAAGGGTGAGAAGTCCCTCTTCGCGCGCCTTATCCAGCGGCATACGCTGTGCGCCGCCCAAAACGTCGACCTCAGCAATAGCATCAGCAACGACGCGGCTGTGCTCGGGGGAAAGCTGTGCGCCATCCTCCCAATATGCTTTATAGCCGTTATATTCCTTGGGATTGTGCGAAGCGGTGATATTGATACCCGCCATGCAACCGCACTCGCGCACGGCAAAGGAAAGCTCGGGGGTGGGGCGAACACTGTCAAAGAGATAAACGCGGATACCGTTTCCGGCAAGCACCTCCGCCGCAACCTGCGCAAAGCGCTTGGAATTGTTACGGCTATCGTACGCAACGGCAACACCGCGTTCGCATCCGCCCTCGCGCTTTATAAGTACCGCGATCCCTTGCGTTGCCTGTGCAACGGTGTAATTATTCATACATGCCGTCCCCGCGCACATGGTAGAGCGAAGCCCTGCCGTGCCAAAGCTCATAGAAGTGCCGAAACGCATAAGGATGGCATTCCCATCCCCTTGTATGGTAAGCAATTCTTGTCGGGTAGCCTCATCCAGTTTGGGATAGGCGCACCATCTTTCGTATTCCGCTTGCGCGAATGCTTGATCTGACATTTTATTCCTTTCGTTTTCTTAGAAATCGGAGGGCTTCTCCGCGAGGCAAAGGGTAATTGCCTTTGCGAGCTGATCGGGACAAGACGTATTCTTAAAGCCGCAACGAATACCGGAAAGACGGGCAATGGCATCCTCAGCCTTCATACCGACCGCAAGAGCCGCAACTCCTTTGGTATTGCCCGCACAACCGGATTCAAAGCGGACACTTTCAACGATCCCGTTCTCCAACACCACATGAATCATGCGGGAACAGGTGCCGTGGGGAATGTAATCAATAGATTGTTTCATACTTTTAACCTCTCTTAATTTCAGTTTTCTATTATGGGATATCTGCCGAGCAAAGAAGCACTGACAGCGTAAAGCGACAAGTAGATCCAAAGCGCCTTCACGTCACCGTCTCCGACAAGCGACAGACGTACACAAACGCGCCCATATTCCTCACCTTCGGTGGAAAGCGATGTCTGCGTATATCCAAAGATAGGTAAACTTGCCAAAAGACGACCAAGATGGGCGTAGGAATCTACGGTGATCTTAAACGTAACCGCCATGCGGTCATTTTCAACGTAAGGCGAAAGGTCTGAAGAAAACAGCGCATATACAAGCTTTTCCTCTCCCTCGCTAACGATTACAAGTGCGCTTAGCAAAAGGTCGTTTTGCATCCAAAGACGATGGATACCGGGAAGCGATTCGCCCTTTGCGGAAACAAAGGGGAGCAATGCAAAATCGGCGCGGTGCGCAAGAAGTGCCGCCACCGCATCTGCTGCACTGTCCGCATAATGAACAGATGCACCCGGTCTCGCTTCCGCTAAAGCGAAGTACGCCCGTTCCGCCTTGCCTGCAGGAACGTAGGAGATCCGCACTCTCGCAGTCGGCGTTTCTTTAAAAGGAAAATACGCACCTTCGCCTTCACGTATGCGTTCCGAAAGAAATAGCGCAAACGCCGCAATCTCTGTCGCGGTACAAAGATGAAGTTTTTCTTTTAAAGGCGAAACGTATTCCGCCGGTATATCCTTTTTCTCAAGCTCTTCGAAGAGGAAGCAATCCATGATGCTACGGTGAAAAAGAGATGCATCCTCTTCTCCGTGCAAATCGTCTTTAACGCGTTCGTAGAACAAGAAAGAAAGTTCCGAAAGCTCGTATAGCTTTTTTTCCGATATACGCGCTTCCGCCTCCGCTAAAGCGGAAAGGTTTTGCCTTACCGTATCAAGAGGCATCATAAAAGTCCCGAAAGGATCTCGTAAGAGTCCGAAAGGAACGCCTTCATTTCATCCGCACTCAGTGAACGGTGCGAAAGAAGTGCCAAGGAATAAATATATTTCGCTACCTGCTCCGATTTATCCCCGAAGCGCCCCTCGGCAAGCCCCGTAACGATAGGAGACGCCAAGTTCAAAATCAGCGTCACCTCCGAAGGCATAGCAGGCATATCGGGTGCGTACATGCGCATCATTTCCTCCATGCGGCGGCTTTCCTCGGAAACCGTTAAAACGGCGGGAACGGACGCATCAACAAAGCGTTCCTGCTTCACAGTAAGGGGTTTGCCATCCTTTTCAATGGCGGTGAAAAGCGAAGCAAGACGTTCGTCGCTTTCCGCGTCCTCGCCCCCCTCCCGCAAAGCATCGGTACCTGCATCCACACGAACGAATTTTACACCTTCATACTGCTCCAGCATTTGGAAAAATCGCTCGTCAAGCAACGTATCAGAAACAAAGACCTTGATATCGCGCGCCGTGTACAAGGAGATATATTGCGCTTGCAAAACGGCGTCTGTGGTGTAGTAAAGCGTCTTTTTCTCGCCTATCGTCTCCACAGCCTCGGAAACGGTAAGCTTTTTCCCATCAGAAAGGGTTAAAAGCAAGCCGTCCTTCGCACCGTCATAGAAGCTTCTTTCGCATACGGAAGCATATTCCGCGAAGGTTTTGACATCCTTCCACAACCCTTCGTATTTCTCGCGCTCGTTTTTGCACATTTTGGCAAGCTTATCTGCCACCTTTTTGGCAATATAGCGGGAAAGCTTGGCAACGTAAGAGCTGTTTTGCAGGTAACTGCGAGACACGTTGAGGGGAAGCTCGGGACAATCAAGCACACCGCGAAGCATAAGGAGATATTCGGGGAGAACCTCCTTGATATTCTCTGCCACAAAGACCTGATTGTAAAACAGCTTCACCTTGCCTTCAAGGCTCTCATAGTTCTCCTTCAATTTGGGGAAATAGAGGATACCCTTGAAGCAAAGCGGATAATCCGCATTTAAATGGATATGAAAAAGGGGCTCATTATACTCACGGAAGACCTTAGTATAGAAGTCGTTATACTCTTCATCGGTGATGTCCGCCGCCTTCTTTTGCCAAAGAGGGGTTACGTCGTTAATAGGGGTAGGCTCTTTTTTCTCTTCCCCTTCCTTTGGCGTTTCCTCTTCCTTATCCTCATCAGTCAAATAGATTTCGACAGGCATAAAGGCGCAATATTTTTCAAGGATATCACGAAGCTTGGCTTCATCAAGATATTCCTCGCTGTCCTCGTTGATATGCATGATGACAGAAGTGCCGCGCGCATGCTCGACACCGCCCTCGATCTCGTAGCTTCCGTCTTCGGAGCAGGTAAAATGAACGGCAGGCGTGCCCTCGTAGGATGCCGTAATGACCTCTACCGTATCCGCCACCATGAACGAGGAATAGAACCCAAGACCAAAGTGACCGATGATTCCGCTTCCCTCAGTCTCCTTTTCTCCCTCGTATTTCTCGATAAACTCCAAAGCGCCCGAAAGCGCCATGTTGCAAATATATCTTTCAAGCTCCTCCTCGGTCATACCGATACCGTTATCGGTGACCGTCAAGGTTTTTAAGGATTTACTAAAGCTGACATCAATACGGTACGGCGTGCCGTGTGATTCGTACTTACCGAGAGACGCAAGACGGCGAAGCTTGGTTACGGCATCGGAGGCGTTGGATACGATCTCACGCAAAAAGATCTCCTTTTCCGAATAAAGCCATTTCTTGATAATGGGAAATATATGCTCTGTTTCGACGGAAATTCCGCCCTTTTTCTTTTCTTCCATTTTGTTTACCATCCTTTAAGGCATTACTACTAAGTATTAATACTATAATATTATAAACGATTATTTTTAGAAGCGCAAGGGGATTTGATAACTTTTTTCACTTTGTCCAAAATTTCCGTCCGCCAAAACAGGGGGAAAAATATTTTTTAATTTTTTTCGGAAAACTGTCTTGACAAATTCAAGAAAGCGTGCTATTATCATACCATAAAGCGATGAACGAAAACAAGTAGTCCCATACAATACCTTTACAGAGAGCCGTCGGTCGCTGCGAGACGGTGAGGTGTATGACGATGAATACATTTCGCGAGCTGACTGCCGAAAACACGATTTTTCGTGTCAGGTACGTACGGGAGCGCCCGTGAGCGCGCAGGGATATGTCAGTATCCTGAAAGGTCGTATCCGTGAGGGTGCGATAAAATGAGGTGGTACCACGGATTTGCATCCGTCCTCTGTTTTTGCAGGGGACGGATTTTTGTTTG
Organism: Oscillospiraceae bacterium; assembly: GCA_015064745.1. Classification (GTDB taxonomy): domain Bacteria; phylum Bacillota; class Clostridia; order Oscillospirales; family CAG-272; genus UBA1740. The sequence goes on along the minus strand of SVRR01000001.1, from coordinate 68,776 downwards.
CCATGTCCGCTCCTTGCCCTACAAAAATTCAGAAAGGAAACACGTATCATGGCAACATCAGCAATCATTCTCACCGCAGCTTTACTCGTGCTCTTTTTCGGTCTTATGATCGGCGTTGGCATCTATTGCCGCAAAAGCGCGACAGACGTCAACAGCTTCGTCCTCGGCGGAAGAAGCGTTGGCCCTTGGCTTACCGCTTTCGCTTTCGGTACCTCTTATTTCTCTGCCGTTATCTTCGTCGGTTACGCGGGACAGTTCGGCTGGAACTTTGGTCTTGCCTCCACATGGATAGGACTTGGAAACGCCTTTATCGGCTCCCTTCTCGCATGGTCCGTGCTGGGCAGACGCACCCGCCTTATGACGCAGCACATCGGCAGCAAAACCATGCCGGACTTCTTCTCAAAGCGCTTCGGCTCAGAAAAGCTAAAGATAGCGGCATCTTTCATCGTTTTTGTTTTCTTGATCCCCTACACTGCCTCACTCTACAACGGGCTTTCCAGCCTCTTTAATATTGCCTTTTCCGTTCCCTATTGGGCGTGTATTCTCGCAATGGCAGTCCTCACGGGTATTTACGTTATCTTCGGTGGCTACATGGCAACCGCGATTAACGATTTTATCCAAGGCATTATTATGCTTGTCGGTATTGTTGCCGTTATCGCGTCTGCCCTAAACGCAAACGGCGGTCTGACTGCGGCAGTTGAAAAGCTTTCTCAAGTAGATAGCGGAACTGCCTTTGAGGGCGCATACACCTCCTTCCTGGGTCCCGATCCCTTAGCGCTTCTTATCGTCGTACTGTTGACCTCGCTCGGCACGTGGGGGCTCCCTCAAATGATCGGCAAATTCTACTCCATCACCAATGAAGACGCCGTGAGAAAAGGCACCATCATCTCCACGATCTTTGCCATCGTGGTGGCAGGCGGATGCTACTTTCTCGGCGGCTTTGGCAGGCTCTACTCTCACCTGCTTCCCGAAAATTTTGGCTTTGATTCCATCATCCCCACCATTCTTTCTACCCTTCCCGACATCATAATCGCCATCGTCATTATGCTGGTGCTTGCCGCGTCTATGTCGACCCTCTCCTCGCTCGTGCTTACCTCGGCATCCACCTTAACACTTGACGTTATCGTGCCGTACTGCATGAAGGGAAAGGCATCGCAAAAGAAGTCGCTCTTTATCATGCGTCTTTTCATCGTCTTCTTTATCGCCGTCTCTGCTGTGATCGCTATCTTGAAGGATATGTTCCCAAACTTTACCTTTATCGCACAAATGATGGGCGTTTCTTGGGGCGCGCTTGCCGGTGCGTTTCTCGCGCCTTTTCTCTACGGTCTTTACAGCAAAAAAACCACACGTGCGGCGGTTGTCGTTTGCTTTGTATACGGCGTGGGGCTTGAGCTTGTACAGCTTTTGTTTATGATGAATATCCTCGTCCTTCCCGAAAGCGGCTTTCTCCATTTTGTTTTCCAAAACTCTCTCTACTCCGGCGTTTTTGCCATGCTTGGCGGACTTATCCTTACTCCTGTCATCAGTCTCTTTACAAAGAAGCAGGACGCGCAAGAGGTCGATGCTATTTTTTCTTGCTACGAGAGAAAGGTGCTCGTAAACGCAACGGATGCTCTGCACTCTGCCGAGGAAGCCAAAAGCTAATATATTTTCAAAAAAAATATGTTTTCTTTTCGGTAATCGGTTGACTTTTCTCAAAGAATGTGTTAAAATGTTCTTGTATGAAAATCAAATGAGGAGTATTCATCATGAAAAGAATCAAGACCATCGAAACCAGAGATATGAGCAAGTCGGTTAAGAACGGCGGTTGCGGCGAGTGCCAGACCTCCTGCCAGTCCGCTTGCAAGACTTCCTGCGGCGTTGCCAATCAGCAGTGCGAAAACGCAAAGAAGGATAACTGAGTTTCGGCTGCTTGGGGCTGTCGCAAAAAATTGCGACAGCCCCTTCCCTTTTTATAATTTACACCGAAAGGAACTTTCATGGTACATCAATACAAGCTTAACGGCTACAACATCGTTCTTGATACGGCGTCAGGCTCGGTACACGCGGTAGACGAGGTCGCCTATGATATTATTGCCTTATACAAAGACAAATCTCCCGATGAGATCGTCGCGGACATCCTCACAAAATACCCTTCGGACGAAACGGTCACAAAAGCGGAGATCCTTGACTGCATAGAGGATATCCGCGCGCTTGAAAAAGCGGGCAAGCTTTTCTCCGAGGATAAATACGAGTCTCTTGCCTACGACTATAAGGCAAAAACCAACGTTGTAAAGGCGCTTTGCCTTCACGTGGCACACACCTGTAACCTCAACTGCTCCTATTGCTTTGCAAGCCAAGGAAAGTACCAAGGCGAGCGAGCCTTAATGTCCTTTGAGGTCGGAAAGCAGGCGTTTGACTTTTTGATCGCGAATTCCGGCACGCGCCGCAACCTTGAGGTAGACTTCTTCGGCGGTGAGCCCTTGATGAATCTTGACGTGGTAAAAGAGCTCGTCGCTTATGCGCGAAGCATCGAAAAAGAGCACAACAAAAACTTCCGCTTTACCCTCACCACCAACGGGGTGCTTCTTGACGATGAGACGACAGAGTTTCTCAACCGCGAGATGAGTAATGTGGTTTTAAGTCTCGACGGACGCCCCGAGGTACACGATCGCTTCCGCCGCGACTATATGGGACGAGGCAGCTATGACCTCATCCTTCCCAAGTTCAAGCGCTTTGTCGAAATGCGCGGCGGGAAGGGCTACTATATGCGCGGTACTTACACCCATCACAACACCGATTTTACCAACGACATTTTGCACATGGCAGACCTCGGCTTTACCGAGCTCAGCATGGAGCCCGTGGTTTGCGCTCCCGACGACCCTTGCGCTTTGACCGAAGCAGATCTTCCCATTCTTTTCGAGCAATATGAGATTTTGGCAAAGGAAATGATCAAGCGCCGTCGCGAAGGGCGTCCCTTTACCTTCTATCACTACATGCTAGACCTCAAAAACGGGCCTTGCATCTACAAGCGCATTACGGGATGCGGCTCCGGCACGGAGTATATGTCGGTCACTCCCTGGGGTGAGCTTTTCCCCTGCCATCAATTCGTCGGTGATCAAACATATAGTCTCGGTAACGTTTGGGACGGTGTTACCCATCCTGAGCGTCAGGACGAATTTCGTTCCTGTAACGCCTACGCACGCGAGGAATGCCGTGATTGCTGGGCGAAGCTTTACTGCTCCGGCGGCTGTGCCGCAAACGCCTATCATGCGACAGGAAGCGTCGGCGGCGTTTACAAGTATGGCTGTGAGCTTTTCAAAAAGCGTATTGAATGCGCCGTTATGATGGGCGTTGCCGAATCCGAGGACGCATGAATACTCCCATCTACGATTTCGTAAAAGGCTATGCCGAAAAGAACGGTGTACGTTTTCACATGCCCGGTCACAAAGGAAAAGGACCCTTGGGTATAGAAGCGCTTGACATCACCGAGGTCAAGGGGGCTGACGTTTTAAGCGAAGCGTATGGAATCATTGGAGAAAGCGAGAGAAACGCTTCCCTTCTTTTTCAGACAGGGCGTACCGTCTATTTGACAGGCGGCTCTACCGCTGCCATCGAAGCAATGCTGGCACTGGCATCGACACGCTACCGCACGCCGGAAAGACCTAACCTTCTTGCTTCCAGAAATGCACATCGCGCCTTTTTGCACGGCGTAGCGCTCCTAGATATCCCTGTCACCTTTATGCTGCCCGACAATGCCGAAACGGTGTATAGCGGCGTGATGACACCAAACGACGTAGCGCGTGCCATTGAGGCTAATGCCCCCTTTGCCGTTTATATCACCTCTCCGAGCTATCTTGGCGAAATCTGGGATATCGCGGGCATTGCCGCCGTATGTAAAAAGCATGGCGTTCCGCTCCTTGTCGACAACGCGCACGGCGCGTATTTTGCTTTTCTCAATCCGTCGATGCACCCTATCCATTTAGGTGCCGCCATGTGTGCCGATTCCGCGCACAAGACGCTTCCTGTGCTGACGGGCGGCGCATATTTACATATTGCCAAAGGGTATGAGGACGAGTTTTCGGATGTCAAGGATGCTGTTTCCCTCTTCTCCTCTACCAGCCCCTCCTACCTGACGCTATCTTCGCTTGACCTTGCTAACCGAGTGCTTGCCGAGGGATACGGAGAACGACTTAAAAAAGCAGTGTCGCTCACCGAGGATACGAAGACGGCACTTTCGCAAGCAGGATTTACCGTTTTGCCATCAGAGCCGCTTAAGATCGTACTGCTTTCACCGCATGCCGAAGCACTTGCGGAAGTGGTGCGAGAGCATGGAATCGAGTGCGAGTTTTGCGACAAAACGCACCTTGTATTTATGACTTCTGCCGAAAACGATCCATCGGATTTTGACATTTTAAAGACAGCCTTGTTTGCATTTGGCAAGCAAGCCGATGCCGTTTCGCAACCGCCACCGCCACGCCTTGGCACGCCCCTTCTCTCTATCCGCGACGCACTGTTCGCGAAGAAGGAACGCATCCCCGTAAAGGATGCTGAGGGTCGTATCTACGCCGAGATCGCCGCCTCCTGCCCCCCTGCTGTTCCTATCGCCGTATGCGGTGAGCGCATTGAAGCGGACACGGTAAAGGCATTTCTCTATTACGGCATAGAAGAGGTTTCCGTTGTAAAAAATAAAGAATGAGCAGACAAGCAAGCCATTAGGAGAAAAGAATGAACTACGAAAGCTTTTTTGCCGAATACTTCCCTTTTTGGGACAAGCTGACAACCACGCAAAGGAAAGCCCTATGCGATGACACGACCGAGATCACCTACCGCAAAGGACACGTGGTGCACGATCCCAACGAATGTACGGGCGCTATAGTCGTGCGCTCCGGCGGACTTCGCACATATTTTCTCTCCGAGGACGGCAAGGAGGTCACCTTGTTCCGTCTTTATGCGGGAGATATTTGTATTCTTTCCGCCACATGCGTGCTTCGTGCCATTACCTTTGACGTGATGGTGGAAGCAGATTCCGACAGCGAATGTCTTCTGATCGGAAGCCGCACGCTCGGAAAGCTGGTCGAGGAAAGTATATACGTCAAAAACTACGCCTTGGAGCTAACAGCAAGTCATTTTTCCGAAACCATGTGGTCGTTTGAGCAGATCCTCTTTATGAGCATTGAAAAACGCCTTGCTATTTTCTTGCTTGACGAAACAGCAAGAAGGCATAGCGATACTCTTAAGCTTACACACGAGCAAATTGCCAAATATATGGGCTCGGCGCGAGAGGTCGTCACTCGAATGCTCCGCACCTTCTCTTATGAGGGGATCCTCGAAAGCGGCAGAGGGGACATTCGCATTCTCGATAAAACAAAGCTTCGTAAATATCTATGAAAACAATAAAAAGGCTTTTCGCAATTGCGAAAAGCCTTTTCGTTTGAAAAAAATTCGATCTGTACATTGATATCCTCAAGGGAGCCTTCCAACACCGCGTGCTCTACGATGTAGTCCGCGACCTTCCGCGCTGTGGCGTCGCGTTTTGTAAAGTCTTCCGTGTTGAGGCTTTGCAGGATCATGCTGACGACATCTTTCCGCGCTTTACCGCGTAACATCACACGCTCGTCGTCGGAATACAGACTATTCAAAAGGATCTCGTGGATCGCCTCGTCCGCATCCGCCTTAGAATATTTTTTGCCTTTCGCAAGACCTGAGATCAAGCGTTTGACCTGTCCGTCCGAAATCTGATAGGTTGCGCCATCGGGACGCTGGGCTTTGCGGGAGAATTTTACATTTCGGAGATTTCCGTTGCTTTTTTGAGAATGTCCGATTCCGTCGCTTGCGGATTCTCCAGAAGATACTCCGCCATTTCCGCTATTTGCTCGTCCTTCGGAATCAAGAGCATTATTACCACGATTGCGTCTTGTTCTAGTTTTAAGAACTTCAAGCACTCGATTAAGTTCGCTTGTGCTTCCGATAGTTTGTTCGCCATTGTTTTCTCCTATTTTCGCTTCAATAGAAGCGATATATTCTCTGTTTGCGTCCGTGATTTTTATTTGCTTCAAGACTCCAAAGTTGCCCGGTGCAAAATTTTCGTACACATAGAAGTAGTCGGCGCTTCTTGCTTTTCCGTATCTCGGAAGTTCTTGATTATGAGCCATATATCTCGAATTATCTTCCATAATACGGCTACTAATAATAGCGTATTCTTTCTTCGGAATCTGTTTGTATAATCCTTTTCTATTATACTGCACCTTCTCCTCGCTGTCAAGGCTTTCTTCCTCTTCAAGTTCAGGTGCGTGGGAGAGAATGTACTTTGCAAGACGGGTGTTGCCACTCTTCTCGGCGGCTTTGATGTACAGCTTCTGCGCGGTCTTCAGCGTTTTGCTTGCGCCCTTGCCGCCGATCGTCTTGCAGACGTCTACGAGCTTGTCGAAGACTTTGCGCGCAAGCGGCGCATCCTTGGCGACGAGCTTATCAATAAACGCCTCGTTGCCAAGCAGATACTCCGCGGAGTGTGCCACGAGCTCGTCGTTGAAGACGGAATACGCAGCCTCTTCCGCCGCGGTCAGCGGTTTCTTCGCGTTCTTCCTTTCGGTGATATCATTCATCTCTTCGACGGTAAATCCGTAGCCCTTACGGAAGACGGTCTCTGCCGCGACTTCAGCGAGTGAGCGCTTGCCATTCTTCGTGTCGACGGTGAGACTCTTGTCCGCCAAGAAGACGCCAAGCTTCTCGTATTCGTCCGTGCCTTCCTCAAAATGAGTATACTCGTGAATAAGGTCTCTTTCCCACGTGCCGTTCTCGAAGGAATCTGCGCCGAACCGAAAAAAGGCTTTTCGCAATTGCGAAAAGCCTTTTTTGTTTGGGTTTAAATTCTGTAAATATCCGCGGGGTGAACGTCGCCTGCCGAGGTGCCTTTAATCAGCGCTTCCGCTGCTTCTACGTCCTCGACGCTAAAAACCATAAGCGCCTTGCCCTCGTGGCGGCTGATACAAGCGTACATATACTTGATCTCGTGGCTTTGGTTTTTGAGCAGGTGCAAAACGCGCGCAAATCCGCCCGGTGCATCCTCCATGGCAACCGCGAGCACCTTAGTGATCTTGCAGATGACACCCGACTCCTTCAAAACACGCGCGGCACGCTCAGGGTCGTTGACGAGCATACGAATGACACCGTAATCGGCGGAATCGGCAAGAGACACCGCGCTCAAATCAATATTGTTTTCTGCGAGCGTCTCCGCGATCTCGGCAAGACGCCCCGCTTTGTTTTCTATGAATGCGGAAAGCTGATTAACAATCATGGTTTCTCTCCTTTCGACTGGCTTGCGTTTAAGAAAGCTTACGCTTATCAAGCACGCGCTTTGCTTTTCCCTCGCTACGCGCGATGGTCTTGGGATTGACAAGGTGTACTCTCACGCCAAGCCCGAGCGCGGAGCGAAGCTTCTCTGCTATTTGCTTCTCAATCGTTGCAATAGATTTAACGTCATCCGAGAAGAGCGCCTCGCTCATCTCGACATCAAGGTCAAAGGTGTCGTTGTTATCCACGCGGTCGACCGTAATAAAGTAATTGGGCGTTATCTCACCGCCGCCGATAGAGAGGAGCACCTCCTCAATTTGCGAGGGGAACACGTTAACACCGCGGATAATAAGCATATCGTCGCTTCTGCCCGTCGGCTTCTTCATGCGTACGTGCGTTCTGCCACACTTGCAGGGAGTATAATCCAGCGAGCAAATGTCGCGTGTGCGGTAACGGATAACAGGAAAGCCTTCCTTCGTGATGGTGGTGAAAACAAGCTCACCCGTCGCACCCTTCGGAAGCACCTTACAGGTATCGGGATCAATAATCTCCGGAATAAAGTGATCCTCCCAAACGTGCATACCCGCTTGGCATTCGCATTCACAGCCGACACCCGGACCTAAAATTTCGGAAAGGCCGTAGATATCGTATGCCTTAATACCGAGCTTCTCTTCAATGGTATGGCGCATTTCCTCCGTCCAAGGCTCGGCACCGAAGATGCCCGCCTTAAGCTTCAGCTGATCTTTAAGACCCGCGCGCTCGATCTCCTCACCGATATAAAGAGCGTAGGAGGGCGTGCAACAAATGACCGTCGCACCGAAGTCGATCAAATTCTGAATTTGAAGGGGAGTGTTGCCCGATGACATCGGAACGACCGTGGCACCGATGCGCGAGGCACCGTCGTGCGCGCCGAGACCGCCCGTAAAGAGACCGTAACCGTAGGAAACCTGCACGATATCCTCGTCCGTCACACCAATAGCGGCAAGCATTCGCGCAAAGCAATCCGACCACATTTTAAGATCGTTTTCGGTATAGCCGACAACGATACGCTTTCCGGTTGTACCGCTGGATGCGTGGATGCGGCGAATGTTTTTGAGTGGCTCCGCAAACAGCCCATAAGGGTAGTAATCACGCAAGTCCTTCTTATAGGAGAAGGGGAGCTTTGAAAGATCTTCGATGCCGTGGATATCGTCAGGCGTCAAGCCTGCTTCATCCATACGGTTACGAAAGCACTCTACGCGCTCGTACATGCGTTTTACCTGCCAAACAAGGCGTTCGCTTTGTAATTTTTCAAGTTCTTCTCGGGAAAGCGTTTCTTCCCTTTCTTGCAACATAGCCATTGGAATTTATCTCCGTGTTTTAGGTTTACTGGGCGTAGCCCTTCTCGAAAGCAGCGAGGTTGATCTCAAGGAATTTGGGCGGCACCGTCTCGCGGATGGTCTTCTCCCATTCCTCCTTGGGGATATCGGTATTCTTGGCAAGCACGCCGATAAGCACCACGTTGACCGCCTTTCCGCTTCCCACACCCTCGGCAAGAGCCAAGGCATCAAGAGCGGTGAGCTTTGCGTGCTTTGCAAGCTCTTCAAGGATCCCTTCGGGATAAACTGCCGCACCCGTGATCACGGGCATGGGATCGACCGCACGGTCGTTTACGATCATTACACCGCCCTCCTTGAGGTAAGGAAGTGCACGGAGCGCTTCAAGACGCTCAAAAGCGAGAATAATATCCGCCTCTCCCTTATCAATGATGGGAGAATAGATCTTGTCGCCGTACTTTACGTAGGTGACGACGCTTCCGCCGCGCTGGCTCATACCGTGCACCTCGGAGACCTTAACGTCATATCCGCGGGACGTGAGCAGATTGCCGAGAATACGGCTGGCAAGCAGAGTTCCCTGTCCGCCGACACCGACGATCATAATATTCTTCTGCATCTTACTTCTCCTCCTTACGAATGGCGCCAAAGTGACAAACCGAGGTACAAAGGGAGCATCCGTTACACTGATTTCTATCAATGACTGCCTTGCCGTCCTTAAAGGATATAGCAGGGCAACCGAGCTTCATGCACATTTTGCAACCGCGGCAAGCATCGCTATCCACGGCACAATAGCCGGAATATTTCACGCCTTTAAGAAGCGCACAGGGGCGCTGAGCGATAATAACCGAGGGCTCGTCTGCGGCAAGCTCCTCCTTGACCGCCTTTTCAAAGCCGACAAGGTCAAAGGGATCCTCCACGCGGACACGCTCGACACCGACGGCACGGCAAAGCGCAAGAAGGTTGACCTGCTTAGTCGCTTCTCCGCGAATGGTCTTGCCCGTGGTGGGGTTATCCTGATGTCCCGTCATACCCGTGATGGAGTTATCAAGGATAATGACGGTGTTGTTTCCCTTGTTATATACGATATCGATAAGACCCGTAATACCCGAATGGATAAAGGTAGAGTCACCGATGACGGAAACGAGCTTTTTGTTGGTTTCTTCCCCACCTGCACAGCTCATGCCGTGTGCGGCGCTGACGGAGGCACCCATACAAATGGTGGTATCTACCGCCTGCAAGGGGGCAACCGCACCGAGGGTGTAGCAACCGATATCACCCGATACGGTAACTCCAAGCTTTTTGAGAACGTAGAAGGTACCTCTGTGAGGACAGCCCGCACACATTACGGGAGGACGCGCGGGAATATCCGCAGGAGCGATAGAGGGTAATTTAACACCCGCAACAGCCTCGCGGATCATATTCTGCGAGTATTCACCGAGCAGGGTGAAATATTCCTTGCCCTTAACGGCAACGCCGAGCGCGCGGATATGCTCCTCGAACACGGGGTCAAGCTCCTCAATGCACCAAAGGGTGTCGACGTTCTTTGCGAAGTCAAGAATGAGCTTTTCGGGAAGCGGATAGACCATACCGAGCTTGAGGTAATTCACGGAATCACCGAGAGCCTCCTTGGCATACTCGTAGGAAACGCCCGAGGTGATAACACCGATGCGGCTTCCGTTGTTTTCAATCTTGTTAAAGGTGTCGGTCTCCGCAAGCGCCAAAAGCTTCTTCGTTCTCTCCTCGACAACGACGTGTCTGCCCTTTGCCATTGCGGGCATCATAACGTGCTTGGGAATGTTCTTCTCGTAGGGCTTCAAGGAGACCTCTTCGGGCTCACAAAGCTCAACGAGCGACTGCGAGTGCGAGACACGGGTCGAAAGGCGGATAAAGACGGGCGTATCGTACTCTTCGCTGATGGCAAACGCCATCTTGGTAAACTCCTTGCATTCCGCCGAATCCGAGGGTTCAAGCATAGGAATCTTTGCCGCTTTCGCATAATGACGGGAATCCTGCTCGTTTTGAGAGGAGTGCATTCCGGGGTCGTCAGCGACGCAAAAAACGAGACCGCCCGTTGCGCCGATATAGCTGACGGTGAAGATGGGGTCAGCCATCACATTAAGACCTACGTGCTTCATGCAGGACATCGCGCGTGCGCCGCGAATGGAAGCACCGATGGCAACCTCCGCCGCGACCTTTTCATTGGGTGCCCATTCTACGTGCAGATTTTCATACTGCACCATGTTTTCGGTAATCTCGGTGCTGGGTGTTCCGGGATAAGAGGACACCACCTTGACACCAGCCTCGTACGCGCCGCGGGCAACTGCGGCATTTCCAAGCAACAGCTTCTTCATGTATGTACGTTCCCTTTCGTTATCGTTTGATTTCGTTTTCCTCGGCAATGAGGTTTCCTGCACCGTAGCGACGGCGAAGGACGGGCTTTTCGATCTTACCCGTGGGATTTCTCGGAATATCCGCAAAAATAATTTTGCGAGGACGCTTATAGCGCGGAAGCTCCGCACAGAAAAGGTTTACCTCCTCCTCGGTCATCGTCTCGCCCTCCTTCAACTCAATGATGGCGGCGGCGATCTCACCGAGACGGCTGTCGGGAAGCCCGATAACGGCGGCGTCCTTGATTTTATCGTTCTTGCGCAAGAAGTTTTCGATCTGCACGGGATAAAGGTTTTCACCGCCCGTAATGATAACGTCCTTTTTGCGGTCTACGAGCCAGATAAAGCCTTCCTCGTCCTCCTCTGCCATATCGCCCGTATAAAGCCATCCGTCGGCAAGCACCTCTTTTGTGGCTGCCTCGTCCTTATAGTAGCACTTCATGACACCGGGGCCGAAAACGGCAAGCTCACCGACCTCCCCGCGCTTGACCTCTTGCTTGTTTTCGTCGACGATCTTCAACTGCCAACCGTAGCCTGCCTTACCGATGGCGCCCACGTGGTCGACATTCTCAACACCGAGATGCACGCATCCGGGACCGATGGACTCACTGAGTCCGTAGTTTGTATCGTAGTCGTGCATGGGGAAAATCTTTTTCCAACGCTTGATTAGGCTGGGGGGCACCGGCTGCGCGCCAATGTGCATCAGTCTCCACGCTGAAAGGTCAAGCTCGTCGAGCTTAATATCACCGCGGTCAATGGCATCAAGGATATCCTGCGCCCACGGCACGAGAAGCCATACAATAGAGCACTTCTCATCCGACGCGGTCTGCATGATAAGCTCGGGAGACGTACCCTTTAGGAGAACCGCGCGTCCGCCGGAAGAGAGGCTGCCGAACCAATGCATCTTTGCGCCCGTGTGATAAAGCGGCGGAATGCAAAGGAAAACGTCGTTCTTGGTTTGACCATGGTGCGCTTGCTCCACCTTTGCCGAATGGGTAAGGCTGGCGTGCGCGTGTAAAATCGCCTTGGGGAAGCCTGTCGTGCCGCTGGAAAAATAGATTGCGGCATCATCCTCCTCAGAAAGCATAACATCGGGCTTGATCCCCGCCATAGGCGCGGAAATTTTTTCATAGCTTTCCGCAAAGTAGGGACAATCGCGCCCATCGTAGATCCACATCTTAATTTTGGGCGTACGGGAAACGATCTCCTCCACACGACCCACGAACTCAGGACCGAACACGAGAATTTCGGAATCGGATTTTTCAAGGCAATAACGGATCTCCTCCGCTGTATAGCGATAATTGAGAGGCACAGCGATAGCGCCCGCCTTCAAAATACCGAAATAGATGGGAAGCCACTCGATGCCATTCATCAGAAGGATAGAGACCTTCATGCCGCGCGTAACACCGCGAGAAAGCAAAAGATTGGCAAAGCGATTGGCTTTGATATCGAACTCGCGCCAGGTCATCTCACGGCGGTAGCTGTTACCTGTGGACTGGATCAGAGCAAACTCACGCCACGTATGTCCCTTGTGATCGTCAACACCGGGATTGATCTCCACAAGTGCAACGTCGTCGGGATAGAGCGACGAATTTCTTTCAAGAAGCTCGGTAATTGGCATAACAAAATTCCTTTCGGATATTGCCTTCCGCACACGGACGGAGGGAACGCAAATAATAATATTATTATTTTATCAATTTCATAAGATAAAGTCAATAGAAAGTGTCAAAAAACATCGAAAAATCTACGAAAAAAGGCAGTTTAAATCACGGCAAACTGGCTGTTATAGAGCGTTGCGTAAAAACCGTTCGCACGCAAAAGCGTCTCGTGTGTTCCCTGCTCTATGACCTTGCCGTCCTTCATCACGAGAATGACGTCCGCCTCCTTGATGGTGGAAAGGCGATGCGCGACGATAAAGGAGGTGCGCCCCTTCATCATGGTAGCAAAGGCGTCTTGAATTTTAAGCTCGGTTCTGGTATCGATGGACGAGGTCGCCTCATCAAGGATCAAGATAGGAGGAAGCGCCAGCATCGCACGGGCAATACACAGAAGCTGTCTTTGTCCTGCCGAAAAATTACTTCCGTTTTCGACGATTTTCGTATCATAGCCTTGAGGCAGTCTGCGGATAAAGGAGTGCGCGTGCGCCTGCTTTGTGGCGGCAACGATTTCCTCTTCCGTGGCGTCGGGTCTGCCATAGGCAATATTGTCGCGCACGGTACCGGCCTTTAACCACGTGTCTTGAAGCACCATGCCGTAGCGGGAACGAAGCTCCTTGCGTGTCATTTTACGGATATCCGCGCCGTCGACCGAGATCTCTCCGCCCGTCACGTCGTAAAAGCGCATCAAGAGATTGATAAGAGTGGTCTTTCCGCAACCCGTAGGACCTACGATAGCAACGCGCTGTCCTTGGGAAACTTCGAGGCACAAGCCCTCTATCAGGGGGCGGTCGGGGGTATAACGGAAGGAAACGTTTTTAAGCGCAACAGCACCTCTTTCCTCAGGTGACGAGGGCGCCGTCGGGTCAGGCACTTCTTCCTCGGCATCCAAAAATTCAAAAACGCGTGTCGCACAGCTGACTGCATTTTGCAATTCCGTAATCACGCTGCTGATTTCATTAAAGGGCTTGGCGTACTGGGAAGCGTAGCTCAAAAAAATGCTGAGCGCACCGATGGTGATCGCACCCGTGCCCGCATAAAGCGCGCAAATGAGCGCCACGACGGCGTAAACGAGATTGTTGACAACGCGGGTAGAGGGATTGACGAGGCTGGAAAAGAAGGTCGCCTTCATAGAAGCGGATTCCAGCCTTCCGTTGACCTCATCGAAGGCAGCGAGACTTTCGTCCTCGTGCCCGAACGCCTTGACCACACGCGCGCCTTCAATAAGCTCATTGGCAAGCCCCGTCTCTTCCCCGCGCACCGTTGCTTGGGCAAGAAAATGGCGATGGGTACGAGTAGCGATAAAGCGAGCAACCAAAATGGAAAGAGGGGTCAAAACGACCACGGCAAGGGCAATTACGGGATTTAAATAAAGCATGACTCCCAGCACGGCGCCAATGGTTAGAAGAGCGCTGAAAAGCTGGGTAAAGCCCATCAGCAATCCGTCGGCAAAGGTGTCTACGTCCGTAACGGTACGACTGACGGTATCCCCTACCGAATGGGTATCCGCATAGGAAACGGGAAGCTTGTGCATTTTAGCGCTGACCTTATTACGCAGGTCACGGCAAACGGAATACGTGATGCGGTTGCCCGAGAGTGCCATCAGCTTCTGGGCGACGGCGCTTACGACCGTAACCAAGGCAACGAGCACGACCGCTTGCGTCACGAGGGATAGCTCCACCTTGCCCGCGCCAATCATAGCGTCAATGGCGTTACCGCAAAAAATGGGAATAAGAAGTCCTGCCGCAACCGTAACGGCGGCGGTGAGCAAATTGCAAAGCACGAAGCCACGGTACGGCTTAGTAAAGGAAAGAATTCGGCGAAGTGTTTTCTTTTTCATGCCTTCGTCTCCCCCTTAAATTGGCTCTCGTAAATTTCACGGTATACGGAAGAAGTCGCGAGAAGCGACTCGTGCTTTCCTTCACCGACGAGCTCACCGTCTTCAAGCACCAAGATACGGTCTGCATAAGCAATGGAGCCCGTGCGCTGACTGACGATAAAGACGGTCATATGAGAAGGAAGCGTCCGCAAGGCGCGGCGAAGCGCCGCATCGGTCGCATAATCAAGTGCCGAGGTGCTGTCGTCAAGGATAAGAATATCGGCGTGAGAAACGACGGCACGTGCTATGGTCAAGCGTTGTCTTTGACCGCCGGAAAAGTTGCTGCCGCCTGCCGTGACAGGCTCGTCAAGCCCTTTTGGCTTTTCTCTTATAAAGTCAGCCGCCTGCGCAATTTCAAGTGCCTCCCAAAGCTCCTCGTCGGTGGCGTCTCCCTTGCCCCACAGCAGATTTTCACGCACGGTGCCCGAAAACAGTCTTGGACGTTGATCAACAATAGCTACCGAAGAAAGGAGTGCTTCCTTGGAAAGCGCGCGGATCGGTTTTCCCGAAAGAAAGACCTCGCCCGACGTAGCATCATAAAAACGGGGAATCAAGTGTACGAGAGAGCTCTTTCCGCTGCCCGTACCGCCAATAATACCGACCGTTTCACCGCGCATCGCACGGAACGTGACGTTCGAGAGCGAGGCATCGCCCGCGCCGTGATACCGAAGCGAAACGTTTTCGAAGCGAACGGCCTCGGCACTTTCCGCGTCGGCGCTCTCATTTCCGTATCGAATACTGCTTTCGGTGTCTAACACCTCGCCAATACGTGAAACACCCGCCAATGCTTTACCCAAAGCTACAATGGTGTTGGCAAGCTTTACAAGCTCTACGAGGATCTGAGAAACGTAATTGATGAGGGCAATGATATCGCCCGAAAGAAGCGTACCGTCGTTTACCTTTCCCGCGCCCAACCAAAGAACAAGGATGATCGCCGTATTTACAACGAGATAGGTCAAGGGATTTAAGAGTGCGACAAGGCGCCCGACACGCATTTGTGCGCGGTAAAGCAAGGTGTTTGCCGTGCGAAACTCTTCCTCTTGCAATTCTTCCCTGCCAAAGGCGCGAATGACACGCACGCCGCCGAGGTTTTCGCGCACCTCCTCCGTCACACTGTCAAGCGCATTTTGTACGCGTCCATAGCGTGGCTTAGTGAGTGCCATCATGCCAAACACGATAACGAAAAGAATAGCAATAGCGGCAACAAAAACGAGGGCGATTTTAGCGTCAATCAAAAACGCCATGATCATAGAGCCGAAAACGATAAAGGGGCTACGTAAAAAGAGACGCAAAAACAAATTAACGCCGTTTTGCACTTGGTTAACGTCGCTTGTCATGCGCGTGACGAGCGTGGACGTGCCGATGGTATCAAGCTCCGTGAAGCCAAGCGTTTGAATTTTCGCTATCAAGCTGTGCCTGAGCCCTGTTGCAGTGCCGATGGCGGCGCGTGCGGAAAAATATTGCGCGACCACGGTGCAAGAGAGCCCAAGGACAGCCATTCCCACAAGCCACCCGAAGCGGATAAGGATATAGGTGTTATCCTCGCGCCCGATACCGTTATCAATGATATCCGCAACGATCAGCGGAACAAGAAGGTCGAAGCACGCTTCGAGCATTTTAAAAAGAGGGGCTAGGACCGCTTCTTTTCTGTATTTTTTGATATAGGGGAGCAGATATCGCATAATGTCTCCTCATCTTTTATTTTTCTTTAATATTTTACTATTATTTAAGGAAGATGTCAAGTCTCTTTCCAAAAAAGCGAGGAAAAAGAGCAAGCACGGTGCGTGCTTGCTCTTAAAAAGAATATCTTTTGGGAAAAATTTTAGAACGCGATGCGATCTTCAATATACTTGCGAACCTCGGAAACGGGGATACGCACCTGCTCCATGGTGTCGCGGTCGCGCACGGTAACGCAGTTGTCCGCAGGGGTGTTCTCGTCGCCAACGGTAGCGAAGTCCACGGTAATGCAGAAGGGCGTACCGATCTCATCCTCACGGCGATATCTCTTACCGATAGAGCCGGTCTCGTCGTAGTCCACGGGGAAATACTTCGAAAGCTCGTCGTAGATCTCGCCTGCCTTATCGCCAAGCTTCTTGGAAAGAGGAAGGATCGCCGCCTTGTAGGGAGCAAGCGCGGGATGCAGGTGAAGGACGACACGGACGTCGTTCTTTTCGGCATCCAGCACCTCCTCGTCGTAGGCATCCACGAGGAAGGCAAGCGCTACGCGGTCAGCACCCAGGGAGGGCTCAACGACGTAGGGGGTATAATGCTCGTTCGTTTCGGGGTCGAAGTACTTCATATCCTTGCCCGAATGGGTCTCGTGCTGACCGAGGTCGTAATCGGTTCTGTCGGCGATGCCCCAAAGCTCGCCCCAGCCGAACGGAAAGAGGAACTCGAAGTCGGTGGTTGCCTTGGAGTAGAAGGAAAGCTCCTCGGGATCGTGGTCACGCAGACGGAGATTTTCATCTCTCATGCCGAGATCAAGCAGCCACTTGTGGCAATAGTCCTTCCAATAAGCAAACCATTCAAGGTCGGTGCCGGGCTTGCAGAAAAATTCAAGCTCCATCTGCTCAAACTCACGGGTACGGAAGGTGAAGTTACCGGGGGTGATCTCGTTACGGAAGGATTTACCGATCTGGCATACACCGAAGGGGAGCTTTTTACGGGCGGAGCGCTGTACGGCGGGGAAATTCACGAAGATACCCTGTGCCGTTTCGGGGCGCAGATATACGGTATTGGTCGAATCCTCGGTAACGCCGATGAAGGTCTTAAACATCAAATTAAACTTCTTGATGTCGGTAAAATCCTTACCGCCGCAATCGGGGCAGACGATTCCCTTATCGGCGATAAAGGCAGCCATTTCCTCGAACGACCAGCCGGCGGGATTGTCGTTTGTACCGTGCTCAAAGGCATATTCCTCGATTAGCTTGTCCGCACGGTGACGTGCGTGACAGCCCTTGCAGTCCATAAGAGGATCGGAAAAGCCTCCCACGTGACCGGATGCCACCCATGCCTGGGGATTCATAATGATAGCGCTGTCAAGCCCCACGTTGTAGCGGGACTCCTGCACGAATTTCTTCCACCATGCGCGCTTGACGTTGTTCTTGAATTCAACGCCAAGAGGACCGTAATCCCAAGAATTGGCGAGACCGCCGTAAATCTCGGAGCCGGGGAAAATGAAGCCGCGGTTCTTGCACAGGGCTACGATCTTATCCATCGTTTTTAGTTTGTTGTCCATTGTTGTTCTCCATTATATCTTGTTTTATTTTTAAGCGTTAATTAACTCACCGTAGAGGATACCGTTTTCTTTGCGTTTCGGAAGCACGCGTCGCAGCGCACCGTGCAAATCCTCATCCGTTTTGACCCGCACCTCGGCAAATTCTGCCGAATGCCCATGCATTTCGTCACCGTCACGTGTCTCAAACAACACGGAAAGAGGAACGCTTTTTGCGATCATATCGTCAAGATTTTGGTCACGCAAGCGCTCTGCGAGCGCGATAAGCTTAGCGCTTCTCTCTTTTTTAACGCTTTCCTCCACCTGGTCGGGATAGTCTGCGGCAGGTGTGTTCTTGCGTTTCGAATAAGCAAAGACGTGCATATCCAAAAATCCGGCTTTTTCCGTAAAAGCCAGGGTTTCGGAAAACTCCTTTTCCCCTTCCCCCGGAAAGCCTGTCATCATATCCGTAGTGAAGCGAACGCCCTCTATGGCAGCACGAAGACGCGCAAGGGCGGCAAGAGCCATATCTGCCGTATACCTACGCTTCATCGCGCGGAGCACGGCATCCGAGCCGCTTTGCATCGAAATATGGAAATGCGGAACAACGCTTTTCAGCCTTGCAAGGCGGAAAACGAAATCCTCCCGCATAATTTCCGGTGTAATAGAACCGAGACGGAAGCGAACACCCGTACACTCTTTATCCAACAGCTCTAAAAGATCGATCAGGCGAAAGCCGTCAAAATCCGCGCCGTAGGAAGCAATTTCTATGCCCGTGAGCACAATTTCCTTCGTTCCGCCCGCAACAAGCGCGCATACCTCACGCAAAACGTCCTCAGGCATTTTGGAGCGCACGTTTCCTCGCGCCCCCGGGATCGCGCAGTAAGCGCATCGGCACTCGCATCCGTCCTCGATCTTAACATAGGCGCGGGTGCGCGGCGCATGCTTCACCGTCATTCCCTCAAACACGGTATCGATCAGAGAAGCCCTGTCGCAAACCAAGGATGGGCGAATGCCGTGTTCCATCTCCGCAAGAAGCTTTTCTGCCGCTTCAGGTAATTTCATCTTTCTGTCCGTACCTCCGACGTAAAGGACGCCGGGAAGCCGCGACACCTCGTTGGGGGAAACCTGAGAGTAACACCCCGTTACCATAATGACGGCATCGGGATTTGCTTTATACGCGCGACGGATGATCTGCCGTGATTTTCGATCGGATTCAGCCGTTACGGTACAGGTGTTTATAACATAAACGTCTGCCTTCTCCGCAAAGGAAACAACACGGAAGGAGCGAGCCTCGAAGCCCTCGGCGATTGCCTCGGTCTCATACTGCGAGACCTTGCAGCCCAAGGTATATAGCGCAACCGTCTTCACCGTCTGCCTCCTTAACAACATTTCATATAATTATAGCATTGTTTTGGGACTTTGTAAAGGGCTTTACGGAAAATAAAGGTGATTTTTCTCAATTTTCCGCCAAAAACGGAGGAATAAAGCTCTCCGAAGCAGAGCTTCCCTCTTGGGTGAACGCACGCGTCACCCCCAAAGAACGCGCGTACTCGACCAAAGAGGCGTATTCGTACGGCGTTACCGTACGCGAAAGGGCAGGATATTTTTCGGCAACGGTAGGCGACGGCGTGTATTGTGACATAAGGCTGATGTAAACGCCATCTCCGTGAGCGCGATAGACGTCTTTTAAAATTTGCTTCGCCTCAATAAGATGTCCGGGGAGCAAAAGCAAGCGCACGATAACCCCCTTTTTCATCAAGCCTTCGCCGTCTAAAACAGGAGCACCGACCTGCTTTTGCATGGCGGAAAGTGCCGCCGTAGCAACGTGAGGATAGTCGGGTGCCGCCGAATACAAGGACGCCGTTTGGGTGTTGTGATAACGTACATCCGTGAGATAAATATCGACAAGACCTTCTAAAAGCGAAAGTGCCTCTTCCGTCTCATAGCCCGACGTATTATAAACGACAGGAATAGACAGACCCGCTTCTCGGGCTTTGGAGATTGCCTCGGCAACGTGCGGAATGTAATGCGTCGCCGTCACAAGATTTACGTTGTGCGCGCCTTTCTTCTCTAACGAAAGGAAGAGCTCCGAAAGCGAATCCGCGTTGTGTTCTGCTCCGATATATCCCCTTGAAATTTGATGGTTTTGACAGTAAACGCAACCGAGCGGGCACCCCGAAAAAAAGACGGTTCCCGAACCTCTCGTGCCCGAGATGCAAGGCTCTTCCCAATGATGAAGCATAACATGCGCAATACGGGGGATCTCGCCCGAACGGCAACGTCCAAGCGCCCCCTCCGTGCGATCGACACCGCAAGCACGTGGGCACAGTGTGCACATTTTGTATTTTTCAAAGGCAGATGACATATGCTCTCCTTCGTCGGTTTTTATCTATTTTACCACACTCTTGTCGCAAAAGCAAGAGAAAGCGTCGTTTTTGCCCCAAGGGGACAAATTTCTCCTTTCTTTTTAAGGGCGATCGAAACAAAATCTTCTCATTTGCTTGACAAGCACGAAAAATCATGGTATTATATATTAAAGAAAAGTATCACTTTAGTTTTGAGAAGTTATCAAAGGAAAGGACTTAAAGCCTTGAAAGATATGAAGCTTACCCAAAGAGACGACACGCTGCTTTCGCCTCTTCCCACCGTGGAAGAGCTTCGCTCTCTCCTCAGTGCTTCGGATGGATCGGGTACAAGAAAGCTGATCGCCACTCTTTTCGATGACGGCACCTTTTCGGAGCTTGGCGTTTATACCATGCGCCATTTTTCCGAATATACCGTCTCAGAGGAAACGCTTTCTCCCGAAGGGGTGATTTGCGGCTACGGTGCCGTTGACGGACGTCTTGTATATGCTTTCGGTCAGGATATCAGCCGTATGGACGGCGCGATGGATGAAAAGCACGCAAAGAAGATCGTCGATCTATACGATATGGCGCTAAAAAACGGTGCCCCCATCGTCGGGGTCTTTAACAGCGCGGGTGCTGACGTATACGAGGGTGTTTCGGCACTCGCCGCTTACGGACATGTTATGCGAAAGGTAGCGGAGGCCTCGGGCAGAATTCCTCAAATCGCCCTCATAACGGGTCCTTGTACAGGCTCATCGGCGCTCCTCGCCTCTATGTTTGATTTCACCGTCACGGTGCAGGGCGTTCCCTTTTACGTGCACGACAAAAACGGCACGGAAGGCAACGTGGAAGCATCCGCGTTTCTTGCCAAAGACATTGCGGATGCCGCAAGAGACACCCGCGTTTTGCTTGCCTATCTTCCCTCCCGTGCCTCCGACAGCATCATGCAGACGGCGACCGCCGACAGCATCAACCGTATGCTCGGCAGGGTGGATTTTGAAGGGGATCTCTCCCGCCTTGTGCGCGCGGTTGCGGACAACGGCGTTATGCAAGAGATCACCTGTGACTTTTGTCCCGAGATCCTTACCGCCTTTGCATTTCTCGGCGGCATTCGGTGCGGTATTCTCGGCAACCGCTTTGTTGGCGAGCATCACAAAATAGATGCGTCAGCCGCCAGAAAAGCGGCGCGCTTTGTCTCCTTCTGCGACGCATTCTCTCTCCCCATTGTAACCTTTGTGGATTCCGAGGGCTTTGCGGACGTTGGCGCACACGGCGTAACCTCTTACGCCTCCGATCTTGCGACGCTTGCATTTGCCTACGGTAGCTCGGTCGTCCCTAAGATCGCCATCGTCTTAGGCTCCGCGATTGGCGGCGCGTTCACCGTGCTTGCTTCAAAGGCAATGGGAGCAGACGTTGTTTACGCTCTCGAAACTGCTGAGATCGGCGCGCTTCCCGCGAACGCGGCTGTTGCCTTCGCTTGGAACAACCGCGTGGCCCTCAATGACGCCTCCCGCCTTCCCGAGGGGGAAGAACTCGAGGATACGCGAAACCTCCCTCCCATCGACACCAACCGTGCGTCGCTTGAAGCGCATTGGCGCGCGTCTCTCGCTTCTCCTGTTGCCGCCGCCTGCCGCGGTGAGATCGACGATGTTATTACGGTAGACGAGATGCGCCAAAAGATACTTTCATCTCTGTACATGCTGGCCGGCAAGGGCGTTTGCGGTGCCCGTCGGCATCCCATTTTACCGCTTTAACAGCAGGAGGCAGCTCATGTTTTTTCTGCTACTTGATTGGAGTTATGTCATACCTTCTGCACTCCTCGGTATGATGTTAGCACTCGTCGCGCTTGCGATTTTCCTGTTTGTTCTGCAGTTGTTCGGCTTTCGTCTGCTTTGGCGCAAAAGAGGTCTTTCGCGACGCGAAAGAATGAAAAGTCCTACCGCTGTTAATGAAGCTCCCACGGAAAATGAAATTTCCGAGGAGGAGCTGATCGTTCTTATCACAGCCGCCGCGGCAGAAGCGTTGGGTGGTATTGATACAAAGCGTTTCCGCGTCGTTTCCTTCCGCCGTATTTAAGGTAAGGAAAGCCTGAAATGCAAGAAAAGAGGAATTAGAAATTATGAAAAAGCTAATTATCACCGTTCTCGGTAAATCCTACGAGGTACTTGTGGAGGATATGGGTGAGGTAACGAACGAGCCGTCCGCTTACGCAGAGCATATCATCCCCCCCTCCGTTCCCGTTGCCCCTGTGGAGAGAAATACCGCAGTTACCGTTTCCGCCCCTATGTGCGGTACCGTGATCGAAATTACCACCTCAGTTGGCGCGGAGGTGGGTGCCGGCACTCCCCTTCTCACGCTCGAAGCGATGAAGATGCAAAACGTTATTCCCGCCCCTAAGGACGGAAAAGTACGTGAGATCCTCGTGCGCAAGGGCGATACCGTTTCAACGGGTGCCCCCATGTTCATCATTGACTAACGAGGTGGTCGTATGCCTAAGCTAAAGCTCACGGAAACCATTCTGCGTGACGGTCAGCAGTCCTTAGCAATGACTCGTATGACCACAGAAGAAATGGTTCCTATTCTCCCAACACTTGACCGTGTGGGATACCACTCCCTCGAGGTCTTCGGCGGCGCTACCTTTGACGTTTGTCTGCGTTACCTCAACGAAGACCCTTGGCATCGCCTGCGTGTGCTTCGCGCAAATCTTCCTTCTTCACAGCTTCAGATGCTGTTTCGAGGGCAAAGCGCCTTCGGATACCGTCATTATCCCGATGACATCGTGCAAAGCACCGTCCAGCGCGCGGCGGCGGGTGGCATTGACATCATGCGAGTTTACGATGCGCTGAATGATTATCGCAATCTCGAAACTGCCATTGCAACGGCAAAGCGTGAGCGGCTCACTGTCAGTGCCGCCATTTGCTATACGGAAAGCCCCGTGCATACAACGGAATATTTTGTAAACGTCGCAAAGGAGTACATAAATCTGGGCGCAGACGCTATCTGTATCAAGGATGCGTCCGGTATTCTTCGTCCGTACGAAGCATACCAGCTGGTAAAAGCGCTTCGCGCGGAGCTTCCCTCCGTCCAGCTCCAGCTCCACACCCACACAACGGCAGGACTTGCCGCAATGACGGTTTTGAAGGCGGTCGAAATCGGCGTGGAATACGTTGATACCGCGCTTTCTCCCTTCGCCGAGGGTTCTTCTCTGCCTGCCACCGAAGCCATGACATCCGCCTTTGCCAACACCCCCTACGCTCCCACCTTAGACGGCACGGCTTTGGAAGAAGCGGCTCTTTATTTCTCACAGATTCGCACCCGTTACATCAAAGAGGGGCTGATTTCCCCCGACATTCTCCGCGCAAATCCTGAGGTTTGCGTGCACCAAATGCCAACAGGCACCTACTCCCAGCTTTTCGAGCAGGTGTGCCGCATGGATGCCACCGACCGTCTACCCGAGATCTACGAGGAGATTTGCCGCGTGCGGGCAGACGCGGGATACGCATCCCTCGTGACCCCCATAGCACAGGTCATTGGCACGCAGGCGCTTCGCAACGTCCTTGACGGCGAACGCTACAAAACGGTCACCCCTGATTTCCGCGCGTTGATCGGCGGAAGCTACGGCCGCCTTCCCGCACCTGCTGAACCAATTTTCGTTAAGCAGATCTTAGGCGACGAGCTTCCTATTTCCTACCGTCCTGCCGATAAGCTTCTCGGTGCTGTGGAAAAATACAGAAATCTTGTCGCACCTTACGCGGAACAGGATGAGGACTTTCTCACGCTTGCCATGTTTGAAGACGTCGCTAAGCACTACTTTGAGGAACGCAAACGCCAAAAATATCATCTTGATTTTGCCGCCTCAAAAGCATTCCCTGTGCATCCGATTTAATGAACAAGAGAAAAAACGAGCAACCTCGGTTGCTCGTTTTTTTCAGAACGGCTCGTTCGAGCCGTTCTTTTTTATTTGTTATGCGTTTTTCTTTGCCTCATCGATGATCTTCTGCGCAACGTTCGCGGGAACCTCCTCGTAACGCACCGTTTCAAAATCGAAGCGCGCGCGACCTTGGGTCATAGCACGAAGTGCAACCACGTAATCGGTCATTTCAGCATAGGGGACCTCTGCCTCTACGATCTGCGAGCCTGCCTTAGGCGCGGGAGAAATACCGAGCACTCTGCCGCGACGGCGGTTGAGGTCGCCCATAATATCACCCACGTACGAATCGGGCGCTGTAACGGCGAGCGTTCCGATCGGTTCCAAAAGGACGGGGGAGGCTTTCGGAATACCGTCCTTGTAGGCTAATACAGCGGCAAGCTTAAAGGAAATTTCATTGCTGTCGACGTCGTGGTACGAGCCGCCCGAAAGGTTGGCGGCAAGCCCTACCATCGGATAACCCGCAAGCACGCCCTGCTGCATGGCCTCTTCAATACCCTTTTGTACTGCCGGGAAAAAGTTTTTGGGCACTTCACCGCCAAAAACGGTTTCGGTAAAGGTCAGCCCTTCTTCCTCACCGGGCATAAAGGTCATCTTAACGTGACCGTACTGTCCACTACCGCCCGACTGCTTCTTATGCTTTCCTTCGGCATCCGCGCGCTTGCGGATGGTTTCACGGTACGCCAGCTTTTCGGGCACAAACCCGATGGATATGCCAAAGCGGTTCTTTAACTTTGCGGCAACAACGTCAAGATGTGTGTCGCCGACACCCGTCAAGAGCATCTGCTTGCTCTCCTTGCTGACACGGAAGGAGATGGTCTTATCCTCATCAAGCAGTTTAGCAATGCCGGAGGATATTTTGTCCTCGTCGCCCTTACCGAGAGCGACAACCCCCTTCGTAGTGTACGCCTTGGGGTATTCTACGGGATAATAATGCAGGTCTGCGTTTCCGTTCGTCAAGGTGTCGGAGGAAGCGGTATCGCTTAATTTCGCTACCATACCGATATCGCCGCAAGCAAGGGCGTCTACCTCCTCTTGCTTTTTACCGCGAACGATATAGATGCGTCCGAGGCGCTCGGAAAGACCCGTACGGGTATTGGTGAGTACCATATCCTTTTTCACAGTTCCGTTCATGACCTTAAAGAAGGACATTTTACCGACAAAGGGATCGGCAACCGTTTTATAAATGAACAGGGAGCAAATATCCCCTTCTTTATCAATTGCAACGTCCTCTCCCAAGGCGTCAAGCTCGGTTTTCTTCGCCGTATGACGGGGATAAGAATCCGCAATGGTATCGAGCAGCGTTTTAACGCCCCACAGCTTGGTAGCGGCACCGCAGAAAACAGGGATGATCTCGCCTCGAATAATGCCATTGTGGATTGCCTCCACCGACTCTTCACGCGTGATCTCTTCACCTGCAAAGAATTTTTCCATCAGCGCATCGTCCGTCTGCGCGATCGACTCAAAGAGCATATTACGGTATTCCTCAGCAACGGACATAAACTGCTCGGGAATATCAAGTTCTAAGTAGTCGCCCGTCGCGGAATCAAAAATATAGCTTTCAAAATCAAGCAGATCGAGGAAGCCCGTCACCTTATCGCCGTCGATCATCGGGATCTGTACGGGACATACAGCTACACCAAAGTGCTCACGAAGCGAGTCGAATACCTTATAAAAGCGTGCTTCCGGATCGTCAAAGCGGTTGATAAAGAAGGAGATAGGCAAAAGCATTTTTTTCGCAAGCTCAAAGGCACTTTCGGTTCCTACCTCAACACCTGCCTTACCGTCGACCACGATGAGAGCCGCATCCGCAACGCGCGCGCACTCCAAAACGTCACCCTCAAAATCGGGATAGCCGGGAGTATCTAAGACGTTGACTTTAATTCCCTGCCATACAAGCGGAGCCACAGTAGCGTTAATGGAGCAGCTGCGCTTAATTTCCTCCGCGTCATAATCACAAACGGTATTTCCCTCTGAGATCTTACCTAAGCGATCAGTCGCCTTGGCAATATAAAGCATTGCTTCCGCAAGGGAAGTTTTACCTGCGTCGCCGTGACCGAGCAGGCATACGTTACGAATATTCTTGGTTTCAAACATTTCCATCTCGAGGGTCTCCTTTACAAAAATAAAAATAAGCAGATAACCGTTTTCGAATTACCTGCTTTTATTATACAATGTTTTTTTTCGATATGCAAGGGTTTTTATCAACTTTTTTCACATAACACGCCAAAATTTATATTATGTTTTTGTTGAAATTGCACAAATCCCCTTGTACAAAGTCGTGTAACGCCATTTTCTTATCAATTTCATTGATGACGGTAAGTTTTTTTAAACTCCAAAGGGGCGCTAAAAGATCCTCTGCCTTTCCGTCTCCCGTTAAGCGCCCGATGACGGTATCGGGGGGCAAAAGGCGCAGCTGCTCTACGACGGTATCCACGTAGTCTTCCCTTCTCATGGGGGTATACTCTCCACGCTCATAAAGCGAAGCGAGCACAGTTCCCCTTAAAACGTGCAGAAGATGTATTTTGACCTCGTGGGGAGAAAGAGAGGCTACGGTACTTGCCGTCCTCAGCATATCCTCCCGCGTCTCGGTTGGCAATCCGTTGATGATATGCACAGCAACACGTGCGAGCGGCACGCGTGCGCGAAGGCGGAAATATCCGTCTAAAAACTCGTCGTAGCTATGACCGCGCCCAATACGCGCGCTGACCTCGTCCGAGACGGTTTGTAATCCAAGCTCTACCGTCAGAGGAAGCACCTCGGATGTCTCAGCAAGGAGAGAAAGTACGTCGTCCCCCAAGCAGTCCGCTCGCGTGGCAATATGGAACGCAACGGCACCGGGAAGCATCAAAACCTCTCGATAGACCGCGCGCAAGCGCGAAAGCTCCCCATAAGTATTGGTGTGCGCCTGTAAATAAGGAATGAAGCGCGGTGTATCCCATTTTTGGTTGATGCGCTCCGTTTGTATTTCATATTGCTCTCTGAGGGAAAGCGCCGCTTCGGGCGCAAAATCTCCGCTTCCGCGAGAAGAGCAATAAATACAACCGCCCAAGCCGCGCGTCCCATCGATGTTGGGGCAGGTAAAGCCGGCATCGAGGGTGACCTTGGCGCATTTTCCGCCATACGTCTTCCTCAAATAATAATCGTAGGTATAATAACGTTTATTGGTGTCGCTGTTTGGAAAAGGATTTCGGGCTGTTTCCGTGATACGCTTCATTCTTCCCTCTTACCTTCCTTCGTGAGGAGCGGCAATATTTCAAAAATACTGCCGATACCGTAAAGCACGGCATCCGTCTTCCCCTTAACGGTGGGAACGGCACTCTTTGGAAGAATTATGCGCCGAAAGCCAAGACGCGATGCCTCCTTAACGCGATATTCCGCATGCGGTACAGAGCGCACCTCACCGGCAAGACCAAGCTCACCGAACACGATAAGGTCGGGCGGTATTACCGTGTCGGTAATGGCAGAAATGAGAGAGACAGCCACCGCAAGATCGGCGGCAGGTTCAAGAAGACGCATACCGCCCGCAATATTCAAATAAACGTCGTGGGAAGAAAACTTCAAATTTAAGCGACGCTCTAAGACGGCTAGCAGAAGGCACGTGCGGTTATAGTCAAATCCGTCTGCCGTTCTGCGTGGGCTTGGAAAAGCGGTCGGCGCCACGAGCGCTTGGATCTCCGTAATCAAGGGACGGCTTCCCTCCATGACGACGCAGGCGGCGCTTCCGCTGACCGAAAGAGGTCTGCCTTCAAGCATTGCCTCGGAGGGATTGGGCACCTCTTTGAGCCCCTCGTCACTCATTTCAAAAACGCCGATCTCGTTGGTCGAGCCGTAGCGATTCTTAATAGCACGGATAATACGGTAGGATTGACGTCGGTCACCCTCGAAATAAAGCACGGCATCCACCATGTGCTCAAGGATCTTCGGTCCCGAAATGCCGCCTTCCTTGTTAATGTGACCGACAAGAAAAACGGCAGAACCCGTCTCCTTCGCAAAGGAAATAAACGCCATGGCACATTCGCGCACCTGCGTGATGCTTCCCGCGACCGAGGTAAAGCGTTCACTGTAAATGGTTTGAATAGAGTCTACGATAAGCACGTCGGGCGAAAGTCTCATACACTCGCGGGATATCGCATCAAGGTTTGTCTCGGTTAAAATATAAAGCTCTCCCGCGAGAACACCGAGACGCTCCGCGCGCAGTTTAAGCTGTCCGCGCGATTCCTCCCCCGAAACGTAGAGCACCTTATGCCCACGCGCAAGCTCGTGGCTTATTTGCAAAAGGAGGGTCGATTTTCCGATGCCGGGCTCGCCCGAAAGGAGAACGACAGAGCCGCTGACAAGTCCACCGCCCAAAACGCGGTCGAGCTCGCCCATCCCCGTTTCATTGCGTATGTAAGACGGAAGGGCGGTTTCGGAAAGCTTCTCTGCCTTGACTTCCTTTCCCGAAGCAAAGCCGTTTTTTGTGGAGACAGACGGCACCTCTTCCTCTTCAATCATAGTGTTCCAGCGCTCACATTCGGGGCACTTTCCTGCCCATTTACGGCTAACGGCACCGCACTCGGAGCAAACAAACACGGTTTTTGCGCTTTTCACGGCATAAAATCCTTTCGTAAAAACTTCTACTCCTCCATGATAGCATAAAAAATGCAAAAAGACAACTTTTTTTGATAATCTTTCTCCAAAAGTTTTGCTTCCTCCTCCGCGTTGGACAAAAAACCGCATTCAACGAGCACGGCGCGTCCCGTAGCATTTGCAAGAATATAGAGAGAGTCCCCCCTAAAATTGGGTACACGCGTGTATACGGGATCAAGCTCTGAACGCACTTTATCGGTGATGCGGCGCGCAAGAAGTGCGCTCTCGGCACTTTTTTGATTGTAATACACCTGAAGACCTCGATATTTGGAAACAGGATAAGCATTCATATGAATACTGACGAGGGTCGCGTTCGGATATGCGTTGGCGAGGGCGACCCGATTATAAAGATCCTTTTGCTTACGCTGTCCCTTAATATCTTCTCCCTCATGCAAAACAAGCGCATCTGTTGTTCTGGTCAAAAGCACGGGGATTCCCGCTTCCTTAAAGCGTAAGGCGAGCTCCTCCGCAATCGCCATATTCAGCGTCTTTTCGAGTGAGCCTTGCGTACCGATAGCCCCCGCGTCGGCACCGCCGTGCCCGGGATCAATGATAACGAGAGGATCGGTTTGGGAAACAGAAGCCTGTAAAACGGAAAAAAAGCCAGAGCCGCAAACGGTCAGCAACAACAAGGAAAAGGACAAAATGACGGAAAAACAGCGAGAAAAACGCATAAAAAAATCCCCCATAGAATGATACACCATTCTATGGGGGCAAATGTCAAAAAATGAATCAATCATCGCTTCCCTTTTTGGGGGCGCATTTTCCGAAAATATAGAGATTTTTTTCACCGAAGCGATAAGCAATCACGGATACTACAATCATCGGAAGCGAGGAAAGCGTATACAAAATGCAGGAAACAAGGCTTTGGGTGGCAATTTCGGGAAAGGCATTAAGGATAGCACCGAACAGTCCTACGTACATCGCCTCAAAAAGGGCAATAATGATGTGCAACGCACTGTAAACGGACTTAAAGGCTTCCACACCGAAGGGAAACGCCAAAAGGTAGCTGACAAACAAAAGTGCCGCCAAAAAGAAATTGGGAACAGATGCAAACAAGGACGCTTTCAAAGAAAAGCAAGGAATTTTCTCCATTCTTCCCGCTTTCACGCGAATGATATTGCGCGCGCCCTCCTCCCACATCACGTTATAAATGAGGGAAAGATAAAAGACGATGGAAAAGACGGCGACCGCTATGGTAAGCATCTCGTTATTTTGCGTGGATCGTATGACCGCCATCGTCAGTATCATACCGAAAATCGTCATGCCGACCTGATTGATGAAAAGGCGGGAGATCAGCCTCGAATGTTCACGAAAGTAGCTCATTTTGCTCCTCTATATCATGGTGAAAGTCAATTTTTATATTATTTTAGCAGAAAGAAGCGACAAAAAAGATAATAAAAGATGAATAATTATATGTTTATCAAAATATTTACGCTCCGTACACAAACTTGCTTTTGCGTTTTGTATAATAGAAGTAGAAAAGGAGGTATCGTATGGCAGTTTTAACCTTGAAGGGTGAAGAAATCAAGGCGTTTCCGCCCATTGTCAGAGAATTTGCCTCTTACAAATCTGTCATTGAGGGGTGTACCGAGAAGACGGTTTGTGAGTATCTCTCCGATTTAAGAACGTTTTTCCGATATTTGGAGTCAAAGCGCACGGGGGTCGACCCCGAAAGTGAGGAGTTTCGCGCACTTCCCTTCTCTCACATTGATATTTCCTATCTTGCCGCCATTACGGGCAGTGACGTTTACGAATTTATGCTCTATGCCGGACAAGGACGCGGCAACGGATGGTCTGCAAAATCGCGCAAGCTTTCAACGCTCAAGGTCTTTTTCAAGTATTTGCATATTCACAAGCACCTGCTCGAAAAGGATCCTACCGAGGATATCGGTGCGCCTCGCCGCCGTGTGACGCTGCCAAAATTTTTGTCCTTGGACGAAAGCCTTTTGCTTCTCGAAACCGTTCGAAATGACCCCACATCCAAAACCGTCGTGCGCGACTTTGCCATTGTGACCCTCTTTCTCAACTGCGGCATGCGACTTTCGGAGCTTACGGGCATTAATCTCACCGACATTGACCGCGATCTGCGCTCTCTGCGCGTCATCGGTAAAGGCAACAAGGAGCGTGTGATCTATTTGAACGACGCCTGCCGGAGTGCTATCGTTGATTATCTAAACGAGCGCAAAAAGGAGGACGTTTCGGCGATTCGAACGAAGGCGCTCTTTTTAAGCCGCAGAGGCGACCGTATCAGCAACAAAACGGTGCAGTGGATGGTCGGCAAATATCTCGATGCCGCAGGGCTTGGAGGACGCGGACTTTCGGTGCATAAGCTAAGACACACCGCGGCAACGCTCATGTATCAATCGGGCGACGTCGACGTGCGCGTTTTAAAGGACATTTTGGGACATGCACAGCTAAACACGACCCAGATCTATACTCACGTCAGCAACGAAAGCATGGAGCGCGCCATTGCGGCGAACCCCCTTGCCGCCGCCAAGATCAAGAAAAAAAAGCCCACCTCCGACACGGATGATGAGCTTTGAGCATATACTGATAATATCACGGGAAGGACGTTTCACACGTCCTTCCTTTTTTTGGAGGATCGTATGGAGGGAGATTATTACCTCGGCGGAAAAAGGCGATGCCATTATACAAAGAGGGGGACAAAACGAAAAAGAGTAGTTTTGATCCTTGTTTTGACAGTTCTTGCTCTCGTCATATGGTTTCAAGCTGTGCTTTTGCCGCAAGTGCGCGCGCTGTGCGAAACGAGAGTTTCAAACCGTTTGGAGGCACTTGCCTCTCAAAAAGCGTACGCCGTTTTAAGCGAGGGTGATTACGCATATACCGACTTCATTCATTTCAGCTATGGGGCGGACGGCACAGTGCGCTCGGCATCGGTCGATACGGTAAAATTAAATCTTTTGAAGAATACGCTTGCGCTTACCGTATTAGAGGCACTCGCTACGACCGACGTCACCGTCGCCGTTCCGATAGGCAACCTGCTTGGTCTTCTCTTCTTTTCGGGAATGGGCAAAGACGTACACGTCACGGCTCGCGTAGCAGAGGGAATGCACGCGCGCTTTCATACTGCTTTCACAGCGGCAGGCATCAACCAAACGCGCCATGCCATCGGCTTTTCCCTTGATTTTACCGCGACCTACCTTCTTCCGACGGGAAAAGAAAGTCTTGCCTTTTCTGTAAACATCCCGGTTGGGGAGACGTTGATCGTGGGGGATGTCCCCGATACCTTAACGCAAATCAATCGCCTTTCCGACGATGTCAGCGAGCTTGAGATCGACGACGTCGTCGATTTTGGACATATTCTGTCTTAAAAGTAACTTTTATTTACTTTTTTCTTGACAATCGAAAAGTTATATGCTAGAATAGCGGTATCAATACAAAAAGGATTTATAAAATGACGTTAGGACAAAAGATCCGCGCTTTGCGAAAAGAAAAAAAGATGACGCAGAGTGCGCTTGCAGGCACCGAGATTACGAGAAACATGCTCAGCCGCATCGAAAGCGACGACGCGCTTCCCTCCCTCCCGACACTTCTTCACCTTTCGGAGCGCTTGCGCGTACCTGCGGGCTATTTTCTCTCGGATAATGCTTCCCTTTTAACCTACAAAAAGGAAGAATTTTTGCCCTCAATAAAGCACTGGTATTCCCTCGGAAATTACAGAGAGGTGATAAGGCTTTTCCGCCGCGACTTTGACGAAGCGGACGATGAGCTTGCCTTTCTCGTGGCAAACAGCGCTGTGGAATGCGCGCGCGAGGCACTTCATCACGGCGCGTTAAAAACCGTGGGCGAATACCTTTCGCTGGCGAAAGAAATGAAGAAGAAAACCATTTATGCGGACGCACGCCTCGACGCACTCATGACGCTTCTTTCCGCAACGGCAGAAAACATTCAAATGCCGCGCTTTGCTTTAACAGGCTCCGCCTATGAGGCACTTGCCGCCGACACCGTTTGGGAGGAGCTGTACCGTTATCTGACGGAAAAAACAGCCGGCTATACCTTTCTCGATCCCTACTTTGCCGCCCACGCCTCGGCAAAGGCACTTTTGACGGCAGGAAAATACAAGGACGCACTTGCGGCACTCACGGCACTCGAAGAGCAAAAATCCGCACCCGGTTTTAGCGTTTTGGTGCTGTTTCGTCTTTACGGCGACATTGAGAACTGCCATAAGGAGCTTTACAATTACGAGGCGGCTTATCGCTACGCTTCCAAACGGCTTTCTCTCTTGGCGGCGTTTCGCGGCTAATTGCCGCCAAGCTTTTCGCGTTTCCCCGTAAAAAGTTTCACCGCCCCCTTGACAACGCTCGTTTTCTATGTTAAAATAAAGCGTCGGAACACGTCCGTCTCGGCAACCTTTTCTCCAGAGAGCCACCGCCATAGGCTGAAAGCGGGGCGAAAAGACGGGATAGATACCATCCGTGTATTGTTTTACAATACCAACCGAATAAACAATGAAGTGAAAGTTCCGGGTGGAACCGTGCATTTTCATGCACCCCGAAGCAACCAATTTTTTGGCGGCTTAGGGGTTTTTTATTTTCCCTGCCGCAAAACGATGAAAGGAAGAAAATTATGGCAATCATCAAGTTTCAAAACGGAAAAGAAGTAGACGTTGCACTTCCCGCTACCGTCTATGACGCCGCACGCGCGGCAGAGCTTAATTCCCGTGACGTCGTCGCGGCGAAGATCGGGGATGCAGTCGTTGCACTTACCCAACCTCTTACGGGGGATGCCGAGGTGGCACTTCTCACCTTTGCCGACGCAGAGGGCGAGCGCGTATTCAACCACACGGCGTCTCATATTCTCGCGCAGGCTGTCAAACGTCTTTACCCCGAAGTAAAGCTGACGATCGGTCCTGCCATTGAACACGGCTTTTACTACGATTTCGATGCGGAGTTTGCTTTTACCGCCGAAATCCTTAAAGCGATCGAGGACGAAATGAAGAAGATCGTCAAGGAAAACCTTATCCTTGAGCGCTCGGTAGCATCTCGCGAGGAAGCTCTTGAGAAAATGAAGGATGAGCCCTACAAGCAGGAGCTCATTCGCGAGCTTCCCGAAGACGCCGAGATCTCCTTCTACACGCAGGGCGAGTTTACCGACCTTTGCGCAGGTCCTCACCTGTTCTCCACGGGTGCTGTCAAGTCGTTTAAGCTTCTCTCCGCCACGGGCGCCTATTGGAGAGGCAACTCCGACAACAAGATGCTCAAGCGTGTCTACGGTACGGCATTTCCCTCGAAGGATGCGCTGAACGCATACGTTACGGCACGCGAGGAAGCACAAAAGCGCGACCACAACAAGATCGGCCGTGAGCTTGAATATTTCACCACGGTGGACGTCGTGGGTCAGGGACTTCCCATCATGCTTCCCAAGGGTGCGCGCGTCATTCAGCTGCTCCAAAGATTCGTTGAGGATGAGGAGCGCCGCCGCGGCTATCTTCTCACCAAGACGCCGCTGATGGCAAAGCGCGAGCTTTATAAGATC
This sequence comes from Oscillospiraceae bacterium, assembly GCA_015064745.1. Classification (GTDB taxonomy): domain Bacteria; phylum Bacillota; class Clostridia; order Oscillospirales; family CAG-272; genus UBA1740. The sequence goes on along the minus strand of SVRR01000001.1, from coordinate 34,646 downwards.
TCCGGTCACTGGGACCACTATCTTGACGGTATGTTTATTCTTGGCGACCCGAATGACGAGACGAAAGAATGCTTCGCGCTCCGCCCCATGACCTGCCCCTTCCAATATCAGGTCTATCTTAATCGCAAGCGCTCCTACCGCGACCTTCCCATGCGTCTCGGCGAGACCTCTACTCTCTTCCGCAACGAGGAATCGGGTGAAATGCACGGTCTTATCCGCGTGCGTCAGTTCACCATTTCCGAAGGGCACCTTGTACTTCGCCCCGATCAGCTTGCCGAGGAATTCAAGGGCTGTCTTGACCTCGCCATGTTTATGCTTGACGCCGTAGGACTCAGAGAGGATTGTTCCTTCCGCTTCTCCCAATGGGATCCGAACAACACGGCAAAATACGAGGGTACACCGGAGCAATGGGACGAAGCACAGGGCATTATGAAGCAGCTGCTCGATGAGAACCTCGGCGAGGGCAACTATTCCATCGGCATTGACGAAGCGGCATTCTACGGTCCGAAGCTCGACATTCAGATCAAAAACGTCTTCGGCAAAGAGGATACTCTTATTACCATTCAAGTCGATATGCTTCTTGCCAAGAAGTTCGGCATGGAATACACGGGCTCCGACAACCAGCCCAAGACGCCCTATATCATTCACCGCACCTCCCTCGGCTGCTATGAGAGAACGCTCGCTTTGATCCTTGAAAAGTACGCGGGCGCACTCCCCATGTGGATCGCACCTACTCAGGCTGTCATTCTTCCTATCAACCCCGACTTTGACGACTATGCCAAGGAGATCAAGGCAAAAATGGAAGCCGCAGATCTGCGCGTCGAGCTTGACTGCCGCAATGAGAAGATCGGTTATCGCGTGCGCGAAGCACAGCTCTCCAAGGTGCCTTATATGCTCATCGTCGGTGCGAACGAGCAGGAAGAGGGTACCGTTTCCATCCGCGCTCGCAAGGAGGGCGACGGCGGTACGATGAAGGTTGACGATATGATTGCCCGTTTTGTGAACGAGGTCAATACAAGGAAACACTGATGCTTATTTATTTAATTCGACACGGTGAAACGGACTATAATCTCACACACCGTTTTCAAGGAATGTGGGTGGAATCGCATCTGACGGAAAGGGGGAAGGAACAGGCACATGCAGCATCCTTGATGCTTTCCGATATTCCCTTTGACCGTCTGTACGTCAGTGCCGCAGAGCGCACCCGTGAGACGGCTGCGCTGATTTTCCCCGCACGGACGGATGCAATATATTCCGACGACCTACGCGAGGTGGACGTCGGTTGCCTTGCCGATCAATACATTCCCGATATTCGAGAGAAATACGGTGAGACGTACGTGCAAGCATCAAAAAACAGGGATTATTCTCCCTTCGGCGGAGAAACGGCAGAAGCCCATAAGGAACGCGCCAAAAGAGCAATGGAGCGTGTCGTTGAGGGGGGCGGCGAATGTGTGGCTGTCGTTTCCCACGGCGGCACCATCCGTTGTATGCTTTGGGCACTCACAGGCATTGAGCCGAGCATGGTCGCCCTGCTCCCCAACTGCTCCTATGCCGCCGTTGAAATCAAGAACGGCAAGGGGATATTAACGCAGTTTGGATTGCTCCCTCTTACCGCAAGCGAAGCACACGATGCGCTTTAAAAAAACGCAGCCCGCGTAACATACGCGGGCTGTTCTTATTTGCGTTCAAAAAGCGCATCGGCGAGGGCGGAAAAGTCGGCGGTGGAGAGACGTTCGCCGCGGATCTTGTCGGAAAGCCCTATGGACACGAGGGCTTTCGCAACCTGCTCTTTGGTGTAGGAGAGCTTTGCCGAGATAGCATTGACGAGGGTCTTTCGGCGCATTTCAAACGCCGCCTTAATGAGACCAAAAAAGAGCTTTTTGTCCTTCGGCGCGTAGCGTGGCTCGTCGTAGAGGTCTATCCGCACGACGGCGGAATTGACCTTGGGGGCAGGGAGAAATGCCGATGCGGGGACGGTAAAGAGCCGGCGGGTCTCGCCATAGTAGCCGAGGACTGCGGTTATCGCACCGTAGGTGTCCTCTCCCGCCTTAGCGCACAGACGCGAGGCTACCTCTGCCTGCACCATAACGGTGATAGAACGAAAGGGGACGCCAGACTCCAAGAGGGCCATTAAAATGGGGGTGGTGATATAATACGGAAGGTTGGCGCAAACCGAGACCTCTCTTCCCTCAGCGTGCTCGGCAACGAGGGCAGCAAGATCAACCTTCATGACGTCTTGGTTAACGACGGTAACGTTATCGTACTCGGCAAGCGTTTTTGCAAGGATGGGAAGCAGATGGCTGTCGATTTCGACAGACACGACCTTACCGTATCGCTCGGCAAGCTCCTTGGTTAAGCAGCCGATACCGGGACCGATCTCAAGGATCATGCTCTCTTCGCTTTCGGTGCACTCCTCTGCGATACGCGCGGGGATCTCACGGCGTATGAGAAAATTCTGTCCGTATTCCTTACGCAAATGGGTACCCTCGTCACCGAGAAGGCTTTTAATGACAGATGGATTGCAAAGATCCATAAAGAATGCCGCCTTTCCTGTTTTTTTCTGAAAAAACCTCATTTTTACTCTTGACAAACGAGATTTTTGATGTTATAATAATTAGGCTTGCTGGTATGGCTCAGTTGGTAGAGCAGTTGATTCGTAATCAACAGGTCATCGGTTCGAGTCCGATTACCAGCTCCAAAGGCTTCGCACAATCGTGTGGGGCTTTTTTTGTTTGCTTTTCCCGTTTTCTTGGCGCAACGTATGCAAATACGCCTTACGCTCGAAAACGAAAATTTCTGCTCAAAATCTATCCAACAAAAAGCATTTCAGAAAAAGGCGGACGAAAGGTCCGCCTTTTTCTTATTCGTCTTATACCAAAACGATCTTCTTATAGCTCTTCTTACCGCGGCGGAGCATCACACCCGCGCGGAGCGTTTCGGCATCAAAGACTGCCTTGATATCGGTGATCTTTTCATCGTTTGCGGTAACACCGCCCTGCTCTACCGCACGGCGTGCCTCGCTGCGCGAGGGAACGAGTCCTGCCGAAACAAGAAGGGTGAGGATGTCTGCCGCACCGTCGCGAAGCACGTCATCGGTGATCTCTGCCGTGGGAACGTCGGCACCCGCGCCACCGCCAAAGAGTGCGCGAGAAGAAGCACGAGCCTTTTCGGCTTCCTCTTCGCCGTGGACAAGCTTGGTTAACTCATATGCAAGGATATCCTTTGCTTCGTTGAGACGGCTTCCCTCCCATGCGTCCATAGCGTTGATCTCATCAAGAGGCAAGAAGGTGAGCATACGAATGCATTTCAGCACGTCCGCGTCGCCAACGTTGCGCCAATACTGATAGAAATCAAAAGGGGACGTCTTATTCGGGTCGAGCCAAACGGCGCCACTTGCCGTTTTACCCATCTTCTTACCCTCGGAGTTGAGAAGCAGCGTGATGGTCATGGCGTGCGCGTCCTTGCCAAGCTTACGGCGGATAAGCTCGGTACCGCCCAGCATATTCGACCATTGGTCGTCGCCGCCAAACTGCATATTACAGCCGTATTTTTGGTACAGGTAATAGAAGTCGTAGGACTGCATGATCATGTAGTTAAATTCGAGGAAGGAAAGCCCCTTCTCCATTCTTTGCTTATAGCACTCTGCGGAAAGCATACGGTTCACAGAGAAGCAAGCGCCTACCTCGCGAAGAAGCTCAATGTAATTGAGACCAAGCAGCCAATCGGCATTGTTGACCATGATTGCCTTATCATCACCGAACTCGATAAAGCGCTCCATCTGCTTTTTGAAGCAGTCGCAGTTGTGCTGAATGGTTTCGGGGGTCATCATGCTGCGCATATCCGTTCTGCCGGAGGGGTCACCCACATACGCCGTGCCGCCACCGATCAAAACGACGGGACGGTTGCCTGCCATTTGCAGTCTCTTCATGAGGCAAAGTGCCATGAAGTGACCGACGTGCAGAGAATCCGCCGTCGGGTCAAAGCCGATATAGAAGGTGGCTTTCCCCGCATTGACCATTTCTCTAATTTCATTTTCGTCCGTTACCTGCGCGATAAGACCGCGCGCAACGAGCTCTTCGTAAATCTGCATGATTATGTCCTTTCCTCTTGGGAATTCGTTTCATAGAGTATATTATACTGTCTTTTTACAAAAAAGTCAATAGACGGTTAGGGGATTAGGGGTATAAATTTCTGTTTCCACCTTGGGAAGCAACGCTTTTACAAGGCTCTCTAATGCCGATACGGAAGGACGCTCGGTAAAATAATGCCCGGCTTCCATGAGGTTAAGCGCCGCATCCTGCATGGCGTGATAGCCAAGTCTGCCCGAAAGATAGGTGTCTGCGCCCGCCGCGCGCGCGGCTTCGATAAGATCCTTCCCTTCACCGCCGACGACGGCTACACGGAAAACGGGACGTTCCGCATCCCACACCTGCACAAAAGGCGTACCAAGCGCATGCTTGACCGTCTGTGCAAATTCGGCAAGTGACACGGGAGAGGAAAGCGACCCGATACGACCGAGCGAAGCTTCTCCTTCGCCAAGACAGGTAACGTCCGAAAGAGAAAGCGCCTCCGCCAACACATCATTCACCCCACCTTCCACGCGGTCGAAGCGGGTATGAAACGAAAAGACACTCACGCCTTCCTTTATAAGACGCACGAGCCTGTTGCCCACAGGTGTGTCCGTGGTGAGCGACCCAAGCTTCGCGAAAACGAAAGGATGATGCGAAATAATGACATCCGTCTCGGTTCGAAGTGCCTGCTCGACGACCTTGTCCGTAACGTCAAGCGCAAAAAGAACGCGTTGCACCTCCCTTTCGGGATCGGGGCAACACATAAGCCCGTCGTTATCCCAAATTTCGGACAAGGACGGAGAAATTTTGAGATGAAGAAGATCATAAAGCTCTCGTACGGTCATACTTCTAACTCCTTTATCAAGGCGCAAAGATCGGAAAGATATTCTTCCTCGCCTTCATCGGGTCTCCCACCCTTGCGAAGACCGCGACATTTCTTTTCGACACCGCGTTTTTCTTTCTGAACGAGGGAAAGAAGGGCATCGCTCGGTTTGCGCGTATGACGGCATCCAAACGAAGCCTCAGTCCGCGTCAGCGTGTAGCATTCTCCCGTGTATTCGGCGGCAAGGCAAAAATAGCATTTGCCCTTGGCGAAAGCAGTACGTTCTTCAACGATGCGAAAACCTGTCCGCGCCAAATAGTACCGAAGGTCTGAAGCATGGGTCATGGGCTGTAATATAAGACGAATACCTGCGTTTTTTATAAAGGGGGCGCGATCAAGAATAGAGACGATAAGCTCACCGCCCATGCCACAAACGGCGATATCGGTGAGTCCCTCTCGTTCAAGCCCTGCAAGACCGTCGGTCAAAACGAGCTTTACCATATGGGAAAGCCCCTCGTTTTCCACCTGCGTACGCGCGGCGGCTAAGGGGCCTATGTTGATATCTGCGGCAACGGCACGCGAAACCCGTCCCATCTTACACAAAAAGACAGGCAGGAGAGCATGATCGGTACCGATATCGGCGAACACTGCTCCCTGCCTGACGAGCTCTGCCGCCGCGCGCAGGCGCTGATCCGGCTCTCGCATGCTTATTTTGCGGCGATGAAATCGTTGATCTTCTTGATCAGCGCATCCGCGTCGGTCGCGTGCACTAAGCAAGCCGCCTCGATGCTTTCGCCTCTCGCGGAGGGGCAGCCCAGACAGTGCATCCCGATCTCAAAGAAGAACTGTGCGGTCTCGGGATACTGATCGAGAACGTCGCCGATGATAGAAGCTTTCGTTACCATGTTTTTTCCGTCCTTTTCTTGATATTACGCTTCTATTATACTACCCCGCAAACAGGTTGTCAATACCCCTTGGAGAAAAACTAAAGACAAGCTTTGAGTTTTTCTTTCAACTGTGCCATAATGCGCTTTTCTAAGCGCGATATGTAGGACTGGGAAATATGCAAGCGATCTGCAACCTCCTTTTGCGTGAGTTCTCTCCCGCCCGTAAGACCAAAACGCAGCTCTATGATCTCGCGCTCCCGCGCGGTGAGGGCGGCAACCATATTTCTCACGATTGTCCGCTCCTCCTCTTCTTCAAGCTCCCTTCCCACCGTATCGGCATCGCTTCCGAGAACATCCGAAAGTAAAAGCTCGCCACCGTCGCCGTCGGTATGAAGTGGCTCGTCGATGGAGACCTCTCCCCTTCTTGCGCTTGCCTTGCGCAAAAACATCAAAATTTCATTTTCAATACAGCGCGAAGCATAGGTAGCAAGCTTAATTCCCTTATCCGCGCGGAATGTGGCTATCGCCTTCATAAGACCCAACGTACCGATAGAGATCAGCTCCTCTGTCCCCGCCCCGGTGCTTTCAAAGCGCTTGGCAATGTACGCGACGAGCCGCAGATTGTGCTCGACAAGAAGATCTCGCGCGTGCGGATCGTCCTCAAGGTGCAAAAGCGCCTCCTGCTCTTCCTCAGCGCTCAACGGACGAGGCAAAGTGTCGGCACCGCCAATATAATAGACCTCGTTCTTACGGAACAAGCGTCCCATAAGGTTAAAAATCCGTGTGATAATCCCATGTTTTTTCATAAAGCGCAAAGCCTTTCTTTACGGTATGTTTTTCTTTTTTTGTGCCGTTTCTCTCGCATAAAGCAAAGCACTCGGGAAAAGCCCGTGACAGCCGCCGAACCGCGCAGTGCTTCCCGTATAAAGCCCCACCCAAACGTCAAGACTTCCACCATCCTCGGCAAGCGTGACCTCATCGGGACGAAAGGCGAGCAAAAGGCGCGCTCCCCCCACACTTGTCGTCGGAAGAAGTCGACACCTGCCCGCAAAGGAATGGTTTTTGGGTATGGATATCCTACTTTCTTCCGCCGAATCCAAAACCTCTTTTGGAAGCACCGTTCGCAAAGCAACGGCGGAGACAAGAATTGCCCCCTTTCCCGAAATGGGATCTGTCAGCTTGCACCCGCTATCCGTAAGCAGAGGGACCGTCACAGAGCGTTCCCCGTACCTAATACGCACACGTACGCTGTGCGGAAGCGCGCCGCCTCCAAGAAGCTGTGTGATCCCTTTCAAGAGAAAATAGGCGAGAAAGCCGATAACGAGCACAGCGTCTGCGGGACGAAGGAAGGGATCGGTTCGCATACCGAAACTACGTTCAAGCAAGGAGAACAGCGCCTCAATCCCACCGCCAAGCAAGACGGAAGAAAAATAGAATAGCAAAAAGGCACGTAAAAAAAAGCCTTTTCCCCCTATCCCACCAAAGGAAAGCATCACAAGAAGCGCGGAAAGAAGAATACCTACGGTAATATGTAATGCGCCGGGGAAAGCAAGGATAACCGCCAAAACAGCGTAGATCCCCCCAAACGCCGAGGAAAGAAAAAATCTCCTTTTCTTATATTTTACGTGCATGACCCTTCCCGTCAAGGAAAGCGCGAGAAGATTCATAACGAAGTTGGAGAGGAAAAGGGTGTCCGCGTAAAGAATTTGTATATACATAAAGCTACCTCCTCCGTTTGTTTCATTATACCCCCTACCTTTCGCCTTTTCTGTCGATTTTGGCGGCAAAATTCTTTTATTTTTTCTTTCCGCTTGCCAAAAGACAATTTTTGTGCTAAAATAGGATAAAAGACAATTGTTAAGGAGCATGTATGCAAAAACCGATCTCTCAAAAAAAGTTGTTTTTTCTTGATATGGACGGTACCATCTATCTTGATAAGACCGTATTTCCCGATACCATCCCCTTTCTCACCGCTGTCAAGGAGCGTGGCGCGCACTATTTGTATTTGACCAATAACTCCTCAAGGAGTGTCAAAGCATACGTGGAAAAGCTTGCGGCAATGGGCATCGCCGCAACGGAAGACGAATTTTTGACCTCGACCGATGCCACTATCGTATATTTAAAGGCGCATTATCCCGAAGACACCAAAATGTACGTTTTTGGTACAACCTCCTTCCGCGATCAACTAAACAGCGCGGGGATCCGTACAGTGACCGAGCTTGCGGATGACGTCAAGGTTCTCGTGATGGGCTTTGACACCGAGCTGACCTTCGGGAAGCTGGAGGATGCCTGCATATTGCTTGGACGAGGTGTAGACTATATCGCGACCAACCCCGACTACGTTTGTCCTACCTGGTACGGCTCCGTGCCCGATTGCGGTTCCATCGCGGGCATTTTGAAGACGGCAACGGGCAGAGAGCCGCGTTTTATTGGCAAGCCCAACCCCGAAATGCTGCTTCTCGCCTTAGAGAAGACGGGGCTTGCTGCCGAGGACGCCTTGATGATCGGAGACCGTGTATATACCGATATCGCATCGGGCGTAAACGCGGGCGTGGATACCGTGCTTGTCCTTTCCGGCGAAGGAACGGTAGAGGATGCCGAAGCATCCGAGAAAAAGCCAACCTACATCATGGACGGCATCGGCGACGTAATGAGAGAATTCTTAAAAAATTAAAGACGAGAAAAAGGATCTTCTGTGCACTTTATCAGAAGATCCTTCTTTTTTATTCACTTTTAATACATGAAAAAATATTTTTTCTCCGACAAATCGCGTGTTTCGACAAAAAATCTCGTATTTTTATACATACAGCGCGATTTTGCTTGACCGTTTTGCCTTTTATTTTTCTTTTGTTGCGAAATCACGCCGTTTTCGGAAACCAATCCCCACAATATCCCATTTTTCGTCTGAAAATTCCCGCCTTTTGCAACAATTTTCGATGTTCCGTTTGTGCTATACTGAGTAAGCCGCAAAGGTCTAAGCCGGACGGCAAAACGAAAGGAACAATAGCATGAACACGAACGAAACGAGCACCCCCGAAAAACGCATGCGGGAAAGGCGAGAACATCCTGTTTTATGTATGCAGAGAGAGGACGGATCGGCAGTCTTCCGCTATGTCGTCAGCATTACCGATGCCGAACCGCACCGCTATTCCGTGTATGCGGAGTATCGGGATGCAGAAAGGCATACGGTGGGAGAGGTGCCTGACTTCTCTGAGGACAGAGATACCGCGGAAAGCTTTTGCAGTATGCTGGAACGCTTTGGCATCACACCGCTTTCTCTTCACGCGGTTTACGAGGACATCTATACTCCTTAATTTTTCTCACACGGGTACAAGCACGGCAAATGAGAAAGCACGCTCTCAACACCGCCCGCGCCAACCAAAAGAAGGGTGCATCCTTCCCCGGCGGCACGTGTTAAAAACGCCGCCGCCTTCGTATAATCGGCGAGGTATGTGATCCCCGACCTTTGGGCAAGAAGCGGAGAGGAAACGGTAATGTCCTCTTTTTCTCTTGCCGCATAGATCGGCAAAACCCCCGCCCTATGCGCGACACGCAAAATGCGTACGTATTCCTCAAAAAAGGACTTGGTGCGTGAATAGGTGTGCGGCTCAAAGACGACAGCCACAGGGCGACCAAAGCCTGACGCTGTTTCCAAAGCGCACAAAAGCTCCTTGGGATGGTGCGCAAAGTCGAGATACAAGGGCACCCCGCGTAAATAACCGCGCTTTTCCATGCGGCGCGAGATCCCCTGAAACGCGCAAAGACCTTGTATAATATCACCGTCAGACACTCCCAAGCTCGCGCAAAGCGCCGCCGCTCCCAACGCGTTTTCCACCTGATAAGCCCCAAGAGCCGATAACGTAACTCTCCCTAAGGGCTCTTTGCGATGACAAAGGAGAAACGCGCTTCCCTCCCGTGTAAAAACGCACTCCTCTGCTGTATAATCTCCCCCCTTACCGAAGGTAATATCTGCGGATAAAACATCTTGGGGAGCGACCGAGCGTTCAACGCTTTTACAGCGCAAAAAGGCAGAAAAGGAGCGCATGACAGCATCCCTATCGGGAAAATAATCGGTATGCTCCCAAGAAACGTCAAGCACAAGCGCATGAGTCGGCGCGAAGGAAAGAAAGGCATCCTTATATTCGCATGCCTCTAAAAGCAGGATCTCTCCCTCGCCTTCCCTGAAGCTATCCCTTCCGACGCCGAGAGAAGCCCCCGAGACGACGGTGGGGGACATGCCCGCACGGACGAGGATCTCCGCGCACATGGCTGTGGTACTGCTTTTTCCGTGCGATCCCGCAACCGCCGCGCGCTTAGGAAAGGCAAGCATCATCGCCCCCAAAAAGGCGGCGCGATTCAGCGTGCGGATACCGCGCGCCTCCGCCTCTCTAAGTCGCGGGTGTGTGGGCGAGACCGCTAAGGAGTAAACGACGGCGGAAATCTCCGTCGGCAAGGGAAAATTCTCTTCGTAAAGCGAAACGCCGATTTGACGAAGCGTCGCTGTGTTGGCACACTCGCGTCCGTCACAGCCCGAAATGGAAAAGCCCATTGCAAGCGCTAAGCGTGCCGCACCGTACATGCCGCTTCCCCCGATACCGATAAAATAGAGCGCATCCCTTCCCGGACGCAACCACGCAGGAAGTGTCTCTTTTGAAATGTTCATACGATTTATCCTTTCACTGTTTTTGAAAAAATGGAGGACGGTCCGTTTTTTCGTGGGATTTTTAGGAAAAAAACCAAAACTCAACGCATAACCGTCACAATGGGCTGGTATACTAACTTTGTAAACGCCCAAAGAAAAACAACAAGACCATACGTTTGGAGGAAAAACACAAATGCAGATCACAGATATCAAAATCAGAAAATTCTTTGACGAAGGACCCATGAAGGCGGTAGTGTCCGTAACCTTTAACGATGCGCTTGCCGTACACGACATTAAGGTCATTTACGCGAGAGACCGTTATTTTATCGTCATGCCCAGCCGCAAAAATGCCGACGGCACATACCGCGACATTGTGCATCCCATCAACGCGGAGTTCCGCGGTGCACTCGAAAGCGCCGTCATCGACGCGTACCACGTACAGCTTATCGCTATGCAAAACGAAATGACGTTTGAGGCGGAAAGCGAGGAGATCCCCGTTTAAGCTTCTCACCGTTTTCAAAGAAAATTTACCGTTCGCAAGCAGGCTCCCTCTACATACCGTAGAAGGGAGCCTTGTTTTTTGAAAAAGCTTCGTATTTGCATGGTTTGCGACAGTTTGGATCTCGGCGGTGCGGAAACGCACGTCGTAACGCTTGCGGTCCGTCTTGCCGAGATGGGGCACGAGGTAACCGTCGTATCGGGCGGCGGGCGGCTCGTGCATACGCTTTTGGGTGTGAAGCACATTGTTCTTCCTCGCTTTCGTAAGCGCGCACTTCCCCGCTTGTTTTTTTCTCTTTCGCGCATTTTTCGCAAGGGGAAATACGACGTTATTCACGCGCATACACGCCTTTCTGCTTTCTTATGCCGTCTTCTTGCAAAAAAAAGACTTGTCGTGACGGCACATTGGGTCTTTGACGCAAGCTTTCCGAAAAAGCAGCTTACCGCTTGGGGCAACGAGACGCTTGCCGTCAGCCCCGATATTTCCGACTATCTTACCGACATCTACGGATGTAAAAAAGAACACATTACCGTTACTGTCAACGGTATTGACACCGAACGCTTTTTTCCTCAAAAGCAGAAAACGGTAATGCGGCGTATCGTCTGCTGTACCCGCATGGACCGTGATCGTGCCGATGCGGCATTTGCCCTACTGGAGGCAATAGAAGCCTTGCCCACCAAGGACATCTCCCTTACCCTTATCGGGGACGGCGACCGCTTTGAAGAATTAAAGCATCGGCACGAAAAGCTGAAAGCAAGGAATCCCTCGCTTGACGTGCGTCTTACGGGGGGCGTTGCCGACGTTGCGCCTTATCTTACGGATGCCGATATATTCGTTGGCGTTTCCCGTGCGGCACTTGAAGCCATGGCGGCAGGATGCGCGACCATCCTCGCGGGAAATGAGGGATATCTGTCCATCTTTTCGCCGCACAATGCCGAGGAAGCGGAGAAAAGCAATTTCTGCTGCCGCGGTGCAGAGGAAACGACTCCCAAACGACTCGCACGCGACCTCTTAAGGCTGATACGGGTATCGCGCGAGGAGCTTCTTTTCATGGGAGAAGAAAACCGCCGTTATGTATGTTCTCGCTACGGTGTCGACCGAATGGCAAAGGATGCTCTTGCCGTCTACGAGAAGATATGCAAAAGGCAGTGTGTTTTATGCGGATATTACGGTTTTCATAACGTAGGAGACACACTCCTTGCGCGCGCGCTCACTGAACACTTAAAAAAAGAGGGGTACGCGCACGTTCTGCTTCTTTCAAAAAAACTGTTATCCCTCCGAGCCTTTTTCGCTCTGCTGCACGGCTACAATCTTATCCTTGGCGGGGGCAACCTTTTACAAGATGCTACCAGTCGCCGTTCTCTGCAATTCTATCTTTTTTGCACCTCTCTTGCCCGACGCGTGGAAATTTACGGCGGACTCGGTCCTCTTTCTTTTACCGGTGAAGCGCGTGTCAAGAAGCTGCTTACCCGTGCCGAATACGTACATGCGCGCACAACAGGCGACCTCGTGTACGCAAAAAGGTTGGGGGCTTCCCGCGTGCGTCTTTCGGCAGATACCGTCCTCGCCTTACCGTTTCCTAAAAAAGAAAAGGGAGAAGATATCCTTCTCGCCTTTCATTCACCAAGTGTGCGCGACGAGCCTGCCATCATCGCCTTTACGCTCTCTCTTTGCCGTACCTTTGGGTGTGAGCACTTATGCATCTTTTCCATGCACCCCGACGACAAAAGCTTCGCAAAGCGGCTTGCCTTGCTTTGCCGCATAGAGCACGAAATGGGAGACTGTGACGCATTTTTATCCCGTCTTGCAAAATGCCGCGCCGTTTTTGCTTCCCGTCTGCACGCAGGTGTGTGTGCGCTCGGCACCGAGATTCCTTTTTTTCTGTGGAAGGGGGATCAAAAATGCTGTTTTTTTATCGAGGATCTCAAATCAACCGTGAAGGACGCAGACTTTTGCGCACTCTTTTCCTACAACGACCGTATTACTGAGCTTCCCAAAGCGGACGGCATAAAAAAAGCAAAAGATCATATGCGAAACCGTATATAAAAAGCTCCATGCCGCGCGGCATGGAGCTTAATTCTTAGTGGATCGGTCCTTCTGTTTTCTTTAGGGTACGCGAGGAGATAAAGAGAGCAAGGATAAGCGCAAGCAATCCGCCGACGAGCTTTCCTGCCACCATAGCAGGGACGTAGGAGGCATCGTACACAACGGTAAAAGCGAGGTGTGCCGCAAAAACGAAGCCGCCCGTCGCAAAAGGTGGAATGGGTATGAAGATTTTGTAGATATTGCACGGTCGATCCTTAGACTATCAGTCTAAATTCGGCTCAAAGCAGGGCATCAGCTCAAGCTTGAAAAGGTTTGTTTTATGCAGGTGGTCAATTCGCGCGCGCTTTGCTTCATCCTCAAGCACGCCCGTTCTGATATAGCGGTCGAGCTCGGCATAGGTGAAGCCGAGATTATCCTCATCCGTTTTTCCGCAAAGTCCGTCAATCGGTACTTTATCCACGAGATGCGCGGGAAGACCGAGGAGATGACCGATCTCCTTAACCTCAGCCACGGTCAAGCGAGACAGTGGGCTGAAATCACCGACAGAATCGCCGTATCTCGTCGAATATCCCACATAATCCTCGGAAAGATTGCAGGTGTTTGCCACTCTACCGCCAAGGCTCTGGGAAACGGCGTAAACGACCGCCATACGAAGGCGGGGCGGAAGATTGGTCTTTGCCTGCTCGGTGGGAGCAAGGTCCTCGGGGAATGCGGAAAGCACGCCTGCGAGGGCATCCTTAATATTGACAACGTAGTGCTTAATTCCAAGATGGTTGACAAGGTCGTAGGAGCAGCTGATATCAAACTGCTCGCCGCAGGGCATGAGTACGCCGACCACGCGGTCCGCACCAAGCGCCTCTACGCAAAGAGCCGCGACGACCGAGCTGTCTTTTCCTCCGGAGACGCCGAGAACAGCAGGGCATCCCTTTCCGTTCTTTTCAAAAAAATCGCGGATCCAAGCCACACACTCGTTTTTAACCTTGAGAGCATCAAACATTTTTATTTCTCCTTTTTGCGCATTAATATCTTCCCTTGCAGTATACCACCTTTTCCTTTTTATGTCAAGGCGTTTTGGATAGCATTTAGAAATCTTTTTTGTGTCATATGAATTGACAAACGCATGGGTTTATGGTATTATAAATTTATTAAGATATAAGTTATAAGGAAGGAACGGCGTATGCGGGAATTCACGATACAAAAGAACGATGCGGGACAACGGCTGGACAAATTTCTTTCCAAGGCACTTCCCTCTCTTCCGCCGTCCTTGCTCTATAAATCCATCCGTCTCAAGAAGATCAAGGTCAACCGCCGACGCGCGGACGGCAAGCAAATGCTTGTTCAGGGGGACACCGTACAGCTGTTTCTTGCTGAGGAATTTTTCCCTGCCTCGGGAGAGGAAGCGGGGACACACGCCCTTTACGCCATCAAGCCAAGCCTCTCCATTCTTTACGAGGACGATAACGTCATGCTTTTATGCAAACGCCCCGGCGTTTGCGTGCATGAGGATGCTGAGGGGAACGAAAACAGCCTTATTTTGCATGTTAAGGCGTATCTTGCGCAAAAGGGAGAATACGATCCTGCCTCTTCCCTTTCCTTTGCCCCCGCGCTTTGCAACCGCATTGACCGCAACACGGGTGGCATCGTTATCGCCGCAAAAAACGCGGAGGCTCTCCGTATCATGAACGAAGCCATCAGAGAACGAAAGATCGATAAATTTTATCTTTGTGCCGTCCACGGCGTACCCAAGCGAAAGGAAGCGACCCTTTCGGGCTATCTTCTTAAAGATTCCGCGAGTAACACCGTGCGTGTTTTCGACAAAAACCCGCCGAAGGGCGCGAAGGATATAAGGACGCGCTACCGCGTGCTTGCCGAAGCTGACGGATTATCACTTCTTGAAATTGAGCTTCTGACGGGACGTACCCACCAGATCCGCGCTCATATGGCGCACATCGGTCATCCATTGCTCGGTGACGGAAAATACGGTGTCAACCGCCACGACCGCGAAAGAGGCTACAAGCATCAGGCGCTTTGGTCCTACCGTCTTCGCTTTTCCTTTTCGGATGCAGAGGAGCATCTCCTTTCCTATCTTAACGGCAGGACCTTTTCCGTACCGCGTGAGGAGATCTATTTTCTTACCCCCTTTGAAGGGAGATACACGCTTTGAAAAACAACACCTTTTTAAAATGTCTGTTTTCTCTGTTTGCGGGGCTTTTGGCATCATTGCCTCTGATGCTTGACAGCATCCCCTATCTTTCCTTCCTCCTTTTCGTTCCGTATTTCCTTTTTCTTCTTTCCCTCAAGGAAACGGTACGGCTGCGCCTTTATTATCTATCGGGGCTTCTGTTTTTCCTCGGCTATTACATGGGCGCGTTTTCCTTCTTCGCGGCAATGTACCCACTTGATTTTGCGGGACTCGGCACGGGAGAGTCCATCGCCGTTTTGTTCTCCGCCATGGTGCTTTTACCGCTTTTTCAGGCTTGGTTTTCGGCATTTTCCATTCTGCTTTTGGGGCTTTTGAAGAGGCGCGGTGCGCTCCGCTTTCCTCTCGCCTTTTCTTTGGCACTGGCATCTCTCTATACTCTTTTTGCCTTTGCACAGAATTTCACTTGGGCGGGCGTTCCTTGGGCAAATACTGCCGTTGGACTTGCGTCATCCCCTGTTTTTTTACAGTCGGCAAGCCTTCTCGGCACAAGCTTTCTTGTTTTTCTGATTGTTTTTTGCAACGCGGCGATCGCGGAGGGCTACGTCGCCTTTCGTGACTGTCGGGACAAGCAAGCACTTGCTTGTGTGCTTTGTGCCCTTCTCCTCTTCACATCCAATCTTCTTTTCGGCTTCCTTCGCCTTGCTTCCCACGAGGACGGCGAGGATACCATCACGGTTGCGGTACTGCAAGGCAACGCGCCCGCAACCGAAAACACCTTTGTTTTTGCGCATTTGCGTACCTGCCGCTACGAGGCACTGGAAGCGGCAAGAGAGGCGGACGTTGACCTTATGCTTTGGTCGGAATCCGTCTTGACGTATGCTTTGCAAAGTGACGAAAGCGCAGCGTCTTTTTTTTCCGATATTGCTGTAAAAACCGGGGCTATGCAAGTAGTTGGTGCGTTTTCATCCGAAGAAACACCAAATGGCGATGAGGGCTATTACAACGCGCTTTTCCTCTTTTATCCCAACGGCACGATGGAGGAAGTGACGTATAAGAAGCGCCGTCCCGTCCCCTTTGGCGAATACGTCCCCATGCCCCGGCTTTTTGAAACGCTTATTCCTGCTCTCACCGAAATCTCCATGCTCTCGCGTAACACGACCCCCGGCGAGGACACGGCTCTCTTCCGCACCGAAGGGGGGGTGTTTGGCGGACTTATCTGCTTTGATTCCATTTATCCGTCGCTCGCAAGGGAAAGCGTGAAGGACGGTGCTGAGCTTCTGCTTCTTTCGACCGACGACTCATGGTTTGACGGAAGCTTTGCAAAAAGTCTTCACTTCCGTCATGCAGTGTTGCGCGCCGTGGAAAACGGTAGGGCGATAGTTCGTACGGGAAATACGGGACTCAGCGGCGCGATCGATTCCTACGGCAACGCACGTGTCTCCGTCGAGCCCGACGAGATCGGGCACGGTATCATTACCGTAGCCAAAGCAAAGGAAACGACCGTCTATACCGCTACAGGTGACGTCTTCCCTCTCGTTCTCTTCTCTTTTCTCCTCCTTTTACCCTTTCCGTGGGAGAAAACAAAAAAACGCTAAGAAAGGAAGCCCATTATGGATACCCCTATTTTATCCTGCGAGGCACTCTCGAAAAGCTATGGCGCGTCGCCCGTGCTGGAAAATTTTTATCTTGCCTTATCAAAGGGCGAGATCGTTGGACTCCTCGGTCCCAACGGCAGCGGTAAAACCACTCTCATCAAGCTGATAGCGGGGCTTCTTACCCCCAATGCAGGTAAAATTGAAATCTGCGGCGTACCACCGTCTGCCGCGACTTGCGGTATCGTTTCCTACCTGCCTGACCGCTGTGCTCTTCCCCAAGACATGACCACGGTGGAGCTTGTCCGTTTTTACGCACGAATGTTTTCGGATTTTGACCGTGAGAAGGCAGAGACGCTTTTGCGCGACCTACGTGTGAGCCCAACCAAGCGTATGAAGGCGCTATCCAAGGGAACACGTGAAAAGGTGCTCTTGATTTTGACCATGAGCCGAAGAGCGCGCCTTTATCTGCTGGATGAGCCGATCGGCGGCGTTGATCCCGCCACGAGAGACTATATTTTGAAAACCATTCTCTCGGCTCGCTCTCCCGAATCCACCATCCTTATCTCCACCCATTTGATCGCGGACGTAGAGCCCTACCTTGATTCCTTCTTCTTTCTTTCCGAGGGTGTCATCGTTGCCGGCGGAAGCGTTGCCGCTTACAAGGAAGATCTGGGCACGACACTGGATGAAGCCTTTCGGAGGACATTTCAATGTTAAAAAAGCTGTTTTACAATGATTTTCACACCATAAGACGGCGTATTCTCCCGCTTTTACTTGCTTCGCTCGGCTGTAGCGCATGTGCCTTCTTCGTGGTGCTTCTTGATGCCGTTTTGCCGCAAACAGGCGATATCGCCGTCTTTCTTGACAACACGCTTACCTCCGTGCTTGTAGCGTTACTGTTCGCATTTATTGTTCTTGTCGTCCTTTCGGGGCTTCACATTTTTATTCACTACTACCGAAATTTCTTTACCGATGAGGGATATTTGACCTTTATGCTTCCTGCGACAAGAGAGCAGCTCTTCGTAGCTAAGCTTCTTGCGGGAATCGTTTGGACACTGATCATCCTCCTCTCTGCCATCGCTTCGGTAACGGTCGGTATCCTTCTACCAACCGAGCTTTTGATGCGGGCAGAAAACGCTTCATTTCTTTCGAGCCTGTGGCGGGATATTTTTGATCTGTTTTCCGTAATCTCCATTGTTGACCTTCTACTCACTCTCATAGCACAAACCGTGTTTATTTATACGGCAATCACCCTCGGCTCTCTCTTCTTTGCCAAAAGAAAGATGCTCGGATCATTCATCTCCTACTTTCTTTTGTCGGGCATTATTTCCTTTCTGCGCACCATTCTTTCGTTGTTGTTCTACACCTTCACGGACGCGGGCGAGTTTTACTCCTCTCTCGCCTCCATTCTTTTGTCCCTCTCGGTAGGGATCGGCGGATACCTGATCACCTGCGCGCTTTTAAAGCACAAGCTCAACCTTGTATAACATTTTCGAAAAGGAAAGCACATGGCGATCTTTTTTGATGAACAAAGCAAAATCTTTTATCTCGAAGGGACGGGGCTGTCTTACGCTTTCGCCATCAATAAATTCGGCTTTTTGGGCATCTGTATTTCGGCGCTCGCATTGGCAGAGAGGATATCCGCTACGCGCGCGGCTTTAGCGGCAGATACGCCAACGCCGCTATTCCCGGCTCTCTCGATGATATGTATGACACCTATGATAAATTAGGTGCTGAAATTTCCTCCTACGGCTCGGGCGACTATCACGAGTGCTCGGTGCAGCTTTTAAGAGAAAACGGCAGCCGCCTTTCCGAATTCTTTTACGTATCGCATGAAATTTTAAAGGATAAGCCCGCGATTCCGGGCATGCCCTCTCTTCGCGGCGGCGAAACCTTAAAGGTTACACTCAAAGAAAAATACGCAGATATTTACGCCGACCTTTATTATACGGTATACGACGACCTTTCCATCGTTACGCGCCACGTGGAGTTTACCAATCAAACGAAGGAAAAGGTAAAGCTTTTACGTGCTTACAGCTTTACCCTCGACCTTCCCAAGAGCGATTACGATATGCTTGACCTTGAAGGCGCGTGGAGCCGTGAGCGCCGCCCCGAGCGCACGCCGCTTCATCACGGAACGAGCTTCGTTGACAGCAAATCGGGCGCTTCGGGCACGCGCAATCCTTTCCTTTGTATTCTCGACCGCAATACGACCGAAGAAAGCGGAAACGCTTACGGCTTTAACCTCGTATATTCCTCCTCCTTCGTTTTGAAGGCAGACGTGGGAACTACGGGAACGACGCGCGTCATGGGCGGTATCAACGATTTCGATTTTGCTTGGTGCATGGATGCGGGTGAAGGCTTTGCGACCCCTAAGGTCGTCATGGCATTTTCGTCGACGGGTCTTACGGGTATGTCACACGCCTATCATGACGCTTACCGTAAATATCTCATCAATCCCCGTTTTGTGAATGAGCATCGCCCCATCGTTATCAACAACTGGGAGGCGACCTACTTTGATTTCAACAACGAGCGCTTGATGGGCATCATCGACGTCATTGAGGGCAGCGGCATTAACACCCTCGTGCTTGACGACGGTTGGTTTGGCACGCGCAACGACGACCATCAATCCCTTGGCGACTGGTACGTCAACACGGATAAGCTCAAGGGCGGTCTTACCACCATCATCGACTACTGCCACGCGCGCGGCATGAAGTTCGGACTTTGGTTTGAGCCCGAGATGATCAGCCCCAACAGCGACCTTTACCGTGCGCACCCCGACTGGGCTATCGCTGTTCCCGGTGTCGAGCCTCCCATCTCGCGTTACCAGATGATCCTTGATATCACCCGCCCCGAGGTGCGCGACTACGTGGTAAACGCCGTGAACACCATGTTGAAGGAAAACGCCATCGACTATGTAAAATGGGACTTCAACCGTCTTTTGACCGAGAACTACTCACAAAAGCTCCCCGCCGAAAGACAGCAGGAATTTCACCACCGCTACGCGCTCGGTCTTTACGACCTTTGCGAGCGCATCATCGAAGCAAATCCCCACGTCTTTTTCGAGGGCTGTGCGGGAGGCGGCGGGCGCTTTGCATTGCTAACGACGAAAACAAACGCATCTATCCGCGCGGTCTTGCCCCCGAAGCGCGCTACGAGGTCAGAGAGCTTGGCATGGCCTTAACCGGCTCTACCATCATGAACGTAGGATTTCTTCTGCCGAACGATATGGCAGATTTTAAGACCTTTGTATTCCATTTAAATCGCATATAAGAAAAAACGATGCGTAAGCGTAGTGTCCTTAAAGGCACTAGCGTTTACGCATCGTTTTTTTCTTGTGGGACAGCCCAACGGCGAGAAATAGAACGAAAAGAAGTGTCATAGCGCCGAAGGTCAAATGCAAGGCATCTCTAAGCGACGACGGAAGGATGGCAACCGACAGAAGAACGTCCGAGAGAAATCCGAAGATGGAAAAAAGGGTCGAGGCAAGTCCTACGGCACGTGATGCGGAAAGCAGCGGAGAATTTAGACGCCTTAGATACAAAAGCTCAGCAATCGCTAAGCTTGCCGACGTGAGGGCATAGCCGCCCGAAACGAGCAAAGCGTAAAAGGGGTAGGGAGAGCGTCCGCCCCCTGCCACGGTCTCCGCAATCAGAAGGAGCATGATTCCAACCGTAAAAAACAACATTCGCCCCGCATAGCGGCAGGCAGTAGTTTCTTCCTCGTCCCCCCAATAGGCACGGAGCAAAAAAAGACGCGAAACAGCGAGCGTGAGATAAAAAAACGCTGTGATATCAATGTAATACGCGCGGTAAAGGACGCCCATAATAAGGCGGAAGCTTCCGTAAAGGAAATGGAAAGCCGTACCGCCAACAAGAAAAAATGCACCCCGCGCATGTGGGTCATGAACAAAAAGGCGAAGCCGGCGTTTTATCATGCTTGACCCCCAAAAAGAAAGAAGGATACTGAAATCAGTATCCTTCTCTACCCTTTAAAATATACCTTCAGCTCGGTGCGATATCGTGCTTTTTCTCATAAAGCACGAGAAGATAGGCGACGGTGAAGCCGACAGCAAAAAGTCCGACACCGAGAAGAAGTGTTCCTATGGGGAAGGCGGGGAGAGAGGCGAAGCGCTTATAGCATGCCATCATATCCGTGCCTAAGAACATCGAAAGAATCGAGCCCACGGAAAGACCGACGATCATGAAGAAGGCGGTCGCCTTATGCTTTGCGAGAATATCCGAAAGCAGACGCGAGAGCAAGAGAAGCCCCGCGCCAAAGCCGACAGCGAGGGCAACGTAAAGGACGAGCACCTGCGGATGCGCAAGGATATAGTCGAGATGAACGCTGTTTAGAATCAAGCCAAACTGCCCAAATGCCATGAGCACTGCCGTCGCGCTGAGCCCCGGTACGATCTGCGTTAAGGAAACGAGTCCACCCAGCGGCAAATACGCAAAATAGCGTGCAATGGGAAAATCGGTGAAGGTTGCTTCGGAGGTCGTTTCCGGAAGGAGAAAATAGGAAACAAGAGCGATGGCGACGGGCAAAAGGAACCCGACAGCGAAAAGTACGCCCCGCTTCACCGTGATCTTTTCTCCCTTTGTTTCGCGCAAAAGCGCGGGAAACGCGCCTGCCATCAGTCCCGTAAAGAGACAAACCATTTCAAAGACATAGGGTCCGAAGACCTTTTGAACGACGATAAATCCCCCAAGGAAGCCTATCACCGCACCAATACCGAGAGGAAGCAGGAAGAAGAAGCACTCCTTAAACTCCTTTGAAACGAGATGCCCCATCGCGTAGAGCATGGCGGTATACAGCCCCAAAATAATGGCAACCGTCGAGCCGCTGATGCCCGGGAGAATGATAGCAAGTCCGATAAAAATTCCAAGGATAAAGCAGCGCAAACGGCTTTTTCCCGCAAGCACGGTGCCCGCGCTCTGCTCTCTCGTTTGATTTTGATTCATATACGATTTCCTTCTTTGTTTTTAAACCTTACGCTTGAAGTTACCAAAAACCTCATTGGTCTTGGAAAAGGAGGCGAAGGTATGGGGACGGGACTTGATGATCTTCATCATCTGACCGATCTGGCGCTTGTTGATAATGCAAACGAGCATATGACGGTCAACATCCGCATACATACCGTGCACCTTGATCTCGGTGACGCCGTGCTTCAATTCCCACATTAAAAGCGCGGCAAGCTCCTCCGGTTCATCGGTAATGATCTCAAACTTGTATCCGTTCTTAATGCCGCTTAAACCGTGGTCCACGATCACGTTAGCGATAAAAAGGTTTAGAAGAGTACAAACCACGGGGGTAACCTTCATACCGTAAACGAAAAAGGCAATAAACACGACGGAGGCATCCATGATAAAGGACACATAGGCAATGTTTGTCGCCGGGCGTGCCTTCTTAATGATAGCAGAGATGCCGTAGGTGCCGCCGCTTGCACCGAAGTGGCGGAGCATGAGAGAAAAGCCGAAGCCCGAGATGACACCTGTCACGATGGAAGCAAACACCACGTTAAAGTCAGCACCGCTGTTTGCAAGGCTATACGGCAGGACACCGAGAAGCTCATAAAGCTCGGGCATTGCCGATTGCACACACATATAAACGGCAAGAATAAAGCCAAGACGTTTGTCAACGTAGGCAGCAAGAATAACGAAAATAGGAAGGTTAAAAGCAAGCATCAAAACAGACCAGCTGATCTTTCCTGCCACAAGATGATGGGTAATGGTGGCAAGTCCGCCGACACCGCCGGGGGCAAAGCCGTTGCTGTTTTGAAAAAAGTGATACGCTGTGCCGACAATAGCACCCGCAAGAACGGCGACAGCAAGATCGCATAAAAGAGCCTTAACCGATATCTGTTTTTTCATTGTTTTTCGTTAGCAGATCCTTTACTGAATTATAGATGGTGAGGTAATCGTTCGTTAGCACACAATCGATCCCCATGGCAAGGTATTCCCTCGCAAGCGCGGGTTCGTCAGCGTAGAACACGTTGCATATAATTCCGTTTTCGTGCGCTCGCTTAACCGTTTCCGCATTAAAGTAGGGACGGTAAAGCTGAATTTTATACGCGCCGAGCGCGATGGCGCGGTCGACCATAGACATAGGATCTTGGTTGCCGTCCCAACCAACGCAGACGCGCATATCGGGGGCATACACTTGAAGCTCACGGATAATTTTATCACTTGTCGTCATAAAGTAGACGTATTTCTCCGCGTCATATTTACGGACGAGAGCAACCATCTGCTCCATTTTGCGGTCTTCAAGCTCCATGTCCCAAATTTTCACGTGCACGTTCATAATGACTCTGCCCGCAAATTTCCGCAAAATCTCCTCAAAGGTAAAGATTTTCAGTCCGCGAAAACGCTCGTTATCGCATTTTGCGCCAAAATCAAGAGCAAGAAGCTCTTCATACGTGTGCTCGTAAATATATCCTTCGCCGTCACTCACGCGTTCAAGACCTGGATCATGCGAAGAAACGAGAACGCCGTCTTTTGTTGACCAAATATCGAACTCGATCTCCTCCGCCCCAAGAGCAACTGCCGCGCCAAAGGCAGGTAGCGTGTTTTCGGGTGCGACCGTACTAAAACCGCGGTGAGCGTAAAGGCGGGGATACGCCATTCTGTCGTCGGGAAGCACCACGGACGCGCCGCCGTTGCGGTAGAGCCATGAGCGTCTTCCCTCCTCAATATATTCGCAATGCGCCTTTTCCTTGCCCATATAGCCCGCAGGCTTATAATATTTTGCCTTCGGATCAAATTCGGCAATACCGAGTCCTACGCGGCTCTTCATGTTGAGGAGCTCTTCCCCGCGCGGGGTAACGATCATGTTGCTTCCGCAAAGGGGCGAATCCTCGCCGAGCGAGACCGAGGCACGCACGAGATAGGCGTTCGTCTGGTAGGAAAGAAACTTGCCAATGATAGAAAGCGCCTCATGCGTATCGGTGCGTTGCAAGGAACACCTCTGCCATATGGAGCTCATAGCCAAGCGCACGGAATTTTTCCGCCATGTACGCGGAGGTCTTATACTCCTTGTAGCCTGTTTCGGGGTTTTGCCAAATGTAGCGCTCCGCGTCAAGAATGAGCTGTCTGTTTTTTTCAACGGCTTTTACGATGTTTTGCATATCTTTTTCCTATAAAATTTATTTTAAGATATAGCCGAGCGTAAGATGGAAGGTCTCCCCTTCTTCTAAGATCGCCTTTTTGATGCGCGCGGCGAGAGAGGAGGTAGCGGGAAAGGACGGAAGGGTCTCCCTCTTCGTATCCCAACGGAAGATGTACTGCAAAAGCGAATCGGCATCTTCGGATTTCACCCTCGTAAAGAGATCGCCGAAGCGTACGATATTGCTCTCAGGGGGGAGGTATTTCTTTAAGGTCTCGTCAAGCAGCCACGAGTCGCAGGTGAAGCGGTCGTATTCGTATTCGGGAAAATAGCGCGCAAAGAAGCTTTTCGCCTCATCAATGGAAGCAAGGCACGCCGAAATATCCAGTTTCCCGACAGCGGGAATATGCACTTGCACCGTTCCCCTTTCCTCAAGGAGCGAGGGGTCGGGAATGGCAAATTGCAATCTGCCGAGCTTAAAGAGACGTCCTGACAGATGATTGGCAAGCCACGCGATCTCGCCGAGATAGAGTTCTCCCTTGATCTCGCTCCAAATATCCGTCCAAATGACGATGTCGGAAAGCGTATCAAGAAGAATGTCCTCGGGAATATCGCGTGATGAGCAGCGTCTTGCCGTCTCCTCGCAAAAATACAGGTAATGAAGCAGATTTTTAATACCGTCCTCGGACGTTTTATCGTATGCTTCCAGCGTCGCATCGGGGGAAACCTCGATCTTGGCGAGAGCCGCATAAAATGCCTCGTCATATTTCTTCGGGAAGCCTATTTTTTCGTACCATTTTTGAATGACGGATGCCGTCGTATCCATGTGTTTTTTCCTGCCTTTCAAAGGTGTTTTCAAAGTAAAAACGGAGATCATCGTCTGCGGCGAAGCCAAGCCGTTTATCCATTTAGGTCTGTGAGAGTCTTAAAGCGCATGACGATATCCAAAACAGCACCGTAGTCACGGTACTCCTTATAATATGCGCCAAGCAACGCTTCCACCGCTGTGGCGATGTACTTATAGTTGTCATCGTCCTCCCTTTTTACAAGGTCGTAATCGGTAGGGATATATGGGTTGCTTTCGTCATAGCGCAGATATCGCAGAATATCATAGTGTCTTCCAATGACGCGCACGAGAACGCGGTCGTTTTCATAGCGTTGCTTGACGACGCTGAGCGCATCGACCTTATCCAAAAGCAGCTCGCAAAGAGCAAGCTTAAGGACCGCGTCGCCGTAGGTAGCCAGCTCCTCATTGGTATCCTCATCGTTAAGCGTTCTGTCAACGTTACGGTAGGATTTGGCAGTTAAGGCGCGCGTACGCCAAGCACCGCTTCCGTTTTCAAGAAATTCGCGAAAGGGATCGATCGATGCCCTTGTGTTTTGATTCATCAAAGCAATACCTCCTGTGTTCCGTACTTCGTGACGTAATGGGTCTTGACACCGAGCAGATCCATCCATTTGCGTGTCAGCCCCACGCCGTACATACGCCCTCTGCCGATGGCGCGGAGCGCTTCTCTGTTTTTGAGATATGCGGGGATCTCAGGCTCGTTATACAGCCAATCGGGGGCACACCAAAGGCAAGCCGAAAGGCACCCTGCTTTCACGGCTTCTCCCGCCTCTATGGAGGAGAGGCTTCCTTTAAAGGAATCCAGGGCAATAACGATATTCATCTTTTCCTCCTTTTCAGCCAAAGACCTCACAGGCGGCGACAATTCTTAAAACATCCTCGTCCGTTCTATCTCTGCCGTAGGCATCGAAAAATCGGTCGCGGTATTTGTCTGTTTTCAGATTGTAGAAAAGCGTCCACGCGCCCCAAAACAGGTCGACGTGTCGGTCGCCGACGCCGCCGTTTCCAAGGTCGATAAAGGCGGAAAACCGCCAACCGTCAAGAATAATGTTCGGCAGACAATAGTCGCCGTGGAGCAAGGTGTCGTTTTTGAGGGCGCATCTGCCCGCGTTTAGCACGGCGTACGCTTCGTCGGCGTTTTTAAAACCAACGCCTTCGGGAAAAAGGTCAGCGTCAAACCTCCCTGCCTTGTAATTTTCATCGGCAAGCGCGAGATACTCCGTCATACGGCTTTGGACGGGACAATCTGAAAAATCCCTCTCGTGCAGGTCGCGAAGCGTTGAGGCAAGCGTGTCGCAAAGGCGAAGGGGGTCGGACAGGTAGCTTTCGTGCGTCAGATCCTCTCCCCGCACGGCGCGTGTTAACAGAAAGTCGTGCTCTCCCCTCTCGTAGGCAAGCACCTCTGTCCCAAGCCCCTTCCGGTGAAAATAGGCGGTCATTTCCGCCTCGCGCGCAAGCGTGTGGGAAGCGGCTGTCTTTAAGTAATATCCGCCATCCTTATCGATATAGATCACGCGCGCTTCGGCGGAGCATGAGCTGTCGTAGATGGGAGCATTTTCAAGCAATACGCGAATTTCCTCGGGAATTCCCTCGGGTAGTTTGAGTATCGGTGTTTTTTTCATCATCTGATACGCTCGCTAAAGGGCACTTCGCAAATCCTTTCGATCTCGGCAAAGGATTTGTTAAATTCCTCCGATAAGGCGGGGAGAATACGCTCGGCATAAAGAAAATCTCCGTTATCATGCCACTCTTGACTGTCGTAGCGATTAAGCCAAGCGCGATAGGACTTCTTCACCGCCGCCCTTTGGGCATCGGTGAGAAAGGCTGACGGGGTCTCCCTGATGGTTTCCGCATCGCACGGAGGCTCCCCCTCTTCCCTTCTCTTTCTTTCATAATACTCTTTTTGCTTTT
Organism: Oscillospiraceae bacterium; assembly: GCA_015064745.1. Lineage (GTDB taxonomy): Bacteria > Bacillota > Clostridia > Oscillospirales > CAG-272 > UBA1740. The sequence continues at coordinate 8,079 of SVRR01000001.1, read as the reverse complement.
GGAAATTTATACGATAAAGGATATTGACGTCGAAGTCGGCGGAAAGGTCAAGCGTTTTCAAAAAATCGTTATCGGCTTCGATCATGCCATTTAACGCATCGGGATCAAACCATACTCTGGCGTTATAGACCTCAAAATGCGCGTCGGCGCGGAGATGTCTTATACCCACGCAATCTTCCGGGGTGGGAAAATCGGCAAATTTTCCTTTTTTGTCTACAACCTCACGAATGGCGTCGGGCATGAAGCAAAAGTATCCGTAACCGCCAATCTCAAAGTCCTGCGCTTTGAATTCGTATATCACGGAGCACGCATCCTTGTCCGTCAGTCGCGCGCGAAACAAAGCTCTCGCCTCGGGGCTGATCGCAACATGGCGCGGAAGGTTGCTGATCTGGATACGAGGCTCTATGTGGCGATCCACTCTGCCCGCCGGAATGAGATCGCGCTCCTCGCGGTTGCGTGCTTCAAACACCAAAAGGTCTGTGCCGTCTTCGTCTCTGTCAAGGTATATTTTTGCGTAAAGCATAAAATTACTCCTTAACGATACTCGTCAAGCACTTTCTCTAAAAGCGCCGGATTGTCCGTCATGATGCAATCACAGCCGAGCGCGATCAGCTCGCGCATGGTTTCTTCATCGTTGATCGTCCAATACTGTACCGCAATATTTCTTCTGTGCGCGCGGCGAATATAGGTCTCCTTATCAAGATTGACGGTGATACCGAGATCATACGAGGTGGGAATTTGCAGGCAGGCAAAATCACTCTTGTCAAAAATGTTGACACGAAGCATCTGTGTGATGACGAATTTTGCCGCTGTGCCCGTGGGGGCGCCGCGATAGAGGTCGGGATAATTCGCTTTCAGCTCATCCTCGATCTCATCGTGGAAGGTGCCGACGACGATTTGGTCGCGGTATTTTGCAAATCTATCCAGCGTTTCCGAAAGGATGCGACAAGCCGTTTTTCCGCGTTCCCCCTCGTCCTTGATCTCAACGATGAAAAGAAGGTCGGGATGTGTTTCGTAAAACAACTGAAAAAGGCGCTCTACGGTTGCGATACCGAGTCCCATATCCTTTACGTTTACGGCATCCTTATAAATACGGTTTCCGTTTTCGTCCTCAAAATAGTAGCCGAAATTATACTGCTCAAGCTCAGCAAGGGTCATATCGGCAATGTAGTGACGGTTTTCTTCCTTCTCGCAAAGCGCCTTGACCTCGTCAAGCGTAATATCGCCGTTGACGTTACAGGTCTCGTCGATATAGGCGTCGTGGTTGTACACGAGGTATCCGTCCTTGGTTAAGTAAAGATCGCTTTCAATGATATCAACGCCGTAGGTCTTTACCGCCTCGCGAAAGGCTTTCACGGTGTTTTCGGGATTCAGCGCTCCGCCGCCGCGGTGTGCGGCAATCATGGGAAGCTCACCCTCTTCCACCAGAAAGGGGTTGCTCTCCACGCTCTTCTCGGGCGGAATGACGTTAACGACAACGAGAAAAACGAAAAGTAACGCAAGAAATCCTGCCAGTCTTTTTAATGCTTTCATAGGGGTCTCCTTATCTTTTGGTTATCTTAGTTGGGTCGAAGGATACGAGGATCTTTCCTTTTATATCGGCTCTGGCGGCATCGGTACGCCCTATGGTACGGTGCGTTCGGTCGATCTCGGTAACGAAGAAGTCTATTTCTTCGTTGGCATAACAAAGGGTCAGCGTATCGCCCGCATCAATAAAGCGAAACGCCTCCGTATCGTCGATGCAAAAGGGATTATTCGCGTCCGCGTGACGAAAGAAGAATTCGTTTGCCGTGAGCAAAAAGCGCTCATTCAAATCCGTTTCGGGGGTGAAGGTGCCGGGGTTAAAGCTTGCGGACGGCTTTTTGACCTTTTCGGGGTCAATGCTCTCATAAAAGGTAAAGAGCGAATAGTCGTAAGGGTCGGTATATCCGTATGCCTCTGCCATGATGCCACCCCAGCCGCGTTGACTGAAGCATCTCTTTTTTCCGTCATTGAGGACGGGCACGCAATAAAGGCACTCTTGATGATCCCAGCCCGAGAAAAGATATCCGTGCTTCTTGATTTCATCGATGACGGCACAGCACTCGGCGTAACCGATGCGTCCGCGTGCTTCGGGCACTATATCGCTGTCATAGTCGGTCCAACCGACAACGCGGTATTTCATAAGGACTCCTTAATTATTATTTCTGCATCAGAAAACACGAAGCCACTTTCTTTCAGCGCTTCTTGTAATCCCATATGTCTCGTCGCATTCGTTAAGCCGTCAATAGCCGATATTGTCAGCAGAATATTTTTCGAGCGAAAAGTCCTCTACCTTCACCTCGGCGGCGGAAATACCCAGCAAAGAACATATCACGGACAACACCTTGCCGCCCATATACGCCGCGCCTTCTTTGGTATTATAATGGGTCATGTCAGAGCAGCATTCGGCGGATAACTCCCCATTCTGCAAAAGGTCTTTTGATACTTGTTCGCTTATAGCGTTTGAGCCCACAAGCATTTCAATCCAATATTCCGTTTCACCGCACTCCTTGAGAGCAATATGAAATTTATTAATGAAGTCGGCTTTACCTAACCACAGAATTTACCGCTTTGATTACGACGTCTCTCTCTTGTTCGGTTACAGGTACATCAAAATCGTTAAACGAGTTGCCCGTGATATCCTTTTTCGTCAGGGCTTTATACCAGCAAAGCGCTAACAAATACCTGCCTGCGCCCAGAGAGGCATGGAAAGTATCGCGATGTATCTTTTCGATACCCATATCCAAAGCCATCATCATAGCTTCGCCGCAAGGGATGATTCCGTAGGAGTTTATATTCTGTGCCGCTTTACTATAACAATCGCAAACGGCAGATAGCATTTCTTTTGACGAAGCGTATTCCAAACGCATCAGTCTTTCACTACCGTCTTCATACGCCCACGTTTGATGTATCAGGATTTTTGCGTGAGGGCAATACTTTCTGACGTATTCAGCAAGGGCTTCGATAATAGGTTTCGTATCGTCCACTGAAAGTACTTGCCTGTTGCAAGGTAATAAAATCCCACTCATCGCTGACAAGCGCTTGTCTAATGGAAACCTTGATCCCTGTTGTTTCTCCGTTGAATTCAAAATCATACGCGACGTTGTCATCCAGCATATTAAGGTAATGTCTTCGCAAAGGGCAACCACCGATATAAAGATTTACAGTCTTCAACTCCGTACCGTCTTGCTTTGCAAGACGGTGTAAATATCTTTGCGCATCTTGCGAAAAGCTGTTCCCAATTGATAAAATTTTCAAATGAACCCCTCCTTGCTTTCTCGATATGTTAACTATTACTGCTGTAAATAAGAGTGTCAAGTTTTTCTCAAAATCATTATTTGTCCTCTACCGTCTCCTTTGCTGTGGTGATGGAGGCGATGAGCAATTTGCGAATTTTACTGCATTTCGCGAACATATCCTTGTATTCTTCCTCGGTTATCATGTGGGTATCTTTGAACAGACCGAGCCAATAATCAGTTTCGTAGCATTCTTTCAAGGCAATTTGAAACTTATTGATGAAATCCGCCTTACTTGCTGCATAGTTGGCTTCGTGGATATTTGCGCCGATACTTGTGCCGCTTCTCAACACTTGATTTAACAATACATTACTTTTGCGGTTTTCTTTAATGTTTGTACAAAGATTTACGATATCAACCGCAAATTGCTTTGATAAATCAACAAGAAAGTTTTCTTTCATCGCAAGTCCTCGTTTTTGAATGATTTGACGGCGTTGCCGTCATGAATTGAAACTACGTTTCATGATTTCTCGCTACGCTCCATGAATTGAATTGCTCATCTATCCTTATGTGCCTGCAGGCGCAATTCATGGCGGATCCAATTCATGAGTGCAACGCACTCAATTCATGCGCTTGCGCAATTCATTGTCGAGTCGTCGTGTGAGACACACGACACTTTCAACGTGTCCTGTACGCGGAAACAAATCGAAAGGATATACAGCCGACATGGTATAGCCCTCCGCTGTGAGGATAGCGGCGTCGCGGGCAAGTGTATCGGGATTGCAGGAGATATAGACGATCTTGGGTACGCGCTCGTCGCGAGCAAGGGTGAGAAGCAGCTCCTTCGCACAGCCTGCGCGCGGCGGGTCAAGAATGACGGCGTCGGGGCGGTAGCTCTCGCCTTTTTTCGCTCTGACGGCACGAAGCAGGGCTTCGCCCTCACCCGCGTCGGCACAGATAAAGTCAGCGTTTGCGATGCCGTTCTCTTCGGCGTTCTTCTTCGCACACGCGGTTGCGGATGGGACGATCTCAACCCCTATGACCTCGCGGACGAGATGCGCTAAGGAAAGACCGATACTGCCGACGCCGGAATACAGGTCGAGAATGCTCTCTTGGCCCTTAAAATCGGCAAGGGACGCGGCTTTGGCGTAAAGCAATTCCGCCGCGTCGTGATTGACCTGATAGAAGGAGGCGGGAGAGATGGCGAGACGGACGCCCGAAAGGGTATCGTGAAGGTGTGTATCGCCGTAAGCATGGCGGTAGTCGTCAGTACAGATAACGTTGGTTTTTTCCGCGTTGATATTAAGATACACGCCCGTGATTTCGGGGTGCTTTTCTTTTAAGAGGGACAATAGCTCACTTTGCTTTGGGAACGGAGCTTCCGTGACGACGAGGGTGAGCATCACGTCACCCGACACGGCGACGCGGAGATAGATATGACGCAAAAGCCCCGTATGCCCATCTTCGCTGTAAGGAGGAATGTCATTCTCGTTACAAAAGGAGAGAACGGTCTTAACGATGGGGGGGAACGCCGTATTTTGAAGAGGGCAATCCACGGCGTCGCAAAGGCGGTGCGATTTAGGAGCGTAAAAGCCCGCTTTGCACTTCCCCTCTCTGTCGACGGCAACGGCGTACTGCGCCTTGTTACGATACCCGCACGTCACACCCGTTGCGGTAACAGGCATGATCACGGCATCGGGAAGCCCTGCCTTGCGAAAGGCGAAGCGGACGTTATTTTCCTTGCGCGAAAGCTCGTGGCTGTACGTAACGGCGCGGTAGGCACAGCCGCCGCAGCCACGCACCGAGCAAAAGGAATCTTCTCTGTAGGGCGAGGGAAGGTGGAGCGCTTCCGTTCGTGCAACGGAATAGGTCTTCTGCACGTTTATGATGCGTGCGTCAACGACGTCACCGTCCACCGCGTCGGCAACGAAAACGGTTTTACCGTCAGAATGCGCGACACCGAAGCCAAGGTTATTCAAATCCTCAATCGTAAGACGCAAAATTTGGTTTTTTCTGTGCATGGCAAGCCCCTCTTTTTTCATAATTTTATTATACTTCTTTCAAGAAAAAATGTCAATAAAAAGCTTATTTTTTTCCTTCAAAAGCGGGGAAAGTTTTTTCTTTGGCACAAGGATATATTTTTTCATAAAAATTTACGAAATTTGTTTATTTTGCCTATGTCATTTTTTTGTAAAATATGGTAGAATGAAGATATAGGCAGTAAAAAGCGGTCAAATGCGATCGCTTTCCGTATGAACGCGGCGTGCGAGCAATGCGCGCTTGGCTACTTTTAAAAAGAGAATGACTATGTTTAAAGTAAACGACTACGTTTTTTACGGTGCGAACGGCGTTTGCCGAATCGACAGCATTTGCACTGAACCGTTTGAGGGCGCGCCCGCAGACGTTCTTTACTACGTATTACACACGCTCGCGGAACCGAAGCAAACCATTCTTAATCCCGTAACCAACGACAAGGTGCGGATGCGCTACGTCATGACACGGGAGGAGTCAGAAGCGTTTTTTACTCTTTTGCCCACGCTTTCGCCGCTTTTGGGCGACACCGCAAAGCAGCTTCGAGACGCTTACATTTCCGCCATTAAAAGCGGAGAGCCTACCGAATGGGGGCGTGTTATGCGCACCTACAGAGCACGACTCCGTCTCGCCGATGCCAAGCTCACCCGTGTGACCGATGCGGAGCGAGGCTTTTATGAGGGGGCGCGCCGTCTGCTCGCCGCCGAGATTTCTTTGGCACTTGCCCTTCCCCTCTCGGAGGTTGAAAGCAGACTTCATATTGCCGCCGAATAATTTTTTGATTTTTACCAATTTTTTTGTCAAAACTACTGTACAAGTCTCTTTTTTTGTGTTAGAATATCTTTGTGAAAAAATTCGCTCATGCGAGACAAGGAGAAAAGAAATGAAGAAGATCTATGAAGGAAAAACCAAGGACGTCTACGCGCTGGACAACGGCAATGTGATGCTGAAGTTCAAGGATGACTGCACGGGCAAGGACGGCGTGTTCGATCCCGGCGAGAATACCGTAGGACTGAAGATCGACGGTATCGGCAAAGAAAACTTGAAAACCTCTATCTACTATTTCGAGCTTTTGAAGAAGGCAGGCATCAAGACCCACTACGTCGCTGCTGACATTGAGAACGCTACCATGGAGGTGCTTCCCGGTAAGGTGTTCGGTCACGGTCTTGAGGTCATCTGCCGTCTTGTCGCTACCGGTAGCTTTATCCGCAGATACGGCGAGTATATCGCAGACGGTACGCCCCTTGAAGGCGGTTACGTGGAGTGCACCTTTAAGAACGACGAGAAGGGCGATCCCCTGGTTACCGCAGAAGGACTTGCCGCACTCGGCGTTATGTCCGAGGAAATGTTCGCCAGCATGAAGGAGCAGACCCTCAAGATCACCAAGATCGTTGCAGACGACTTGAAGTCCATCGGTCTTGACCTTTGGGATATCAAGTTTGAGTTTGGCTACAACGGCGACGAGGTCATCCTCATCGACGAGATCGCGTCGGGCAACATGCGTGTTTATAAGGGCAAGGATATCGTTCCTCCCGTGGAGCTGACCAAGCTGATCCTCAACCGCTGATTTTAAAAAAGTTATCCCCCGAAGCCAAAAGCTTCGGGGGATTTTTTATTTGCGGGATAGATATTCATCGATTGCCTTCGCAGCAGTCTTTCCCGCACCCATAGCGGAAATAACAGTTGCGGCGCCCGTGACAGCGTCACCGCCCGCATAGACGGCGTGCTTGGTGGTAAGTCCGTCTTCGTTCACGATAATGCCGCCGCGCTCGTTGACGGCAAGCCCCTCGGTGGTGGATTTGATGAGGGGATTGGGAGATGTACCGATGGACATGACGACAGTATCAAGCGCCATTTCAAATTCGCTGTCGGGAATGACCACGGGGCGGCGTCTGCCGCGCTCGTCAGGTGCGCCAAGCTCCATTTTCACACAGCGCATACCGCGGACAAAGCCGTTTTTGGGATCACGAGTATCTTCCGTGTTTTGGTAGCCGAGAATTTCGGCGGGATTGGTAAGAAGGCAAAGCTCGATGCCTTCCTCTATTGCATGCTCCACCTCCTCGCGGCGTGCGGGAAGCTCGTCAAGCGAGCGTCTGTAAACGATGTAAACCTTCTCTGCTCCAAGGCGAAGCGCTGTCCTCGCGGCATCCATGGCAACGTTTCCGCCGCCGACGACCGCAACTCTGCCGCCCTTTTTGATAGGAGTTTCGGCGTCCTCGCGGTACGCCTTCATCAGATTGCTTCTGGTTAAAAATTCATTGGCGGAATAGACACCTTTCAGACTCTCGCCCGGAATGCCCATAAAGCTCGGAAGTCCTGCGCCCGATCCGATAAAGACGGCTTCAAAGCCCATATCAAACAGCTCGTCGACGGTAAGTGTTTTACCGATAACAACATTGGTCTCGATCTGAACGCCGAGCGCCTTCAAAGTTTCCACCTCCTTGGCAACGATGCGCTTGGGAAGGCGAAATTCCGGAATGCCGTAAACAAGAACGCCGCCTGCCGTATGAAGTGCCTCGTAGACGGTCACGGCGTAGCCGCGCTTAGCAAGGTCACCCGCACAGGTAAGTCCGGACGGACCCGCTCCGACAACGGCAACCTTGTGACCGTTTGCAGCAGGAGCTACGGGTGGAGTAGCAACGAAGTCATTGTGATAATCGGCAACAAAGCGTTCTAAGCGTCCGATACCGACGCTTTCTCCCTTGATGCCGCGTACGCATTTTGCTTCGCATTGCGTTTCTTGCGGACAAACTCTTCCGCAAACCGCAGGCAAGGAGGAGGATGCCGTAAT
>SVRR01000035.1 GCA_015064745.1 Oscillospiraceae bacterium | reverse complement strand
CTTCGCTACGCAATGGAGCAAGAGGCAGAGGGTATCCGTGCCAAGGGTCTTGCCGAGGCTGAAGCGATTGAGAAAAAGGCAGAGGCGCAAAAGAAGATGGGTGAAGCGTCCGTGCTTGAAATGTACCTCACTGCCCTTCCCGAGGTCGTTAAGAACGCGGCTACACCGCTTGCCCAGACCGACAAGATCGTTATGTACGGCGAGGGCAACTCGACCAAGCTCGTGCGCGACGTTATGACGAGCGCGGATCAGGTCATTGAAAGCGTGAAGCAGTCCACCGGCATTGATATCAGCGCTATCCTTGCAGGCTATGCGGGCGGCAAGGCGGCAAGCGCCGATAAGGAATAACGCAAGCAAAAGCGTTAAAAACGAATAATTGAAAAAAGAGCCTTCTATGGTAGAAGAAACCTTCCGCCATAGAAGGTTTTTTACGTCCTTTTGCACAAACTATATAAAAAAAGCGTGAGGTGAAAAATGGGGCGAAGAGCAATAGGCTTTATATTTTCATTTATACTCGTTTTATCCGTGTTTCCCATAAGAGCGCACGCACAGGAAAGCACGGACGCGCTGTTCCCTGCCTATATCTACGAGGGCATTTTAAAGGAAGAGGCGGCAGGGATCGCCGCAGGGACAAGAGTTCGGCTGTATGAAGCCGAATCGGGCAAGCATTACGTGGTTGGCGGACGTCTCGGCGGAGGTCGCGTGCGCGTGCCTTGGGACGCGATAGAGCCTGTATCAAAGGGCGTACCGTATCTTCCTCCCGTAAAAGAAGAGGAGATCGCGCTTTACGCGGGACAGCACTTGTCAAGCAAAACGGATTTCCTTTTATGGGTCGATCTCTCGCGCACCCGTCTTTACCTCTTGGAATACGCGGACGAAGGATGGCAGATGCTTCGCACGCTTCCCTGCGCTGTGGGAGACTATGCACATCCAACGCCGTCGGGACGCTTTGAGATCTGCTACAAGAGCGCGTCCATTGGAAAGGAAGATCTTTATCTTTGTCGTTACGCCTTGTGCTTTTACGGCGGTTATATGTTTCATTCGGTGCTTTTTGATTGGGCGGGGAGTGAGGTCATTGACGGGCGAATGGGCATGCGCATCTCCCACGGCTGTATCCGTCTTTGTCACGAGGACAGCCGCTTCCTCTATGAAAACATTCCCATTGGGACGACGGTATTTATACGATAAAAAAACGAGCGATCTCTCGCTCGTTTTTTGCTTTTAAGATCATTTGGTCTCAATAAGAGCCTCGTCCCATTCGGGCGCGGGGAGATAGCCGAGAAGAACGGCGGTGGTAGCGGCAACGTTCGAAAGACCGAACGAGGGCTTTGCGTCCTTAACGGTATAAGCATCCTTTGTGAAATTATCGTAGATGATGCAAGGAACGGGGTTGAGAGTATGGCTGGTCTTCGCCTTCATCGAGCCGTCCTTGGCAAGCTTGGGCGCACCCGTCTTCTTGTCGATCTCTGCCATCTCATCGGCGTTACCGTGGTCGGCGGTGATGATTGCCGCACCTTGGAGCTCGTCGACGACCTTTAAGATGCGGGCAAGCTGGAGGTCGAGCGCTTCCATGCTGCACTCGGTCGCGAGGAAGTTGCCCGTATGACCGACCATATCACCATTCGGGAAATTGACACGCAGGTAACGGTATTTTCCGCTTCTCATTGCCTCGATAAGCGCGTCGGTGATCTCGGCGCACTTCATCCAAGGACGCTGCTCAAAGGGAACGACGTCAGAAGGAATCTCTACATAGGTTTCCAGCGTCTCGGAGAATTTACCCGAACGGTTGCCGTTCCAGAAGTAGGTCACGTGACCGTACTTTTGGGTCTCGGAGATAGCATACTGGGGAATGCCTGCCTCACAGAAATACTCGCCCGACGTGCAGGTGATCTCGGGGGGAGAAACGAGATAACGCGAGGGAATGTGCGCGTCTCCGTCGTACTCTAACATACCCGCGTAATTGACAGCGGGCACACGGACACGGTCAAACTTATCAAAGTCAGCCCCCGCCTCAAAGGTCTTCGAAATTTCGATAGAACGGTCGCCGCGGAAGTTAAAGAATACTACGCTGTCGCCGTCCTCCACGGTGCCGACGGGCTTGCCGTCCTTGGCGATAACGAAGGGAGGGAGGTCTTGGTCAATGACCTTCAGCTCGTTGCGGTAGGTCACGACTGCCTCCTCCGCGGATGCGAACTGTCTGCCGTCGCCGAGCACGTGGGTATGCCAGCCATCCTCGACCATCTTCCAGTTTGCCTCATAGCGGTCCATGGTGATCTGCATTCTGCCGCCGCCCGACGCGATCATAACGTCGTATGCGGGAGAACGAAGGGTGTTAAGGAATTCCTCAAAGGGGCGGATATATTCAAGAGCAGAGGTCTCACCAACGTCGCGTCCGTCAATCAGGATATGAACGCGCACGCGGGAAACGCCGTCCTCCTTGGCACGGACGAGCATCGCCTTTAAGTGGTCGATATGGGAATGCACGTTACCGTCCGAGAAGAGGCCGAGAAAGTGAAGCGTGCCCTTTCCCACGACGGGGTCAACGATTTCGCGCCATGCGGCGGAATCAAACATTTTTCCGCTTTCAATGGAATTGGATACAAGCTTTGCGCCTTGCGCGAAGACCTGACCCGCGCCGAGGGCGTTGTGACCGACCTCGGAGTTACCCATGTCGTCGTCGGAGGGGAGTCCAACCGCCGTGCCGTGGGCGCGCAGAGGGAGCATGGGATAATCGGATAGAAGCATATCAAGGGTGGGAGTATGCGCCGCGCGAACGGCGTTTGCGCCCGTATCGGGAGCAAGACCGACACCGTCCATCACGATAGTGAGAAGAGGACCTTTGACACCGTCAAAGGCGGGATTTTTTGCGAGCTTGTTCATGGAAATTGCCTTTCTATATTCACGTATTTTTTATTAAACGTCGGCGTCCTTCGCATAGCGATGGGCATTTTGGGTGATAAAGCGCTTTCTGTCCTCGATAGCATCACCGAGCAGGGTCTCAAACATTTCCGCTGTCAACGCGGCATCGGTCGGGCTGACGGCAATAAGACGGCGCGATGCGGGACACATGGTGGTCTTCCACATCATGTCGGGTTCGTTTTCGCCAAGTCCCTTGCTTCGTTGCAGGGTGTATTTTACGTCACCGAGCTTCGCGAGGATCTCTTCCTTTTCGGGCTCGTTATAGGCAAAAAAGGTTTCATCCTTGGTGGTGATCTCAAAAAGCGGCGATTCCGCGATAAAGATCTTGCCTCGCTCAATGAGCGTGGGAAGAAGGCGGTAGAACAGTGTGAGGATAAGCGTTCTTATTTGGAAGCCGTCCTCATCCGCATCGGTACAGATGATGATCTTACTCCAACCGAGACGCTCAAAATCAAAGTTTCCGAGCTCGTTCTTGGTCTTGCCCGAAACCTTTTCGCCCTTGGTGGAGGTGATCTCCACACCGCAACCGATAACGCGAAGAAGGTCCGTAATAATGGGGGACTCAAAGATGCGTGCGTAGCTGCTCTTTAAGCAGTTGAGCGTTTTACCTCTGACGGGGATGATGGCTTGGAACTCGGCATCGCGCCCGAGCTTACAGGAGGTCATTGCCGAGTCACCCTCAACGATGTAAAGCTCTCTTACCGTTTTGTCCTTACTGCGGCAGGGAACAAATTTTTCTACGTTTCTGGCGAGGTCGGTATTTCCCTTTGAGAGAAGTGCCGCCGTGTCGATCTTGATCTCAGTCGCCTTTTCGCGGCTTCTCTTGGAGATCAGCACCTGGGTCGCAAAGGTGGTGGCGGCGGTGGGGTTTTCGGTAAAATATATCTCAAGCTGATTTTTGAGATAATCGGTGAGAGCTCTTGCGATAAAGACGTTATTGATCGCCTTTTTTGTTTGGTTCTCGTAGGAGGTCTGTGTGGAGGAGCTGTTGACGATCACGACAAGGTTTTCCGCCACGTCGGCAAAGGTGATCTTGTCCTCATTTTTGTTGTATTTGCCTTGGTTCTTCAAGAACTTATCGACGGCGTATACAAACGCGGTACGCACCGCCTTATCGGGCGCGCCGCCGTACTCAAGGTAGCTTGAGTTGTGATAATATTCGGTGGTATTCGTCGTCTTGGAGCAAGCAAAGGCGATCTCCGCCTTCAGCTTGTATTCGGGCTTGTCCTCGCGGTCGCGTCCCTTTGTCTCCATGCTCCAAAGCACGGGCTCGGTCAAGGCGTTGCCCTCGGTGATCTCGCCGATATAGCCCGCGATACCGTTTTCGTAAAAATATTCTGTGGTCTCGTTTCCTTCCTCGCCCTCATAGGTGAGCACAAAGCGGATGCCGCCGTTGACGACCGCTTGACGGCGAAGGGTACTTTCAAAGAACTCCTTTGGAATACGGATATCGGTAAAGACCTCAAGGTCGGGCTTCCAGGTAATGACGGTGCCCGTTTTTTTCTTGTCGGCGCGCTCGATATCACGCACCGAAAGCTCGCTTGCGACCTCGCCCTTCTTAAAGTGGATCTCGGAGACCTGCTTGCCGTTGAAGGAGGCAACGTGCATATATTCCGAGGAATACTGCGTTGCGCAGGCGCCGAGACCGTTTAAGCCGAGCGAATACTCGTAGGCGCCGCCCTCGTCGTTGTTATCGTATTTACCGCCCGCGTAAAGCTCACAAAAGATAAGCTCCCAGTTAAAGCGGTTTTCGATCTCGTTATAGCCAAGCGGCACGCCACGCCCGAAGTCCTCCACCGAGATTTCGTGGTCACGGTGCACGGTGATAAGGATACGGTTACCGTACCCCTCTCTTGCTTCGTCGACCGAGTTTGCGAGGATCTCAAGGAAGGTGTGCTGACAGCCCTCAAGTCCGTCCGAGCCGAAAATAACGGCAGGACGCTTTCGGACGCGGTCAGCACCCTTCAGCATGCGGATACTTTGTTCGTTATATTCTTCCTTTGCTTTGCTTTTTGCCATGCTTCGTCCGTCTCTTTCTTATTCCTCTTCCTTGGTCGTGCTTTCGCCTATCTTCTTGAAGAAGGAGACCTCGTGAAGAGGCTCATTGTAGGTTTCAAGATATTTTAACATGGGCTCGATCTCCTCAAAGACCTCAAAGAGCATCATGGAGGTCTCGTTCATAAACTCGCCCTCTACGGTATGGCGAAGGAGCGCCAAGAGGGGATCGTAATAGCCGTCCACATTGAGAATGGCGATGGGCTTGTTATGTCTGCCGAGCTGCTTTAAGGTCAAGATCTCAAAAAACTCGTCGTAGGTGCCGATACCGCCGGGGGCGATAATAAAGGCGTCACTTTTGTCTTCAAGCAGCTTTTTTCTCGCTCTCATATCGGGGGGAGAGATAAACTCGGTGCAGTGCTCATAGAGCACGCCGTCAACGTTGAAAAAGGTGGGAGCAATGCCGAGGATATACGCACCCTCCACCGAATCCGCACCGCGTGCGGAAGCGCCCATCACACCCGAATTTCCGCCGCCGAAAACCAGCGCGTACCCACGCAAAGCAATTGCCTTACCTATTTCAAACGCGGCATCGGTATATTTCTTATCTATGGCGCGGCTGGACGCGCCGTATACGCAAATATTCATAGGAACCTCCTTAAAGAAGTTTTTCTAATAATATATTATATCACCTTTTGCTCTCTTTTGCAATCCCCCAAAAGGAATTTTTTTCATTTCCAAAAAGAAAGGTGTGTGCAAGTAAAAACCTGCACACACCGAAAAAATTATTTTTTGGGGATAAGCTTTTCCTTGCCTCCCATATAAGGACGCAGGGCAACGGGGATATTGACCGAGCCGTCCTCGCAGAGATTGTTTTCAAGGAATGCGATCAGCATACGGGGAGGAGCGACGACCGTGTTATTGAGGGTGTGGGCGAGATAGTTGCCGTTCTCACCCTTAACGCGGATCTTAAGGCGGCGTGCCTGCGCGTCGCCGAGATTGGAGCAAGAGCCAACCTCAAAATATTTCTGCTGGCGGGGAGACCATGCCTCAACGTCGACCGACTTCACCTTCAAATCGGCAAGGTCGCCCGAGCAGCACTCAAGGGTGCGGACAGGGATATCCAGCGATCGGAAAAGATCGACGGTGTTCTGCCAGAGCTTATCAAACCAAAGGGGCGATTCCTCGGGCTTGCAGACGACGATCATCTCCTGCTTTTCGAACTGATGGATGCGGTATACACCTCTCTCCTCAATGCCGTGTGCGCCCTTTTCCTTACGGAAGCAGGGAGAGTAGCTGGTGAGGGTCTGGGGGAGAGATGCTTCGGGAACGATCTGGTCAATAAACTTACCGATCATAGAATGCTCGGAGGTACCGATGAGGTAGAGATCCTCGCCCTCGATCTTGTACATCATGGCATCCATTTCGGCAAAGGACATGACGCCCGTTACCACGTCGGAGCGAATCATAAAGGGAGGAATGCAATAGGTGAAGCCACGGTCGATCATAAAGTCGCGCGCATAGGAAATAACGGCGGAATGCAGACGAGCGATATCGCCCATCAGGTAATAGAAGCCGTTACCCGCAACGCGGCGTGCGGAATCAAGGTCAATGCCGTCAAAGCGCTCCATGATATCGGTGTGATAGGGCACCTCAAACGCGGGGGTCACGGGCTCGCCGTATTTCTGCACCTCCACATTCTCGCTATCGTCCTTACCGATGGGTACGGAGGGGTCGATAATATTGGGGAGGGTCATCATGATCTTCTTGATCTGCGCCTCTAATTCCTCGCACTTTTTTTCGCCTGCGGCAAGACGCTCGGCGTTCTCCGCGACCTGCTTCTTAACAGCCTCAGCCTCTTCTTTTTTGCCCTGCCCCATGAGAGCACCGATCTGCTTAGAAAGCTTGTTACGAGAAGCGCGAAGCTCGTCGCCCTCCTTTTTAAGAGCGCGGAACTCAGCGTCAAGCGCGATCACCTCGTCCACCATGGGGAGCTTAAAATCTTGGAACTTCTTTTTAATATTTTCTTTGACTGCGTCGGGATTTTCCCGCACGAATTTCATGTCAAGCATGGAGAGCTTCCTTTCGAATTGTGTTTTACTTATCTAGTATAACCTATTTTTTCCGTTTTTGCAAGGGCTTTTAGAATTTTTATTCCAGTTCAAAGGCACCCGTGTACAGCTGATAATACTTTCCTCTTTCGGCAATCAGCTTTTCGTGGCTGCCGCGCTCAATGATCCTTCCCTGCTCAAGCACCATGATCACATCGGAATTACGGACGGTGGAGAGGCGGTGCGCGATAACGAACACCGTTCTTCCCTTCATCAAATTGTCCATGCCGCGCTGAACTATGGCTTCGGTATGGGTATCAATGGAGGAGGTCGCCTCGTCAAGGATCATCACGGGCGGGTCCGCGACCGCGGCACGCGCGATGGCGATCAGCTGTCTTTGTCCTTGGGAAAGTCCTGCACCGCCGCCGTGAAGAACGGTAGCGTAGCCCTCGGGCAATCTGGTAATAAAATCGTGCGCGCCCGCAAGCGTTGCGGCATGGACGCAATCCTCGTCCGTGGCGTCAAGTCTGCCATAGCGAATGTTCTCCATCACGCTGCCCGTAAAGAGGCAGGTGTCTTGGAGCACGATGCCGAGCGATCGGCGCAGATCGGCTTTTTTAATTTTGTTGATATTGATACCGTCGTAGCGGATCTTGCCGTCGGCAATATCGTAAAACCGATTGATGAGGTTGGTGATGGTGGTCTTTCCTGCCCCGGTCGCACCCACGAAGGCAATTTTTTGACCGGGCTCGGCGTAGATGGTGACGTTGTGCAGGACCGTTTTATCGGGGCGGTAGCCAAAATCGACGTCAAAGAAGCGTACGTCGCCGCGAAGAGGGGTATAGGTGACGCTTCCGTCCGCCGCATGGGGGTGCTTCCACGCCCAAAGACCCGTACGTTCTTTGCTTTCGACGAGCATGCCGTTTTCCGTCTTTGCGTTGACGAGCGTCACGTACCCCTCGTCGGTTTCGGGCTCTTCGTCGATAAAGGAGAAAATGCGAGACGCGCCCGCAAGTCCCATAACGATGGCGTTGATCTGCTGGGAAAGCTGACCGACGTTGCCCGAAAACTGCTTGGTCATATTGAGAAAGGGAACGATGACCGAGGCGCTGATCGCCATGCCCGAAAGACTGATGTTGGGAGCGTTCGTAACGATCAAAACGCCGCCGAGAATGGCAACGAGCGCATAGAGAATGTTACCGATATTGTTGAGAATGGGCATGAGAGTGTTGGCGTAGCGATTTGCCTTTTCCGCATCACGGAAGAGGGAGTCGTTGATCTCGTCGAAGCCACGGATGCTTGCCTCCTCGTGGCAAAAGACCTTAACGACCTTCTGTCCGTTCATCATTTCTTCAATGTAGCCCTCGGTTTTGCCGATCGCTATTTGCTGACGCAAAAAATATTTTGCCGAGCCGCCGCCCACCTTTTTCGAAATGATGCTCATGGCAATAACGCCGCCGATGACGAGGAAGGCGAGCCACGCGCAAAAATAAAACATGATGAAGAAGACGGTCAAAATAATGACGGTGGAATTTAAGAGTTGGGGGAAGGAGCGTGATACCATTTCGCGGAGGGTGTCGATGTCATTGGTATAGTAGGACATGACATCACCGTTCTTATGCGTATCAAAGTAGCTGATAGGGAGCTTTTGCATTCTCGCGAACATCTCTCCGCGCAGCTTGTAAAGAAGCTTTTGCGTAACGACCGCCATAGCGCGGTTGTAGGTGAAGTTGGCAAGGAGTGCCACCACGTAAAGCGAGGCAAGCAGAACGAGCAGCGGCACGAGGGTTTCAAGCGCTACTGCCCATGCGCCGTCCTTGGCGTGGGTCTCAATAAGGGCGATCACCCTTTGCATAAAAAGCGAGGGAATGGAGGAAACCGCCGCCGAGAAAATAATACAAAGAGTAATAAGGATCATACTGACGGGGAAAAAGGAATAAAGGGTGCGAAGGACGCGGAAAAACGTCCCCTTCTTGGCAGTCGGTTTTTTCATTTCTCATCCACCTCCTCTTCGCCCGTACGGCACTGGGACTCGTATATTTCCCGATAGACGTCGGAGGAGCGCAAAAGAGTTTCGTGATTTCCGACGGCGGTGATCTTACCGCCCTCCATAAGGATGATCTTATCTGCCTCCATTACGCTTGCAACACGCTGGGCAATGATGATCTTTGTGGTTTCGGGAATAAACGAGGCAAAGGCGGCGCGAATGTGTGCGTCCGTCCTCGTATCTACGGCACTCGTGGAGTCGTCAAGGATCAAAACCTTCGGCTTTTTGAGAAGCGCACGCGCAATGCAGAGACGCTGCTTTTGTCCGCCGGACACGTTGGCGCCGCCCTGCTCGATATAGGTATCATACCCTTCGGGGAAGGTCTCAATAAACTCGTCGGCACATGCCATACGGCAGGCTTCTTTGATTTCCTCGTCGGTCGCACTCGCGTTTCCCCAAAGGAGATTTTCACGGATGGTTCCCGAAAAAAGCACGTTTTTTTGAAGCACTACGGCAACGCTGTCGCGAAGGACGGTGAGGTCGTAGTCTCTGACGTCCGTGCCACCCACGAGCACGCGCCCCTCGCTAACGTCGTACAAACGAGAGATCAGCTGAACGAGCGTAGATTTTGACGAGCCGGTGCCGCCGAGTATTCCGACCGTTTCCCCCGAACGAATGGAGAGATCGATATCGGAAAGCGCGGCTTTTTCCGCCGTTTTAGAGTAGCGGAAGGTCACGTTTTCAAAAACGACATCGCCGTTTTTCACCTGCATAACGGGCTCTTTCGGGGAGATGACACTCGCCTCCTCGCGCAGCACCTCCGAGATACGGACGGCGCTTTCGGCGGAGATGGTGAGCATAACGAAGATCATCGAAAGGGTCATGAGGCTGATGAGGATCTGTACACCGTAGGTGATAAGGGCGGAGAGCTTGCCGACGTCAAAGCCGGATGCGGGATCGGCAATGATGGCACGCGCGCCGAAATAAAGGGTGAAGATCATTACGGAATACACGCAAAGCTGCATGAGGGGTCCGTTGAAGGCAAGGATTTTCTCCGCCTTCGTAAAGTCGGCACAAACGCTTTTCGCCTCGCGGTCAAACTTCTCGTTTTCATATTTTTCCCTGACGAAGGATTTTACCACGCGCGCGCCGATAATATTTTCTTCAATGGACTCGTTGAGCTTATCATAGCGGCGAAATACGCGGCGAAAGAGAGGCATGGTCAAGCGAATGACCATAATAAGACCGAACGCCAAGACGGGTACGATGGCAAGGAAGATGACCGCCATTGAGCCACCCATCACGAAGCCCATGACAAGAGCAAAAATAAGCATCAGGGGACTGCGGATAGCCACACGAATGAGCATCATGTACGACATTTGTACGTTGGCGACGTCGGTCGTCAAGCGCGTAACGAGAGACGCGCTTGAAAATTTATCGATATTTTCAAAGGAAAAATCCTGCACACGCACGTAGAGGTCGTGGCGCAAATTTTTCGCAAAGCCGCAGGACGCGGTAGCGCAAGCACCTCCCGCAAGCGCGCCGAAGGTGAGTGAGATACAGGCAAGGAGAATCAACAAAGCCCCCCAACGCACGACCACGGAAAGCTCACAGCCCTCGTCGATATTTTTGATAAGAATGGCAGCAACAAAGGGGATAAGGCATTCCATGATTACTTCAAGCGCCACAAGAACGGCTGACGCGATGGATTTTCCCTTATACTCTCTTACACACGCCGCAAGAGTTTTAAACAAAAGATCGCTTCCTTTCACTGAAAACTAAAAACAAAAAAACAACACTGATTATTCTAACACACTTTTTCAGTGCCGTCAATATTTAGCAAAGAAAAAACCGCGGCAAGCCGCGGTTTTTTTCGTTATTCGCCAACTTCGTCGGTGAAGAAGCGGGAGAGCTTCTCCATCAGCTCGGGGCAATTGTCCGAATGAATGATCATTTCGATGGGCGATTGCAAATCAAGGCTGTAAATACCCATGATGGACTTACCGTTAACGAGATATCTCTGCGAGCGAAGGTCTACAAGCACGTCACTCATCGTTACGGTCTCGATAAAGATACGAATGTCTTGAATTGTGGAAAGACGGATCCATTGTTTTTGCATGATTGTTATTCCTTTCGTTTATGTGTTATTTGTTTTTTAAGAAAGAAAATTGAAAAGGTTAAATCTCACGACGAGTGCCGCGAATACGATGGAAATGGTAGAAAGAAGCTTGATAAGGATGTTGATGGAGGGACCTGCCGTATCCTTGAAGGGGTCACCTACCGTGTCACCGACGACTGCCGCCTTGTGGCAATCACTTCCCTTTCCGCCGTGCACGCCGCCCTCAATGTGCTTTTTGGCGTTATCCCAAGCGCCGCCCGAATTGGACATAAAGACGGCAACGAGGAAGCCCGTCACGGTCGCTCCGGCAAGAAGTCCGACGACACCGTTCGGGCCGAGGATCAGACCCGTTAAAACGGGAGCGATAACGGCAACTACGGTGGGAAGGATCACCTCCTTGAGCGACGCCTTGGTGCAAAGGTCGACACAGGTAGCGTAATCCGCATCCGCCTCACCCGCCATAAGACCCGTGATCTCACGGAACTGACGGCGCACCTCCTTAACGATGCTCTGCGCGGCTCTGCCGACCGCATTCATGGTGAGCGCGGCAAAGAGGAAGGGGAGGCATCCGCCGATGAAGAAGCCGACGAGAACGGCAGGATAGGTGATGCTCAAATCAAAGACGAAGCTGCTGCCGACATTCATCATATTCACCTTGTCGATATACGAGGTCATAAGAGCAAGCGCCGTCAGTGCCGCAGAGCCGATGGCAAACCCCTTGCCCGTAGCGGCAGTGGTGTTGCCGAGCGCGTCAAGCGCATCGGTGCGGCGGCGCACCTCCTTGTCAAGGCCTGCCATTTCGGCAATACCGCCCGCGTTATCGGCGATAGGTCCATATGCGTCGGTGGCAAGGGTGATACCGAGCGTGGAAAGCATACCGACGGCGGAAAGCGCAATACCGTAAAGACCGAGCTTTGCGTTTTCGGCACCGCCGCCTGCAAAGAAAGCAATAAGGATCGCAACGGCAACGATCACGATAGGCGCGAAGGTGGAGAGCATACCGAGGCTGACGCCGCTGATGATGGTGGTGGCGGCACCCGTTTCGGTGCTGTCGGCAAGCGCTCTCGTGGGTTTATAGGAGTCCGAGGTATAATACTCGGTGAATTTACCGATGAGCACGCCCGCAAGGAGACCCGCGATGATAGAGAAATAAAGACCGATGCGATCCATGCCAAGGCAGAGCCAGATGATAAAGAAGGAGGTAACGGCGATCAAGACGGCAGAAAGATTGGTGCCGCGCGAAAGTGCGCCGAGCAGCTTCTTTTGATCGGTGGACTCGCCCGTGCGAACGAAAAAGCTACCGATCAAGGAACAAAAGATACCAACTGCCGAGATGAGAAGCGGAACGCCCAAGCCCCAAATGTTTCCGAATGCGGCAACACCGAGCGCGGCGGCGGAAACGATAGAGCCGACATAGGACTCGTAAAGGTCGGCCCCCATACCTGCCACGTCGCCTACGTTATCCCCCACATTGTCCGCAATGACGGCGGGATTGCGGGGATCGTCCTCGGGAATGCCTGCCTCCACCTTACCGACAAGGTCGGCGCCGACGTCAGCCGCTTTGGTATAAATACCGCCGCCGACGCG
>SVRR01000034.1 GCA_015064745.1 Oscillospiraceae bacterium | reverse complement strand
GAGGAGGATGCCGTAATAATTTGATACGCGCCCTCAAAATTCCCCTCGCGAATTTTCGCAATAAATTCGGGGATGCGGATCTTAACAGGACAACCGTCCACACAGGGCATATTTTTACAGTTCAAGCAACGCGCCGCCTCGTCAAGCGCCATTTTCTCGGTGTAGCCGAGCGCCACCTCATCAAAGTTGTGCGCTCTTTCCTTTGCGTCCTGGGCAGGCATAGGATTTCTTTTAAGAGACATATTCGGTTTTGCCAAGTCACCGTACCTCCTTTTTCAAGAGATTGCAGGTGCGCTCATACGAATGACGCTCAAAATCCTGATACATTCTGCCGCGTGACATTGCCTCGTCAAAATCGATCTCGTAGGCGTTAAAATCGGGACCGTCCACGCAGGCAAACTTCGTCACGCGCTTGCCGTCCACGTTTAGTGTTAAACGGCAGCCGCCGCACATTCCCGTGCCGTCGATCATGATAGGATTCATGGAGGCGGTGACAGGCGTACCGAAGGGCTTTGCCGTCAGGGTGACGAACTTCATCATAATAAGCGGACCGATGGTGATAATTTCATCAAATTGCTCGCCGCCTTCAAGGAGCGACTTTAAGGGCATCGTTACGTTGCCCTTTTCACCGTACGAGCCGTCGTCGGTCATGACGAAAAGACGGTCGGATACCGCGCGAAATTCGTCCTCCAAAATCAGCAGGTCACGGCTTCTAAATCCGATAATACTCGTAATTTCAGCGCCCATCTCATGCAATGCATGGGCGATGGGCAGGGCGATGGCACAGCCGACACCGCCGCCGACGATGCAAACGCGGCGAAGTCCTTCAAGACGGGTAGGCATGCCTAGGGGCCCCACGAAATCGCAGACGGCATCGCCCTCCTCCTTGTAGGAGAGCTTGACGGTCGTCGCGCCGACGACCTGAAAAATGATCGTTACGGTGCCCGCTTCACGGTCAAAGCCCGCAACGGTCAGCGGTATGCGTTCGCCGTCCTCGTCGACGCGAAGAATGATAAACTGCCCCGCCTTTGCCTTGCGCGCGACGAGGGGTGCTTCGATCTCCATCTGCACGACGGTGGGATTCAGCACCTTCTTTTTTACAATTTTATACATAACTTCTCCTAGCCTAAAAGCACTTTAAGGAGCTTTAATTTTTGTTACCTGCCACCTCCGCTTCCGCGATCATAGCAACACGCATTTCGTGTCTGCCGCCCTTTTCAAAGGAAGCGCCGAGAAAAGCGTCAACGATGTCCTTCATAAGCCCAGGACCGATGACGCGCGCGCCCAGGCAAAGGACGTTGGCATCGTTGTGCTCACGCGTCATTCTCGCGCTGAAGGTGTCACCGCAAAGCGCGGCGCGCACGCCGTCGTATTTATTGGCGACCATGCTCATTCCGATGCCCGTACCGCAAACGAGAATGCCGAGGGTGTTTTCGGGGTCACTTTGCACCGCCGCCGCCACCTTCATGGCATATTCGGGGTAATGCGTGCCGGAGTTTCCGTGATCCGCGCCCTCGTCAATGACGGTATATCCAAGGGTGGGAAGATAAGTCTTTAACTCTTCCTTGTAAAGATAGCCGGCAGAGTCGGCACCGATATGAATGGTTTTCATGGTTGTTTCCTTCTTTCTTAATTTTGCTTTGTAAGTCTATCGCGCTCCGCCTGCGGAAGACGCAAGTAGGTGGGCGCTAAGGCAGAGGGTATTACAGCTTCCCCGCGCATAACGGCTCTCTCCGCGCAAAGCGCGACCGAGGCGGCGTTTTGGGTACGAATTCCCGCGGGCGTCTGTGTCAGGCGTAGCGGAAGGGGGGCAAGCGCCGCATAGGCGACGTCGTATCCGTCACCCGCCAAGCGGATATTTTCATCCCGATAAAGAGAGAGTAGCTCTTCACCGAGTGCCCTAAGTGAGATGGCACGGTCGGGGGAGAGGCGCGTTAACACACCGTTTTCCGCACGAAAGACGGCGTTGTAGACCTCGTTTCGGCGTGCGTCCATCACAGGGACGTAAATACCGTCAAGCGGCATAAGTCTTTCGGCGATTGCTTCCAAGGTGGAAACAGGGACACAATTTTCCGTTTCTTCAAGAGAAAAAGCAAGCCCCTTAACCGTGGCAGTGCCGATACGCACCCCCGTAAAGGAGCCGGGACCTGAAGTAACGGCGTAATAGTCTACATCGGAAATCGCGGTGTGCGTGCGCGCAAGGACATCCTCCGCCATAGGCAAAAGGATCTCGCTATGCGTTTTTCCGCTATCCACAAAAAATTCGGCAACGACCTTTCCTTCTTTTAAAAGCGCGACGGATGCCGTTTTTGCGGTACTGTCAAAGGCAAGAATATTCAAATCATTATCCTTTCGCGGGTTCTTCTATTTTGATCTTGCGTCCCCCGTCACCGTCGGTGCGCGAAATGGTAACGGTTACGGTGTAATCGGGCAAAAAGGGGCGGATATTTTCGCTCCATTCGCAAAGCGCGTAGCCGTCACGCGCGAGATAATCGTCAAAGCCGATAGAGAGAAGATCTCCTTCCGTTTCAATACGGTACATATCGAAATGAAAAACGGGAACGTCTCCCTCCGTATATTCATTGACGACGGTGTAGGTCGGACTGTGGACGCCGTCAATGCCCAAGGAACGGCAAAAGCCGCGCGTGAAGGCGGTCTTCCCCACCCCCATTTCCCCAAAAAGAGCAATGAAAGCGTAGGCTCTGCCTTCGTTTAAAAGCTGCTTTGCAAGCATCTCTCCCACGCGCTCGGTTTCGCTCTCGGAGGAAGAAATATAACTGCTTTCTTTCATAAGCCTTTCCTTTCGTCAGAGCACGGGATAATCCTCCGCATCCTTGCCAAGAACAAAGCGGAGTGCCGCCCGATACTCTTCCCTTTCCTTTTCTGCCGCTTCACCATCGTTATTAAAGGAGGAACGAAGCACAGCTCTCAAAAGGGTGTTTTTCGGCGTATCGTCGGGGTCTGTCAATTCAAGTGCCGTCGTATCGTACCCTAGGGTACGCAAACGGGCAAGGCGAAGCGCATCCGTCAATACTTCCGCCAGCTTTCCCGAAAGCTTTGGGTAGTCGGTCACAAAGCCGAGGGCGGGAACATTCATTTTCCCGAGCAGGTCATGCTGGCAGCAAGGGGTCGAAAGAATGACGCCCGCGCGGACGGAGGCGGCAAAATGGAGCACAATATCGGTGGCGATATCGCAAGCGTGCAAGGACAAAACGAGATGCGGCGCACGGTCGCGCGGCAAGGTACGGATATCTCCCGTCCGAAAGGTCATGCCGTCAAAGGAAAGCTCCTTGGCGACGTCGGCGCAAAAGCGCATGCAATCGTCCTTTAAGTCCATGCCGAGCATTTCCACATCGCGTCCCTGAATGTTTTTAAAATAGTGGTATACGGCAAAGCTCAAATAGCTTTTTCCGCAGCAAAGGTCGTAGATGAGAAGCTTGCCCTCGTCGGGAAGCGCGCTCTCAATATCGCGAATATGCTCAAGAAAGCGGTTGATCTGGCGAAATTTCGCCTGCTTTTTATCGTGTACCCTACCGCGCGCGTCGCTGATGGCAAGCGCCTTCAAAAACGGCTCTTCCCCCGACAGAATATAATTTTTCTTGCGGTCAAGCGTTTCTGTCAAAGCATCGGCAAAGGAGGGGGCGGAAAGGGCAAGCGCACGTTTCAGCTTATCGCCGCCGATGATGACTTCCTTTCCCTTAACACTTCTTTTATATTCCGCATCACCAAGGGAGGTGATGATGTTGATCTGCATATAGCATGCCGCGACGGGAAGCAGCGCCGCTTCAAGTCCGTCAAGAGAAAGGTTTTGATGAAAGACCTTTCCGTCCGCTGTGTGCCGCTCCGTGGCGAGTAAAAGCTCACCCTTATGCGTACAAAGGCGCGCGCTCACACGGCTTCCGTCACCGCTTTGATGACGTGAAAAAACCGCGCGCCGTAAGCATCCCTTAGCGGCGGCATCAAAAAGAAGAGATATGGCTTGGTTTAGCATAAGCACTCCCCTTCTGCATCAATGCTTTTTTCTGAAATAAAAGCGGTTTTCTCTTCTTTCCTTCAAGCGAACGATATTTCCGCGATGGCAATAGAAGATCAGAAGTCCGACGAGGACGGTAAGCAGAATGATCAGTCCGCTCGCCGCAATGCCGAAAAGCGCCATAATACGGTTTAACGCAAAGGGGTAAAGAAGCCCCACCGTGATGGAGGACAGCGAAACGTAATGCGTAACGGCAAGGAGCAGAAGGAACACACCGAACAGCACGCAAAAGGCGATGGGGCTCAAAATCAGCACCATAGTAGCCGTGCAAAGCACGCCCTTGCCACCCTTGAATTTGAAATAGACGGGGAAAATGTGACCGACAATACAAAGGGTGCCTGCCACATATAAAAGCGAATTGCCGGCGAAAGCGAAGGGGCCGTAGTGAAAGCCGTAAAAAACGGCAACGATGAGAATGGAGAGCGCCGTTTTAAGCATATCACCGAGAAGCACGAAGAGTGCCGCCTTTTTGCCGTATACACGAAGCATATTGGTAAGACCGCCGTTACCGCTTCCTTGCGTGCGAATATCCGCGCCGTAAAAAAGACGGGAAATGAGCACGGCACTGTTGATGCTTCCGAGAAGATAAGGAACAACAGCAGAAATCAAAATGGCGAGCGCGCCGCCGATGGTGACGGAAGAATACTCTGCCCCGAACAAAATGCCGTTTTGAAGTATATTAAGCATAGAACTGCTCCTTTTGATTAACATAATATAATACGATTATACCACAGCACTTATATAAAATCAAGGTTTTCCCCTGAAAAACTTCGCTTTTTGCGCCATTATAGCGTAAAAAAGAGAGCCGTTGCGCACAACGGCTCTCGCAAAAAAGTTATTTTAGGACAGGTGTCCCAACACCTTAAAGCACGTAGAAGCGAAGCGTTGCGCCGTCGTCAAAGGTGATCGTACCGATGCCGGTGCGCAGTGTCGCATCCTTGAGCACTTCTCCCTCTACCGTCACGGTTGCGGTATCGGCATCAAAGGTGAAGTCAAGCACGACGTCATCCACCTTGACCGACTGAACGGTCGTGGATTCACGCATATAGAAGGAGAATGAGAACTTTCCGTCTTTCAGCGTCACAAGATTGACGTCTCCATTTTCGCCCTCCTTGAAATTATAGACTGCGCCGCTTTGCGTCATGATCGCCTGCACGCAGGAGATCTCCGCCTCGGAGAAGCCGTAAACGTCACGGAAGATGGTTTCAAACTTCTTCTGCAGGGTGTCACCCTTATATTGCTTTATCTTTGCCATGGTGCTTGCAAAGACGTAGGTGCCGTTATCATAGCGATAACGATAGCCAAACTTTGAGAAGGAGGTGAGCTCAAGATCGATGGAAAGATCCTCCTCCGCAACACCGCAAAGTCCTTCCAGCATAAGCGCTACCGTACCCGTACGGTCAGCACCGCCGACGCAGTGCATGAAGAGGGGATAGTTATCGTAATTGATAAACTCTCGCATGGTTTCGGTGTAGTAATCCGCTTCAAATCGGAAGGCGCTAATACCGTGCTGCACCCATCTGACACCCTCGCCAAGGGGCGAATTTGTGCCGAAGACACCGTTGGAGGCAGCAAGGCGCAGGTCGAAATCCACTCTGACACCCAACTCGTTTTTCATCGCAAAAATGCCCGCTTCGGTAACCGACGTGCCGTAGCTCTGCGTCTTATTCAGCTCACTGCCACGATACACGAGACCTTGGTTGAGTCCCGTCCAGCCACCGATATCACGCACGTTGCGCACACCGTCAACGTAGCACCAACGAACGCCCTTCGCCGTCTTGAAGGTAGTGGCAGGCGTTTCAAAGATCTCCCCGTTCCCAGCCTCTGCCTCGACCTTATAGTAATAGGTCGTGTCGGTGAAGAGGTTGTATACCGAAAGAACCGTTTCCGTCGTTTGATAGGTGCGAACGTTTTTCGTGAAGGCATCGTCCGTAGCTACCGTAACCGTGAAGGTCACAGAACCCTCGCCGTGATAGACCCAGTTCAGGTTCGCGGAAAGAGGAATGTCATGCTCATACTTTTCTCTTCCCGTCTCATAATTGCCAACGACGGAGGTGAGATAATCGGCGTATTCGGGGGAACGGTATGCCGCACGCGCGGCGGCAAAGTAGTCCTCAACGAGTGGCTTGCCGAGAACGATCTCTTCCGTGCGCGGAGAAAGGGTGACGGGTTCTTTCACGGTACGAATCTCCTTTCCGCAAGCCGTCAAAACGGCTCTTAAGGTCTTGTTCTGATTGTAGTGATGCTTTGTAAAGATATCTCCTTCGTATCCGTTTACGAGCGCATCGGCAAGAGAGAGCATGGACGTCGTGTTCTCGGCATAATCGTAAACGATGCTTTGATTTCCCTCAGCATCGGTCACCGCCACAAAGCCTCCGTAAGCAAGATCTGCACTGTATTTCTCTCCGTCAACATTGTGAAAGGAAAGGGTGAAAGCGAAGGCGCTATCGCTCGCTTTTGAGAACACGCCCGTCACGTGATCGGAAAATCCGTCCGCGTAATTGGTGGCGGCAACGTAAGAGGGCGCCCCCGTTGCATATGCGACGACGGTTGCTGACGAGGGGTTCACAGCACGGTATCCATCCTCTGTGTTTCCCGTCACGGAAAGCGCTTCGGAGGGAAGAAGTGCCATCATCGCGCCGTACGTTACGGTATAGCCCTCTTCTTCCAGCGCCTTTACCAGAGAGGTATCAACAAGATAGCTAGCGCAAACACCGCCGTTTTCGCTCTTTTTGGCGCTGACTCCGTCAAGACGAAGAACCTTTTCAGCCGTTTTGGTCGGGAACGTGATGTCCCCACCACCGTCATTCGACGGCTCATTGCACGCCGTGAAGAGAGAGATTGCCAAAAGCAGTCCGAGAAGAAGGTGTAAAAAAGATCTGATATTCATTTTCATACGGTATACCTCAATCGGTTTCATAAATCATTGTACCATTTTTTTAGATAATGTCAAGATTTTTCCTTTAATTGTACCGTCCACCCCTTGCTTTTCGCAATGCCTTGCGGTATAATGAAGAAGAAAGGGGGCGATACGCATGATAAACGAAAAAATTCAAAAGATTTTTGGCGACGAGCATATCGCCAAGGTCGCCACTCTTCCCTTTTCCGAATGCCGTGTGACGAACGCGCGGCTTTACGAGAAGCGCGGATTTCTGCCGCAAAGTATTCTCGTTTTTTTGATTCCCTATTATTCCGTCACACCCGACAATTTTTCAGCTTATGCCGCGGCAGAGGACTATCATTTCTACGCTAACGGCTTGTTCGCGCGTTTGCAAGAAAAGCTGAAACGCCTTTTTCCTCAAGGGGATTTTCTCGGCTTTGCCGATCATTCTCCCATTGACGAGCGTGCTGCCGCCGTCCGCGCGGGGCTTGGTGTCTACGGAAAAAACCGTCTTTTCATTTCAGGGGAATACGGAACGTACCAATTTATCGGAGAAATTCTTTCCACCCTTTCCGCCGATGCGCTCGGCGAGGTGTCGCTTTCTCCCTTCACCTCTTGTATCGGCTGTAACGCCTGCCTTGCCGCCTGTCCCACGGGAATTTTACGCGGCGAGAGCAACGAATGTCTCTCTGCCATTACCCAAAAGAAGGGGGCACTCAACGAAGAAGAAAAGGAACTTATGCGAGAATTTCATACCGCTTGGGGGTGTGACGAGTGTCAAAAGGTCTGCCCCTACGTCAAGGAAGCCATGCATCTCGGCACGATGGAAACAAGCATTCCGTTTTTCAAAGAAAATCTGATCACGCATCTCAGTACGGAAGCGATAGAGGGCATGAGTGACGAGGAATTTTCTCGCCGCGCTTTTGCTTGGCGCGGACGGGAAACGGTACTTCGCAACACCCGCGTTTTGGAGGAAAAATAATTTTTCACGAGGACTTGATTTTATCCGCGCTTTGTGCTACAATATCTACGTATCTACCCGTGGCACAGCTGGATAGCGCGTCAGACTCCGACTCTGAAGGTCGAAGGTTCAAATCCTTTCGGGTAGGCCAAAAATTCCATCGCAGCTGCGATGGAATTTTTTATCCATTGCGAAAGCAATGGCATATCATCACGCTTTAGCGTGCATATCATCCGCTTTGACGAGTATATCTCGTCAAAGTGAGCATATCATCAGCCGCAGGCTGTATTTCTCTTTCGCAATGATGATATACAACACTTCGTGTTGGTGATATACAATGCTTCGCATTGATGATATACACGCCTTCTGCGTGATAAGAGTTACGGCAAGCGCTTGCGCGCTTGCCGTTTTTTTGTTTTTTTACGAGACACTGAGATCGGTCACAGTGAGAACACCCTTGTCGGCAATGTCTGTTCGATACTGCGCCTCTAAGCGGATAAAGAAGCCTGTGCCGCAGGTCTCCTCTGTCAGATCAAAGGTGACCGTTTTGGTTGTGCCGCTCGGAGTAGGTGGCGTTCCGGTTCCCAAATCGTTTTTGTTAATTGAAGCATCATAACCGGATCCATTATACCAACGGCATACGATACGCTTCAAGTTATCCTCTTCGCCGTTCATTGCCACGCAAGACATTGTGAAGGTGAGCTTCGTATAGCCTGCCGCACGCAAGGTTTCCAACGACGCATTGGAGAAATTCAGTGTATCCGTCCCATACGTAGCAACGGTTCCGTCGCTGACGGTATAAGACGAGTCAGAAATCAACCAAGCAACGTCGCCGCTTGCGATCTTCTCTGCCAAGGTCGGCTCTTCGGGTTCGGGCTCAACGGGGGTCTCAGGCTCCGGATTCTCGGGAAGCTCTTCCCCATCCTTTAAGACTTTAAGAAGATAAAATCGGAGAGGGTGATTAAACCGTATTGTTTATCCTTGTAAGAACCGGAAATATAGATGCGTGCGCTATCCGAGTGACCACAGGTATCCTCCGTTAAATCAAAACAAACCGCAAAAGGAGTGCCGCTTACAGGGGTTACCTTTGTGTTTTCGACCCAATGCGCATTAGCTTTTTCACTACAACCGTCACAGTACCAGCCGTACGTGAAATTATTGATGTTGTCGCCAGCGTCTGTCGTAACCGTCACGTTAAAGGTGATCTTGGTGTAGCCTGCGGCGCGCAGCTCTTCCAACATATCGTTTTTGAACTCGACCCTTCTAACGGCATCCTTCTTGGTCGTGACTACACCGTCGTTGACATAGTGCGTGCCGGGATATTGGATCAAAAGGGTGAGATCGCCTGCAACGATCTTTTCCGCCGTCGTCAGAGGTCTAGTAACGTCGATATCGAAACGAAGCGTTGCGCCGTCGTCAAATACGACGGTACCGATGCCCGTAGTACCTACGAGCTTTGCACTGTCAACCGTCAAGGTCGCGGTTGCGGGATCAAAGACGAAGTCCAGCGCGACACCGCCCACGGTAACGGATTCGACAGCGGTGGAATTGCGCATGACGAAGGACATGGAGAACTTACCGTCGACCAGGTCTTCATAAAGAATACTACCGTTGTCACCCTCGGCAAAGTCGTAAACCGCACCGTTTTGGGTGAGGATCGCTTGGATGTTGGAGATCTCAGCCTCGGAGAAGTTATAGACCTTGCGATAGAAGGATTCAAACTTTTCTTGCAGGGTGTTGCCTTCATATTCCTTGATCATCGCAAGGGAGGTAGCAAATTTATAGCTGGAATGGTCGTAACGATAGCGAGGCTCAAGATGCGAGAAGGAGGTCAACTCATGCTCAACGGAAAGGTCCGCCTCGTCCACACCGCAAAGTCCTAACAGCATCAGTGCCACGGTACCCGTACGGTCCGCGCCGCCTGCACAGTGTATGTAAATGGGGTAGTTGCTGTAATCGGCAAAGGTCTTCATGGTAGAAGCGTAATAGCTTGCCTCAATGCTGAAAGCGGAAACGGTATAGTTTATCCACTTCACGCCTTCACCAAGCGGCGACGACGTTCCGAATTGGGCATTGGCGCTGGGAGCACGAAGGTCAAGATCCGTTCTTACGCCAAGCTCGTTCTTCATGGCATAGATGCCCGCCTCAGTGATATCCGAGCTATACGTTTGGTTCGCATTCATCTCTGCGCCGCGGTACACAAGGCCTTGCTTTACAACGCCGTTCCAGCCGCCGACGTCACGCACGTTACGCACGCCGCCGACGTTGCCCCAACGAACGGTATTCGCCGTCTTGAAGGTGAAGGTTGCGCTCTCAAAGCTCTGTCCGTCAGCCGTCGTTGCCTTGACCTTGTAATAATAGGTCGTACCCGTGAAGAGGTTATACGCATCAAGCGTGTTTTCCGTCGTCGTATATGTACGAACGTTTTCCTTAAAGGAAGCATCCGTCGCAAGGGTGACCGTATAGGAGGGCGCACCGTTTCCGTTCAGTGCCCAAGAAAGAGTTACGGGGAGAGAAACGTCGTTTTCGAGTTTCTTATCCGC
The DNA here is from genome assembly GCA_015064745.1 of Oscillospiraceae bacterium. Taxonomy (GTDB): domain Bacteria; phylum Bacillota; class Clostridia; order Oscillospirales; family CAG-272; genus UBA1740. The sequence continues at coordinate 2,872 of SVRR01000034.1, read as the reverse complement.
AGGATAGGTCGTATAGTTTCCAACGATAGACGTCGTGTAATCGGCATATTCCGAGGTACGGTATGCCGCACGCGCCGCAGTTACATACTGATTGACAGGGGATTTTGTGAGCGTTACTTCACCCTCGATCGGGGTAACGGTCACGGGAGCAGACAAGGTGCGCACCTCTTTTCCGCAGGTGGTCAGAACGCTTTTCAGCGTGCCGTTCTTGTTGTAGTTGTATGCCTTTACGGCATCCTTCGAATAATTATTGACAAACCAATCCGCAACGTCAAGCGCAGACGTTCCGCCGCCGTAGGTGGACGACTCCGCACCGAAGAGAGAGCCCTCGGCGTAATCGTACACGATGCTTTGGTTACCTTCCGCGTCGGTCACGGCAACGAAGCCCGTATATACAAGCTCCATGGCGTACTTTTCGCTCACGGCGTCGTTAAAGGTGGTCGTGAACGCAAAAGAGCTGTTGCTCTTATCAAGATAGACGCCCGTTGCATAATCGGGGGCATCCGTCGCGTAAACGACGACCGTTGCCGCATAGGAATTGGCAGCGTTATAGCCGTTTTCATGATCGCCCGCCACGGTAAGAGAGCGCGTGGTATTGAGCGTTTCGCCGTCATACGAGGCGATCGCCATCACGGCACCGTAGGCGACCTTATAGCCCGAAGCCTCCAGGGAAGCAACGGCATCACGATCTACGAGATAAACGGAACGGATACCGCCGTAGTTCAGCATACGGGCAGAAAGTCCGTCATAGGTCAAAACGTCCTCGGGACTCTGAGGTGTCGTTTCGTCCGCAAAAGCATAGCCGATGCAAGCCGCTAGCAGGAGCGCGATCAACACACCCACTAAAAGCGTGCGGCAAACGAATTTGATTCTTTGTTTCATGATTGTTCCATCCTTACAAATTTAGGTTTGAAATTTTACTTACGCAACAGATCGCCTAAAATATCATCGATGCATCTTTCGTTTTCGGTCCAACCGTTGTTTCCTGTGTTTCCGGAATTGAGCAACCCGTTGTTCATCAGTACACCCGACTCAACGAATACGCGCTCTACGCTTGGTGCTTCGTACATTTCACACGCCTCCTTTCCACCACGTTGTGCATAGATTTCAAGCCGCACGGCATAAAAATATGCACGAAATCGTTTGTTTTTATAAATTCCCATTTAATGATAGCATAATTTTTGAAAATTGTAAATGTAAAAAAAAATTATTTTTTGTAAAAAACGATACTTTTTATCAATTATTTGAATTTTCACAAAAAAAATCCACTCTCGCGAGTGGATTTTTTTACGTTGTTTTACGTCTTGGGGAAGGAATCCTTTAAGCCGACGATGCGGTTATACACACCCTCGTGCTTGGAATCCTTGATAAAGTAACCCGTGCGGACAAACTGGAAACGCGCGTCAACGGGCTCGTCCGCCATAGAAGGCTCAAGCTTTGCGTTCGTAAGGATCTCTACCGATTCAAGGTTGAGATAATCGCCGTAGGTCTTGCCCTCGGGCATATCGGCAACGTTCTCAAGGGTAAAGAGCTTATCGTACAGACGTACCTCGGCATTTACGGCAGTCTCGGCAGAGAGCCAATGAATGGTGCCTTTGATCTTTCTGCCGTCCTTTGGCATACCGTTGCCCGTTTCAAGGTCACAGGTGCAAAGCAATTCCTTGATAGAGCCGTCCTCGTTCTTGACGATCTCTTCAAGACGGATGATATACGCGCCCATGAGACGCACCTCCCCGCCCGGCTTCAAGCGGAAGAACTTGGGCGGCGGCACCTCGGCAAAGTCCTCGGCATCGATATAAAGGTGCTTGGTAAAGGGAACGGGGCGCGTGCCGCGCTCAGGATGCTTTGGATGGTTGGGAAGGTCGAAATATTCGGTCTTGCCGTCGGGATAATTGGTAATGGTCACGGGGATCGGACGAAGCACGGCAATGCGGCGAGAGGCGCTCTCGTCAAGCTCTTCACGGATGCAGTGCTCAAGAAGCCCCATATCTACGAGCGAATCTGCCTTGGCAACACCCGCGCGCGAAACGAAATCAAAGATGGCGGCAGGCGTGTATCCGCGGCGGCGCAAGCCACAAAGGGTGGGAAGGCGAGGGTCGTCCCATCCGTCCACAAGACCGTTCTCTACGAGATAACGCAGATACCGCTTGCTCATCACGGTATGCGTGACGTTAAGGCGCGCGAACTCTCTCTGCTTCGGCTTGGGGTCAAACCCGATGTTATCCACCACCCACTCGTAGAGGGGTCTGTGGTTTTCAAACTCAATGGAGCAAAGAGAATGGGTGATGCCTTCAAGGGCGTCTTGGATGGGGTGCGCGTAGTCGTAAAGAGGATAGATGCACCACTTATCGCCTTGACGGTGATGGTCGGTATGCACGATACGGTAGATGGCGGGGTCGCGCATATTGATGTTGGGAGACGCCATATCGATCTTCGCGCGGAGGGTCTTTGCGCCATCGGGAAATTCACCGTTCTTCATGCGTTCAAAGAGGTCGAGGTTCTCTTCCACCGAACGGTCGCGGTAGGGGCTGTTTTTACCGGGCTCGGTAAGCGTACCGCGATATTCGCGCATCTCGTCGGCGGTAAGGTCGCAAACGAACGCCTTGCCGTCCTTAATGAGCTGTACGGCGAACTCATAGCACTTATCAAAATAGTCCGAGCCGTAGAAGACGCCGCCCGTCGGCTCAGCACCCAGCCACTTTAAGTCCTCGTAGATGGACTCAACGTACTCCACGTCCTCCTTGGTGGGGTTGGTGTCGTCGTAGCGCAGGTTGAAAAGACCGCCGTACTTCTTGGCAGTCATTACGTTGATCCAAATTGCCTTGGCGCTGCCGATATGCAGGTAGCCGTTGGGCTCGGGAGGGAATCTGGT
>SVRR01000033.1 GCA_015064745.1 Oscillospiraceae bacterium | reverse complement strand
GCCCGACGAGCTACCAGGCTGCTCCACTCCGCGATATGGTGCCGGAAGCCGGGGTCGAACCGGTACGAAACTCACGTTTCACGGGATTTTAAGTCCCGGGCGTCTGCCAATTCCGCCATTCCGGCATGTTTTTGCGGCTTTCCGTATTGCGCTTGATTAGTATAACACAAAAAAACGGGTTTGTCAACCCCAAAAGATAAGAAAAATGAAAAAGTTTCCCCCCTTTTTGGACAAAATTCCTGTGCGCTCTGCCTTTTTCCCTTTTGCCTGCTTGACAATAATGAAGGGAGGCTGTTATATTTGAATTCTTGTAACCGTGATAAATATGCCGCCAATGCCACGGATTCCGCATTGGCGGCGTTTTTCTTTGATCGTTTTATTTTGTAAAATACTCTTGCAGATAATGCTTGGTGTTGTCTATCATTTCGTCGTAAAGGCGGCGCGCGTCCTCTTGCGAAATGTGGGTGAGGGGGCAGACCAAATACAGCTGGTCGCAGGGTATATCAGCGAGAATTTTGCTGAGCCGTTGACGCTTGCGGAGGTGGCAGGGATGGCGGGCATGGAAAAGACCTATTTTTCAAAGCGCTTTAAGGAGCTGACGGGCTTCAATTTTAGCAGCTATCTTGCGCAGGTGCGTTTGCGTGCGGCAAAGACTGCTTTTGACCACGAAAATGAACATCAGTGAGGTTGCGGCTCTTTGCGGCTTTTCGGGAAGCAATTATTTCGGCGATGCCTTTGCGAGAGCTTACGGCATCTCCCCCGGCGAGTACCGTAGACACATGCTTGCCGAAAATAACGCTAAAAAGGCGAAAAGCACTTGACAAAAGGCAAAAAAACCGTTATACTGAATGCAAAGAATATGGCGAAGGAAAGAAAGAATATGGCTATTTATTTGTTTGATTTTGACGGCACGCTCGTCGATTCGATGCCGACCTTTATTGAGGCGTTTATGCGTGTCATGCGTAAATTTAATATTCCCATCGCGAAGGACCTTGTAAAGACCATTACCCCCCTCGGTTATAAGGGCGCGGCGGAGCATTTGCGTTCGCTCGGCGTGCCCCTTTCGACGGAGGAGCTTCTTTTTGAGGTCAATGCCTTTGCGAGGGAAGCGTATCACGAGAGGATTCTCCCCAAGACACACGTAAAAGAAACGCTTAAAGCGCTTCGCGCACGTGGGGACAGCCTCAATATCCTAACGGCAAGCCCCCACGGGGTGCTTGACCCTTGTCTTAAAAGAAACGGCATCTACGAGCTTTTCGATAACGTTTGGTCCTGCGAGGACTTTGCTACCACCAAGGCAGATCCCAACATCTATCGCATGGCGGCGGAACGGCTGAATGCTCCCGTGCAGGACGTCATTTTCCTTGACGACAATTACGACGCGGACAAGACGGCAAAGAGTGCTGGCATGACCGTTTACGGTGTGTTTGATGCATCGTCAAGCGATTACGCCGATGCCATTCGCGCCATTACGGATCGTTACGTTACCGATTTTTCGGAGCTTTTAGAGGATTAAAATGTTTCGTTATCAGTTTTTGCGCTTCCCCGAAGGAAAGACGCGCGCCTTTACCATGAGCTATGATGACGGATGCGTGCAGGACAAGCGCTTTTCCGATATCATTACCCCTTACAGACTGAAATGCACCTCAATCTGAACGCGCTTTCCTTGGGAAGATCCTATGAGCATAGCGTAGAAGACATTGAAAATTATATTTACGCACGCGGTCACGAGGTTGCCGTGCACGGCGCGCACCACAGAGCCACGGGAAGGCTTCGCCCGATTGAGATCCTTGACGAAGTGCTCGAATGCCGACGGGATCTTGAAAAAAGGCTCGGTCGCATTGTTCGTGGTATGGCGTATCCCGATTCCGGCATTCGTTCCTTTACGACCGGTACGTCCTACGAGGAGGTTAAGCGTGCGCTTTCTGCTTGCGGCATTATCTATGCCCGCACGCTCGGTGAAGACAATCGCCGTTTTGATCTGCCGAGTGATTTCCACGGATGGATGCCGACGGCACATCACACGAACCCCGACCTCTTTCTATGCTGGATGAATTTTTAAGCTTCGATTACGATAAGCTGTATATTTCCTCCCGCCGTGAGCGTCTTTTCTTCCTTTGGGGACATACCTTTGAGTTTGACGGCGCGGATAATTGGTCGCTTCTTGACGAGATCGGCAAGCGCGTTTCTGCGTCGGACGACGTTTGGTGCGCAACCAACACCGAGATCTACGATTACGTAACCGCTTACGGCGCGCTCATATACAGCGCGGATAATACGAGGGTGTATAATCCGACGCTTCAAACCCTTTGGTTTTGGTGTGACGGCGAAACGTACAAGATAGCTCCCGGTGAGACGCTGGAAAATGTGAAAAACTAATCGAACAACAATGGCGGAGTATGCGTTTTGCATACTCCGCTTTGCTTTTATAGCATTTTTCGTATTTTGCCCAGCGCGCCTTTTTCAAGGCGCGAGACCTGTGCTTGGGAGATTCCAATCTCCTCGGCGATCTCCATCTGCGTTTTTCCTCTGTAAAACCGCATCAGGAGAATGTGCCGTTCACGCTCATTAAGCCTTGCGAGGGCATCTTTAAGGGCGATGCTTTCCACCCAGTCCTCGTCCGTTTCGCCACCCTCGATTTGGTCAATGACGTAGACCGAATCTTCCCCCTCGCCGTAGACCGAGTCGTAGAGAGAGACCGGCTCGACGATCGCTTCCAGCGCTCGCTCGACCTCTTTTTTCTCCTCGCCGAGCGATTCTGATATCTCTGCGACCGAGGGCTCGCGTCCCGTGTCTCGCGTGAGCGCGTCTCGCGCTTGGAGAGCGCGGTAGGCAAGGTCACGCAGAGAGCGCGAGATGCGAAGGGAAGTGTTGTCGCGCAAATAACGCTTGACCTCACCGATGATCATGGGTACGGCGTAGGTGGAAAACTTGACGTCCAGCTCGGTGTTAAAGTTGTCAATCGCCTTGATCAGCCCAATACAGCCCACCTGAAACAGATCGTCAAGGCTCTCACGTCTGCCCGAAAAGCGTTGGATAATAGAAAGAACGAGGCGGAGATTGCCGTATATCAGCTCGTCTCTTGCTGTGTTATCGCCCGCCTGTGCGCGCAGAAGAAGACTTCGCTTTTCTGTATCAGAAAGCAGGGGAAGCTTCGCCGTGTTCACACCGCAAATTTCCACTTTATTATAGTACATATGCTTGTTTTCCTTTTCCCTTTTTGGTTTGGGACCCAAGGAAAGTATTGTCAAAAGACAACTGCGTTTATGCACTTCGTTACTTGGTAAAAGTTTGCAATAAAAATCCCTCACCAAGGGAATAAGCGCCTAAAACGTAGGCGGCGGCGCCGATGGGGAGCGCATCCTCATCAAAGAGCACCTGCGGGTGGTGAAGCGGATGCTCGTAGCCGCGCTCCTTTTCCCCTGCCGCAATGGCAAGCGCTACCGACGGACATTCCTTGGCGAGGGTGGCAAAGTCCTCAGCGGCGTGCCCGTCGTTTGTATGCGTTTCTACGAGAGATAAGCCGTAGCGCGGAAGCGCGCGAGAGAGCAAGGCAAGGCACTCCGCGTTGTTTTCCAGCGGTGGACAGCTGCCGAGGAAGCGCACCCGCGCTGTCGCGCCTCCGTCGAGAGAAGCGCAAAGAGCAAGCAGCTGTGATCGAAAGGCTTCTATCTTCTCTGTTTCTTTCGCGCGGAAGGAGCCTTCGATCACGGCGCGTCTGGGGAGGATATTCGGGGCATCTCCTGCAAGCCATTTGCCCACGGAGAGGAAAAAGCCCTCTCCCATTTTTTTCTTTGCGTCTTGCATGTTACGGTAAAGATTGAGCGCCACGTCCAAAGCACTGATCCCCTTTTCGGCTTCCCCGACGTGCGCGCTTTTTCCCGTGACGGTGATCTCAAAAAAGCAAGCGGCGGGCGCGGAAATGCCGGGAGGCGGTAAAAGCAAAGTGCCTGTGGGAAAGGGAACAGCGGTTACGACGTGAAGCATCATTGCCGCACCTACGCCCGTGAGCACTCCGTTTTCGCGTAGCTCCTCCGCCCCCGAAAGTGTTTCCTCTGCGCACTCGAAGGCAAAGCGCACCGATACGGGAAGGGTGTTTTCGTGCTTTTTTAGAATCGCAGCAGCCCCAAGCAGCATGGCGGTGTGCATATCATGTCCGCAGGCGTGCATATTGCCGTTTTCCGCGCGGAAGGGAAGACGTGTTTCCTCAGGGAGCGTTAAGGCATCCATGTCTGCGCGTAGAAGCACGAAGGAGCCTGCGTTTTTTTGTGACACAAGCTCACATACGATGCCTCCCTTGCCGTATTCCTTCGGGGCATATCCCATGTTTTGTAATGCGTTTTTTACAAATTCCGTGGTTTTTGGCAAATCAAAGCCGCATTCCGCAAAGCCGTGCAGACGGCGGCGGCAGGCGACGACAGAGTCCTTGATAGCTTCCGCTTCCCTTATAAAATTTTTCATCCTACACCTCCGTGTCGTAATATGGAAAGTATCCCACGAAGGAAAGGAAAATACACTTGCTTTTTTGCTGTGCTTCATGTATAATAAAAGAAGTATAATGACCAAGGAGGATAATATGGAATTTTACGTCAATCACCCCGTGCTCTTTTTGATTGCGGGCGCTGTGATCTTGCTCGTGCTTGCACAGTCGGTCTTCTTTCTTGTGCGTGCGCTCCGCCGCGCACGCGAATTGGGGATGGACAAGCAAAAGCTTCGCAAGATCATGATCTCCGTTTCTATTTTTACCGTTGCCCCCGCCGTCTCTATCCTTGTCGGCGTGCTTGCGCTTGCGAAGAAGCTTGGCGTGGCGCTTCCGTGGCTTCGTCTTTCCATCATCGGCTCGCTCAGCTATGAGACCATTGCCGCCGAGACCACCTTGAAGCAGATGGCGGGAGCGCTGGATGCTTCCGGCTTCGTTACGGTGCTTTTTGTGATGACCTTTGGTATTGCATTCGGTCTCATTCTCACCCCCATTCTGACGAAACGCATCCAAAAGGGGATCAAGGGTCTTGAAAATCGGGATAAAAAATGGAGCGAGATATTTAACAACGCCATGTTTCTCGGTATGATCTCTGCCTTCCTTGGTTACGTGTTCTGTGATTTCAGCAACGTGTTTTCGGGGGACACCTCGGCATTGATTCCCGTGCTGGTTATGGCGTCGAGCGCCGTTGTTATGCTCGTGTGCGGTCTTGCCGCGCGCTTGCCGAGAATGAAGTGGATGCTTGATTATGCGCTTCCGTTCAGTCTGCTTGGCGGCATGGGAATGGCGATCCCCTTGACCGCATGGCTTGCGTGAGGAGGTGCTTGTGATGAGAAAACAAAAAGAAAAAATGACCTATCTTGAAAGCGTGCACTATTACGGCCGTGTCTGGGGCTTTGCGCTGTGCGCCGTGGTGCTTGCCGTACCCTTCGTTGTTGCTCTGCTTTTTGGTGCGGCACCCGATTTCAAGGCGCTTCTTGCCGCCATGATCGCCATTCTGCCCATGTATTGGGCGGTGGGACTTGTGGAGGTCTTTACCTTCGTGCCGATGCTTGGCGCGGGCGGCGCTTATCTCTCCTTCGTGACGGGTAACATTTCCAACCTCAAGCTTCCCTGTGCTTTGGACGCGATGAGCCGTGCCGATGTCAAGCCGAGCGATGAGGAGGGAGAGATCGTTTCTACGATCGCCATTGCGACCTCCAGCATTGTAACGACCTTGATCATTTTTCTCGGCGTCTTACTCATTATTCCCTTGACGCCCTTGCTTGAAAATCCCGCACTTGCCCCTGCCTTCGACATGATTCTGCCGGCTCTCTTTGGCGGACTTGCCGTGGCGTTCGTTTCGAAAAACATCAAGATCGCCATTGCTCCCATGATCTTAATGCTGGCACTCTTTATCTTCGTGCCCGCACTCAATGAGGGGACTGTCGGTATCATGGTGCCGGTGGGCGTCATCTTTACCGTGATCGTTGCAAGGATTCTCTACAAAAAAGGAAAAATTTAAAATGCAAATATTACTTTACGTATTGTTGGGATTTGGCGTGCTTTTTTGCGTCTTACTCGCAATATTGCTTATCCGTACCTTGGCTTTCCGTCCCAAGGCGGGTCCTGTCGTTTCCGAGAAGGATACCGATTTTGACGGCGATAAGGTGATCGAGCGACTCTCAACCCTCGTGCGCTTTCCGACCGTTTCCTACAAGCAAAGCGAGAGGGAGGATGAAAGCGCCTTTCAAGGACTCATTTCCTCTTTGCCTACACTTTATCCCGCTGTTTTCGCGGCTTGCGAATATCACGAGCTCCCCGACCGTGCCATTCTTTTTCGTTGGAAGGGGGGCACCGTGGGCGACCCTGCGGTTATGATGGCGCATTACGACGTCGTTCCTGTCAACGCCGAGGCATGGGAAAAGCCTCCCTTTGACGCCGTTCTTGAAGACGGTGTTCTCTGGGGACGCGGTACGCTGGATACCAAGGTCACCTTCAACGCCGTGCTTTCTGCGGTCGACACGCTGATCGTACGCGGCTTCGTTCCCGAAAGAGACGTGTATCTCGCCTTTTCGGGCGGAGAAGAGGTGAATGGAGACGGTGCGCGCAACATCGTTTCGTATTTTAAGGAGAAGGGGATCACCCCCGCGCTCGTCGTCGACGAAGGCGGCGCTGTTGTCGAGGACGTTTTTCCCGGCGTTAAGGGCGCTTGCGGCATGATCGGTATTGCGGAAAAGGGAATGCTGGACGTTTCCTACCGTACGCGCTCCGCGGGGGGACACGCCTCGGCACCTAAACCTCACACACCCGTGGGCGTTCTTGCGTCTGCTTGTACGAAAGTTGAAAACCGTCCCTTTCCCTCACACCTTTCAAAGCCCGTTGCCGCGATGTTTGATACGCTCGGCAGACATTCGAGCTTTGTCTACCGCATGATCTTTTCCAACCTTTGGCTGTTCCGTCCCGTGCTTGACGGGATTTGCAAAAAAAGCGGCGGTGAGCTGAATGCCCTCATGCGCACGACGGTTGCCTTCACGCAAATGAAGGGAAGCGACGCTTCGAACGTCATTCCGCCCGAAGCGGAAATGGTGTCCAATATTCGTTTAAATCCCGCCGATACGGTGGAAAGCGCGCTCGCCCGCCTTAAAAAAACGGTGGACGATGACAGCGTTTCCATTGAGCCGATTTACGGCATGGATCCCAGCCGCATTTCCGAGATCGACTGCCCCGCGTGGGATAAGGTTGCGTCCGCCGTGGCTTCTACCTGGCAGGGCTGTATCGTGACCCCCTATCTTATGATGCAATGCTCGGACTCGCGCCATTACGGCGAGATCTCCGATAAGGTGTATCGCTTCTCGGCGATGGATCTTACCCGTGAAGAGCGCGCCACCATTCACGGCAACAACGAGCGCATCCGCGTGTCTTGCGCGTGTGATGCCGTTTCCTTTTACCTCGCGCTTTTAAAGCAGTGCTGAGCAAGTAAAAAGCGGTGTTGCATTTGAGCATAAACCGTATTCAAAAATGAAAAAAATCAAGCAAAAAGCCGATTTCCGTAGAGGAAATCGGCTTTTTGCTTGATTTTTTTGATACTCTATTTATAAAAACGTTTAAAACAAGCCGTTTACGACCGATTCGTAGCCGCAAATGGTAGCGTTGGGATGCTTTTGCAAAAGGCTTGCGGGAATGCTTGCGGTTGGCTCGTCGCGAAGCACATGCTTGACGATGCCGTGCTGCCAATCGCGGGTGAGCGCGATATAGATCTTCTTCGCGCTGAGAATAGGCTTCATGCCGACGGTGATACACCATTCAGGCATGCCGCGAAGGTCGCCGCGTTGATATCCGTAGGCGTTAATGGTTTGCGTTTCGCGCGAGATGGGGAGTACGCGCGTTCCGAGGCTTGCATATTCCTCTGCGGAAATTTTTTCTCCCTTTTCGGGCGGCTCATTGAAGGCGATATGACCGTTGATGCCAAGGCCGCCGAGGCACAGATCAACACCGCCGAGGCTCTCGATCAGCTCGTCGTATTCGCGCTCCTTGCCGGGCATCGGAAAGTTGCGCTGCTCGGGCGGCATGACGAGATCGGCATCCACACGGGAATAGAATTCATCCTTCATGCGCTTGTGAAAGCTCATTTTGTCGTCAAAATCGATGCAGGTATCGGGCGTTATCATATATTCGTCCATATTGAAGAACCAAACGTCGCGCAAGGATACGCGCAGTTGATTGACAAGACGGGCGAGAATGGGATACTGCTCGGTCGGACCGACGGGAACGATCATGACCGTCCTTTTGCCGAGGGCGTTGTTTTTCATGATCTCGTCAAGCATCACGAGTGCCATATCAAGGTAGATATCCCATTCCTTCGGAACGGTTTTTAATGTGATATTGTTGATCTTAGTTTCCATTTTGTTGATTCCCTTTCAAAAATTTATATGGCTTTTCCTTCAAGGAAGACCTTGCGTACGTTGAAATTTGCATCAAGAAGACAAAGGTTTGCCTTTTTGCCCTCTTCAATGCTTCCCACCGTTTCACTTTCTCCGATGATCCTTGCGGGGGTGAGCGTACCCATTTTCACAGCGTCTGCGAAGGGGATGCCGGCGGAAACGAGATTTTTGACCATGGCTCTCACGGGTGTGATGCTGCCGGCATAGATCCCCTCCTTCGCAGTGACGGCAATACCGTCACCGATGCGGACGAGCTGTGCGCCGTCTCCCGTGCCAAGCTTATACAGACGGTCATCTTTGGGCTGTCCCGCACACCGCAAGGAGTCTGAGACCACACAAACGAGATCGGCACCCTTTGCTCTGACGATCAGCCGCGCAAGCTCGGGGGTGATATGTAGGTTGTCTGCGATCAATTCGGAGGTGAGCCGATCGTCGATCAATCCGTATTCACGGAGTCCGACATTACGCTTTCCGTCCTTATAGCGCAGATCGCTCATTGCACAGTAGTGGTGCGTTAGATGTGACATGCCCGCGTCAATGGTGGGGAGAAATTCCGGATATATGCCGTCGTCGTGTCCTCCCGCAACGAGGATCCCCGCTTGGGTAAGCGCTTTTGCCATTTCGGGGGCAGAGGGTAATTCGGGCGATATCGTCACCGTTTTAATGACGTCGGCATTCTCCACCATGTAGGAATAGTCGTCCTTGTCGGGGCTTGCAAGCTCCTCAAGCTTTTGCGCACCGCGGTTTTTCACCGAAAGATAAGGTCCTTCAAGGTGTACGCCGACCACGGCGCTTTTGTAAGGAGCGTCGGAACTCATATAGCTCCTTGCGAAATCAATAAAGGCGACGATGTTTTCCCGCGGTGCCGTGCAGGAGGTAGGGACGACGGTCGTCGTTCCGTTGTCAAGATGGAATCTGAGGGCCTTGTTATAGGCGTCCTCCGTGGCATCCATAAAATCCGCCTCGTATCCGCCGTGTGTGTGAATGTCTACAAAGCCCGGAACGAGGATCAGTCCACTCGCGTCGATGCTTTGCGCCCCTTTCTGTGCTTTGCCGATCTTTTTGATGATACCGTCTTCGATCAGGACGTCACAGCCTTCAAGCATCTCCGTGGGGGTGACGACCTTCGCGTTTTTGATGACCAAATTTATCCTTCCTTTCTCCCTCCGCCGAATTTTACAGCATAGGCGTACCGGCATAAAATGCGTAATATACTAAATTGGATTTAAAAACGAAGAACCGGCGCCGTGCCTCCGCACGCGTTTCACAAGCATGCAAATTTCGAACGCGATAAAACGAGCTTTCCCGAAGGGAAAGCCGGCGCGCAAACGCATGCGTCAGCAAGGGGGGCTTGCGATCCGTTTCATTATAGCATAACTGAAAATAAATTTCAATAGCGTGCGTTAAAAAAATACACAAAATATATTTTTTGAAAACCTTTTTCACAAAAACGCTTGATTTTTTTGCAGAGGTATGGTATAGTTGAAGCAAAGAAATTCGAAGAAGAACGGTAGAATTATGACAAAAACCGTTTTGAGCATAAAGTCAAATTACGACAGGTTGAGCAAATCGGAAAAGCGGATCGCGGATTTTTTGATTGAGAATCCCGAAAGCGTTCTTCTTTTACATATTACCGATTTTGCCGCGGCATGTGGGGTGAGCGAGGCTACCATCGTAAGGTTTGCGAAAAAGGTTGGCTTCGACGGCTATCAACAGTTGAAGATCGCCGTTGCTAAGGAGCATCATACGGGACCTTTAAACGAGAACATTACCGCCGCCGACACCCCCTACGACATCTTTACCAAGATATGCGACGATATTTATTGCTCTCTTGAAAAAACGAAAAAGCAACTTGACGGGGAGGCACTTGCCAAGTGCTGTGAGGCTATCCTATCCTCGGACGATATCATCATCTTCGGACTTGGAAATTCCGCGCCGATCGCAAACGATGCGGCGCATAAGATGCTTCGCCTCGGTTTACGCGCGCATCCGTATACCGACAACCATATGCAGGTGATCGCCGCAGAGCAGGCGACGGAAAATACCGTGGTGATCGGAATATCTCATTCGGGTGAGTCGACGGATATCCTTGGGGCAATGGCATCGGCAAAAAGATGCGGTGCCTTTACCATAGCGATCACCAACTTTGGAAAATCATCGATTGAGAGCGTCAGCGATGCTGTTCTTCATACCGTTTCGGATGAAACGAATTACCGCATCCTGGGGCTGAATTCGAGAATTACCCAGCTTGCCATCATAGACGCGATATATTCCTATCTTGTGTGTCATTTGGAGGGCGCCCGGGAAAGCATCGCAAAGACGGAGGCGGCTTTGCAAGCGAAAAAGTGTAAGCAGATCAAAAAGAAAAATAAAAATACAATATAATATCGAAGGGAGATAGAGATGTATATTTTTAAAGACATGGCAAAGATTCGCGAGAATGCAAAATTCGTTCTGTGCGACATCGCCGAGGCAAAGAAGGGAGATAATATTCTCGTCATCGCCGACAGTGAATCCTATACCAACGCACGTGCATTGTGTGACGTGGCAAGAGAGTGCGGTTTTAACGCTGTCATTCTCGATGTGGATATGTATGGCGGTGCCGAGGGCTACGACAACATTCCCATTATGGAACCCGTGCGTCAGGCAATCCTTCACGCCGACATCACCTTTATGACCACGCCGCAGATGAAGACGGGCTTTTCCACCTACCTCGGTTCAAGAGATGAGGGTGACGAATCGCTCCTTGGCAAGAGCAAGCGCTTCACCTTTGAGCATAGCGGTATGGAAGAGTGGAACATCAATCGCGAAGAAGTACTTGCTAACCGCAAGAGAGCCATGGGGATTTATGCGCTCATGCAACAGGCAAAGGACCTGAGGATCACTACCGCGCGTGGCACCGATCTGCACTGTGCGGTACACAAGGGGCTTGATGCGATGTACCCTGTGATGGGAATCATTCCCTTTTATTCCGAGGTTGCGGTCATTCCCTCTCTCGGCACGGTCAACGGCGTTGTGGTTGCCGACGGTGCCTCCGAGCGCACCCACAATCAGCGCGGCTTTCCCATTCGCCCCAACACCCCTACGCACTGTGAGATCTACAAGGAGCCCTTTAAGCTTGTCTTCAAGGATAGCATCGTCACAGACTTCTCGGGCGACGCGACCCAAGTACAACGTCTTCGCGACCTGCTTGACGAGGTTGAGCCGAGAGCAGACCTTTGCGATGAGATCGGTCTTGTTGCGACGACCTCAATTGAAAACAACATGTACGGCTGGAAGGTAGACGGAACGCATCAGATCCATTGCGTGCACGTAGCGATCGGTAACAATCGCCGTCGCGGTGAGATCATCCACTCCACCGAGCATATCGATTTCGACATTCACGATCCCATCGTTGAGGTGGACGGCGTGATCCTTTACAAGGACGGCAAGTTCAACGATGAGGTAATCTTTAAGTACGCGGAATGACGGTAATCAAAAACGACCTTGCGAAGAGCAAGGTCGTTTTCCTTTTGGGGATCAAGCCTTTCCGAGAACGATAAGAAGCACGCTGATATCAGCGGGATTGACGCCCGAAATGCGGGATGCCTGTCCGATAGAGGCAGGACGGAGCGCGTCGAGCTTGGCTGCCGCTTCGAGTCGAAGTCCCTTGATCGCCTTATAATCGATGTCGGAGGGGAGCTTGTATTCTTCGAGTTTTCTTTGCCGTTCGACTTCCTTGCGCTGACGCGCGAGATATCCCTCGTATTTGATCTCGATCTCTGCCGTTTCTATGACGTCCTCGGGAAGATCCGGGCGCGTTGGGTCGATTTCGGTCAGCGCGGCGTAAGAAAGCTCGGGGCGGCGTAAAAGGTCGGCGAGCTTTACGCCCGTTTCAATGGGGGCGGAGCCATGCTTTTCAAGAAGCGTGAGGACGGCATCGCACGGCGGCACGACGGTCGATTTTGCGCGCGCGATCTCTTTTTCGATGGCACAACGGCGAGAGAGAAAGCGCTCATAGCGCTCCTCCGAAAGAAGCCCTACGCGGTGTCCAATGTCGGAAAGCCGCAAATCGGCGTTATCCTGGCGCAAAAGAAGTCGGTATTCGGAGCGCGAGGTCATGATGCGATAGGGCTCGCGCGTTCCCTTGGTGACGAGATCGTCGATCAGCGTGCCGATATACGACGAGTCACGCGTGAGGATCAGCGGCTCCTCGCCCTTCAAGGAAAGGGCGGCGTTGATGCCGGCGACAAGCCCCTGTGCCGCCGCCTCCTCGTAGCCTGACGTGCCGTTGAACTGTCCCGCGCCGTAAAGCCCGGAAATTTCCTTGGTTTCAAGGGTAGCATAAAGCGCTAAAGGGTCGATACAATCATATTCGATGGCGTAGGCGTAACGCATCATCTCGGCGCTTGCAAATCCGGGGAGCGTTTTTAACATCTCTCTTTGTACGTCGGTGGGTAAGGAGGTGGAGAAGCCTTGCAAATACATCTCCTCGGTGTCTTCTCCGCATGGCTCTAAGAATAGCTGATGGCGCTCCTTATCGGCGAAGCGGACGATCTTATCCTCAATCGATGGGCAGTATCTGGGACCCGTGCCGTGAATGTTGCCCGAATAGAGGGCGGAGCGATGGATGTTGTCCCTTATGACGCGGTGCGTTTCACCGTTGGTGTAAACGATATGGCAGGGTGTTTGCGCCATGCCATCGAAGCGCTCCCTCGGCGTGTCCTTGGAGAAGGGGGTGATCTTATCCTCGCCCGCCTGCTCCTCTAAAAGAGAAAGATCGACCGAACGGCGTAAAATGCGTGCGGGTGTTCCCGTTTTAAAGCGAAGGAGAGGAAGCCCCAGATCGCGAAGCGACGAGGAAAGCTCGTTTGCGCCGAGAAGTCCGTCGGGACCTGCGGGATAGGTTACGTCACCCACGAAAATGGCAGAGGAAAGATAGGTACCCGTGGCAAGCACGACCTTTTCCGCGCCCCACACCTCACCGAGCGAGGTGCGCACGCCCGTAACACGCCTTTTGCCGTTTTTTTCCTCGGTCAAAAGGGCGGTGACCTCTGCCTGCACGAGACGCAGATTTTCTGTCCCTTCTACCGTGCGCTTCATGACGGCGCGGTAGCGCATACGGTCGGCTTGGATGCGTTTGGAATGGA
>SVRR01000032.1 GCA_015064745.1 Oscillospiraceae bacterium | reverse complement strand
AGAAGCGACCGCCCCGTTCTTTGTCTTGACGGTGTCGCCGTTCCCGAGTATCCCACCCGATTTGTGCTTGACGGCACACTTTCCGTTGCCTCTCGCACCGATGCGGGCTTCTCTACCGAAAGACGGCTCTTTCCTTCTGTCGACACGCCGTTTTTCTTTGAGCTCATCACCGTAAAAGCGGAAAAAGAAGTCTCTCTTTCTCTCTCCGTTCCTTCGGAATACATTCATTCCTACGGCAGGGGCACAAAGGGCGTTTATATCTCCAAAATCTTACACAACGCACCCAATCCGATTCATCTTCACGCAGGCGAGAGCGTCACGCTCGAGATCGCCTACGTCACCGAAATTTCAAACAAGCCCCTCCCCGTTCCCTCGGGCAAAGAGGCACTTGCAAAGCGGCTTTCCCGCGCAAAGGCGCTGATGGACGGCGCGCTCGTTTTGCGCTCGGGGCATCAAAACCTTGACGTCATGACCCGCTATGCCAAGCTCCGCGCCGCCGAGAGCATCTTTGAAACGCTGACGGGCAAGTATCACAGTCCCGGCGGACACAGCTATTACGCCGCCATTTGGTGCAACGACCAGGTAGAGTACGCAGGTCCGCACTTCGCTCTCACGGGTGACGAAACGGCAATCGAGGCGTCCTTAAACGCCTACCGTGCTTATATCCCCTTCATGTCGGAGAATTACGACCGTCTTCCCTCCTCCATCATCGCCGAGGGGCTGGATATCTGGGAGGGAGCAGGCGACAGAGGCGATGCGGCAATGTATCTTTACGGTGCATCCTTCTTTACCCTCGCGCTCGGCGATGAGAGCATAGCGCGTGAGCTTTACCCCGCCATCCGCTGGTGCGCCGAATACTGTGAACGTAAAAAAACCCCCGAAGGGGTCATTTCCTCCGATTCGGACGAGCTTGAGGGGCGCTTTCCCACCGACCGCGTTGCCAATCTTTCCACCTCGTCTCTCGCTTACGGCGGACTTTGCTTTGCCGCCAAGCTGGCGCTGTCACTCGGCGACACAAGGACGGCTCACACCTACGAACAGCGTGCCGCCGACCTTTCACGCGCGATCGAACGCTATTACGGTGCGGAGCTCCACGGCTTTAAAACGTACCGTTACTCGAAGGGCTTTGATACCCTGCGCGCTTGGATCTGTCTTCCCCTTTCAATGGGGATCGAAGACAGAAAGGCAGGCACGCTTGACGCTATGCTTTCCCCTTATCTTTGGACGGAGGAGGGCATGCTCTCCTGTGAAAAGGGAGAAGAAAACAAAAGCGATACCATTTGGGACAGAGCCACCCTTTACGGCATGAAGGCGGCGTTCCTTGCGGGCGAAGGAGAGCGAATGCAAGCGCCTCTGCTTGACTACTGCCGTCGCCGCCTCGTATGCGACCACGTTCCCTACGCCGTCGAGGCGTATCCGGAAGGTGGCAAGCGCCACCTCTCGGGTGAGAGCGCACTTTTCGTGCGCGTCGTTTCGGAGGGCATCTTTGCGATCCGTCCCGAGGGGCTTAAAAGCTTTTCCTTTGTTCCCCGTCTTTCGTCGGCGTTCGAATCGCTCACGCTCGAAAAGATCCATATCGCAGGCGGCGTGTTCGATATCACCGTCAAAAAAGACGGCTACACCGTCAAAAAGGACGGCGTGACCGTAAAGAACGGAAAAACAGACGGCTCTCGCGTTACCGTCTCCAATGCGTAAAAACCGAGCACCCCGATTTTCATCCGAAAATCGGGGTGCTTTCTATCAAAAAACATTGGTCTCGGCTAGGCGAATTTTGAGGGGGCTTTTTCGCTCTTCCTCCGACGGTGTACACCGTACTCCAAGGCGGAAAAGCGGAGAAAGACGCCGAAATTCATCAACCTCGGTTCGATGAATTTTGAGTGGATTTTTTCGGTTTTGCGCCGACGGTGTACACCGTACTCCGAGGCGAAAAAGCGGAGAAAGACGCCGAAATTCATCAACCGAGCATCAGCCTTCTGTATGCTGACGGCGTATACCCGCTTCGCTTTTTAAACACACGCGAAAAGTAATTGTAATCGTGAAAGCCGAGATGCTCGGCAATGTCCGAAAGGGGGATCGAGCCCTCAAGAAGCAGCCGCTTTGCTTCATCAATGCGCTTTTCGATCACGTAATCAATGATGGAGTGTCCCGTTTCCTTCTTGAACAGCGTATCGCAGTAAATGGGGGAAAAGAAGGTTTCTCTCCCAATGTCCTCTAGGGTGATGCGCTCCCCAAGATGAGAATGCACGTACTTCATAATGGTGCGCACGAGCGGATGAATGCCGCGCGCCTTGACACGGTTTTCAAGCACGAGAAGCAGGCAGGCCAAGAGATGTTCGTTCTCCTCCTTGTGGTCAAGGTACGACCGTCCGTTGATCTTGTCAAAAGCAGAAAGAAGAAAAAGCGCGTCGCTGTGTAAGGCGTCGTCAATGTGAAGCGGCAGCGCAAAGGGATATGCGCTTGTAAAGTTGAAGCTGATGTAATCGGTCTCCCCCTCCGCCGCACGGCGCTCGCGCACGCTGCCCGGAGGAATAAGAATGGCGTCACCGCTTTGCAAGACCGTTTCTCGCCCGTCGATCAGGTAGGTAAGCGCCCCACTCAAAACCAGCGTTAGGTCGTAGTAGGCGATCTGGTGTGGCGGAATTGAATCGGCAGGCGTGTTGAAATTATGGCGTGCGAAAGTAAGCTTTAGCTGTATCATATTAATATTATGCTATTCTCCTAAGAATTTATTAAGATTTACACTTTACCGATATTAAATAAATGCTATAATTATAATAGCACAATAATACTTTCGTGTCAAGTGAAAGGAGCAACATTTTTATGATAAGATTATCCGCCTTTGCCGACGAAGCAGGCAAAGAGCTTTCCGCACAGATCGCGGCGCTCAAAAGAAACGGCATCCCCTACATTGAGGTGCGCTTTATCGGCTCGAAAAACATTGCCACGCTTACGCTTGAGGAAGCGAAGGAGGTCAAAGCAGAGCTGGATGCGAACGGCATCAAGGTCTGGTCGATCGGCTCTCCCATGGGCAAGATGAAGATGGGCGACGACTTTGATCTGCACTGCGAAACCCTGCGCCACGTTTGCCGCATTGCCAAGATCCTCGAAACCGATAAGATCCGTATGTTCAGCTTCTACGATGCGTACGACTGCGAGGAGAAGGTCTTTGAATATCTCCGCCGCATGGTAAAGATCGCCACCGAGGAGGGTGTTTGCCTTTATCACGAAAACGAAAAGGATATTTACGGCGACAACGTCGCGCGTATTTTGCGCATTATGGAAAACGTCGAGGGACTCAAGTACGTTTACGACCCCGCCAACTTCCTCGAGGTGGGTGAAAATGCCGACGATTCCCTGGATGCACTCCACGCAAAAATGGGCTACTTCCATATCAAGGACGTCATTGCCGAAACACACGAGATCGTTCCCGCAGGCTACGGCGACGGCAAGATCGACCGTCTCATCCGCATGCTTCCCGACGAGGGCGAGTGGGTGCTCACGCTTGAGCCGCACCTTGCGCTCTTCGAGGGCTATGCCGCCATCGACAACACCGTAATGAAAAACAAGTTCACCTTCAAGGATAACAACGAGTCCTTCGACGCCGCCGTCACGGCACTCAAGAAAATTCTCACCGCCGAGGGCTATAAAGAAACAAACGGAGGATTTGAAAAATGAAATTCGGACTGAATCTGTACTCCATTCGCAATCTCGTCGGCACGCCCGAGGGCTTCCGTGAAACGGCACACAAGCTGAAGGAGATGGGCTACGACACCCTTCAGATCTCGGGTGTTCCCTACGACCCTGCGCTGATCGCATCCGTATCCAAGGAAACCGACATGCCCGTCGTCCTCACCCATATGCCGCTTGACCGCATTCTGAACGACACCGATGCGCTGATGGAGGAGCACGCCTCCTTCGGCTGTAAGAACATCGGTCTTGGCTCCTTCCCCTTTGATAAGATGGAGGACCCCATCAAGATGGTAGAGCAGGTCGCCGAGCTCAATGAGGCGGGCGAAAAGATGGCAAAGAACGGCTTTAAGTTCTTCTACCACAACCATCACTACGAGTTCTACAAGAACAACGGTCAGACGGTCTACGACTATATGATCGAAAACGCACCCTACATCAACTTCACCCTCGACACCTATTGGCTGCAGTATGCAGGCGTTGACATTCTCGACTATGTAAAAAAGATGTCGGGACGCATCGACTGCGTGCACCTTAAGGACTACCAGATCATCCGTAAGCGCATCTCCCCCGAGGAAACGGGTCCTGTTTCTCCCGACTACGCACCTGTCGGCAAGGGCACGCTCAAATGGCATGAGATCATCCCCGCGATGCTAGCGTCGGGCACCAAGAATTTCATCGTCGAAGAGGACTCTGCGGCACAGTACGCCGACACCCTCGCCGAGGTGGAATACAGCATCAAATACCTGAAGGCAAACTTCTAAAAAGGAGATATACCATGGAATTCGGACTGAATCTCTACTCCGTGCGCAACCTTGTGGGAACGCCCGAGGGCTTCCGCGAAACGGCACATAAGCTGAAGGAGATGGGCTACGCCACCATGCAGATCTCGGGCGTCCCCTACGACCCCGCCCTGATCGCATCCGTATCCGAGGAAACGGATATGCCCGTCGTTCTTACCCACGTGGGTCTTGACCGCATTTTGAACGAAACCGACGCCCTAATGGACGAGCACGCGCTCTTCGGCTGCAAGAACATCGGTCTTGGCTCCTTCCCCTTCACCTCGATGGAGGACCCCGTCAAGATGGTGGAGCAGGTCGCCGAGCTCAACGAAGCGGGCGAGAGAATGGCGAAGCGCGGCTTCAAATTCTTCTACCATAACCACCACTACGAGTTTTTCAAGCACGGCGATAAGACGGTCTATGAGTACATGATCGAGAATGCGCCCTACATCAACTTCACCCTCGATACTTATTGGCTGCAATACGGCGGTGTTTCCATCGTGAATTACGTCAAGAAGATGAAGGGACGCATCGACTGCGTGCATCTCAAGGACTACAAGATCGTTCACAAGCCGGGCAAAACGCCCGAGGACTTCGGTCCCGTCGAGCCTGCGTATGCGCCCGTGGGCGACGGTACGCTTCTCTTTGACGAGATCATTCCCGCAATGATCGAATCCGACACCCGTCACTTCCTTGTCGAGCAGGATAACGCCGCTTATCTCCCCGATACCCTCGGGCAGGTGGAACGCAGCATCAAGTATTTGAAGGCGAACTTCTAAAGAGGTAATCATATGAGATCCGCAATCATCGGACTTGGCGTCATCGGCAAAGTGCATGCCGCCTTGGTTTCAGCGGGGGGAAACGAGATCGTCGCGCTTTGCGACACGGACGAAGCCCGCGCCCTCTACGCCAAGGAAACATGGGCAAAGGACGCTGATATCTACACCGACTATAAGGTGATGCTTGAAAAGGCAAAGCCCGACGTCGTACATATCTGCACGCCGCATTATCTGCACGCCGATATGGTCGTCTATGCCCTTGGGCAAAACGTGAACGTGCTTTGCGAAAAGCCGCTTTGCATCCGTCATGAGGAGATCGACCGCATTCTTGCTGCAGAAAAAGCATCCTCTGCCATGCTCGGCGTCTGTCACCAAAACCGTTACCTCGCATCCAACCGCTTCGCCAAAGATTATTTGAAGGACAAAAAGATCCTTGCCGCGCACGGCTCGGTCGTCTGGCACAGAGATGCCGCCTACTACGCGTCCGACGCGTGGCGTGGCAAATGGGCGACGGAGGGGGGCGGCTCACTCATCAACCAGGCGCTCCACACCCTTGACCTTACCATGTGGTTCTCGGGCGACCCCGAGAGCGTCATCTCCACCGCATCCAATCTCACCATGAAAAACGAGATCGAGGTGGAGGACACCATCTTCGCGCGCTTTGAAGGTAACGTTCCCTTTACATTTCTCGGAACGAATACCTCTATGGCAGATATGCCTGTCGAGGTTTCTCTGCACCTCTCCGACCATACGGTCATGACCGTCCTCCCCTCCACCGTGCTCATAAACGGTGTCCCCGTGCCCTCGGCGACCGCAAGAAAGCCGTCCTACGGCAAGGAATGCTACGGCTCGGGGCACGAAGCGCTGATCGCCGATTTCTACGGCTGTATCCGCGAGGGACGAAGGTTCCCCATCGACGGGCACGAGGGCGCGCGCGTCATTCGCCTCATTCTTGCCGCTTATGAAAGCGCAAGCACCAACAAGCAAGTAAAAATCAAATAAGATAACGGAGAAAACCTATGAACATGAAGCTTTCCTTCCGCTGGTACGGCGAGAGCGATCCCATTTCTCTCGAGTACATTTCCCAGATCCCCGGCATGCGCTCCATCGTTTCGGCTGTCTATGACGTCAAGCCGGGCGAGGTATGGCCCGAGGAATCGCTCGCCCGCATGAAAGAGGCGTGCGAAAAGCACGGTCTTATCTTTGACATCGTAGAGTCCATTCCCGTGCACGAGGACATCAAGCTCGGCAGAAACAACGTGGACGAGCTGCTTGAGGTCTACTGCGAGAACATCCGCCGTTGTGCAAAGTACGGCGTCAAGTGCGTCACCTACAACTTTATGCCCGTCTTTGACTGGACGCGCACACAGCTTGACAAAAAGGCGAAGGACGGCTCCACCTCCCTTGTCATGTATTGGGATCAGATGCGCGGTCTTGACCCCTTAAAGGACGACATTCATCTTCCCGGCTGGGACTCCAGCTACACCCAGAGCGAGGTGCGTGAGCTGATCACCGCCTACGGCGAGATCGGTGAAGAGGGGCTTTGGCGCAACCTTGAAAAGTTCTTAAAGAAGGTCATTCCCGTTGCCGAGGAATGCGGCGTCCGTATGGCGATCCATCCCGACGACCCGCCCTACCCCATCTTCGGTCTTCCCCGCATCATCACCTGCGAAGAAAATCTTGACCGCTTCCTCTCCATCGTGGACAGCCCTGCCAACAGCCTTTGCCTCTGCATCGGCAGCCTTGGCTGCGCCGCATCGAACGATATCGTCGCCATGACCCGCAAGTATGCGGAGCGCGACCGCATCGCCTTCATGCACATCCGCAACGTAAAGCTCATGGAGGACGGCTCCTTTGAAGAAAGAGCGCATCTTTCCTCCTGCGGCTCTCTCGACGTATACGAGATCGTCAAGGCGCTCGTCGACAACGGCTTCGACGGATACGTCCGTCCCGACCACGGCAGAATGATCTGGGGCGAAACGGGCAAACCCGGCTACGGTCTGTTTGACCGCGCACTCGGTGCGACCTATATCAACGGCCTCTTTGAGGCACTCGAAAAGGAGAATGCAAAGAAATGAAAGCAAACGTATTAAACACCAATCTTAGCGGCAAGGTTGCCGTTGTTACGGGTGCAGGCGGCGTGCTCTGCAGCCATTTTGCCAAGGTGCTTGCAAGAGCAGGCGCAAAGGTTGCCCTTCTTGACCTCAACTACGATGCCGCCGAGAGCTTCGCCAAGGAGATCCGCGAGGAGGGTGGCACAGCCGTTGCTTACTCCTGCAACGTTCTCGACAAGAACATCTGCTATGATGTTGCCGACAAGGTCAAGGCTGACCTCGGCGATTGCGACATTCTCATCAACGGCGCGGGCGGCAACAACCCCAGAGCCACCACCGATAAGGAATACTTTGAGCTTGGCGACATCGACGCCGACACCAAGAGCTTCTTTGATCTTGACGCCGACGGCGTTGGCTTCGTCTTCAACCTCAATTTCCTCGGCACCCTCATCCCCACCCAGGCATTTGCCCGTCAGATGGTGGGCAGAGAGGGCTGCTCTATCCTCAACATCTCCTCGATGAACGCATATACCCCCTTAACCAAGATCCCCGCATACTCGGGCGCAAAGGCGGCAATTTCGAACTTTACGGAATGGCTTGCCGTTCATTTCTCCCGCGTCGGCATCCGTGTCAACGCCATCGCTCCCGGCTTCTTCTCCACCAAGCAGAACGCAAAGCTGCTCTGGAACGACGACGGCACGCCCACCGCACGCACGGGCAAGATCCTTGCCGCTACCCCCATGGGTCGCTTCGGCGAAACGGCAGAGCTTGAGGGCGGTCTTCTTTTCCTCCTTAACAACGAGGCGGCATCCTTCATCACGGGTGTCGTTCTGCCCATCGACGGCGGCTTCTCCGCATACTCGGGCGTTTAAATCAAGGGATATCGCCGCTTTTGCCTTGCCAAAAGCGGCGATAATATAAATAAAGGTTTCCAAAGGAGTCTGTTATGGAGCTTCTCAAAAAACTTCCTTCCCCCGTAGGACTCTCGCGTGAAGAGATCATGGAGATCCTCTACCGTGAGGAATACGGGTACCCCCCGCCCCCACCTACGAGTGTCACAGCCGAGGTGGTCAAGGAGGAGGGCTACTACTTTGAGCGCAAGGCGGCTCTCATCCATTTGGACGTCACCGTCACGGGCGAATTTGGCTCGTTTACCTTTCCCGTGCGCTATGCAAAATTAAAGCAAGCGGACGCGCCCGTCCCCGCCTTTATCCACATCAACTTTTACAGGGATATTCCCAACAAATATCAGCCGACCGAGGAAATTCTCGACGGCGGCTTTAATGTCTTCAGCGTCTATTTCAACGATATCACCATTGACGACCCTCACTTTGCCGAGGGAAATTTCAAGGACGGTCTTGCAGGCGTCATCTACAAGGACGGCATCCGTCCCGAGGGCGCAGGCGGCAAGCTCGTGCTTTGGGCATGGACGATGAGTGCACTCCTCACCTACGTGCGTACCCTTCCCGAGATCGACGGCGACTGCGTTTCGGTCATCGGTCACTCGCGTATGGGTAAGACGGCGCTTCTCGCAGGTGCCATGGACCCGCGCTTCTTCTGCGCCATCTCCAACAATTCGGGTGCGTCGGGCGCGGCGATCATGCGTGAGAAAACGGGTGAAACGCTCAGAGCCATCTACGAGCATTTCCCCTTCTGGTTCTGCAAAAAGTACGCGGAATACTTTGACAACGAGGACGCACTTCCCTTTGACCAACACTATCTGCTTGCCGCCAACGCCACCCACCGTGTTTACGTCGGCTCGGGCAGCTACGACAAGACAGCTTGCCCCGAGCACGAATATCTCGGCGCCCATGCCGCTACCGAATATTTCGAATCGGTCGGCAAGACGGGACTGATCGCCCCTCACCGCATGCCCGAAGTAGGCGAATTTTTCCACGAGGGCGACGTCGGCTTCCACCTGCGTGACGGCGGACATTTTCTCAGCCGCTACGACTGGAACATGTACATGGCATACATCAAGAAGCATTATAAAAAATGAAAGAAAGATCCGATTTCGAAGGAAATCGGATCTTTTTAATTATTTATTGACAATTAGACGAACATATGTTAGAATGAGATAGTAAAAACATCGAGGAGTCATATATGAAATTAAACTTAAAAAAGAAAAGCTCCCTTCTCTTTTTGATTTCCGCCGCACTCTTTGCCCTGTTTGTCATCTTTACGCTTCTTGTCGCCTTCTGCGGCAAAGCCACCGTCACCTATAACGAAAAGATTTCCTCTGAGGTCGGCTTGGCGGGCATCAATCAAGCCTTCTTCAAAACAATTGGAGAAAACCCGTTTTGGTACGACTTTACAGAGTTTCTCGGCATGATTGCGCTTTGCATTGCAGGCATCTTTGCGCTGATTGGGCTTTTTCAGCTCGCCACCCACAAGCGCTTTTGGGCAGTCGATCGCGAGTTTTTGCTACTTGGCGTTTTCTATGTGCTTGTTGCACTGTTCTACGTATTGTTCGAGCTCATCGTTGTCAATTACCGTCCCGTCCTTGTCGGCGGTGCTTTGGAAGCATCCTATCCCTCCTCGCACACCATGCTTGCCTGTTGCATTTTCGTCACCGCCCCCTTTGCCTGCGGTCATTGTATGGAATCTCGTGTAACCTATCTTACAGTCACCGTCCTTTGCTTCTTCTTCGCCCTCATTACTGTGATCGGAAGACTTCTGTCAGGGGTTCATTGGCTGACCGATATCGTTGGTGCCCTTCTTCTCTCCGCTTCGCTCATTCTTCTTTACATCGCCGCGCTCACGCTCTTGTATGAAAAGACGAAGCATCAAAAAAGGCATCATCATTCGAATCATTAAACATATTTGTACAAAAGTCCGAGCTGAATTTTCGTTTTGCTCGGACTTTTATTTTTCTTTTGATATTTCAAAAACAATTTTCTCCAAAGAAAAAATTGAAAACCCCTTGACAAAACACCTTTTTCGTGGTATACTTTTCTCTGCTTGTGAGAGCAAGCAGTAATTTCATATGCGGGTTTGGCGGAATTTTAGTGACACACCGAGAGTGCGAGCGATAGCGTAGCAGTCGACGATGTGGAACGTATGCACGCGAGCGACAGCGAGTCGCAGGCAGACGCCGCGTCACGGATCGCACCACGCCGTGAAGGTAAAGTTGGGTGCGTAATTTCATATGCGGGTTTGGCGGAATTGGCAGACGCGTAAGATTCAGGTTCTTATGGTCGCAAGGCTGTGAAGGTTCAAGTCCTTTAACCCGCACCAAAAAGCAGGTTCAAAAGAACCTGCTTTTCTTTTTGGGCGGGTGTGGACTTGAACAGTTTTTCTTTGAAAAACGGTTCTCCCTTCCTGAAATATAGTCGAAATGCGCGCAAATCATAGCTTTGCTTCATTTCTCCTTATTTCAGTTACCTCCTTGGAAAAACAGTTATCAACTGTTTTTCCTTCGGGGACCTTTAACCCGCACCAAAGCATTCAAACCCGAACCTTTTACCAATTGGTGAAACGTTCGGGTTTGTTGTTTATCTTAGAAGATGTTAACTCTCCTTTGTTTGTGGTAGGACAGAGCGATGAACTCTGTACTGCCACTTCTTCGTTTTGAATGATTTTCGTGCATAATCAGAATTATTTTCTTCGTCATAGCTAATGCGTTTTTAAACTATTGGCCTTTAGACAGTATTAGTTATACAATCATCGGATACACCCAAGTTTTAGCATAACTGGTTTCTATGCTTCTGTTTTTTGAATTTTTCAGATATTCTAAAATGTAGGTATGATTTAGTAACAAAACTTTACATTTTAAAATAATATATAATGATTTGCTTTTTAAAATAAACCAAAAAGAAAGATTGTGCAACTTACAGTTGCGTCTTTTTTATAATTAAAGTTGGTAGACATATTTATTTATATCTGTTAAAATTGATGTTGTTGATGAATGATATCAGTGAACACAGCATTAAAATATGAAAGGCGGTTTGTATATGACTCTTGGAGAAAAAATAGTGAATCTCCGTATGAACATAGGTCTCTCTCAAGAAGAACTTGCAGAAAAAGTTAATGTTTCACGTCAATCCGTTTCTAAATGGGAAATGAATCAGGCCTTACCTCAAATAGATAAGGTTTTAATGCTTTGTGAATTGTTCAACGTTTCTACCGATGCGTTATTACTCGATAAAATCGAGGTTAAAGCACAAAGCAAATCTGAAAATAAGGGGCTTAAATATTTTGGTACCGACGGTTTCAGAGGCGAAGCAAACCTTAACCTTACTTCTCTTCAGGCATACAAGGTTGGTAGATTTTTAGGCTGGTATTTCTCGTCATCTCTTTCAGGCTGTGATAAGCCTAACTATCGTCCGCGGATTGTTATAGGCAAAGACACCAGACGCTCAAGCTATATGATCGAATATTCTATCGTGGCAGGTATCACCGCTTCGGGCGCAGATGCATATATGCTTCATGTAACTACAACACCGAGTGTTTCCTATGTTATCCGTCAAGATGAATTTGATTGCGGTATTATGATCACCGCTTCGCACAATCCTTTCTATGATAATGGTATCAAGGTGATCAACCGCTATGGTGAAAAATTAGACGATGAAACAACCGCTTTGATAGAAGCTTATCTTGACTCAAATTTAAACGCGCTTGGAGTGATGGGTGATGATCTGCCGCTTGCTACAAGAAGTAAAATAGGCTGTATTGTAGACTATGTATCGGGAAGAAACAGATATTTGGGTTATCTTATCTCTCTTGCTTCTAACTCATACAAGAAGCTCAGAATTGGTCTTGATTGTGCTAATGGTGCATCCTGGATGATAGCTAAAAGCGTGTTTAGCGCAATCGGCGCACAGACTTATGTTATTGGTGCTGAGCCTGACGGCCTTAATGTAAATCAAAACTGCGGTTCAACACATATTGAAAATCTCTGCAATTTTGTAAAGGAAAAACATCTTGATATGGGTTTTGCCTTTGACGGTGATGCGGACAGATGTTTAGCCGTTGACGAAAAGGGCAACATAATAGACGGAGACACTATTATGTATATATTGGCAAAGCGCCTCAAAAACAGAGGTATGCTGAACGATAACACCGTTGTAGCAACCATTATGTCTAACAGCGGCTTTGTTTCTGCACTCAAAGCGATAGGCATTAAATGCGTACAAACCACCGTTGGCGACCGCTTTGTTTATGAATGTATGCAGAAGAATGGTTATTCCTTAGGCGGCGAGCAGTCAGGTCATATTATTCTAAAAAAATACGCTACCACCGGTGATGGCATTTTAACAGCAATTATGTTGACTGAAGAAGTTTGTGATTCTAAACTTTCCCTCTGTGAGCTTGCAGAACCCGTTGCGCTCTATCCTCAAAAGATGAAAAATCTTCGTGTTAAGGATAAGACGGCTGTTCTAAATGACGCGGCTGTTTTGGCTTCTAAGGAAGAGGTGGAAAAGCTTATTGACGGCAAAGGCAGAGCATTACTCCGTCAAAGTGGCACCGAGCCGGTAATTCGCATAATGGTTGAGGCAGAAAGCGAAGAGTTATGCGACAAATATATTGATATGATAGAAAAAGTTGTAATCGAAAGAGGTCATTTAAGTGAATAAACAGGTTAAAACCAACGAGCTTTTTAACTGTACCACCGAATATCTTGCACCCCTTTTTAACTCCTGCGAATATCCGTGGGAAATGCTTCCGAAAATCAAGGAATATATACTTTCTCTTATAGAAAAAGGTATAGCGGGGTATACAAAATATTCCGATAATGTGCTTATAGGCGAGAATGTTAAGATATATCCAACTGCTACTATTGAGGGACCGGCCATTATAGGATCAGGTTCAGAGGTCCGTCCGGGTGCATTTATCAGAGGCAGTGTAATCACAGGCGAGAACTGTGTGCTCGGTAATTCTTCCGAGTTTAAAAACTGCATTTTACTCGAAAAAGTTCAGGCACCGCACTATAACTATGTAGGCGACTCCGTAATGGGTAATTTTGCCCACTTGGGAGCCGGCTCGATCTGTTCTAATTTGAAGACCGACAAAAAGCCTGTTGTAATACACGGTGACAGGGATTACAACACAACGCTTCGTAAAATCGGTGCAATTCTTGCTGACTATGCCGATGTAGGTTCAGGCTGTGTTTTAAATCCAGGTACCGTGATCGGTAGAAACACCTCTGTATATCCTGTATGCTCTTTAAGAGGCGTGATCCCAGCCGGCTGTATAGTAAAATCTATGAATAACATTGTCGTTAGAGTAGAGGACTAATTCTATAAATTCACCAAGCAAAAACAAGGGAACGAGAAAACCGTGACTCTAAAAGAAGTAAACGGTTCGATT
>SVRR01000004.1 GCA_015064745.1 Oscillospiraceae bacterium | reverse complement strand
AGCTCTTTTGCTGTCAACATCATATGAACTTGCCTCTAAGCGTTTTCCGTGAACAATGACGTCTGAAAGCGTTACAGAGCACCATTTTAGAGGAGCTTCGTTTATAACCACTTCTTCGTCTGAAGAAGTGTCGAATTTATATGCTAAATTGTCGTTTACCATGAAATGCCCTCCTGTTTTTTCCATTCAGCGAAGATCGCTGGAACGTCTGGAGTCTGATCATCCTCTACTTTTCTCTTCTGCTCGTGTGCAACCGTGGTGCTTCCATCGCTTGTTTCGTCAAGGACAAGAACGCTATTGGTATCGGGAATAAGTATTTCATTCCCTTCATTATCACGTTTGAAAGTGGGAGTACCGCGTCTATCATGACCAACTTTTTCTACCATAGCCATAAAAATGTTATAGTCTGCCATTGTTCCACTCTTCTCTTCGTTATCCTTTTGCTCTTGGGTCTTTTTCTGCAAAAAGAGTACAGAAGTCTGTGTGCCATTACGAGGCTGGAAGGTATCCACATGAAGGTCTACGCTTCCGATAATACGATGATTTTTGATGAGCCATTCGCGGATATATCCAAGTCCGGGCGATCCAAGGATTGAGTCAGGCAAAACAATACCCATTCTACCACCGGGAACTAAGAGCTGTGTGCAACGCTCAATGAAGAGAATTTCGGGAGGAACAGAAGACTGCAGACGATCTGTCATAGTCCATACGCCTGTTTTCTTATTATTCTCCCAAATATGTGCGAGTTCAAACTGTTCAAGAATATTTTTGTCTTTTACGGGAATTTTGCTACCAAAAGGAGGATTTGTGACGATTACATTGAAGAATTCAATGGTTTTATGATTGCGAATTTCGCTCTTATCTACCCCAAGAGCTTCTGCCAATTTTGTGCGGAATTCATCCGACCACTCATGAGGAGGCAAAAGTGAGTTGGTTTGAAGAATATTACCGCTACCATCATTGTTCATAACCATGTTCATCTTGGTAGCTTTGACGAGGTCGGGGTTAATGTCAAATCCGTAATAGTATTGTGCTGCCATTTCGGAAATTTTATCATTGAAAGCACGGATGGAATCATTATCCCAATCCTTTCTCGGGCAGCCGAGCTGTTCGGAAAAATCTGCTTCCAATTGAGCGATAACATGAGTCATAGCGGTAACTAAGAAACCGCCGGTGCCACACGAACTGTCCAGCACGCGTTCTTCCATCTTCGGATTGATCATTTCGACGACCATCTTCATCACATTACGAGGGGTGAAGAATTCACCACGGTCGCCACGCAGATTTGCTCCTACGATTTCCTCATATGCCTTGCCCTTAATATCGATATTGGTATTGAGAAGGCTATACTTCTGCAATTCGCTAACAATATACGCCAAGCTGCGCGGAGAGAGTTTGATCTCATCATTAGAGTCAAAAATCTTGCCGTGTTTTTTCTTTACGCGCTCGAAAATCTTGGAAATACGCTTTTTAACCGTTAACTGTCCATCGGGATTGGAACGCTCTTTGGATGTAGTATAGAATTCCAGCGGTGAAGGGATGTTACGTTCATCCTCAATTTTGCAGAAAATAACCTTAAGCAACTCAAAGAAGGCAGGCTGCTTTTGTAAACCATCATTTACATGAATATGATTGTGGCAGGTCTTGAACACAAAAAGAAGGTTGTCATCGTATGCATTCTTCAAGGATGTTCTCTTGGGACGGTCAACATCATCAAGGTTACCGTCGGCAGAAGGAATATCATTATAATCCATGAATTCAATCTGTCCTTTGTCGTTGACGAATTTACGGAACACCTCTTTTTGCTTCCCGTTAGTCCACATACCCCACTCACAGTTCGGGCACGCAGACATATACGACTTCAACTGCTCAACACCGTCTTTTGCATTGCGGGCTTCAACGGTTTCCTTTTTACACTCAATAATTATTCTGATGTTCTCTTGGGTGAACTCGGTGCAGCCCTTATCAAAAATGACAATATCAGCACGAGGCTTGCGCGACCCCAATTGAAGAGTAAATTCAATCTTGATCTGCTTAGGGAGATACTTATGTTCATTCACCAAACGCTTTTCAATGGTTTGACGAACATATTCTTCGGGCGTGTCGGGTCTGAATTTACCATCCACGTAGTCACAAATTTTGCCTTCGGGAATTACAATAATCTTTTCAGTCATTTTGATTTCCTCCATCAAGACTCTCTATTCTTCTCATTATTTTAATAACATTTTTGCCTTTGTCTGTAATTGTGTATCCTTTTTTACCATCAAGCTCTATACAATCCGCATCCTGTAACAGCCGCATTCGTTTATTAATTGTTGTCGGGCTGCATTTTAGTTCTTCTGCTATTTCGGATTGTGAAAATCTTACAGACATTTTTTTGCTGCTTTTGGTCATATTTTCCGAAAGCCAAAACAACAAGAAGTACTCCTCGGAAGCAAAGACTTTTATTGAATTTTCAACCATAGAAGCACCTCCTTATCATTACATATTTTTGTAGTACTTTATATCATTCTACACATATATTATACTACAAATTTCTGTAATGTCAATAGCTGTAAACAGTATTTTGAGAAAAAAGATGATTTATTAGAAAGAATATATACTTTTTCTAACAGTCGGAGGAAAAAATATAATCCCAAAGTGTCAATTTGGCACTTTGGGATTTTCGTATATTCACAACAAAAAGCGTTGAAAGGGCGAAAATTCGCTTTTCATTCACTGAATTGAGCGAATATTCAGCGAATTTTCGATTTTCAAAAATAGAAATTATATCACAAATGAATACTAATTGTAAGGAGATAAGCTTAAAATTAAATCTGCTTTATCGCAGGCACACCAAGGGGGCAGGATGAGATTTAAGAGAAGCCCATCCGCGAGGCGGAATGGTCTTTTAGGTCAGCGCTTGGTGGGCAGAATGATGCCGCAGGCGATCTTTTCGCCGGCGTTGCCGGCGGGCTGGGAGGTGAAGTCGTCGGGGGCAGAGTGAATGACAACCGCCTTGCCTACGGCGTCGGCGACCGTGAAGCGGTCGGTGAGGAAGGCGGAGACGGCGATGCCGTCACAGCCGAAGAGGGGCGGAAGGTCGCCTGCGTGGTAGGGATGCGGGCAACCGTCGGGATTGAAATGCGTGCCCGCGTTTTTGAAGGGATCGGCGGCGTCGCCCGTGCAAGCACTCCCATCGTGGATATGAAAGCCGAAGATGGGGGCGGCGCATACGTCCTCGGGGGCGGGGAGTCCGTCGATCTCGGCAAATACGACGGTACCGCGGTCGGTGTCAAACAGCTTTACCGTGCCTCGCACGGTGGGGTAAGAGGGGCTGCCCTCCATTATGGCTGTGGCGGTCGGCAAAAGGGTGAGCATATGGGCGAAAGTCAGTTCGGGATGCTTTTGTTCCATGGTATACCTCGTTTTTTATTCAGTATATGCATGACCCCGGGAGTGCGCGCCGAGAAAGGGTTTTTGGGCGAATTTTGTTGACAAATCAACGTTTTTGTGCTATGATAACCTTGTGAAAACACTTGTGATGCATGAGGAGGTAGACTTTTATGCTTCTTAAAGGAAAGAAGATCGCCTTTTTGGGCGACAGCATTACCGAGGGCGTTGGGGTATCCGATCAAGCCAACCGATATGACAGAAGAATAGAACGAGAATGCGCTCTTTCTGCTGTCTTGACTGATGCCATCAGCGGGTCGCGTTTTGCGTACCAATTTAAACCGAGCGAGTGGCCGCGCCAGGACCTTTGCTTTGCGGGCAGAGCTTGCAATCTTCCTCTCGACTTGGATGTAATTGTAGTCTTCGGCGGAACCAACGACTACGGTCACGGCGACGCACCCTTTGGCAGCCTCGAAGATAAAACTGTGGCAACCTTTTGCGGTGCTACGCGGTTTATGATGGAGCTTTTTCACACGCGGTATGAAGGAAAACCCATCGTTTTTTTGACACCCGCAAGACGTCTTGGGGGGGACACGGTTGCGTCCCGCAGACAAAACGACCCTGAGGGGCGTCCGCTTCTTGATTACGTGGACGCGATCAAGACGATAGCGAAGGATTACGGCGTTTACGTGATTGACCTTTACCGAGAGCTGGGCATCGATCCCTCAAAGGAAGAGGATAGAGAGGCTTTTGCACCCGACGGACTGCATTTTAACGACGCAGGACACGGCGTTATCGCCGAGAAGCTTATAGCGTTTTTTGCTTCTATTTGATTTTTTCATCGTTTGTAAAGGATGATTTACATATGAAGAAAAAGAAAAAATGGGTGCTTCCGCGTCACAAGGTGGTGAAGTTTTTTCTCCGCCTGCCCGTTGCGCTTATCTCGCGATGGCGTTACCGCGTGAAGCTTCCGCGCTTTAAAGCCCAAAAGGGAAGACAGTTTCTCATTTTAATGAACCATCAGACGCCTTTTGACCAATTTTTTGTCAGTGCCACCTTCAAGATGCCCATCTATTTCGTGGGCACGGAGGATATTTTTTCTCTCGGTTTTCTGTCGAAAGCACTCAAATTTTTGGTAGCGCCCATTCCCATTAAGAAGCAGACCGCCGATATGGCGGCGGTGATGAACTGCCTGCGCGTGGCGCGCGAGGGCGGCACCATTGCCATGGCACCCGAGGGAAACCGCACTTATACGGGCAGGACCGAGTACATGAATCCTGCCATCGCGCCTTTGGCACGGAAATTGGGGCTCCCCATTGCGCTTTACCGTATTGAGGGGGGCTACGGCATTCAGCCGCGATGGGCGAATACCCGTCGAAAGGGCAGAATGCGCGCTTACGTTTCGGAGATCATTGAGCCGGAAGAGGTAAAGACGCTATCGGATGAGGTGCTTATGGAGCGCATTCGCGCGGGTCTTTTCGTTGATGACCGCACAGAGACGGGCTTTTACCGCCACAAGAAAAAGGCGGAATTCCTTGAACGCGCCATTTACGTTTGCCCCTTTTGCGGGCTTTCGCATTTCCACAGCCGCGGTGACCTGTTTTACTGTGAATCGTGCGGACGCGCGGTGACGTATACCGAGCGAATGACGCTTGTGGGCGAGGGGTTTGATTTTCCCTTTGCGAGCGTCGCCGAATGGTACGATTATCAGTGTGAGTACGTCGCGGGGCTTGACACGTCCACGGACGGAGAAAAGCTGCTTTATACCGATACGGTGTCACTTTCCGAGGTTATCGTATACGAAAGGAAGCTTCGCATGGCAAAAAGCGCGACGGCGATGCTTTACACCGATCGCGTGGAAATTGTCCCTAACGCGGGAGAAGCTCTGGTGCTTCCGTTTTCCGACGTCTCTGCCGTTTCGGCACTCGGACGGAAAAAGATCAATATTTACCATGGCAAGCAGGTTTATCAGCTGGCGGGCGACGAGCGCTTTTGCGGCTTGAAATACGTAAATTTTTACTATAAGTACAAAAATGCTTTGAAGGGAGAAAAGTATGGAAGCTTTTTGGGGCTCTGACGTTTGGGGACTTCTTACCCTCTTTGCCGTTTTGATGATCTCGCTTCTCGTGGCAAATGCCTTGAAGCGTTCGGTCCGACTTTTGAAGGTGTCACTCATTCCTACTTCGGTTTTGGCGGGGGCGATCCTTCTTTTTTTTGCGGGCATTTGGGATGCTTGCTTTAAAACACCGTTTTTCGAGACGGCGGTCTTTGGGGGACGCGGCTACGCGTATCTTGAAACCATCACCTATCACGCCTTGGCACTCGGCTTTATCGCCTCCACCTTTAAGGGCGGCAAGACGAAAATGACGAAAAAGCGCACGGGTGAGATCTTCAACACCGGTGTGACTACGGTTGCCACCTATCTTTTGCAGGGCGTATTCGGACTTGGCATCACCATGCTTGCCTGTTTCCTGCTTTCCGACTTCTTTGCCGCGGCAGGCGTGCTTTTGCCCTTCGGCTACGGTCAGGGTACGGGACAGGCGATGAACTACGGCGGCATTTACGAGCACGACTACGGCTTTGTGGGCGGCAAGAGCTTTGGGCTTACCATCGCCGCACTTGGCTTTTTGTCGGCTTCGCTTGGCGGCGTTATTCACTTGAATATTCTTCGCCACAAGAAAAAGATTGCCGTTTTCGATGAGGACGCGACGGGATGCGGCGAGACGGTAGAGTCGCAGGACGAAATTCCCATGCAGGGAAGCATTGATAAGCTGACGGTGCAGGTGGCGCTCGTTTCGGTCTCCTATCTCGTGACCTACCTCATTATGTTCCTGCTTGGTGAGCTTCTTCCCGGCATGAAGGCGACCGTTTACGGCTTTAACTTCTTGCTCGGCGTTTTGGCTGCCGTTCTCGTAAAGGCGGTCTTGCGTCTTTTCAAGAGGATGGGCACGATGAAAAAGGAGCATATCAACGATTTCCTTATGACCCGTGTTTCCAACGTCTGCTTTGATATTATGGTCGTGGCAGGTATCGCCGCCATTCGCCTCGGTCTTCTTGACAGGTATTGGGGCGTGATCGCTATTCTCGGCGTTGTGGGACTTGTGGTCACCTATATTTACAACCGCATCGTGGCGAAGGTGCTTTTCCCCGAATATGTCGAGGAGCAGTTCTTAATGATGTACGGTATGCTGACGGGTACGGCATCGACGGGCACCATTCTTTTGCGTGAGATCGACGGGGAGTTTAAAACTCCTGCCGCGGATAATATGGTCTACCAGAATTTTCCCGCCATTGCCTTTGGCTTCCCTATGATGTTCCTTGCTACCTTTGCGCCGGGCAACGAGCTTTTGACCCTTATCATCTTTGCGCTCTTCTTTGCGGTGTTGAATATCATCCTCTTCCGTTCAAAGATCTTTGGGAAAAGAAATAAAAAATAAAGAGGATTTGATATGTCGGAAAAACTGAACGAAGGCGGCGAGGATTGGGAGAATCTCAGCTGGGCGGAGCAAGCCTTTTATTTCGGCTACGCCAAATATTACGGCGTAAGCGTCGACGTTGACCGCAAGATGGGTTTGACCCTTTTAAAGCAGGCGGCGGATCTCGAAAGCACCGACGCCATTCTCGCGCTCATCACCATCTACGAGAACGAGGACGACGAAAATGCCGACGAGCGCGAGGCGATCTATTGGCGCGAGCGTCAGGCGGACGTGCACAGACATCTTTACGGCATGACGGACAAGAGGACCTTGATGGCGCTCGGGAACCTTGCTCATGCGTACAGCTTGGTAGAGGACTACGAGAAAGCGCGTGCTATCAACGAGCCGCTTCTTGAACTCCGCCGTTCGGTGCTGGGAGAGACCCATCCTGACACCCTTGTTACCATGAACAACCTTGCCTATGCGTACGGAAAGCTTGGGGAAAGACAGCTTGCCGCACAAATGGAGGAACGGTTGCTTGACATTCGGCGTGAGGCGGCAGGGGGCGATGTGGACGAGGACACTCTGCATACCATGAACAACCTTGCCGTGACCTATGGACAGCTCGGTGAGCACAGACGCTCCTATGAAATGTTAGAAAAGGTCCTTGCAGGGCGCATCCGTCTCCTTGGCGAGGAGGATCCCGAAACACTGACCACCATGAACAATCTCGCGGTCGCCGCGGCTGAGCTTGGCGAGAATGCGCGCGCCATCGAAATGTTTGAAAAGATCGTTGCGATCCGCACCCGTGTCTCGGGCTATGACCACTTCGATACCGCCATCGCGCGTAACAACCTTGGCTATACCCTTTGCGATATCGGTGAATACGAGAGGGCGCTTGCGATACACGAGGAGCTGTATAAGATGCGCCTTGCCAAGTACGGCAAGATGAACACCAATACGCTTGCTTCGATGAACAACATCGGTCTTGTGTACGAGGGAGAAGGACGCTTTGAAGAGGCGCTTGCCATGCACATAGAGGTTTGGGCGCTCAGAGAGAAGCTTTTTGACGAGGAGCATCCTTCCACGCTCCTTTCCCGATACCATGTTGCTTTATGTCGCGGTGAGCTCGGCGATCTCTCGGTGGCGGTCCTGTCGCTTGAGGAGATTTATTCCTTGCGCTGTGAAAAATCGGGAGAGGAAAATATCCGTACCCTTGAGGTGCTGGAAACGCTCGGTGATTTTTATGCCCGCCTCGGCAAGTACGAGAAGGCAGAGGAGGCGCTTCTTCGCACCTATGAAACACGGCGTTCTCTATTCGGTGAAGACAAAGCCGACACCGTGAGAGCGAAAAAGCTGCTTGACGAAGTGAAGGAAAGAAAAAGTTAAAATAAAACCCCGATTTCCTAGGAAATCGGGATTTTTGAATAGACGGCGGGAGTAGGCTCCTGCCTCGGGGTGTATTGGCGGGTATACTGCCGCGCGTTCTCTTATGCTTCGGAGAACATATCCTTGCCGACACCGCAAAGGGGACATTCAAAGTCGTCGGGAAGGTCTTCAAATTTCGTGCCGGGGGCGATGCCGAGCGACTCGTCGCCCTTTTCCTCGTCGTATTCCCAGCCGCATGCGTCGCAAACGTACTTTTTCATTGTTTTTCCTCCGTATTTTGTTTAATTATTATCGCTGTTATTTGATTGGCTCGAAATCGGCGGCACCGTGCTTGCAAAGCGGGCAGATGAAGTCCTCGGGCAGTTCTTCGCCCTCGTAAACGTAGCCGCAGATCTTGCAAACGTAGCCGTTTTTGCCCTCCGTTGCGGGCTTCGGCTTGACGTTTTCCTGGTAATAGGTGTAGGTCATCGTCTCGCGGTCGGAAAGGACGCGCGCCTCGGTTACGGTGCAGATAAACATACCGTGCGTGTCAAGGTCGACGTAATCCTCCACCTTCAAGGACAAGAAGGAATTGATATAACGGGGAAGGAAAACGAGGCCGTTGTCCGAGTAGAGAGGGGTGCAATCGGCAAATTTGTCCACGTTTCTGCCGCTTTGGAAGCCGAAGGTCTCAAAGACCGAGAAGGGGGCATCCACGGAAAGACAGTTGACGTTCATTTTGCCCGTTTGCTTAATGACGTGGTGCGAATAGTTGTCCTTGTTGATGGTGACGGCGATACGGTTGGGGGTGTTCGTCACCTGCGTTACGGTGTTAACGATCAGTCCGTTGTCCTTTTTACCGTCGTTTGACGTCACGACGTAAAGCCCGTAGCCGATATTAAAGAGGGCGGTAAGGTCGTTTTTGTTTGCCGTTGCGTCCTGCTTTGCAAGATAGTCGCGGCAAAGCTCGTCGGCGAGTGCGTCAAGCTGTGCACGGCTCTCATCGGAGAGGGCGGAGAGGATCTTCACCGTAGTATCGGTGTAGGTAATATTCTTCGCGCCTTCAAACATACCCTTCATGACCTTGGCGGCGAGGGGCGCCCAGCTTCCGTTTTCAATAAAGGCCACGGTACGCTTTTGGAAATTGCGCTCGGTGAGGTGATGGATAAATTCCTTCATAAAGGGGAAGATATCGGCGTTATAGGTGGTGGTGGCGAGCACCAGCTTGCTGTAACGGAAGGCATCCTCGACCGCCTCTGCCATATCACATCTGGCAAGGTCGTTGACGACCACCTTGGGACAGCCCTTGGCGCGGAGCGCTTCGGCAAGCTGCATGACGGCGCGCTTCGTGTTGCCGTAGACCGAGGTGTA
Source organism: Oscillospiraceae bacterium (assembly GCA_015064745.1). Classification (GTDB taxonomy): domain Bacteria; phylum Bacillota; class Clostridia; order Oscillospirales; family CAG-272; genus UBA1740. Next base: position 70,457 of record SVRR01000004.1, on the reverse strand, counting down.
GGCGATCACGATGCCGTCTTCCTCGGGCTCGTAGCTCGACCAAGTGTTATAAAGTCCGAGATAATAGCCAAGGTTTTCGGTAAGCACGGGACCGTGAAGAGGACAAATCTTCTCAATCTCCAGCCCTGCTGCCTTTTTGAGCAGCGCTTGCACCTGTGCGCCGTATTTTCCGACGATGCCGATATAGTAGCGGCGTGCTTCGCAAGCCCAGTCTTCGTCCGCGTCGAGCGCGCCGAACTTGCCAAAGCCGTCTGCGGAGAAGAGCACCTTATCGTAGCTATCGTAGGTGACGATGACCTCAGGCCAGTGCACCATGGGGGCTGTGACGAAGGTGAGGGTATGCTTGCCGAGCGAAAGGGTATCCCCCTCACCGACGACCACCTGCTTTTCCGCGAAATCGGTGCCAAAAAAGTTCTTCATCATCACGAACGCCTTCGCCGAAGAAACGATTTTTGCCTCCGGGTAACGCTTGATGAAGCTCACGATGTTTGCCGAGTGATCCGGCTCCATGTGCTGGATGATGAGATAGTCGGGTGCCTTTCCCGCAAGTACACCGTCAAGGTTATCAAGCCACTCGTGGGTAAAAGCGGCGTCTACCGTATCCATGACGGCAATTTTTTCGTCAAGGATCACGTAAGAATTGTAGGCAATACCTTCGGGGACGACGTATTGCCCTTCGAAAAGGTCGATCTTTCTGTCGTTGACGCCAACATAGCGGATATCGCTCGTGATTTTCATGAAACACACCTCAAATTTTCTTTTTATGTCATTATTATACTATTGTACCGCCCGTTTGTCAATTATTCAGCGGTTTTTTCAATTATATTATATAAAAAGTTTTTTCACGCGACTGTGACTTTGTCACGGAATAGACTGGGCTCTTGGGGTATAATAAGGGCGGAAAACAGAAAAGGAGGATAAGAAATATGTCTGTCATTCACGCAAATAAAGATAATTTTGAAAACGAGGTTTTAAAGAGCGAGCGCCCCGTGCTTCTCGACTTTTACGCTACGTGGTGCGGTCCTTGCCGCATTCTCGCCCCCATCTTGGACGAGCTTGCCTCCGAGCATCCCGAATACAAGGTGGTCAAGGTAGACGTGGACGCTGCCCCCGAGCTTGCCGAGGCGTACGGTGTGATGAGCATTCCGACGCTTTACGTTATTCGTGACGGCAAAGCGGTGAAGAAGTCGATGGGCGCGCTTCCCAAGGCGCAGCTTCTCGCTTTCATGGAGTAAAAAGAAAAGGAAGCAAAGGAATGAAGGAACGGCTTTACGACGTCGCCATCCTCGGCGGCGGTCCTGCGGGATATACCGCGGCACTTTACGCCGCACGTTCGGGATTGCGGGTGCTTGTGCTTGAAAAATACGCCGCGGGCGGTCAAATGACCGAAACGCCTGCCATTGAAAATTATCCCGGGCTTGGCGAACATGCTGTTGACGGCTTTACCCTTGGCGCGCGTATGCAAGAGGGGGCGGAGCGATTCGGCGCGGAAACGGTGCGCACGGAGGTGCTTTCCGTGGCGCTCGGCGAGGTGCCGAAGCGCATCGTGACGGATGCGGGAGAGTATTTTGCCCATGCCGTCATTATCGCAACGGGGGCGACGCATAAGCATCTTGGGCTTGCAGAGGAAGCGTCTCTCGTGGGACGGGGCGTTGGCTACTGTGCCTCCTGTGACGGCATGTTTTTCAAGGGAAAGACGGTCGGTGTTGTTGGGGGCGGAAATTCTGCTGTTTCGGATGCGCTCCTTCTTTCGAAGCTTGCGAAAAAGGTTTATATCATCCACCGCCGTGACACGCTCCGCGCGGAGCGCGTGTACCATGAAAAACTGAAAAACGCTGAAAATGTGGCGTTCAAGTGGAACAGCGAGGTCGTCGAGCTGTTATCCGACGAACGGTTAACGGGTGTTACGCTCTCCCATCGCGATACGGAACAAAAGGAGACGCTTTTGCTTGACGGATTGTTCATCAGTATTGGTCGCCGTCCCGAAACGGGTCTTTTCCTAGGTCAGCTTGCTATGGATGAATACGGCTATATCGTAGCGGGAGAGGATACCGAAACGAGTGTGCCGGGTGTGTTTGCGGCAGGTGACGTCCGCGCCAAGCCCTTCCGCCAGATCGTGACGGCAACCGCCGACGGCGCGACGGCTGCCTATTTTGCCGAAAAATATATTGCGTCTTTATAAATAAAAATCCACCCGCATAGCGGGTGGATTTTTATTAATCGGATAAATTTATAATTTTCTTTTTCTTCCTCTGTGCGAAAGAGAGTGCTTTGTGTGCTCCGCCAAAGGTGTGTGTAACAAAGGCTATGACCAAATCGGCTTGCTCTATCATCCATTCATTGCGCCTTGAAATAGCGTAACGGAGGGGAACACTTTCAAGCGGAGGATAAATGATAGCATCATATAGGGCCTTGATTTGTGGGTCCTCGTTTAGCTTTTTTTGATGGGATTCTGTAATGTAGGGCGTGATGAGCAGTACTTCGCACTGCTTTTCGTGGAATTCCACGAGATAAAAAGGAGAAAACATCATATAATTGTTGTGGAGTTCCACGAAAACGCTGAAGCAGGGGGTGGGGGAGTGAAGCTAAACGATGCAATTACAAAACGCATTGATGAGATTTGTAGCGAAAAAGCTCTTAATATTTGTGACGCTTCCTTAAAGGGCGGGATGTCGCCGTCTGCGATTTATGATCTGTACAAAGGGCGGACCAAATGTTCCAAGGTTATCACCATTAAGCGTTTTTGCGAGGGTGTGGGAATTACCTTAAAGGAATTCTTTGACAGAGAGTATTTCAACGATATTGAAGAATAAAAACGCTGTATTAGTGGCGGTGGCTGAGGTCACCGCCTTGACTTTTTTTAGAATGTGTGTTAAAATATAAACAGATGTTGTAATTTCAACAGGTGGAGCGTTTTGCTCTTGCGGTGCAAGAAAACGCAACACAAAGTACAGAAGGGAGAAAATGTTTTGAGTACGATAGATCAAAAATACGAGGCTCTGTTTACCCCTTGGAGGATCGGCAACGTAGAGATCAAAAACCGCATCGTGATGTGCCCGATGGGCGGCACGTCCCTTTTCGGTTGGTTTGAATTGACGGGATGCCATTTCGACAAGGAGGCGGCAAAGCTGTTTCTTGAGAGAGCGCAAAACAACGTTGGTCTGATCATTCCCGGCATCGCGCCCCTGCGTGATACCTTCTGGGGCAAGTGGCTTTGGCAAAATCCCAAGATGTTTGAGGAATTGAAGGTCTTTATGGAAGAGATCCATAAGACGGGCGCAAAGCTCTTTATTCAGTTGACGGCAGGTATGGGACGCTCGTGGGCGATTACCGAGCTGGTAGCGCCGTTGCACAAGAATAGATTTACCCGCGCGCTTATCAAGCCCATTATCGATACCTCGCATGAGCTGGCATGCCCCAGCCCTCAGCCCGCGCGCTGGGCGCACGACATAGAGTGCCCCGAAATGACGGTGGAGCAGATCCATGAGATCATAGAGGCGTTTTCCAAGACGGCAAAGCTCTGCCGTGACGCGGGTGTAGACGGCGTAGAGGTCCACGCGGTCCACGAGGGATATCTTTTAGACCAGTTTGCCATAGAATTCTTTAATAAGCGTACCGACGATTACGGAGGCAGCTTTGAAAACCGTTATCGCTTTGCCACGGAGGTCGTAAAGGCGATCAAGGAGGCGTGCGGAGAAGACTATCCCGTATCGCTTCGCTACTCGGTTGAGTCCAAGATGAAGGGCTTTTGCGAGGGCGCAATGCCGGGTGAGGAATATACTGAGGTAGGCCGCGCAATGGAGGAGTCCGAGCGTGCCGCCAAGTATTTAGAGGACGCGGGCTATGATATGCTCAACGCCGACAACGGTACCTACGACTCTTGGTATTGGGCGCATCCGCCGATGTACATGCCGGAAAACTGCAACCTTGACGACGTTGCGCATATCAAGAAATTCGTTACCATTCCCGTCGTTTGCGCGGGAAGAATGGACCCCGAGGTGGGCGCACGTGCGGTTGCCGACGGTAAGATCGACGGCGTGGGTATTGCCCGTCAGTTCCTCACAGACCCTGCATGGGTGACAAAGCTGATCGAGGACAGACTCGAAGATATCAAGCCCTGTATTTGCTGTCACAGCGGTTGCTTTAACTTCTCCTCCTCCAAAGGTCACGCAAACACCCAGGACCTCTCCGACACGATGGGTCTTGCGCGCTGTGCGCTCAATCCCGAAACGATGCAATCGAAGAAGTATTACGTTGCTCCCGCCAAAAAGCAGAAAAAGATCGCCGTCATCGGCGGCGGTATCGGCGGTATGGAAGCGGCGATCCTCTGCGCCAAGAGGGGACACAGCGTTACCCTGTACGAGAAGACGGACACGCTCGGCGGTGTCTTTGTCGCGGCGGCGGCTCCCTCCTTTAAGGAAAAGGACCGTGCGCTTATCGCATGGTACATCCGCGAGCTTTCGAAGCATCCCATTGAGGTCAAGCTGAATACTGCCGTGACCGACATTCGCTCGCTCGACGCGGACGAGGTGATCGTGGCAACGGGCGCTGTGGCAAAGCGGCTTCCCGTCAAGGGTGCTGAGACTGCCATCGAAGCGGTAGACTTCCTGCTTGGTAAGAAGGCTGTGGGCGAAAGAGTTGCCGTCATTGGCGGCGGCCTTACCGGATGCGAGATCGCCTACGAGCTATGTTTGCAGGGGAAGAAGCCCGTCATCGTTGAGATGCAGGACGATCTTGTGACGACCAAGGGCATCTGTCTTGCCAACACAAGCTATCTGCGCGATTTCTTTAAGACCAACAAGATTCCCGTGTACCTTGAAACGGCACTCTCCGAGATCACCGATGAGGGAGTTGTTTTAAAGGATAAGGAAGGGAAGATCTTCTCGGTGGATGCCGATTCGGTCATTCTGTCGATCGGCTACAATCCCGCACCCGCGTTCAAGGCGGGAAGACATGTTCACGTTATTGGAGACGCCGACAAGGTGGGCAATCTCCGCTCGGTCATTTGGGGCGCGTGGGACGTGGCAATGAAGCTCTGAAAGACTTTCTCGCGAAAATCTTTTAATGTAAAGAAAGGATTACAAAAATGATTCTTACAAAAGAACAGCAGGCGATCCTTGACGGTGAAAAGGGCGAAACGCTTGCTAAGGTAATGAAGACGCTCGTGATGTACGGCGAAGCGTTTGAGGCGGAGAAGCTGGTGCCTGTAAGCTCGAAATACAACCATCTTGTGACCTCGTTCGGCCTTAAGGTCATGTCGCCTGTATATGACTTGATGCAAAAGCTTCTTGACGCGGGAGTGTCGTCGGAGCAAAAATTCTCGGTTGACCCCCGTCCTCTCGATAAAAATGTCCCTGCGAACTTCTTGCAGAACTTCGTTTTTAACAAATTTATGTATACCAAGCAGGGCTTTTACGAGGAACAGCTTGAAAAATTGGGGCTTATGGATAAAAACGCCTTTACCTGTACCTGCTATATGGATGAGGTAGGCAATAAGCCCGCGAAGGGAGACGTGCTTTCTTGGGCAGAGTCCAGCGCTGTCGTTTACGCGAACTCGGTGCTCGGCGCAAGATGCAATCGCAATTCGGGCATCATTGATATCATGGGCTCTATTGTTGGCTACGTGCCCTATTTCGGACTTCTCACCGATGAGGGCAGACGCGCGACGTGGGTCGTCAAGGTGCAAACGACCAAAAAGCCGGAGGCACAGCTTCTCGGCTCTGCCATCGGCATGAAGGTCATGGAGGACGTGCCTTACGTTGTAGGGCTTGACGCGTGGCTGGGGAACGAGCTTGACGACGCGGCTTGCTCTTACTTGAAGGATTTCGGCGCGGCAACCGCCTCGAACGGCGCGGTCGGTCTTTACCACATTGCAAATCTTACCCCCGAAGCGAAGGAGCTTGGGGAATCCTTGATCGTCGAGGGTGCGAGAGAATACATCATTGACGACGCTGAGCTTGAACGGGTGAAGAACGAATACCCCGTTGTTTGGAAAAATCCAGACGCAAAGCCGAAGCTTTGCTTTATCGGGTGTCCCCATCTTTCTCTTGCTCAGCTTGTCGATTGGACGGAACGGCTGGAAGTCGCACTCGAACAGGTCGGTAAGAAAAAGGTGTGCATTCCCACCGTGTTTACTGCCGCCCCCGGCGTCTTGGAGGCGTTTGACAAGACGGAATACGCCGCGCGTCTTGCGGCAACCGGTGTTGTCACCTCGTACATCTGTCCTCTCATGTACATGAACAATCCGCTTTGCAAGAAGATGCCTGTCATCACCTCGTCGAACAAGCTTCGTACCTATACGAGCGCGAGATACTATACCGATGACGAAATTCTTTCTGCCATCACGAAGGGAGGAAAGTAAGATGAGAGAGTTCCAAGGAAGAGTGATCACCCCCGGTGAAGTAACAGCAGCGGCTGTTGTGACCACCCAGGGCTTCAATACACTGGCGTCTTTGCAGATGGCGCTTCAGTTCGGCGACAAGGAGGTCAAGTGCGGCGACCAAAACAATAAGGAGCTGCACGGGAAGCCTCTCATCGGCAAGGCACTTTGCTTGCCGCAGACCATCGGCTCGACGACGGGCGGGCTTGTGCTTTATTGCGCGTGCGCCATGGAGAAAAATCCCGCTTGTATGCTGTTTTCGGGGCATATTGATTCGCTGGCGGCGGCGGGCGCGGTGCTTGCCGACGTTTGGGTAGAGGGCGTTAGCATGCCTGTCGTGGATTCGCTTGGCGACGAGTTTCTTGCCTACGTCAAGGATGGCATGACCGTCACCGTGAAGGCGAACGGTGTCGTCGAGGTTGCGTGATAAAGAATGGACGAGCGTTTTCAAAAGCAACTCGATTTTATTCTGGAGCTTGACAAGGAAAAGAATATTTTACGCCAAACGCATCTTTCCGATTTTTCAAGACGGGAAAACGATGCCGAGCATGCTTGGCATATGGCGGTAATGCTATATCTTTTGCGCGAGTACGCCAACGAGCCGTTTGATCTTGCCAAGGCAATGATGATGGCGCTCATTCACGACGTCGTGGAGATCGACGCAGGGGACACCTACGCCTACGACGAAGAGGCGAAGAAGACGCAAGCCGAAAGAGAAGCCAAGGCCGCCGACCGTATCTTCGGGCTTCTGCCCGACGATCAAAGGGACGCCTTGCGCGCGCTGTTTGAGGAATACGAGGCGCAACAAACCCCCGAAGCACATATCGTGCGTACGATGGACAGCCTCCAGCCCTTGCTTCTCAACGACGCGACGGGCGGCAGAGATTGGCGCTCACACGGTGTCAAAATGGCGCAGGTAATCAAGCGACAAGAGCCGGGAAGGCTTGGTTCGGAAAAGATTTGGGCGTTTTCCAAAGCCCTCATCGAGCGCAACACCGCAGAGGGTAACATAGAAAAATAAAAATTTTATATTCCGTTGCAGACAGACCTTGATTTTCGTATGAGGATCGAGGTCTGTTATTTTTTTGAAAATTGTTCCTTTATCGAGATGCCAAAGTGTCTCTTTTTTTTAAAAACGGTATTCCGTGTTAAGCCTAAGTGAATTTTTAGGAAAAAACATTGATTTTTCCCATAAAATGTGGTAAAATACTGGAACTACCGCAAGGTAGAGTTTTAAAAAAATCGGAGGAAATTAACAAACCATGTCATCTCACAGTACGGAGACGGGTGTAACGACCGAGATCCCGGACATACGGAAAGGTCTTTCCACAGAAGAGGTCACAGCACTCAGAGCGCGCTTTGGCGAAAACAAACTGGAAGGCAAAAAGAAAAAGAGCTTTTTTGAGAGATTCCTTGCACAGTTTAAGGACGTAATGATCCTCATTCTCCTCGTCGCGGCGGCAATCTCGTTTGTCATTGCGATTTACGAGGGCAATCCGAAGGAATTTTTCGAGCCGAGTCTTATCGTCTTTATCGTCGTTGTGAACGCCGTGATGGGCGTGATGCAGGAAAGCAAGGCGGAAAAGGCGTTAAACGCGCTCCAAAGCATGTCCGCGCCCCACGCGCGCGTGATTCGTGACGGGCGTGAGCAGATCATTGATGCCGCCCTTCTCGTGCCGGGGGATATCATTCGCTTGGAGGCGGGTGATTTTGTGCCTGCCGACGCGCGTCTTCTTGAAAGCGTGAGCCTCAAATCCGAGGAAGCGGCGCTGACGGGCGAATCTGTGCCAAGTGAGAAGGACGCCGACGCCGTCGTTGCTCCCAACGCACCCATTGGCGACCGTACCAACATGGTTTTTTCGGGTTGCAGTATTACCTACGGAACGGCGACCGCCGTCGTGACCGCCATCGGTATGGACGCCGAGATGGGTAAGATTGCAGACCTTTTGAACGGCGAGAGCGACACCCAGACGCCCTTGCAGAAAAAGCTTGCCCAGCTTGGCAAGTATCTTGGCATCGTAGCGCTCGCGGCTTGCGCCGTGGTCTTCGTCGTGGGGCTTTTAAACGACATTCCTCCTATGGAGATATTCATGATCGCGGTATCGCTTGCCGTTTCCGCGATTCCCGAGGGGCTTCCCGTCGTCGTGACCGTCGTACTTTCCATCGGCGTACAGCGCATGGTGAAAAAGAACGCTCTGATCCGTCGCTTGCCTGCGGTAGAGACGCTGGGCGGCGCGTCGGTCATTTGCTCGGACAAAACGGGTACTTTGACCCAAAACCGTATGACGCTGACACGCGCGTACGCGGATGGGGCGGAAGGCGTGGAGACCGTTTCGAAAGACAGCACGGATAAAATTCGGACGTTGCTTGCTTACGCGACGCTCTGTTGTAACGGAAGCGTTACATTTACCGAGGCGGGAGAGACGCATATCGGCGACCCGACCGAGACGGCAATCGTCGTTGCTTCTCACAAGATGGGCGACGAAAAGGACGTCCTCAATGAAAAGCATCCTCGCCTTGCCGAGCTTCCCTTTGACTCCGACAGAAAGCTGATGTCGACGGTCAACGAGATTGGCGGCAAGAAGATCGTTATCGTCAAGGGCGCATTCGATATGATGGCAAGTCGCTGTACGTCGGGTGACCTTGATAAAGCAAAGCAAATTACCGAGGAAATGAGCCGTGAGGCACTTCGTGTGCTTGCGGTTGCCTATAAGGAAATTGATGAGCTTCCGGACGAGCCTACCTCCGAGGAGCTTGAAAACGGCCTCTCCTTTATGGGGCTTGTCGGCATGATCGACCCGCCGCGTCCCGAAGCGAAGGCGGCGGTTGCCGTTTGCCGCCGTGCGGGCATTAAGCCCGTGATGATCACGGGCGACCACGTGGTGACTGCCGCCGCGATTGCCAAGGAGATCGGTATTTTCATTGAGGGCGACATGGCGATCACGGGTGCGGAGCTTGACGCGATGACGGACAAGGAGCTTGACGAGAGCGTAGAAAAAATTTCCGTTTACGCGCGTGTATCTCCCGAAAATAAGATCCGTATCGTTAAGGCTTGGCAAAGACGCGGACAAGTCGTTTCCATGACGGGCGACGGTGTCAACGACGCGCCCGCCTTAAAGGCTGCCGATATTGGCTGCGCGATGGGCATTACGGGTACGGACGTCGCCAAGGGCGCGTCGGATATGACGCTGACGGACGACAACTTTGCCACCATCGTGGATGCGGTAAAGGAGGGACGCAGTATTTACGCCAACCTCAAGAAGGTTATAGGCTTCCTTCTCGGCACGAATATCAGCGAGGTCATTGCCGTCTTCTTCTCCATGATGGTATGGCACGTCACCCCCTTCCTTTCGATGCATCTTTTATGGATCAATCTTGTGGGCGACAGTCTGCCTGCCGTGGCTCTCGGTATGGAGCCTATCGAAAAGGATATCATGGATAGAAAGCCCAAGCCCAAGGATGAGGGCATCTTCGCAGGCGGGCTTGGTGTTCGCATCGTTTTACAAGGACTTATGTTCGCCATTCTCTCGCTTGTCGGCTTTTATTTCGGTTGGCGTGTGTGTCCCCCCGCGGGCAGCGACCCTCTTGCCTCGGGCAGAACGATGGCGTTTATGGTTTTGGCGCTTTCCCAAGCGGTGCATACCTATAACATGCGTACCGATCGCTCGGTCTTTAAGATCGGTGTGTTTGGCAATAAGTACGTCAACCTTGCGACGCTTGCCGCGGTCGTGCTGATGTCGCTCGTGCTGTTTACTCCCCTTGGTGTGCTCTTTGGGCTGGAAGTCCTTTCGGCAAAGCTTTACCTTATCGCGCTTGGGCTGATCTTCGCTCCCCTCGTGATCATGGAGCTTTGCAAGCTCGTAGGGCTTATCAAGGCAAAATAATCGCAAAAAGGCAGGGAAACCTGCCTTTTTTCTTTGTGCTATTTACAAATTTACCTATGTTTGCTATAATGTGGGTGTAAAAATTTTGCGAGGTGGCATTGTGGAAAGATGAAGGTCCCCTATGCCAAGTTCTTGGCAAAAATCTGCGAAAATCTTCTTGGTGAGGGCATCACCCCCGCTATTTGGGACGATATGATCTGGTGGGATCAGTATCTTTGCGAGTATATCGACCGCCGCGTTGCTATATTTGACTGGAATTATTATGGGCACAGACCCGAAAGTCCGAAGTTTTTCCGCGATCTTGGTTTCGAGACGGTGGTCGCTTGTCCCTCGGACAATAGCTGGGAGGGCTTTATCTGCAATCAGCACGTGTCGGGCTATTTGCGGTCTTTTGGTCGAAGTGACAGGAGAGTATACAGCGGAAAACGGGAAAGGTGCGGGACAAATACGATGGTCGCCCTTCCTGAAATATAGTCGAAATGCGCGCAAATCACAGATTTGCTTCATTTCTCCTTATTTCAGTTACCTCCTCGAAAAAACGATTATCAATCGTTTTTTCTTCGGGGACCCTTGCTCCCGAAGTGGTTCGGGAGGAAAAAGAGACCGCAGGTTCAAATCCGCTTCGACCAAAAAGAAAGACCGCAAACCTCCCATACGGGGGATTTGCGGTCTTTTGGTCGAAGTGACAGGATTTGAACCTGCGGCCTCTTGGTCCCGAACCAAGCGCGCTACCAGCTGCGCTACACCTCGATATGCTATGTGCTCGGGGAATTCCCGAACAAATAGCATTATAACACACCCGTTTTCGTTTGTCAAGATGAAAAACGGAAATCTCAAAAAAAGAATGGGTATTTAAAGGACATCTTCAATGTCAGCAAGGATGCCGTAGTCCGCATATTCGAAGATGGGCGCATCCTTATCCTTGTTGATGGCAATGACGGTACCCGCGTTTTGCATACCGACGATGTGATGCACAGCACCCGAAACGCCAACGGCGATATAGACGGGGGGTGCCACCGTTTTTCCCGTAAGTCCGACCTGATACGCGTAGGGCAAAAGCTCGTTGTCCACTGCCTTTCGCGTGGCGCCAAGCTCGGCGTTTAAGTGGGTCGCAAGCGCCTTTACCTTGTCAAGCGCACCCTTCGCGCCATAGCCGACGGTGAGGATAACGTCCGAGGAATCGCTTTGGGTTCGGACGGTTGCCATCGCGGGACGGGTATTGCTGGCGATCTTTGCGATGATACTTCCCGAAAGGGCGGGACGGTACATGAAAAGCCTCTCTCCGTCACTTTCAAGGTGTGTGCAATCGGCACACAGACCAAGGGAGAGCTTGGCGGCGACGGTTGCCGCCGCACGCTTGCTCCATTCGTCGGAAGCAAAGATTACGGCGTCGGGATCGCTTTCCCTTATAACGCGCACGATCGTATCTGCATCCGTTTTTTGGATGATCTTGACGTTCTTCGACACGAGTGACGCCATCTCTTTTGCCTCTTCACCCACTGAGATGACGCACGCAAGCGTTTTTTCGGAGGCGACGGCGGCGAGCTGCTCTTTTTGCTTTACACGCGCTTGCGCCACGGTCTTTTCAAGCTCCTCAAATCCAATCCATTTGCATTTCCGCTTGCCCGAAGCGTTCTCGCGCGTGGCAAGCACTCTTGTGGGTGAGCCTACAAGTCCGCAACGCGCAACGTCCGCGCCGAGGGCGGCGGCATCCAACGTTTCGAGGCTTCCCGGACGCGAAAAGATGCCGGGAAAACGCAGGGTATGGATCCTCTCTACCGTGATGAGAGCGGGGCGGGGGAGCGTTACCGTTTCCGACGCGCGCGTTGTGACGGTGATGCTGTCGCTTTTCACCTCGTCGATGCTCATAACACCCGTGATGAAAGAGTAGTTTAAAAGGGTTGCGAGCATCGTGCCCGTTTGTGCCGTATCCCCGACGAGCGTTTGTCTTCCGCAGAAAACGAGGTCGGGGGAAAGCTGTTTTACGGCAAGTGAAAGGGTGTACGCCGTTGCCAGCGTATCGGCACCCGCAAATGCCTTATCCGTAAGAAGGACGGCACGGCGCGCGCCAAGGCGTGTTAAGGAGAGCAGGAATTCTCCCGCAGATGGCGGTGCCATGCTTAAGAGAATGACTTCTGCCTCTTTTATGCGGAGCGCCGCTTCGTATGCCGAGGCATCGAAGGGGTTTAATTCGCCGTCAAGTCCTTGACGGACGCATACGACGATCCTCATGCCTCTTCACCGTATATGGGCGCAAGGGCATCGTGGATCTTTTTGTATTTTTCAAAGATTTTGGCGTATTTTTCGGTGTTTGCGGGATTGGGGGTGATCACCTTTATGGGCTTGATGCACTTTTTGACAGCATCCTGCGGGTCGGCAAACACGCCCATGGCAACACCTGCGAGCATGGCAGAGCCGAGAGAGGAATCGCTGCTTTCGGTGACGGTGAGGGAAATCCCCAATACGTCTGCGGTGATCTGCGACCAGAGACCGCCCTTGGCTCCGCCGCCGATGAGAGTGGCGGCATCCTTGTGCGGAATACCCAGCGAATCTAAGTAACGCTTGGAATCGAGGAGCGAGAGGGAGACACCTTCAAGCACCGCGCGCGTGAAGTGCGCTTTTGTGTGTGTCGCGCGGATGCCGGTGAAGCTGCCGCAAAGCATAGGGTCGGCATATGGGGTCAGCTCACCGTTTAAATAGGGATGGAACAAAAGCCCGTCCGCCCCTACGGCGATCTCGGAAGCGCCGCCGTCAAGCGTCGCGTAGCTTTCCAATCCAAGTGTATCGCGATACCAGCGATAGCTTGCAGCCGCCGATTTCGTGGCGGTGCCGGGATACCAAAGCCCCTCTGCGACGTGTGAATAGTTCACAAGGTGTCGGTCGGGGTGCGGCTCCTCCGTAATGACACAAATCCTGCCCGCCGTTGCCAGCTTGACGGTCATGTCCCCGGGGGAAACGGCACCGGAAGCAAATATTTCCATGCAGGTGTCTGTTGTACCAGAAATGACGGGAGTTCCTTCCGAGAGCCCCGTTAAGCGCGCGGCTTCCTTCGTAACCTTGCCTACGGTGTCCGTAGGAGCAACGATGGGAGGAAGCACCGATACGTCGATGCCCGCAAGAGCGCAAAGAGCTTCGTCCCAGCACATTTTTCGACAGTCGAAGAGCATGCTGCCCTCCGCTTCAATATAGTCGGTGCAGAAGACACCCGTTAAAAAGTATCGGATGTAATCCTTCTCAAAGAAAATATGACGTGTTTTCTTTACATTTTCCGGTTCTTTTTCACCGAGCCATAATAGTTGCGGAAGTGTCCAGATGGTGTCGGGGCGATGGAAGGTCTTAACAAAGATCTCATCGCCGAAGCGTTCACGCAAATATTCCGCCTGCTTGCGGCTACGGCTATCCGTCCAGTGGACGGCGTTGCGAAGCGGCTTCATATCGCCATCGGTGGGAAGGAAGGTGTGTGTTGCGGAGTCAATGGCAACGGCAAGGATCGCGGAGGGAGAAACGCCGCTTTTTTGGAGGAGGGCTTGCGTATTTTTCGTCAGGGACGCGATCCAATCGTCGGGCGATTGCTCACAGGCGTGGCTTTCGGGATACAGCGTCGGATATTCTACCGTGTTTTCGGCGACGATCGTTCCGTTTGTATCAAGGAGCGTTGCTTTGGAGGAGCCGCCTCCGAAATCTATGCCAAGTAAATATTTCATACTATCCTCTTAGCTTGGCTTTACGCCTTCAAAAACCAGTCGTGGTCGGGGTCGTTTTTGCGGTTAAAGCCCTGGTAGTCGCCTGCCATCAGCCAAAGGAAATAGCATTCGTAGGCGGGTGCGGCGACGGTGGAGTGATAGCCGCGCGGAAATTCAACCAGCTCGTCGCTCTTTACACGGTACGCCTCGTCGATCTCGCCGTCCTCGGTGTAAAGGCACTGTACGGCAAAGCCCTGTTCGGGATTGAAGAGGAAGTAATAAATTTCCTCGGCGATACATTCTACGGGCATATTATCTTCATCGTGCTTGTGGGGAGGAAAGCCTGCCCAGTTGCCGTTTTGAGGATAGGATTCGCCGATGGTCAACACCTTGGCGTTGGTCGAGCCGTCAATGATGAAGCTGGTCTCTCTTTGGAAGGGAACATCGCCCAACATCTTCAAAACGACGTGATCCTCGCGCAACAGCTGAGGTTCGGTCTTTTCCTTGACGGGGGTTGCGCAAACGGCGATCTTGATCTTGTCGATCGCTTCGATTTCAAGCGTTTGCTCGATGGGCATATAGAAGCTCTCAGCGCGGCGGTTCTCAAAAACGGTGGCACGGTTGCCGACATTTTCCCACTTTTCGCCGTTTACATAGACGTTGACGTGCCCCTCAAGCATGATGAACGCCGTTTCTTTATCCTCCGTGTGGAAGGTAAGCTTTTCGCCCGCATCCAACATAATGATGCCGAATTCAAGACGCTCAAGCGTGCATTTGCCGATCTGGGAAATGGGGGTATATCCCTTTTTGGGGGTGTAGGTCTTTTTAAAGCTCATAGCCGTTCTCCTTCATATAATTTTTGACCGTATCAAAGTCGGGAACGCTCTCTCGCGCACCAACGCCCATACATTTGAGGGCGGATACAGCACTTGAAAAGTGACAACAGGTGATAAAGTCAAAGCCCTTGGCAAGTCCTGCGGCAAACGCGCCGTGAAAGACGTCACCCGAGCCGTTGGAGTCCACCACCTCGGCAGGATAAATGGGATAACTTACGGCATTCTTGCCGTCAAAGAGAATGCCGCCGCGCTTTCCCTGCGTGATGACCACAACGGCGGGGGAATAGCGCTCGAAGAGGACACGTGCGGCGTCCTCTGCCGTTTTTTCTCCCGTATGACCGAGAGCAAATTCCTCAGAGGGGATCATGATATCGGTCAGCGCCAAAAGCTCACCGACGCGGTCGTAAAGCCCACCGCAGTCGTAAAGCACGCGCGTGCCGTTTGCCCGCGCGATCCTTGCGCCCTCCAAAGCCGCATCCATCTCATTGCCGTCCACCATTAAGATGTCAGCGTCACAGATGGCGCGCTTTTGTGCCTCGTCAAGCGAAAGCGCGGGAAGATCGCCTCTGTCAAAAACGCAGGTGCGCGCGGTCGTGTCGGCACATAGCCAGATGACCGAGGCAAAGGATCGGTAGCCGTCAAGCAGCTTGATATATTCAGTGCTAACGCCGTATTTTTCGAAATCCTTTTTCAAGAAAGCGCCGTTTGCGTCGCTCGAAAGCACGCCGATGTAGGCGGTGCTTTCCGACAGCTTGCTTGCCGCGACCAGACCTGTCGCGCAAGGGCCGCCCCCTGCGCATTTGGAGGAGAGGGCGCGCGTTTTGGTGTCCTCCTTGGGGTATGCCTGGATGGTGTAAAGCGTATCGGCGACGCAGGCGCCGATTCCAACGATCTTTGCCATAGTTATGCCTTTCCCTCAGCACCCGTCAAGCGGATCTTGGAGAGCGCAAGCTCCTTGATGCTCTCGATCACCGGCTTCATAAAGAGGTCGATGGCAAGACTTCTCTTGGGATCGTTTAAGCTTGCGAGCGCACTGTCCGAGAAGGCACAGCACACGTCGGTGCCGATGTTCATTTTACGGATGCCTGCCTTGATCGCCTCGCGCACCGTTTCGTCGGGAATGCCCGAGCCGCCGTGAAGCACGAGGGGAACGCCGCCCGATTTTTCACGAATGGCTTTGATTCTATCAATGTCGATCTTGGGGGGCTTTTTGTAATGACCGTGCGCATTGCCAACCAAAACGGCAAGGCAGGTAACGCCCGTCTTCTTTGCGAAGTCTGCCGCTTCATCGGGATCGGTCAGTTCATCCATCACGTCGTCGTTGACACTTCCGACGTGACCGATCTCGCCTTCACAGCCGATGTTGAGCGCCTCGCAAAGCTCTACGATATGACGGGTGAGCGCGACGTTTTCCTCGTAGGAGTGCGTTGAGCCGTCGATCATGATGCCGGTAGCGCCGAGATACAGAGATCTCTGCACCTCGATCTCGGTGGGACCGTGGTCAAGATGGAAGCAAACAGGGACGGAGGCACGCTTTGCCGCTTCAAGCACGATGGGGGCAAGGTAGTCGGCGGTGCCTTGATTGATCAAGCGAGGATAGACTTGGAGAATGACGGGAGCCTTCAACTCCTCCGCGGCATAGATCACGCCCATGACGCTCTCCATGTTGTAAACGTTAAACGCGGGGATGCAAAAGCTCTTTTCTTCCGCAAGCGCGATGATCTGCTTTAAGGTAACTAACATGGCGATACCCCCTTATGCAAGAATGAGGTCTTCGATGGAAAGGATTTCCACATCCTCGGCGACCGCTTTGAGAGAAACGTACTCAGAGGGAGAAGCGGTCACGATGACGTTCTCACCAAGGCTCTTGGCGTTGAGGATTCTTCTCTTCGCCACGAGGCGAATGACGTCGGGGATGTATTCTGCCATTAAGGTGTTGCCTGCCCAAACCGTTTCGCCACGGTTCAGGTGCATCTCGTGAAGCTCGGCGAAGGCGGAAATGACGCTTCTTGCTTCCTCGGTCTCTTCAAGATCGCGCGCAAGCTGGAAGGGATCTTGGAAAACGACCGTTTTGTCGCCCTTCTTGGCGGCAAGCTTGCCGTCCTTGACGAGCGCGGCGAGGAATGCGGTGTAGGTGGAAAGGGAGGCGGCGGTTTCTACGCCGTATTCTTTCGCGGTCTGCTTGAAGAGCTTCGCGTCGTTGGGATCGTAGAAGACGACCGTTTTGTACGCATCCATCTGCTTTGCGGCGGCAGCCATAGCTTCACGCGTTTCGTTTGCCGCGCCGATGAGGAAGTCAAGCTGTGCGCCCGAAGGAGCCTCATCAAGAAGGACGGTGAAGGGGACGCCTGCCTTTTCAAGCACACGGATCGCCTTGACTGCCTGCGTGCAAGCGGCATAGCGTGCATCCGCACCGAGATAGAGCAGGGTGTCGGTCTTTTCGGCGTGTGCGTTGATAGCTTCTGTCAAGGTGGAGCAAAGCGCGGTCTTGCCGTAGGCATTTCCCGTAGTAAGGCACTTTTCAACGAGTGCCATGATGTAAGCGGGGGTCTTGCCATCGAGAGCCGCCGCAAGACGGGTCTCCTTCGTGAACAATACGGGGTCCCATCCCGTGGTGCAATCGTATACGCAAGCACCGCAAAGGGCGCATTCGTAAACGTTATCCATGATCTCTTCAAGTCCGATCGCTTCTCGCTGGACGAGAGAAATGCCCAGTGCGCGTCCGCGAGGGGTGCTTCTTTCCTGTCCCGTTGCGTTACCGATGGGGCAGATATGGTGGCACATCCAGCAAAAACGGCAGGATTCAACGTGTGCTTTGCATTTTTCAGATAAATTCATGGTGACTACCTCCTAATTAAAGACCGAGCTTAAAGGGATTCATGATGCCGTTGGGGTCAAGCTGCTTTTTAAGACCCTCAAAGACCTGCATGGCAGAGCCGTATTGCTCCTTCATGAGACGGCCGAGCTTGATGCCGACACCGTGGTGGTCGTTGACCACGCCGCCGTTGGCGAGTGCCGCGCGAACACCGCAGGTCCAGATTGCCTGGTGCAGGCGAAGCGCTTCAACGGGATCCTGGGGAACGTCCTTACCCTCTACGATGAAGCGGTCGTAGATCATGGAGCCCCATTCGTACCAGTGTGAGAAGTGAGCGATGAATTTTGCCTGAGGGTAGTTCGTTTCGATGGCGTTTTTCATTGCCCAATAGATTTTTTCAATTTTGTCGTAGGGGGCGATGGTATCCATCGTACCGAACATCTGGGGGATATCCATCATGTGACCGGGATAGAAGAAGGTGATCTTTTCCTTCCACCACTTCTCGCCATACTCACTGCCGAGGTCCTCGGCACCGTACTTTGCAAAGGTGGAGAGCAAAAGCTTTTCTTCAACCTCGACCAGCTCACGGCAACCCTCGATGGCGACGTTCATAAATGCGCCTTTGCGCGCAACGCCGACGATCTTTTTGATGAGAGAAGCGGTCTCCGCCTCGTCGTACAGACGCATGACAGAGGGCTTAAACTTCTGCAAAAGCTCGCGCGAAGCCACGAATGCGGCATGCATATCCTGGAAAAGGAAGCCGCGGAAGCGTCTTTCCTCAGGCTGATCGAAGATGCGGATCTGTGCCTTGGTGATGATGCCGAGCGTACCCTCCGAGCCGATGAAGATCTGGTTGAGGTCGGGACCCGCTGCATGCTTGGGTGCGGGAGAGGTGTAGATAATATCGCCGTTGGGAAGAACGACCTCCATTTGAAGCACCATGTCGTCGATCTTGCCGTACTTGGTGGATACGACACCGATACCTCTGTGCGCAAGGAATCCGCCGACGGTGGAGCAGGTGAGAGAGGAGGGATAGTGCATGGTTGCCTTACCAACCTCGTTTGCCGCCCACTCGATGTGCTTGTAGATGGCACCTGTGCCGCACTCGATGTACATGCCCTCGGTGTTGACCTCATAGATCTTGTTCATTCTCTTGGTGTCGACGATGATACCGCCGCAAACGGCGATCGCACCGCCCTGCGTGCCGCCGCCTGCACCCCAAGTGGTTACGGGGAGCTTGTAGTAGTTGGCGATCTTGAGGACCTTAGAGACCTCTTCGGCATTTTCGGGGCAAACGATGATGTCAGCCTCGGGCATGCGGCAACCGCGGTCCGCCCACATGCGCGACAGCCAATAGTAGTCTACGCTATGGGTGACCTTGTCGATTGTGCGGGTTGAGCAATTTTCCTTGCCTACGGCATCCTCAAGCTCTGTGAGGATCATGGCAAACAAAAATTCGTTCATCTGGTATTGCATGATGTTTCTCCTTGTCTTTGTTTTAAATTTTGTTTCCAACCTTAATGTTAACATAAAGGTTTGGATTTGTAAATGTAAAAAAAAAACTTTTTTTGTAAAAAACGATACTTTTTTTAAAAAAATATGCTATAATGGACGAGAAGAGAAGAAGGTGAGGTGCTCTATGAAGAGGATTCCGTTTGAGAAGCTTTACAATGCCGAGTTTTTTATCAGCGAGCCGATGGCGAAAACACAGAATTGGAAAAATCGCGCGAACGTATACGATGCTTTTGGAAAGCCTAAGATATCGCATACTCTTTTATGGTTCAAGAACTGTCGCGGACGGCTTACGATGGCGGACGGTAAAATGCTTGATATTGAGCAAAATCAGCTCACCTATATGGCCAAGGGTACCGAATACCGTATTGATTTTTTAGATACCAACGACGGCTGCGAGGATACGGTGGTGGTGCATTTCCAAATGACCGACCGAGAGGGAGAGGATATTCTTCCCGCCGACCGCCCCTTTGTTTGTATAAATCAAATACGTCCCTCCTTTGCGATGGACCTTGACGCGCTTGCCGCGGAGTTTGAAAAGAACGTTGTTTGCATTCCCGAAGCTACGGCGGTCATCTATAAGATCATCGCCGCCGTTTGCGGAAAGCAGAGAAGAAATGCGACCAAGAGCCGATATTCCCGCATCCGCCCCGGCATTGAGCTTTTGGAGGGCAACAGTGATCTTAGCCTTTCCGAAATCGCAAAGCGATGCGATCTCAGTGAGTGCTATTTCCGCCGTCTGTTTCAAGAATACAGCGGAGAGTCTCCCCAAAATTTTCGGCAAAGATACCGTATTGAAAAGGCAAAGCAGCTACTCCTTTCCGATGAGCAGCTCTCCATTGGTGAGATCGCCGAAATGCTCCATTTTTCGGATATCTATCATTTTAGCAAGACGTTCAAAAAGGTCTGTGGGACTTCGCCCTTGCAATTCATCAAGGAAAATACAAAGAATTATTGACATATGATAAAACACAACGGCAAGGGGCGAAGCTTCTGCCGCCGCGTGCCATGCCCCGTAGCAAAGCTTGTTTTTGAGGCAAATTTATGATATAAGAAACCGCACGGCGAACGCCGTGCGGTTTTGCTTTTAATAAAGCTTTGTAAATTCAAAATCCTTGTCGATGCCGAGTGCTTTGAGCGCTTTTTCTTTTTTCTCTGCGATGACGGGGTCAAGAGCGTCAAAATAGTTGTTGCCCTCGGCGTCAATGTCTACGATAAAGGGTCCGAGATCCTTCATCTTGAAGAACCACGCCGCTTCAATGCTGCCCAGCTCGTCGAAGAGATAGACTTCCTCGACCTCAATGGCGTCGATCCAAAGATTAGGGCTCACCGAACGCGGAGAGACGTGGACGCAACCGCATTTCTTCATCATTTGCGCCGTTTTTTCACCCATGGTCGTTTTGCCCACGATCATGCGCAGTCCCCATTTGGATACGCTGTCGGCGCCCCATTTTTCAAAGCGGATGCTGGAGGTGGGCATGAAGGAGACGAGCCGCCATTTGCCATCCTCCTTGATGACGATGGGACCGTTATGGATCAGCAAATTTCTGTCCTCGGTGGAAAAGGGAAGGGTGTGTCCTTCATCAAAAACATGCTTTTGCAATCTTGAGCGACAGGTAAAGGCGTTGCCGCTGATATAGACGGTGTCGCCGAGTTTAAGCTTTCGTACGTCCTCCTCTGTCAGAGGGGATGTCAAGTAATGTGTTGCCATAATTCACTCCATATGTAAATTACTGTTTTAAAATTAGCGGTCTCCGAACCACATGGGGCTCTTCATGACTTCCGTTCTTCCGTCGGCGCAGATGCGTGTGGACGCGCGTCTTGCGACCATGCAGTTGGTGCTGGTAGCGCACGCAATGCCTGCGATATGGGTGTAAGCATATTCCACGTTGACGGCGAGCACCGAGGTGCTTCCGCCTGCGCCCAAAATGCCGATATCAAGGCTGTTTAAGGCTTCATACAGATCTTCTTCGATCTTTCGGAACATGGGATCGGGATGATGCGAGCCGACCGTTCGCAGGCAAGCCGCCTCCTTGGCGAGGTTTGCCGCGACGTTTGCCGTGCCGCCGAAGCATTCGCTTCCGCCGCCCTTTGCCGCGTAGGAGATCTCAATGCCGTCCCCTTCGACAAATTGGTAGGTGAAGTCGGGAATGTTCATGCCGATGTTGTTGCCGGGGTCATAGCCCGTTAAGGGGTGCTTCATGGTAGCGCGCAGATAGCCGAGCTTGGTTGCTTTGGCAACTGCTCGTCTCGCACTCTCTTCTAGCGCCATAAAGCCCCCTTCCAGCTCACACTTGTTTCCGACCTTGAAATAGAAGATCGGCCAGCCCGTATCCACGCAAAGCGGGTTTTGGCGTTTTGCCGACATTTCCATGCTTTGGAGCGTTGCGGCGAGGCCGCTTTTGGCGTCGGGACAGGTCTCGCGCTCTATGGCGGCGACGAAGGCGTCCTTGACGTCCTCTGATATGACGGTTGCGCCCCTCTTTATCGTTTCAAAGAGCGCGTTTTCGTAAATTATAGAATAAAGCGGATTTTCGTAACGAAAATCCGCTTTAGGCATCTTCTGTTATTCCTTGTTTTTGGGTGATCAAGCGCTACTTCGATTCCCTTGATCTCTGCGCCCTCAATGTGTTTAGGGGTAGTTGTCTCCCGAAAGACCCACCGTTAAAATACCGCAAAAAACGCACGCCGTGAGGCGTGCGTTTTTTCGATTTAATCAATGGTCATATCGATCTTAAAGCGCATGATCTTGCGAAGGGTGTTTTTGGGGAACTCCTCGTCACGCACCTTTAAGATGCCGATCTTTTTGTAGGGGACAGCCGTTTTGTTGTAGGCGTCGATATAGCCCTTAAAGTGCGCCCCGATATCCTCGATCTCGTTTTTCTCGAAAAACTCACGGTCGGGATAGATCTCGGCGACGATGGCGTTGTTCGAAATGCCTCTTTTGCTTTGTCCCTCGTAAACGACGATGTCAAGGACACCCGGCGTGGCGATAAGGGCGTTTTCGATCTCCTCGGGATAGACGTTTTTGCCGTTGGAGAGAATGATGAGGTTTTTCTTTCTGCCCGTGATATACAGCACGCCGTCGTCAGTGAGCTTGCCGTAGTCACCCGTTTTAAAGTAGCCGTCCGCGTCGAAGGCTTCCTCGGTCGCCTTTTCGTCCTTATAGTAGCCGAGCATGATGTTTTGTCCCTTGACGCAAATTTCGCCCTCACCGTCCTCGTTGGGCTCACGAATTTTCACGGTATTGATATCAAGGACGTTGCCGACGCTGCCGGGGACGACGTTCATCGAACGGTTGACTGCCACGATGGGGGCGCATTCGGTGATGCCGTAGCCGTTGAGGGTGGAAATGCCGATGGCTTCAAAGAAGGCAAGAATCTCGGGGTTGATGGGAGCGCCGCCCGAAATAATGGTCTTGACCTTGCCGCCAAAGGCGGCGCGGATAGCACCGAAAAATTTGGCGCGCGCGTCGATGCCCGCGCGGCGCATACCGTTTGAGATCTTGATCATACGGCGGACGAGCTCTTCCTTGCCTTGCTCCTTGAGCGTTGCTTGAATTTTACGGTAGAAGGTTTCAAGATAGAGAGGGACTAGCACGAGATGCTCCGGGGCTTGCTCCTTCAATTCCTTTACCACGTAGCGAATGCCTGCCGAGATATACACCTCAGCACCGATGATGACGTGGCCGATCAGCATGACCGACGAGCCGTAGGTGTGGTGCGGCGGAAGAACGCCTACCGTTTTTTTGCCGAAATCAATATAGGGAATGACTGCCGTGAGGTCGGCGAGAACGGCGTTTTGCGAAAGCATAACGCCCTTGCCCTTGCCTGTCGTGCCCGAGGTAAAGACGAGCAGGGAAAGCTTTTCGGGGCTGATACGCGCCTCAAAATAATTTTCGGGATGGGTGGCAAATTTAGCTCTGCCTGCCTCTATACGGTCGCGCAGCGCGTTCTTTTCCGCCTTTGCCTGTAAAAAGACGGGTGCCTCCGAGAGCTTTACCGTTTTCGCAATGACGGCTGTTTTCTCGGCAATATCCTCGTCGGTGAAAAGAAACGCGGCGTCTGCCTTTTTCACCGTATCCGCAAGATCCTCTGCCGCCCAGTCGCGGTCAAGAGGGACGAGCACGGCACCGATGGAGAGCGCGGCAAAGTAAACGACCGTCCACTCGTAGGAAAATTTACCGATAAGGGCGCAGTGCTTTCCGTGACAGCCCATCGAGAGCATCTCGGAGGCGAGGGCGCGCACGTCGTCGCGCAGCTCGGTAAAGGAGCGCGTAACGGTCTCGCTTTTGTGCGGATTCGGGCGATAGGAGAACGCCGGCTTTTCGCCGTGCGTCTCGGCACTCCATTCCACAAGCTCACGTACGTTGGCAAAGGTGAGTTTTTTATGAAGAACATCGTTTCTCATGGCGAAATACCTTTCAGTTGCTTTTTTCTTGGTAGGTATGACAAACCCGATTGAGGT
The DNA here is from genome assembly GCA_015064745.1 of Oscillospiraceae bacterium. Taxonomy (GTDB): domain Bacteria; phylum Bacillota; class Clostridia; order Oscillospirales; family CAG-272; genus UBA1740. The sequence continues at coordinate 46,881 of SVRR01000004.1, read as the reverse complement.
TGTCGTTGATTTTCGTAAGACATTCGTAAAGCGTGCGGCGGTCACTTTCGCTGACCCCCTCGCTCGCGGCAAGAAGCACGCGGTCAATGCGTGCGGCGATGTGTGCGCCCACCTTCTTTCCCTCGTCGGTCAGGCTGAGCGCGGCGCGGTAGCGCCGTCCCGCTTGGGTCTTGCAAAGAATATAGCCGTTTTTTTCGAGAAAGTCCAGCGCGCGGGACATATTTGCTTTGTCCTCCTCGCAGAGGTCGCACAGCTCCTTGGCAGTCAATACGTCTTCCTTATACAGATAGTATAAGCAGGAAACGTGCGGACCTTTCAGGTGAAATTCCACCATTTCCTCGTTTTTGATCCTGCGGATGGCGCGTGAAATGCCCGTCACAAGTGCGGTAAAGGTTTCAAAACGCTCTTCCATGGCAACTCCTAAATTATTTTTGAAAGTTGTATTTACAACAAGTATTATAGCACAAAGATGTTGTAATGTCAACAAGTTTGGAAAAAAGAAAGAAAAAACGGTGTTTTTCACCGTTTTTTCTTTTAAAGGTAACGCGTTGTTTGCTTTTTAGGGTTGCTCGCTTTGCCGTTTTGACATACGGCGCCAATTAAAGAAGCTGTAAAGGTCGTTGATGAGAAAGACGGTAAAGCAAGCGGTGACCGACAGATAACCGATATCGGCGATCGTGGCAAGCACCCATAAAACGATCAAAACGACATCGTTCAAGGCGTAGGCAAGTGCGAAGTAGGGGCTTCGGCGTGCCGTAAGATAGGCGGCGGCAAAGGAGGTGCTGACCGAGAAGGTAGATGGGATAATGTTTGGGGTATCAAGCGCCGAGAGGATAAAGTAAAAGCTGACGGTGACGCCCGCCGTGTAGAGCAGGATGCGTCCCCATTCCTTTGCGTGTACAGCACCCACTGCCGTTTCCGCGTGACCCTTGCTTGACGGATGGCGAAACCAAGAGACAAACGCCCAAACCGACATGGGAAGCGACATACCGAGGTAGGTGATCACCTCGCCGTAATAGGCGAACGAAAAGGAGATCACACCGTAGGCGAGGGCAAAGAGGATCATCAAAAGAGGTCCCATCGGGTTGCCCTTTGCCGAAAAGACGAGGGCGGCAATACCGATGAGGGAGGAGGCAAGCTTGAAATATTCCACACCGTCAAAGAGAAAAAAGGTTAAAAGAATGGCGGTATAGGAGAATAGAATAAGACACCATTCAAAGGCTGAAAAGTAACGAAGTCTTTGCATATTTTTCCTTAAAAGACGGAGCGCAGGGGGCGCTCCGTAAAGTAAAGTCAGTTTTCGGGAAAAAGCCGCGCGATGTGCGGGTTAAAACCAACGCATTTCACTGGGGCGAGGCTCGGCGATGATGGAATCCTTCAGGAATTTAGCGGCGTGGGCAAGACCCTCCTCCTGGTTCATGAGAGAATCCTCGTGCTCAATGGACATGACCTTATCGTAGCCGACAAGGCGGAGATTGGAAATGATGTCGCGCCAAAATTCGATGCCGTGACCGTAGCCGACCGAACGGAAGATCCAAGAGCGACCGATCTCATTACCGAAGGGCTTGGTGTCAAGCACGCCGTTGACGGCGGTATTGTAGGGGTCAACCTTGGTGTCCTTTGCGTGGAAGTGATAGATCGCGCCTTTAAGCGCACGAATGGCGGCAACGGGGTCGATACCCTGCCAAATGAGGTGCGAGGGGTCAAAGTTCGCGCCGATCGCGTCACCGACGGCGGCACGCAGACGGAGCAGGGTTTCGGGATTGTAAACGCAGAAGCCGGGGTGCATCTCAAAGGCGATCTTGGTGACGCCGTGCTCCGCGGCAAACGCGGCGGTCTTCTTCCAATAGGGAATCAGGACCTCGTTCCACTGATAATCGAGGATCTTGCCAAAGTCGTTCGGCCAAGGGCAGGTGACCCAGTTAGGCGTTTTGTCCTCGGGCGAGCCGCCGGGACAGCCCGAGAAGGTGACGATGGTATCAATGCCCAGCTTTTCCGCAAGCAGAACGGCATCGTGAAAATCGTCGTCAAAGGACTTTGCGACGGCGGGATCGGGATGCACGGCGTTGCCGTGGCAGGAAAGGCAGGCAAGTGCCATGTTGTGACGGGCAAGCGCGTCCTTAAATTCCGCGAGCTTTGCGTCGTCGGCAAGCAAAGCCTTGGGGTCTGCGTGGTCGCGGCCGGGATATCCGCCGCAACCGATCTCCACAGCCTCAATGCCGAGCTTTTCAAATTTAACAAGTGCTTCTTCTAAAGGAAGCGAGCCGAACAGATTGGTCAAAACACCGAGCTTCATAGCGTGTTCCTCTGCATGTAATTCAAATACTACCTTTATTTTAAACGATAGTGAGCGAAAAAGCAAGGGTTTTTGCAAAAAAACAAAACCGAGCACCTGTGGGCACGCGCGATAACGAAGCTTTTCAGTAAGCTGCTGAAGAGTGCCCACAGGTGCTCGGTTTCTTTATTTAGTCTAGTTCAATATCATTTCTGCGAAAAATATCGTCATCTAAAAACTCATAGATCGTCATATGAAAACCGCGGGCAAGGCGATATATCGTTGTAAATGTCACCGTCTTATTTTTACTTTGAAGGATTCTATCCATTGAGCCGTGTAAAATACCCGAATCCTGCTCTAGACGATATTGCGTTATATTCTTTTGCCTCATTAAGTGCAAGGTTCTTATGGCAACGGCATCATTGATTGTCATTGAACAACCTCCGCATTTTTAACTTCATAACCATTGTAATATATGTAAACTTTCAATGTGCGCCTTTATAACTTCTTAAAAGTGTTGAAAAACATATGAAGCTTTGGTATAATGAAGTTATAACGGCGTAAAGGGGCGTAGTTCAATGAAAAAATCTTAAAGCATTTGGTTATTATCCTGCCTATTATTCTTGTCATATTCTCTATATCATTCACTTATGAGGATAAAATCAGAACGGAATATCGTACTTCATATGAAGAGCAACCGTGTGTCTATATTACCAAGACGGGGGATTGTTATCATTCGGCCGGATGTCGATATTTAAGTCGGTCTAGAATTCCGAGAGGATTGTATCAAGTTAAAGCTAGCGGTTATCGGTGTTGCTCAATCTGTAACGGAATAACGTATGGAACGATTCAAGTAGAAATAAGAGAGAGTTATGAAGTTACAGATTATTCTTTTGCAATCATCCTTAGTACTTTGAAGGTTGTTTTTATAACTCCACTGATATACAAACCGATATTCAAATTGCTTGATAAAACAAATTATTATCAAGATGAATCAAATGGAAAGTGTTGAGCCGTGTACCGAATGTCTATTTCCAAAAGGTTTAGGCTAAGCATTGTGAATTCCTACTAACATAAAAGCCAAGTCGGGTTATGAAGTCTTATTTAGCTTTTGGGGAGAAAAAATAAAACCGAGCACCCACAGGTGCTCGGTTTTATTGAGAAGGCAATCTAGGCTTGCTCTTTTAAGAGCGCAAGTCTTGCAAAAAACATCTCGGCGATTTTAGGGTCATCAAACCATGCGGGGTCGATCTCCTTTATTTGATTCAGCCCGACCGTTTTCACGGCGTCTATGGCTGCCATCCTTTGCGACATGCGGGCGGTTGTCGTTTGGACGCGCGCGCCCTCCACGGTTTCGTAGGAAGTGAATGCCTTATTGAAGTCCATCAAGGGATATAGCTTTAAGGGCTTGTTGGTTGCGTTATCCACGACAAAGCCCCAGTTGCCCCAGTGCCTGTCCGTATTACCGATAAGATAATCAAGGATGTTCATCATATAGTAGGCGTAGCTGTCCTTCTTCAAAACGAGATCTAATACCCTCTTACCGCGATTCGCGCAGTAAATTTCAAAATACTCGATGGGGACGATGCTCCTTGCCTTCGATGTGATGATCTCACACCGGGAGACCCGCATGTCGTCAAACACCGCTTCCTCGTAACACACGTGCGCCACGTCAAAGCAGGAAACGATCTTGGAGGCGAGAAGCTCGGCACTTACATCGCGTTCGTCGCCGTCCTTCAACAGATAAAAGGTGTCTCCCTTGCGGATCCATGCCTTGGGGGCGACGCCGGGGGTACCGATATCTCCCGCCTGGTCCTGCGATTTGATCAGCTCGGTATTTGCCACAGTCAGCGCTTTTCCCTTTAAGCTGACATCCACGAAGGCGGTAGAAAGCGAATGATCGTATAAGCTGATCTCCTTGAAGGTTTTTTCGTCTCCCCTTGCTCTCACCCAGTATACGTCTATGAGGCTGAGCGCCCGATAAGAGATGGCGATCGCGGCGCGCTCTCTGTCGGTGCAGGCTTGGATCGCGCCTATGCTGTTTAGTATTTCCTTCGCGTACTTTCTATCTAAGGTGAGAACTCTTGACGCGCACCAATAATAAAAGTTGCTCAGATTGTTTACACAGGTCTCGGTGTCCTCCCCTTTCTCAAAATAAAGATTGTAGGGCATAAAGGAGGGAAAGTTTACCGTGCACTTGCCGCTTTCATAAATTCGCGCAACACGCCGATCCATGTGCATCACGTCAAAATATTTCCACCCCTTATTTAAGGTGTGGCGATTTTTTTTGATACTCATTTTCAAATTCCTCCAAGCATAGAAAAGGGGCGAGTGCGTCCGTACTATTTATAGTATACCATTCGTTTTGCTTTTTGTCAATTCCTATTTGTTTATTAGAAGGAAAAGAGAGCGTCCGAAGACGCTCTCTTTGGTTTTCGGTTGTGCCAAAAGGCGTCCCCGTTTTAGAAGCCGAGCTCGATGATGCCGTGCTCGTTGATGTAGTTGGTGTAGTTCTCTACGCCGTCCTTGCGGATCGCAACGCCCTTCTCCCAACGGCAACCGAAGGTAGGAGCGGAGATGAAGGTATCGATCTGGAAGGTCATGTTCTCTTCGAGAATGTATTCGGAGCTGGTCTCCATCCAAGGAGCCTCAACCTCGATCATACCGGTACCGTGGCAGGGACCGTAGGTGTATGCGTGGCCGTAGCCTGCATCGTTGAACTTCTGGAGGAATTCCTTAGCAACGCTGCTTGCGAGAACGCCTGCCTTCAGCTGCTTCTCGGTCCAGTTGTGCATATCAAGGCAGAACTGAACGTAGTCGCGGCGCTCGCCTTCCAGCTTGCCCATGCAAACGGGAAGACCGATGGAGGGGGAGTAACCGTCGATCTTAGCGGAGAGGTTCAGCTGAACGATATCGTTTGCGCCGATGGTCTTGTAGGTGGAACGGCTGATTGCGTGGCGGGTAGAAGCCTCGCTGAATACGTACATGGGAAGACCCTCATACTCAGCACCCAGCTCGTAGATCTTCTGCTGTGCGATACCGACCATCTGAAGCTCGGTAACACCGGGCTTGAGGGCTGCGATAACGGCGTCGGTTGCCTTTTCGATGATGCGGAAGCCTTCTTTAAGGCAAGCGATCTCGTTCTCGGACTTGATCTTGCGCAGAGCAACCATGATCTCGGGGCAGAATACGATCTCTGCTTCGGGATATGCGTTCTTCAGACCCTCGTAAACGGGAAGGGTGCACTCAACGTAGCTACCGATACCGATGCGGATCTTCTTGCCGGTAACGCCGATCGCCTTGAATGCGTCGTTGAAGGTATCGGGCTTCAGCTCGGGATATGCGGGATCAGCGGACTCGCGGTATTCGAGAAGGACAAAAAGCTTATCCATCTTACCGTAATCCTTTGCGAAGATGGCGGACTCGGGACCGACAAGCTGGCAAGCATCGCCGTTCGCGGAGATGGCAACGCCCGCGCGCTCAAATACGGGCCAGAAGCCGGAGAAGTATCTTGCGTTTGCGTAGTCGCTCTCGGTGGAGCAAACGATCATAACGTCAAGGTTCTTTTCGCGGAGGAGCTTTGCGGCTCTTTGGACTCTTTCTTGGTACTCGGATTCGGGGATACAAACTCTCGTGCTCATAACAAATCTCCTTTGTTAAAATTGATATCTACTATTATTATACAAGCCTTTTTTTTATTTGTATTTGCATAATCGTCAATATTTTTTGCACTTTCGTAAATTTTTTTATTGACAGCGAAGAAGGAAGGGTGTATAATAGAGACATGGAATACGTAACCAAAAGGCTATACGATACGTTATCGGTGACGGGGATCGTCAATTTGCATTTTTTCGCTTTTGACAACGACTTTACGACGGAGGGAGAAAGGCATCCGTTTTACGAGCTGGTCTTTGTCAATGCGGGCAAGCTCCGCATTTCCTCCGAGCATTATTCGGGGGAGCTTGGGAAAAATCAAATGATCATCCACAGGGCAAGCGAGGAGCATTCCCTCACCTGCGCGGAGGGCACAGAGCCCTCGGTCATCATTATCGGCTTTGAATGCTCGTCGTCACTCATCGACTGCTTCTCGGCTTCTCCCTTGACACTGGGGGATGCCGCCATTAAGCGTCTTGCCGAGATCGTCAAGGAGGGGAGAAATGTTTTCAAGCCCCCCTATAACACCCCCGTGTATGACATGAAGAAGAAAAGACATCAGCCGCTGGGCGCGGAGCAGATGCTCAGACTGTCGCTTGAGAGCTTTCTTTTGCTCCTTTTGCGCGAATACCGCACGGCGGACGGTACGGAGGAGAAGGCGGAGACACCTGCGCTTATCCACGAGGTCGTGGCGTACGTCAGCCAAAACTATCTGGAGCGCATGACCATCGACGAGCTGGCGTTTCTGTTTAAGACCAACCGCGCGACGCTTTGCCGCGAATTTAAAAGAGAAACGGGGAAGACGCTCATTGCCTTCGTCAACGAAAAGAAGGTAGAGCGCGCCAAGGAGAAAATTCTTTCTTCGGGCAAGACCTTTACCCAAATTGCCGAGGAAATGAATTTTGAAAGCATCCACTATTTCACGAGGTTTTTTAAAAAAATGACGGGCGAAACGCCAAAGCAGTTCCGCCAAAGCAACAAAACGGAGGAAAAATGATATGTTAAAGCCTATGACGCGCGTCGTGCATTTTGATTTTCACACCATGCCGAAGATCGACGATTTCGGTGAGCGCTTTGACGCGGAGGCCTTTGCCGCGCGTTTGAAGGATTCCCACGTCGCCTTTATCAATATGTTCGCCAGATGTAACGTCGGCTTTTCCTATTACCCGACAGAGATCGGCTTTCCCTACGAGGGCTTAAAGGGGGATATGCTCGGCGATACGGTGCGCGCCTGTCATAAGCGCGGCATCGGTGTTATCGGCTATATTCACGTGGGGCTTCACCACGAGCTCTTGCGTCTTCGTCCCGATTATGCGCGTATGGAGCGAGACGGCACCGTCTACAATTACCGCGCGGGCGCAAACTGGTTCCGCCAGCCCTGCTTTTTCGGTCCGTACGTCGACCACGTGTTAGAGGAGGTCAAGGAGGTGCTTGCGCTCGGCGTTGACGGACTCTTTTTAGACGGCATTTCGCCGCGCGATTGCGCTTGTCCTCGCTGCCTTGCCGAGATGAAAAAGCGCGGTATGGATATCGCAAGTGACAACGATATCAGCGCCTTTGCCGCGTGGGCGGCACGCGACTTTGCCGAGCGCATTCGCGCGCTCGTGCCCGAAAACAAATATCTTTACTTCAAGGGGCTTCCGCTTCGCGCGGCGCGCGACCTCAACACCCACGGGGAGACCGCCTGCCTTGCCTCCAACATGGGCTACGACTATTTCCCCGCACAGGCGGCGCTTTTGCGCGGTCTTTACCGCGGACGCTTGTATATGAACGGTCGCTTTGGCTACGATTGGGGCGACTTCGGCGGCTACAAGGGAAAAGCCTCGGTGGAAAACGACTTTTTTGAGGCGATCATGAACGGCTGCGGCACGACGCTCGGCGACCATTTGCACCCCGCCGAGATCTGCGAAGAGGGTATTTACCGCGACATTGCCGAAATTTACGGTGAGATGGAAAGAATAGAAAAATGGACCGAGGGCGCGGATTATCTTGCCGAGATCGCTATCCTCAGTGCCGACGGTACGGCGGGCACTTCCCACGAGGGGGCGGCGCGTATCTTGTCCGAGCTGAAATACACCTACAATATTCTGTCCGCGGAAGATGATTTTTCGGGCTACTCCCTTATCATTCTGCCCGACGGCATTCGCGTGGACGGTGCGCTCACAAAGAAGCTTGACGCTTATCTTGCCAAGGGAGGCAAGGTGCTTTCGTCAGGCACATCGGGGCTCACCCCCGCGGGGGACGGCTTTGCCCATTCCGCGTGGGATTTCATTTACGAGGGCGAGGACGCGACCGAGGTCAACTATTACAAGATGAATTTTGACACGGCGGGGCTTGCTCCCATGCGCTACGAGGCGTACGAGAGAAGCGGTCTTTTGTGGGCGTGCGAGGGCGACACCGTTTATGCCGAGCATATTACTACCTACTTTAACCGCGATTACGACGGCAGCCACTGGTATTTCTACACCCCGCCGAAGAATGCGACGGGGTATGCGGCGGCACTTGTCAACAAGGCGGGTAACGTCGCGCACGTGGCATTCCCCATCTTCTCCGCCTTCCGCAAGACGCTATCCAGAGGACACCGCGCGCTTGTCGGCAAGCTCCTTGCGGTGCTTCTTCCCGAAAAGCTGATCCGTGCCGAGAGGCTTCCCATCACCTCGCGCGCGACGGTTCTTTGCGGCGGTGACTACAAGCTTCTTTGCTTAAAGGTCACCTATCCCGAAAATCGCGGTGAGGGCGGCTCGGTCGAAGAGCATACCGTGCTCCCTGCGGGAAGAGCCGTTTCTGTTAAGGGCGAGTATAAGACGGCGAAAAGTCTTTATACCGATGAAGCGTTCCCCCTCTGCGTAAAAGACGGCTACACCACGGTGACGCTTCCCGAAATCACGGGATATGAGATCGTTTGTCTTGAATAAAGCAAAGAAGTATTTGCAAAAAAGAGCTTTTCTCGCGAGAGAAAAGCTCTTTTCTTTTATTTAGCGAAGTGGCTTTTTCCGTAGGTGAGCTTTTCAAGCAGCACCGTTAGGGGATAGATAAAAAAGCCAAAGGCGAAATTGCCTGCCGCGTGGAGAATATCAAAGGTGAGCCCCGCAGCGATCCAAGCGAGCATCCCCTTCCAATCGAGCCCGAGCATCAAAGCCTGCACGGGGGCGTAAAGCGCACCGAAGAGAAGCCCGTGCAGGGTGACTGCGATATGGACGAGAAGGAATAAGGGGGCGCGCGGTAGGCGCTTGGGGACGAGCATGACGAGTCCCCATAACAGCATCCAAAGATAGAGATAGGGAATCCACCACATGGAAAATCCGCCCCAAAGACCGATAAGAAGGACGTAAACGTAGATGGGAAAGAGGGCTTTTACACCGTACGTGAGAGTGAAGGCGGCAATAAACATGCCGAGAAGGTGGATGTTGGGGAGCGCCTCCATCAAAACGTCGGAGATCGCCATGAGCGCACCGAGCATGGCAAAGATCACAAGCTCCCGTGCGGGAAGACCCTTACGATGCAAGGGTGTAGACGAATTCATAGGCGGCGTCACCTGTTATGGGAGTAGAATCGATGCCCGTCATCATATACTCGCCGTTTTGATAGAACGCCCAATAGGCGCCGTCGCGCTCATACTCGGCGGATATGCCGATGAGGGTGGTCATCATAAAGCCCATGGATTGCTGTTCACCGTGGATCAGATCATGCTCGGCAAGAGCGTCCTTGACAGTGGCGGCATCCGTCTTGATGGTGAGAAGAATGCTTTTTTCGCCCATGGTTACGGTGATGGCAAGGGTGTGCTCGCCTTCGCCGAACGTAGTATCCTCTCTGATGGAGGAAATTTCCCAAAAATCGGTGGGGTCGAATTCCTTGCGGCATCCTACAAAGGAAAAGGCAAGAAAAAGAACGGCGAGAAACAGGGATAAAACGCGAAGAGTTTTTGTCATTTCAAAGCTCCTTTTTGCACGTCGTGCATGATTTTCAAAAAGGACAAAAGAAAAAGCACCCCTCCTTCGGGGTGCGACGAAAAAGGGAGCTATCCTCTCCCCTCGTCCCACATCTCCCCCGCTTGCCCAAGGAGTCTTTTTCGGGCGTCGTGCGGTAAGCATTCCGACTGACGGGCGTACGCCCGATCACGGCAATGGCTGTTGTCGCGGATCCACCCCGCGTTTCCTCACCCCCGCATCTCAAAAAAGATGCGACAACGGAGCGTTTGCCCCGATGCACGGCGTTTTATTCTTTTTGTGACATTATTATACAATAATTTCACCCCCTTGTCAATACAAGGGGGTGAAAAGAGAGATTTTCTTTTTTGAAAACAAACTACTTAAACTGGGAATTGTAGAGAGATGCGTAGAAGCCGCCAAGCGAAAGAAGCTCTCCGTGCGTGCCCGATTCGGTGATCGTTCCGTCACGCAACACGAGGATAAGGTCGGCGTTTTCGATCGTGGAGAGGCGGTGGGCGACGACGAAGCAGGTACGCTCACGCATGAGAGCGTCCATTGCCGCCGCAATTTTTTTCTCGGTGCGGGAGTCGACGTTGCTCGTCGCCTCGTCTAGGATGAGCATGGGGGCGTCGGAGAGCATGGCGCGCGCAATGGTGATGAGCTGCTTTTGCCCCTTGGAGATATTGACGCCGTCGTCGGTGATGAGGGTGTCGTAGCCGTCGGGAAGTCCCTCGATGAAGCTGTCGATGCGCGCACGGCGCGCCGCTTTCTTGACTTCCTCGCGCGTGGCGTTTTCCTTGCCGTAGACGATGTTATCGTATACGCTTCCGTAAAAGAGCCACGTATCCTGCAACACCATGGTGAAGGCACGGCGCAAGCTTTCGCGCGTGATGTCTTTTAGGGGATGCCCGTCGATGCGGATCTCACCGGAAACGGGGTCGTAAAAGCGCATCAAAAGATTGATAACGGTCGTTTTGCCCGCACCCGTCGGTCCGACGATGGCGACCGTTTGCCCCGCCTTGACGTGGAGTGTGAAGTCCTTTAAGACGGGCTTTTCGGGAATGTAGGAGAAGGTTACGTGTTCAAACTCTACCTCGCCGCGTACCTTTTCCAGCGTGACGGCGTCCTCGGCGTCGGGGGTTTCGATCGGTTCGTCAAGCACGCGAAAGACACGCTCTGCCGCCGAGAAGGCGGATTGAAACTCGTGTAAAATGTTGGCAAACTCGTTGATAGGTCCCGCAAATTTGCGTGAATATTGCACGAACTGCGCGACACCGCCGAGGGTGATGAAGAATGCGGTGCCTGCCATGATCGCGCCGCTTTGCGAATACATATAGAGAATGCCGCCCAGCACGGTAACGAGAACGATAGAGAGATTGTTGATGAAGTTGACGGACGGACCCAGAGTACCGCCGAAATATTCGGCACGGTAGGTGGCTTGCATCGCCTCCGCGTTGTGTCCGTTAAAGCTTTCCGAGATCGTCTTCTCCCGTCCGTAGGTGCGGATGGTGTGCTGACCCGAAAGCATTTCCTCCGCGTAGCCGTTCAGCTCTCCGAGACGCTTGGAGCGCTCCCTGAACATGGGGCGAACCTTTCTCGTACGGTAGCGGGTGAAGAAGATCGTGATGGGGACGGTTACGACGAAAATGAGCATCATCGGCTTGGAGATGCGCAGCATAAAGATGGCGGAGCCGATAACGGTATATAAGCTGGTCATAACCTGTACGAGGTCGTGCGAGAGGGAGCTGTTTATCGTGTCAATGTCGTAGGACATACGGCTGACGATATCGCCTACCGCGTTTTTGTCAAAGAAGGGGATGGGAAGCTTTGAGATTTTTGTAAACAACTCTTTACGCATGGTGCGAATGATGCGTTGGCTGAGCTTGACCATTAAAAGGGCAAGCAGGTAAGAAAGGACGGCGGAAAGGACGTAGCAGGACAGCATTTTAAAGATGTTGTCCCAAACGGTGGGGAAGTCAACGCCCCCCTCGGCAACGATAGCGTCAATGGCAGAGCCCGAATAGAGGGGACCGAGCAGAGCGAGCTGGTTGGAAAGGAAGGTTAAGAGAATGGCAAGAAAAAACAGGTGCCATTCACGCATCACGTATCCCGAAAGACGCTTGAAGAGTCCTTTGTAGTCTTTTTTCGTTTCCGTTTCGGGGGCTTTACCGTTGTCGGTGGGGGCAAAGCCGCCTCTTCCGCCCATGGGTGAAAAGCCTTTATTCAAAGAGAGCACCTCCCATCTGCGAATCGCTGATCTCGCGGTAGATGGGGCAATTCTCCATCAGCTCCGCGTGGGTGCCGTAGCCAACGGCGCGTCCGTCGTCGAGGACGAGGATCTTATCGCAAGACATGACCGAGCTGACGCGCTGTGCCACCGTGATCGTAGTCATAGCATCTCCGAGCTCGCGGAGGGCGGCGCGCAGAGCCGCGTCCGTTTTATAGTCAAGTGCCGAGGAGGCGTCGTCAAGTATCAGCAAGGGTGGGATGCCCGCGACGGCACGCGCGATAAGAAGCCTTTGGCGCTGTCCGCCCGAGAGGTTGGTGCCGCCCGTCGAGAGCCGAGTATCAAGTCCCTCGGGGAGGGCGTGGACGAAGTCCGCCGCTTGGGCGATACGAAGCGCTGCTTCCACGTCGTCTTTTGTGAGATCTCGCCCGAAGCAGACGTTTTCAAACACGGTGTCGGCGTAGAGAAAGTCCTTTTGATGAGCGACACCCACGAAGGGGGCGATCTCCTCGCGCGTGTAGGAGCGAATGCTTTTGCCGCGGAAGAAAATTTCTCCTTCCGTTGCGTCGTAAAATCGTAACAGAAGCTTGATAAGGGTGCTTTTACCGCTTCCCGTGCCGCCGATGATGCCAAAGGAGACACCGTAGGGAAGGGAGATGTTGATGTTTTCCAAATCGTTTTTGCGTCCCGCGTAGCTGAAGGTGAGGTTTTCTACGGTGATGAAATCGTCCGTCTTTCCATTCTCGCCCTCGGCATCTGGCAAAATTTCGTAGGGGGCAGCCAGCACCTCGGAAATACGGCGGGCGGAGGCTGAGCACTTGCTGAACATCACGAACATACGCGAGACTGCCATAAGTGCCATGGAAATAAGGGTGAAATATTGCATGAACGCCACCACCGTTTCGGCGTCAGAGCTGTTTTTCGCCACGCGGATGGCGGCAAGGGCGGTAACGGCGGCGATACCGCAGTTCATAAGGAGTGTCATCACGGGATGTGTGCCACTCATAATAAAACTGGCAGTTTGCTCGTTTTTTGACAACTGTTGGTTGGCAATTTCAAAGCGCTCTTTCTCGTGATTTTCCTTTGACAGGGCTTTGATCACTCGCATACCGCCGTAGTCCTCGCGCAGAATGCGTACGAGTCCGTCGACCGAGGTCTGTACCCTGCCGTAAAGACGGACGCCGAGACGGGAGAGGGCGTATACGGTGATGAAGATGATGGGCATAACGGCGATCATTACGAGTGCCAAGGTGGCGTCCATCAAGAGTGTGATCACGACGCCGCCGAGCAACAGAATGGGAGCGCGGACACCCATGCGTTGGATCATCATCACGAAGTTATGTACGTGGTAGGTGTCGGTAGTGATGCGGGATTCGAGCGAGGGGATGGTGAAGGCATCCGTTTGCCGCGTGTCAAGCGTGAGGGTACGGTAGAAGAGGTCTCGGCGAAGCGCCTCGGAGAACCGCTGTCCCACCGTTGCCGCCATACGGTTGGCAATGATGTTGAAGGCACAGGCGATAATGGCGAAAACGAGCATCAGCGTGCCCCATAAAAGCACCTGCGTAATATCCTCGCTTGCGACGACCGTTTTTAAAATATGGGTCAGCACGACGGGCAAAAGAAGCTCCGCAACCGTACCGAGCACCTTAATGAGGAAGCCTGCCGCCATACGGTAGCGGAAGGGGAATAGGTAGGAAAATACGCGCTTCATGACGGCGACCTTTCTTGTTTTTTGTATACTTGCATCGCAAAAAGGGGGACGAGTGTCCCCCTTCGATCAAAGATTAAAGATTATAGTATTTTTCAAATTCCACGGGGTGGGGAATCTTGGAAATTTCGCGGCATTCTTCGCGCTTGGTCTTGATAAAGTTTTTGATCAGCTCCTCGGGGAATACACCGCCTGCGGTGAGATAGTCGTGGTCCGCCTCCAGAGCATCAAGCGCCGCGTCAAGCGAGGTGGGCAGACCCTGAAGCTTCTTCTTTTCCTCTTCGGGCAGGTTATAAAGGTTGAAGTCGTAGGGACCCCAGCCGTTTGCATGAGGATCGATCTTGTTCTTTACGCCGTCAAGACCTGCCATAAGGAGGGCGGCGTAGCAGAAGTAGGGGTTGCAGGTCGCGTCGGGGTTGCGGATCTCAAAGCGGCGCTCCTTCGGCTGCTTCGCATAAGCGGGAATACGGATGACCGCGCTGCGGTTTGAGGTTGCGTAGCCGACGGTAACGGGTGCCTCAAAGCCGGGAATGAGGCGCTTGAAGGAGTTGGTAGAGGGGTTGGAGATGGCACAGAGCGAGCCGATGTGCTTCAGAAGACCGCCGATGAAGTAATGGGCAGTCTCGCTCAAATGCGAATAGCCGTTATCGTCCGAGAAGATGGGCTCGCCGTTTTTAAGAAGGAGCATATGCACGTGCATACCGCTGCCTGCCTCACCCGCGATGGGCTTGGGCATGAGGGTTGCGCTCTTGCCGTATTTAGCGGCGGTGTTCTTGATGATATACTTGATGGTCATGGTCGCGTCTGCCATCTTGGACATCTCACCGAGCATGGGCTCGATCTCAAACTGTCCCGATGCGGCAACCTCGGGGTGGTGATACTTAACGGGAATGCCCGCCTCCTCCATGAGAAGGCACATTTCACTGCGGCATTCGTAGGAGGTGTCGTAGGGCTTGGCGATGTGGTACGCCTTCTGCTTGGGGACGATCACGCCCTTGCCCTCAACATCGCTGTTCCAGTAGGACTGCTTGGCGTCAACGGCGTAGGAGACTTCGTCCGCCGCGACCTTCCATCCTACTTGGTCAAAGAGATAAAATTCAAATTCGGGCAGAATGAGCATGGTGTCGGCGATGCCTGAGTCACGCATATACTCTTCCGCTGCCTTGACGATGTTGCGGGGGTATTGCGCCAAGGGGCGGTTGGCGGGGGAGTCGATGATCATGGCGTTACCACTCATCGTGAGGGTCGGAATTTCGCAGAAGGGGTCGATCATAGCGGTGTCGGGGTCGGGGATAAAGACCATGTCGCTCTTTTCGACCACGGCGTAGCCGTAGTTGGAGGCATCAAAGCCGATTCCACTCGTCATGATCTCCTCGGAAAAGCTGTAAGCGGGAATGGTGACGTGACGGAACTGACCGTGGATGTCTACCATTTTAAAGTCCACCATTTTGATGTCCTTTTCCTTGATGAGGTCGATGATTGCTTGGATCTTCTCGTTCATAAACTTTCTCCCTTGGTAAAAAATGTTTTAACGTAAACATTTTAACATAAAAAGGAGCACCTGTCAACAAAAGCGCTCCATTTTTTCATTTTTTTCTATGCGTTGAAAAAAAGTCAACATCGTCGAAAAAAAAGAGAATTTCGATTGACTTTCATGCCCGCCTGTGATATAATGAATAAGGAGAATGAATCTTTCCGAGACAAAAAAGGAGGGTGATCTTATGAAACATTTTTGGCTCTTGATGCTTGCTTTGCTTCTCTTGGTTGCTACCTTTACGGCTTGTAGCGGAAATTCCGGCGATGAGAACGCGCGGTTGGTATATGAGCTTTCGGCGGACGGCGAAAGCTATTACGTTGTGGAAAACAAGACCCCCGATGCCAAGGTTGCGGAAATACCCGAAACACATAAGGGAAAGCCTGTTGTGTCGATTGGAGAAAGTGCTTTCGCGCGCTCTGCGGGGCTCACGAAGGTGATCATTCCGGACAGCGTTACGGGGATCAACTCGTATGCCTTTGGAAATTGTACGGCGCTTACCGAGATCGTGGTTCCCGATAGTGTGACGAGCATAGGCTCCGATGCTTTTAAGGGCTGTACGGCGCTTACCGAGATCATGCTTCCGGACAGCGTTACAACGGTCGGAAGCAATGCCTTTGAGGGCTGTACGGCTCTTACCGAAATTGTGATCCCGAATAGCGTGACACGCCTTGGTAATTATGCCTTTTTGAATTGTACCGCCCTTAAAAAAGCCGTGCTTCCCTACGGTATGACGAGCGTTCCCGATTTTGTTTTTTCGGGTTGCACGAGCCTTGCGGAGCTGGTGATTCCCGATAGCGTAACGAGCATCGGGTATAGTGCTTTCGATGGCTGTACGAGTCTTAATGAGATCGTGATTCCCGATAGTGTGACAAAGATAAACAGTTATGCTTTCGGTGGCTGTACGGGCATCACGGAGATCGTGATTCCGAGCAGTGTTACAGCAATCGGCGAGGGTGCTTTTGTAAATTGTTCCGGTCTTTCGTCCATTAGCGTTGCTGATGGGAATACGGTGTATCACAGCGAAGGAAATTGTCTTATCGACACCGAATGGAAAGGCTTGATTGCCGGATGCAAAAACAGCGTGATTCCCACAGACGGCAGTGTGACGCGCATCGGCGGCGATGCTTTTTCGGGTTGCACGAGCCTTGCGGAGCTGGTGATTCCCGACAGTGTGACGGACATTGGCTTCCTGGCTTTTTCGGGTTGCACGAGTCTTGCGGAGCTGGTGATTCCCAATAGCGTAACGAGCATCGGGTATAGTGCTTTCGATGGCTGTACGAGTCTTAATGAGATCGTGATCCCTGCAAGCGTGACGCATATCGGCGGCGCTCCCAATCCTTATCTTTTCATGGGCTGTACGGGACTTGAAAGCATTACGGTTGCCGACGGAAATACGGTGTATCACAGTGCGGGGAATTGTCTCATCGACACCAAACAAAAAATCCTGATCGACGGTTGCAAAACCAGCGTGATTCCCAAAGACGGCAGTGTGACGGTGATTGGTGATCATGCGTTTGCGTTTCGTACAGACCTTACCGAGATCGTGATCCCTGCAAGCGTGACGAGCATTGACCGTTTTGCCTTTTTGAGATGCGAGGATCTGAAAGTGATCCGCTTCGATGGCACAAAAGCGCAATGGGAGCAGATCTCAAAGGGCAAGGAGTGGGATAAAGGTATCGCTGCGTATACCGTTTTTTGTACGGACGGAGAGCTTATTAAATCTGTTACTCAATAATATTCAAAAGTTTTTGGTTTTTCAAAAAGAAGGGAAAAGGTGAATATCATGAACTACGCAAAAGTACCAATCTCGGACGCGCATATCCATGTTTTTTGGGATATGCTTCTTGAAAAAAGGGAGGAGCAGCTCGCTCGCGTAATGGAGGAGTGCGGCTACGATACCGTAACTATCCTTACCATTCCTTACAGCACCTCTCGCCTGACGAAGTGCCGCGATTTTACCGAAAATCTGCAAGCATTCTATTTTAAGCATAAAATGCCGGGGAAGGTTTATGCTTTTGCCGGTATGACACCCTCCCATATCGAGGAAAAGAATACCGCCGAATTTTTCCTCGAACAGGTGAAATTTTACATGGCTGCCGGCTTTGACGGCATCAAGATGATCGAGGGACGCGCACGCCAACGCCACATCTGCGGTGCTTTTGCCGACCCGAAGTACGAGCTTGTGTTCGACTATGCCGAAAAGAACGAGATCCCCATGCTTATCCACGCCAACGCGCCCGAATGCTGGTGGGAGGAGGGGTATCCTCTTTACGGCACGGAGGGTGGCTCACGCTCGTGGTTGGATTACTACAACGACGTGATCGAGGTGCTGGAAAAGCACCCGAAGCTGCGTCTCACCATTGCACACTTCTTCTTCGGCTCGGAGCGTCACGCGCTGATGACCGATCTGCTTGAAAAATACGAGAACGTCTATCTTGACATTTGCCCCAACCCCTACATGTATATCGATTTCGCGAAGGACGAGCCGACTTGGCGCGCTTTCTTTGAAAAGTATCAGGACCGTATTATTTACGGCACCGATATCGGCTCCAACACGATCGACGTCACGGGCGACGAGGCTTCTGCCCTTTACCGTATGGTGCGTGGCTTCCTTGAAAACGACGCGCCGTTCGAGGAGCTTGGCTGGCATATTCCTCCCTTGAAGATGCCCGAGAATATTCTTCGCAAGATCTATAAGGAAAACATGATGGCGTTCTATGGGGGAAAGGCACCGAAGGCTTTGAATTACGACGTAATGAAAAAGGAGCTGGATACGGTTTGGGAGAAGTATTACACCTTCCTTGACTTGCGCGATATTGAAAATTTGAAGCTGGTGAAAACCATTTTTTGAGGAGCGACAACGCTGAAAAGCGTTTATTCCCCCAACGATTTTAAGCATCTTTAAAGTGACGCCGCGATAATGCAAGCTGCGGTGGATGCAGCGAAGGAGGCTTCCGTTTCGGCGGTCATCCCGCGCTTTAATGAAAGAACGGAGCGCGGACATTCTTACGTCTTTGGCGGCACAGTCCGATTGAGATCAAGACGGCGGGCATTGCGGTACAGGACGAGAACACAAAGCTGACCGAATCCTCCGTGCTTGTTTAATGCCACAAAAAAAGTCGATTTCCAAGGAAATCGACTTTTTGCTTTTATTAGGGAGATTAATAATTTTCCGCGTGGATCTCGAAGTAGCTTTGGGGATGCGCGCAGGTGGGGCAGAGCTCGGGGGCTGCCGTACCGACCACGATATGTCCGCAGTTGCGGCACTCCCAAACCTTGACCTCACTCTTGGCAAAGACCTCGGCAAGCTCAATGTTTTTGAGCAAAGCGCGATATCTTTCCTCGTGATGCTTCTCAATAGCGGCAACGAGGCGGAACTTTGCGGCAAGCTCGGGGAAGCCCTCCGCTTCGGCGGTCTTGGCAAAGCCGTCGTACATATCCGTCCACTCGTAGTTTTCACCCTCTGCGGCGTGGAGCAGGTTCTCGGCGGTGTCACCGATGCCGGCAAGCTCCTTGAACCACATCTTTGCGTGCTCCTTCTCGTTGTCGGCGGTCTTGAGGAAGAGTGCGGCGATCTGCTCAAAGCCCTGCTTCTTAGCAACCGATGCGAAATAGGTGTACTTGTTTCTTGCCTGGGACTCACCTGCAAAGGCGGCCTCCAGATTCTTCTCTGTTTTGGTACCCGAATACTTGGTCTTGGGAGCAGGCACAGCCTTTTCCTCTACGATCTCTTCCAGCTTGTCGCCCTTGACACCGCAGATGGGGCATACGGGCTCGACCCCCTCCTCAACCTCGAAGATGGCGCGGCAGACCTTACATTTGAATTTTCTCATGGTGATACTCTCCTTTTCATTTTTATATTTTTATTATATGGAATTCTCTTGAAAATAACCTAAAGTTTTATACTTGCGCGAAACATTATTTCAGTCCGATATTATGCAAAAGAAGATTCATTTCTTTTGCTTTTTCTTTATCTAAATTTTTGTTTGTGGCGAGTTCGCGCTTTGCCATTTTTGCAACGCGCGGATTTAACAGCATAAGCCAACGTCTGACTTGCATAAGGGGCGAAAGCCAAGGATGCTTACAGAGGATGGGATAGTAGCGTTTTAATTGGGCGTGAGGAATAAATATCCTGGAGAGAATGTATCGAACCCGTCCGCCCTTGCTTTTTTGTTGCAACGCGACACGGTTTACAGTTGATCCGTATACGCCGCCACGCAACAAGAAGCGTTGCAGCTTTTGCAAAGTCTCGTTCGATGCGGCACTGTCGAACCAAACGTTGCTTAAATCTCGGCACGTGGTTGCGAATTTTAACAAATCACCTTGGGCAAGTAAGCCATCTCGGGCAGGAAAATCCGCATTATCCAGACGGTCCATTATCCAAAGATCGATGAACGGACGGATGCCGCACCCGCCGCTTTCAAAGTGCTTTGCCATGTGTGCGATGTGATAAAAATAGAAGAACGAATCACTCATTTCATACCAATATTTGCTGTTTTCGTGCAGTGATACGTTTTCCCATACGTTGCACAAAATATCAACCGCGTTGTTGGCGCGCCCTTCCTCCACCAGATCAAAATGGAGCTCCACATGGATACCTGCGGGACTGAACAAGGAAACATCGTGCGTGGTGCGTTCCTTGAAGGTGTAATTCAAATTGTCCCGTAAATAGGAGATAGCAGCATCTAAATTTTCGCGGTGGAGAAGGATATCAATATCACAGCTCGTCCGCATATAGGCTTCGGGGTAGTAGTTGCGAATTACGGCACCTTTTAAGGGTAAAAAGGGAATTTGCGTGGTTTCAAGCGCCGCGCAAAGCTTTTCGTATTCATAGCGCAGCTGCTCATACCGACATACCGCTTTAAAGATGTGCTTTTCCAGATGCGTATTTTCTTCGGTAATCAGCCCGTTTTGTTTGATCGCGTAAGCCAAAAGATGACTCACGTTGTGCTTGGAAGACAATTTGAACAAGTCGTCAAGCAATTCGGGCGAATACGTATTCTGTTCCTCTTCCGTTAGCCGTGTCCCGCGGATCGCAGAACGCAAGAAAGCGAAAAATATTTGAACCGTTCCTTGATCCATTTTCGGCAGCTCCTTTATGTTTAGCGCGTAATTCCTTTGTATTCGGCTTTTACCTTTTCGTAGCTCTCAAGGTTTCCGATATCGTACCGTTTTCCCGGCATTTCCATCGCGTGAACGGGGGTTTGCGTGCAAAGCCAAGCGATGTAACTTCCCGGTGCATCGGTTCCGCAACCGCTATCGATGCCCTTTTGCACGAGACGGGCGTCCGCCTTCGTGTAATAGTAGAAGGGAGGGCAGCACCAATGGGTCGCGGGGGTGGGGGATTTCTCGGTCATCGCGAGGATCTTATCGTTCTCGTCGATCGTAACGACACCGCATTTGAGAAGCTTCTTTTCATCGGCTTCATAGTAGCGCATGATGCAAGAGGTCTTTTTTTCCTTGGCATAGGAAACAAAGCGTGTCAGGCTGAAATCGAGAACGTTGTCGCCCGCGATGACCAGCATATCGTCGTCAAGAGAGAGCATGTCTATGGCATACTGAATATCCTTCACCGCACCCAGACGCGTTTCATTGGTGTCGGTACCGTCGTCAACGACGGTGATCTTTTGTGCTTTCGTCCTTGCCCAAGCGTCAAAATGATGGGCGAACTTGTGGTTGGAGATGACGACGTACTCATCGACTGCGTTCGCTGTGTCAATGTCATCCACCAGCCAATCGAGAATGGTCTTTTCCCCGACCGAGAGAAGCGGCTTGGGGAAGTTTTCGGTTAAGGGGTAAAGACGTGTGGCGTAGCCTGCCGCCAAAATTAAACACTTCATAATTTCACTCCATCTGCGCTTTCGCAAATATGTACGGAATATTTACCTTCCAGATGCGGGAATGCTTTGAGATATTCACGGGAGACCTTTTCTATAATACTTTCTTCATATGCGGGATCAATGATTCCAAGACAGCAGCCCTTAAAGCCCGCGCCCGAGAATCTACCGCCGTATATACCGGTCGTTTCGGTCATGATCTCGTATAGCTTGATGAGCTCAGGCGACCCCGTTTCCCAGTTGTGGATCGAGCTGTAACCGCTTTCAAAGGATAATTTACCGTAGGCTTCGATGTCACCGTTGCGCCACGCCTCGGCGCCCTTTTGTACGCGGTCAAATTCGGTATACCAGTGCTCGGCACGCTTGCGCCAATTTTCGGGAAGCTTATCTCCGTGCTCGCGGAAAACCTCTACGGGTACGTCGCGCAGGTTCGTTTCTTCAAACTTGCCGTATTCCATGCCCGCATATGCTTTCAGGGCATAAGCGGCACTTCGGCATTCGTCAACACGCATATTGAACGCCGAGCCTGCCAAGCTGCGTTCGAGACCGCTGAAAAAGATGGCAAACTTATACGGCTTCATATTCTTCGATTGCGGAATAAGCTCGTAGCTGTCGTCTTGCATATCCATGTAAAGCAAATGATTTTTTTTGCAGTAGACCTCGCAGGATTGGTCCAGCTTTCCGCAGGAGACGCCGACGTACTTGTTTTCCGCTTCCTTGGAAACGGCAATCAATTCCTCGGGCGAGAGGGAGATTCCGTTCATTTTGCAAAGGGCGGACAAATACGTAATGATCACGGCAGCCGAGGAAGAAAGACCACCGATGGGAAGCTCACCGTCAAAAACCGCACAGAGTCCGCGGCGAAGCGGATAACGCTTATAGAGCGCGATCGTCGCGCCGCGCAGATGATCCGCCCAGTCGTTTTCTTTCGTTTTGGGCGTCGCTTCGACGTGCCATTGCGCTCTTTTGTCAAATTGTAATGACTGAATTTCTATGACACCGTTTTCCTTCGGCCCATAGGCGACGTGGATGCCCTTGTCAATGGCAAAGCCCGTAATCTTACCGAGTTGATGGTCGGAATGCGCGCCGATGGGGCAAACACGGTAGGGGGTGAAGGCGGTGTAGGCGGGAGCCTTCTTGTATATGCCTTCAAACGCTTCGTATGCGGTCATAATAAACCTCACTCATCATTTTATTTGGCTATTCGGACAAGTCTTATTTGCTTTGATAAAATTCGTGATACCACTCGGCAAATTTGCGGAGACCTTGGCGAAGCGAGGTGGAAGGCTTAAAGCCGAAATCTCTTTCTAACGCCGACACGTCTGCATAGGTGATCGGCACGTCTCCCGCTTGCATGGGAACGAGCTTTTTGTGTGCTTCAAAATCGTAATCGGCAGGCAACACCTTGGCGCGGATCAACTCTTCTTGGAGAATGGTTACGAAATCAAGGAGATTTTCAGGGCTGTTGTTGCCGATGTTGTATACGCGGTAGGGGGGGATGGGAAGTCCGTCTTCGCCAAGCTCCTTTGCGGGCGCGTTTTGCATTACGTGCACGACTCCCGTCACGATATCATCAACGTATGTAAAGTCGCGTTTACAATTTCCGTAGTTGAAAATTTCAATCGTATCGCCCTTTAAGAGCTTGTTCGTGAATCCGAAATACGCCATGTCGGGGCGTCCCGCCGGTCCGTAGACTGTGAAAAACCGAAGCCCCGTCGAGGGAATGTTGTAGAGCTTAGAGTAGGCGTGCGCCATCAGCTCGTTCGACTTTTTGGTCGCGGCGTAGAGCGATACGGGGTTATCTACCTTGTCGTCGGTAGAGTACGGAATCTTCTTGTTCGTACCGTAAACCGAAGACGAAGAAGCATAAACCAAGTGATCCACGGGATGGTCCGTATGCATGGTCGCGCGGCAAGCTTCGAGAATGTTGTAGAAGCCGATGATATTGGATTCAATATAAACGTCGGGATTGGTGATCGAATAACGCACGCCTGCCTGCGCCGCGAGATTCACCACGACCGAGAAATGATATTTCTCAAACAGGGTGTCGATCAGCGCACGGTCGGCAATATTACCTTTTACAAACTCCCACGTGCAATCGGGATGCTCTAGGGCAAGCTTTTCGATCTCGGCAAGACGGTATTCCTTAATGGACACGTCGTAATAGTCGTTCATATTGTCAAGACCGACGATCTTGACGGAGGGCACGGTGCGCAAAAGCTCCATGACCAAATTGGAGCCGACAAATCCTGCCGCGCCGGTTACGAGGATAGATTTGTTATTCAGTCTCACATTTTTTTCATACATATCAAATATATTCCTCCATCATGTTACTCACGTCCAAAAGTGTCTTGTACATTTTATCTTATCTGCTGCACTTAATTTCATTGCCGCAAATAACTATTTTTTCCATCTTAAAATGACCTTTTTGACTTTCTTATAAATATCAGCTGTAAGTTCACTTTCGCTCAGCCATTTCCGAATAGGCTTGATCATCAATGCCACTGATACATAAATTACAACGCACATGATCACCGTTGCAATTTTCCATAGCATATGGTCATTGCATTTTTGGAGAAGCAGAGAAAAAGCCATCATTACAAGCGTCGGAATAGCGATTAATGCGATGTTGCACAGCATTTGCCCTATGTTTGCATGGAATACTACCTTGACAATAATAAAATGGATAAGCATGAATAACAGAACCATGACACAGGCAGTAGCGCACAAGCAATCAAAGCTAACCTTGGATGAAAGATAGATTGCCGGTGTTGCGATTGCCAAGTAGATCAACTGAGCAAGCATTGAAACGCGCGGTTTGCCTTTGGCTCTGTAATACTCGCTGAAAAAAGAATTTGTAATGATTGCAACAGAGCAGACCAAGGAATATGCTCCGAGAAAATCCATGCAGTTTAGCCATTGCTTTCCCAGCAAGATATTGGTAAGCAAATCTCGATATAAAAACATACCGACACCAAGAGGGATCACGACCAAACCAACAATTTTTTGATAATCTACAAATATTCTTTGAAATTTTTCTTCGTCGTCCTGTGCTCTTGACAAGGATGTAAAAAGCACGGATACAGTAGCGGCAGAAACGATGCTGATAATTCCCGTTACTGTAGTGATTGTTGTTTTGAAAAAACCGACAGCGTCAACACCTAGCGTTCTTGTTATAATAAAGGTTGATTTGTTAGCGGAAAGCCATATAGTAATAGATTCTGCCAATGTCCATAAACAAAAAGGCAACATAGCACGCAGTCTTTTGAAAGAATATTTTAATTTTGGTTGCCACCCGCCTTTTAACAGGATTAGCGATTGCGTCAAATTTCTGATGAGTGTTCCAACGATTAATGCCCAATGATTTCTAAAAATAAAAGCTAATGGAACGGTTACGATCAATGGAATCAAAGAGGTGACTAGTCGTACCCAAAACAATTTTTGAAAGTTAAATTTTCTTTTGCAGATTGCAATTTGGATGCTTGAAAACGCAAAAATCGGCAAAGATATACTTGCTACTGCAATTTCCTTGCCTAAATTGTTAGCATTGTTTACGAGGATGCTAAGTGGGGATCGGAGCAAGCAAATAACAAGCCATAATAAAAAAGAAAGGAGAAAATTGCTCCAAAAGGCAACATTTGCACTTTGCTCAAATTCGTCATCGGAAGAAAATTCGTGTTGGATTAAATACTTTTGGAATCCGGCATCTTGAAAAATTTCCGCAAACGTGATAATGATAGTAATTGTTGCAACAATTCCAAACGAAGACGGCGTTAACAAGCGCGCCAAGATCATATTCACTATGGGCGAAACAAGCTTGCTTGCAATTTCTGCCATAGATGACCACTTGGTCGCTTTTGCCATTTTTTTCTCTAAAGAATCCATAATTTATACCATGTATTGCTCGTGCTTGCTTAAGTCAATCCAAGAACCGATTTTGGCATTTGTTTCCTCCGGACCGACCCCTTCTCGGTTGCCGCGACCGTTAACAAATCCGCCACTGCTGTAGAAGGTCATTTCTCCGAAAACGATTCGTCCGTCCAAATTGTACAAATCCACGCGAACATGTGGGAAGGGTTTGCATAATTTCTTTACAATTTCTACCATGCGTTCATAATTTTTAGGTTTTGGGATTTCCTCGGCGGCTACGGCTGATTTCTTTTTGAAGTCAAGGTCTATTGAATTCCAATTCATATCAAATTTGTGGTTTTTGGGAGCATGGTTATATTCTCCGTAAGAAACCATAAAATACTTTGGCTCACCATCAAAGCAATAAAATTTATAATCCGTTAAATCATTCTTACCGGGATCTTGTAAAAATTCGCTGCAGATGATTTTAGGCGTAATATTTTTGTAGCAGTTTTCACGAAGAACTTTGTAGTGCTTTCTCTTTAATAGTTGTTTATATTCCTTCTTGATTTGCTCTAATTTACGAACGTCATTTTTTTTCACCACATAATTGTAGCCTTGGGTGTGAGAGCATTGTATAAAAAATTTGTCGGGCATTTTGGAAAGGTCTATTTGATTGGGTTCAGAGCAAACTTGATATACATCTTTTATAATGTCCGGATACCCGCATAGCTCTATGTATTGCATGACTGTGAACTTATCTGCGCAGAGGTTTTGTAAAGGATTACAGTAATGTTGCTTTAAATAAAGCAGTTTTTCGACAAATGTTTTCGGAGCTTTTAAATTCGGATACCATCCAAAGCGTTTTTTGAATTCTCTTCGATTGAACTGTTCATCGCTTTGGAGCAAATACTTGACATTGATTTTGAGGTTGCTTAAAAATATTTTAAAAGCTCTGTTCATCGTTTTCACCTTCCCGAAAATAAAATTAAAACATACTATTTATCGTGATATTTTGGCTTTGATGGCATTTGGCTTATTTCTAAATACAGTACCATTAAAAATACCATGTTGTAATATACAATACCGAACAGACTTGAAACAAGCATCAATAAAAGAAGCGTAGTTGAGCGACCGTTGTCTTTTTTGAAAGCACGAAAACTTCGGCATGTAGCAATTAGAATAGGACCTAAAAACAATAAGAATCCTATCGTTCCTGTGCATGACAAAAGCTCCATGTATGTGGAGTGCGTAAAATAATCATAACCGGAAGTGATTGCAAAGCAATTGTAGCCGATTCCGAAAATCGGGTGCTCTTTGTACATGTTCCAAGCTAAGTCATATAAATCTGTTCTGCCCGAAAAAGAATCCGAATTGAATTCTTCTATTAGACGGTTTATCGCTGAGCCTGCAATGTTGTTGCCATTAATCATACTCAGAACTATTATCAATATGAAAAGCAATGGAAAGAGAAATAGGAGTCTTTTTGAAATACGCTCAATGAAATTTCCTTTGAAATTTTTAAATTTAACGATGATAAAAAAGACAATAACCACGAGCTCTCGTAGTAGGGCGCTACGCGAACCGGTTTCAAGCGCAACGATAAAAAAAACCGACGAAAGCGCTATTCGAAAGCACCATCCCGCCGGTCGCGGTTTGTTTTTGGGGAAGAGCAACATAAACGTTCCGATGCTCATCATGGCGCCTAGATGATTGGGGTTGTTGTGTGCACTCATAGTTGTTACATAGTATGCACCGTTTCTATACGGAACTCCGTAAAACAAAGCGCAAAAAGCACTCAGTAAGCACACCAACACGATGGTTGTTGAAAACCATGTATAATCATTGGTATATCGAGATACAACGTCCGCACAATAAACCATTGCGATGAAGGCGAAATAAGTGATTAAAGAATTCAAGGCTACAGAAAAATCAGCAGCTACGATTTTAGATGAGAAAACACAAAAAACACCAAATAGACCCCAATATACGATCAACTTGTTTTTCCCACTTGCGAGATTGGGTATAAGTAAAAAGATTGTAGTGCCTACAATTGTTAAGGCGAGGATTTGAAGCAATCCTGAAATTGCCGCGAATTTTTGCAAATACCAACCTTCATAAAACAGCATTAAAACAAGCAAAAATTTTGTTATAATAGGAAACACCGCAGCATTAGCTATTTGACTTCTCTGTATGTGCATTTTTGGGGGACTCCTCTATAAAGGATATTATTCTTTGCGCTCGCTTATCAATCGTTAGCAATGATGCCATTGACAGAGAGGCACTTGCCATGCTTTCCCTTTTTTCTTTGTTGTTTTTCAGCTCTCGGATTGCTTCGGCGATTTCATCAACGCTTTGAGGGTTAATGCGAATTGAATTATTCTCGTTCAAAATATCATCGTTGAAGGGCAAATTTGAGGAAATGATGGGAAGGCCGCATGCCATAGCCTCAACAATTGCGTTGCAGCACCCCTCTGCCAGCGTGGGAAGAACGAACACATCTGCTGCATTTAAATATTCAGCGATCTGGTCATGGGGAAGTTTGCCTTTGTGGATTATATTACTGCAAACAGGTTCCTCCGGTCCGGCACCGATGAAAATGCTCTTAACATCATCGAATTGCTCCAATGCGTCGGAAACCCGTTTGCTCCCCTTGCGGTTGATAAAATGACCCACAAATGCCACCACAAAATCATGTTCCGCTATGCCCATTTTTTTTCTAACGGAACTTTTGTCAATCACACGAAAAACATTGTTGTCAATAGCATTGGGAAATACGCGTATCTTTTTCGGATCAACAACGTTGTGCGCCAACAATTCATCTCGGTTCTTGCTGGATACGGCAATTACACCTGAGATGGATTTCAGTTGCTCGCGCACTTGCGCATCTGTAAAGAAATTTCCCACCATCCCAAACGAACTTTCTCCGTACGCAAGAAACGATGGCTTGTTATATTTTCTTCCCATTTCTGTGGCAGTGAAGCCGGAAGGCATAATAAAGTGACCGTAAAAGGCATCGAACTCTAATTTTTGTTTCTTAATAACTTTTTCTACTTGCTTCGCAAAGATTTTTAATCCCATCTTTGCCATATTGAGCCCTGCAATCTTTTTGTTGGGAGCCCCTAAATAAGTTGGATTGTATATCTTTATGATTTTTTCGCTTGCTGTAATGCGCTCTCTATAAAACGGAGTTTTGTAATTTTTTCTGCGTAATTTGTCTATAAATGGTCTGTACGGTGCAATCACGGTGCACTCTACGCCTTGTTCTGCCATTGCGCAAACTAATTTGTCCAAAAACGTATTGGCAGGATAGTCTTTCGTGGGATATCTGTCTGCAATAAAACAAATTTTCATTACGTTTTCCTTCTTTGATATTTTCTTTTTTCCAAGAAAAACTTTGCATATGATGACAACAGATAAGCCAACCATGTGGATTTGGAGAGCTTAACTAATATGCCTTCGTCTTTTTCAAAGGGTGTATCTAACAGAGAGGTACAAGTTCCTTTAATCAAGGTCGTGTGAAGGTCCGAATTTTTTCTTTCCTTTCGGCGCACTGCGGTCCAAACGTAAATGATGCTCCTGGAGTTGAATATATTTAAGTCGGCTTGCCCGATGGTGTTGTAGAGAAGATTCGTTTGTCCCGCCCAGCGTCCCATACGGTTTTCAATTGAAAACAGATCAAAGGAATTGATTTTTTCTCCGGTTTGCTTGATCTCTTTGAGCCAAATCTTTAACTGTTTTTTTGCCTCGCGAGAATAATTGTGCAATTTGCAACGGAAATAAAAAGGGGTAGCGAATAACGCGGGGATGTCGCGATGCAGAGAGCACTTGCCCACTTGCCCTATGATATCGCCGTTTATAATGGCGCCGTCCCCAAAATTTTCTTTGATGGTTTGGGCGATGCGCAAGGTTCGGGGAGAATAATTGCCTTCTCCTAAAATATTGTTTACCTCGTCCGTTAAGGGTTCTGATACAACGACGTCTTCCACCAACCTATGTGTCAAGTGTTCTTTCTTGCAAAGCTCAATTGGAATGACAATATCCTGCGTGGTGTTGTTATGTTCAGGGTGCTTGATGGTATAACAGTCAAACTGTGCTTTGTTTTTTATCAAAAATGACAAAACCACTCGGCTGTCTCGCCCAGAGGTAATAGGACAGTAAATTTTATAGTTTTGAAGGTAAAAAGCAAGAATGTTATCGATCATCGGCAAGGTTATCTCTACAGCCTTATCAACTGATACAATCTTTTGCTTAGTTTGGGCATTTATGAACCGGATAGCTTTCTGGTTGTTTATGTCCAGATAATGATTTGGGATCAGCTGTTTGATCTCACGATACGAGGTGATATCGTACGGCATTGCTTGGGATATATCGCCGCACCGTCTAATAGCGCGATATTCGTCATCCTCGCAAAATTTTTTTGTCTTAACGATATACTGATCGTTGCTCGCGCAAACGAACGCTCCCTCAGTATTGTAAAAGCACGGAATGCTACAAGTTGCGTCACCTTGGAGGTAATATTGCTCTTCGTTTTTAAAAAGAAGAATATATTTTCCGCCAAGATATGCTTCGTATTCTATGACATCCTGTATGCTTTTACATTTTTCCACGATCTCGCCAACGATGCTATCGCTATTACCGGATATGACATTCACAGCAAGACCGAATAACGCGCAAGCAACATTACCTTTGACAGCACATGAAAAGGGGGTGGTGATATCGGTGTGCAACGTGTATTTTCCAAGCTGCCTTTTTTGGGGCAACTCTGAAAAAAAGCAGGGATCTTCGGTTATGAGGTAAGAGAAAATGCAATTCACAGTCATTGCTTAATCTTCGCTTTCTTGCTAAATGGCGCTATATATTGCATCGTAACGCTTTGTAATTTCTTCCCAGTTGAACGATCTAGCGGCGGAGATTACATTAGGCGTTATTTGTGAAAAACGATTGATGATCTTTTCAATTCCATCCGCGACATCTTGCGCATCGTGCGCGGAAACATGATATCCGACCATACCCTCCGGAAATTGAGCATCAAAGCCTTGCCCTTCCGAATAAACGACAGGTAACCCTTGGCTCATGGCTTCTGCGTATACAAGACCGAAAGATTCGGTAAAGGAAGGCATAACGAAAATGTTGTGCTTGCGATACAGCTCCAACAACTGTTCCTTGGGTTGTGCGGGAAGGCATTCGGTATATGGATCCACTTTGATTTCGGAAAACACCTTGTCATCCGCGACTTTACCGACGACGGTGAGGGAAACATCATATCCCTTTTCTCTTAAAATTGCCATAGCCTTTTGTGTCGTTAGAATGTTTTTGTTGCGGTCGATACGCCCCGCATAGATCAGCTTTATCGGTTTATCAAGCTTGTTTTCTTCCGTCGGGGGATTTTCAAACCAAAAATCATCAATTCCGTTGGGGATGATGTGCGTTTTTTTCAGCAGCGTATTGTAATATTTTCGAGGGACGTATTTTTGGAAAACCTGTTTACGATAAGCTTCTGAAAGAAAAAATATCGCTTTTGCCTTTTGCATAATTTTAATACCCTTGCTTCTAAGATGAATCATTTTCTCGAAGAAAACGTTAACATCTACATTTCGAACCGCAACCACGAATGGAACATCATATTTTTTCGACAGCTCCATTGCGGTATTTCCGTCAGTAAATAAAGTATAGGCATGAATACAGCCATAAGACGCACAATCAATTTTGGCTGTTACATCATTAATGATTTTTCGTTGCTTATATCCAAACCAAAGTCTGTCTATCTTCTTGAAACATTCAGATACCACAACATTATCGTTCGGTTTTATTACAGAAAGATTTTTGTTATATGTAGGGACATATACTTTGTTGGTATATCCAATTCGAGTAAGCTCCTCGGTCATAAGTTGGTGGAGCGAGGTGAGTATATAATTACCATTTATGTGAAGTATTTTCATTTTTCACCAACATCTTTCTGTAGTTGTGCACATTTTTTTACAGCTTCGCTTATATCAAGCTCCCACCATTTGCTGTCTAACAATTTTTGAATGATAGGTGCATCAAAGCGATACCTGATAATCTTTGCGGGAACTCCTGCAACAATGGCATACGGAGGAACATTTTTTGTTACAACAGCGTTGGCACCAACAACAGCGCCTGTGCTAACTTTTACTCCTTGTTTTATACAAGCATTAGCGCCTATCCAAACATCATTTTCAATAATTGTGGGATCAATAAAGCCGTTAAATGAGGTGATTCCGTGAGTAGGCCCAAAAATGTGTGTGCTGGTGGAAACACAGTTGAGGTCATGATTCATTTGACCAATTTTGGCATTGCTGGCAATGGAACAATAATTACCGATGGTTGCATTCAAAAACATGGAATTGTTGCCAATATAATTGTAATTTCCAATTGTCGTCATTTCATGTAAAAAAGCACCCGAACAGATTTTGTTTCCTTTCCCCATCGAGCAATAAATGCCTTTTTTCCCAATCAAAATTTTTAAAAGTCTATGTGCACTTTTTAATAATACACTCATAAATTACAATCTCCAATATTTCATTCCGCTTGCTTTCAGATCGGATATATTGTAAAGTGCTTTGACGTCAATCAAAACTTTTTCCGCATCGTCACATGCTTTGAACAACTTTTTGATATCGTTAAGACTAAGCGACTTAAACTCGTTGTGCGCAACGGCAACAATCACGCAGTCTGCATCTTGGACATCTTCTAGTTTTGTCAGCGTGACACCGTACTCGTGCATCGCATCGCGCTCACTTGCCCAAGGATCGACGACAATGGGTGTAATTTCATACTCGGCGAGACGCTTGATAATATCCTCCACCTTGCTGTTTCTCGTGTCGGGACAGTTCTCTTTAAAGGTTAAGCCGAGAATAACGACCTTCGACTTTTTCGGTGCTTGTCCGACGGCAATCATGTTCTTGATGGCGGCATCGGCAACAAATTTACCCATAGAGTCATTGACAATTCTACCATTG
Organism: Oscillospiraceae bacterium; assembly: GCA_015064745.1. GTDB lineage: Bacteria > Bacillota > Clostridia > Oscillospirales > CAG-272 > UBA1740. The sequence continues at coordinate 14,882 of SVRR01000004.1, read as the reverse complement.
AGAATGATCTGGCTGTGATAACCGAGCTTTTCTGCCTGATAGGTGAAATAATAAGGGTCAACGCCAATACAGTGACCGCCGACAAGACCCGGACGGAAGCCAAGTGCATTCCACTTCGTGTTCATACCGTCAACGACCTCATTGGTGTCAATATCCATCTTATCGAAAGCCATGGCAAGCTCATTCATAAATGCAATGTTGATGTCGCGTTGGCTGTTTTCGACAACTTTAACGGCTTCCGCTGTTCTCAAATTGCTCACGGGGTAAGTACCTACCTCAATCACAATGTCATAAACCGCTTTGATGGTGGAGAGAGCCTCTTCGTCACAGCCAGATACGATTTTGGTGATGTTTTCAAGTCTATGTACCTTGTCGCCGGGATTGATTCTTTCTGGAGAGTAACCGACTTTAAAATCAACACCGCACTTGAGTCCCGATTCTCTTTCAAGGATCGGAATGCAAACATCTTCCGTGCAACCGGGATAAACGGTAGATTCAAACACAACATAAGAGCCTTTTGTGAGATTTCTTCCTACGATTTCAGAAGCTCCGACAACAGGAGTTAAATCGGGAGTATGGTCCGTGTTTACGGGTGTGGGCACAGCGACAATGTGAAACTTGGCTTTCTTCAAATCTTCCTCATCAGATGTGAAGTAAACGGTAGTGTTCTTAATAGCGTCATCTCCGACTTCTTTTGTCGGATCAATTCCGCTTTTGTACAGTTCGATTTTCGCCTTATTGAGATCAAAGCCGATCACATCAATACCTTTTTTGGCGAATGCGACGGCGATCGGCATACCAACGTATCCGAGACCAACAAGAGACAGTTTTTCTTCTTTGTTGATGATTTTGCTGTAAAGAGACATTTTATTTTCCTCCGTTAAATTGCATCGTTTTTGCCTTGGATAGTATAATGTGCGTTCTTCTTGTATGCAGTCTTTTTAATTACACCAAAAAACAGATTCCTTACCGTCAGGAAGGTTGCGGAGATAGGATTTTTGTTTTCCGCTTCTCTGTAAAGCTTATAATGCCATTTAATTAACTTCATATAGCCGTGATTGCTGATCGAACCGCTTCTTTTTCTATACCTTGCAAGAGTCTCGTCAAGCAAATAACAATTTGCTTTTTTACATACTTTCAACCACATGGCATAATCGTTGTTCTTTTTGATGTCTGCGATTTGGATGAGCCCGACGGTTTCCGCATTATACATCACCGTCAGACATCCGGGCCAGCAATAGTTGTACATACCGCGTTTGGTGACGCGTTTGGGACCGGTCACCAGCTTGCCGTTCGGTGTGGAGTCTTCGTTGATTTCTACGTAGTTCGTATATGAGAAATGATAGCCGTGCTCCACCATGAACATGATCTGCTTTTCAAGCTTTTGGGGCTCCCATAAATCGTCGCTATCAAGAAAGGCGATCCATTTGCCCTTGGCTTCTCGAAGAGCGCGATTTCTTGAAACGGCGGCGCCTGAGTTTTTTTCGTTTTTGATGTACTTGATTCGTTCATCATGGAAGGTCGAAACGACCTCGTCCGTGTTGTCGGTTGAACAATCGTCTACAATGATCAGTTCCCAATTCGTATGGGTTTGCGCAAGTACCGAGTCTATAGTATCTTTTATAAATCGCCCTGTGTTATACGAAGGCATTATAATCGAAACTAGGTCTTGTTGCATTATTGCACCTCCAACAATTCTCTTGCTTCCTTCTGCTTTTCGTTATAGGTTTCCTCGTTGACCTTGCCCTCTTGCATCAGCCAATCGCCGAAGTCCATGTCGGAGTCCGTGCCCTCGCGGACGGTGTCGCTTCTTTTGAGCACCTTGCCGACGGTGGCAAAGAGGATCTTGATATCGATGAAGAGGGTGATCTTTTCTATGTACTTGAGGTCGTACTCAAATTTTTCTTCCCAGGTGATGTTGTTCCTGCCGTTGACTTGGGCAAGTCCCGTGAGCCCCGGGCGCACGCTGTGGCGGCGGCGTTGCTCGGGGGTCATGAAGGTCATATCGCGGACGAGCTGGGGGCGCGGTCCGACGATCGCCATGTGTCCTACGAGAATGTTAAGGAGCTCGGGCAGCTCGTCGAGCGAGGTGGAGCGGAGAAGCTTACCGTACTTGTTGAGACGCACGGCGTCGGGGAGGAGGTTGCCGTCTTTATCCTTTTTGTTGCTCATGGTGCGGAACTTGATGAGCTTGAAAATTTTTTCTTTTCCCGTTTTTTTGCTGATCCTTCCCGGACGAAGCTGGGTGAAGAAGGGGTTGCCGCGCATGGCGACGGCACCGACGATCGCGAGTAAAACGAGCAAGGGAGACAAGACGGATAACGCCGTGAGGGAGATGAAAAAGTCAAAAAGCCGTTTAAGAAATCTTGCGTACATAGGAACCTCGTGTGCGTCGTTTATTGTTTGATTTTTATATATTATACTATAATCATGATAAAATGTCAAGGGAAGGGCGGAAATAGCGCTTTTGTGACAAAAAGCGAGACGGGGTGGAGGAAAAAACACCCGTTCCCTCGCGGAACGGGTAAAAAATTATTTGAGATTTTTTGCGAAATCGGCAAGGATCTCGGAGATTTTGATCTCTTGGGGGCACTTGGCTTCGCAGGCGCGACAGCCGACGCATGCCGAGGGGAGCCCCTCTTCGCCGAATTTTTTGGCAAGGCGGGCGCGGTCGGGGGCAGTGCCCATAAGACAGGTGTTGCTGTAAACGGAGAGGAGCTTCGGAATGGCGAGGCCTTGGGGACACTCGCTCATGCAATATTTACATTCGGTGCAGGTGAGCGTTTTTTTGGCAAGCAGGCGGTCGGCTATTCCCATCAGGGCGTCCCATTCGGTCGGCGTGAGAGGCTTGCGCTCGTCAAAGGTGCGCGTGTTGTCTTCTATAATCTCGGCGGTCTGCATACCCGAAAGCACCAGCGTGACGCCGGGGATGGACTGCAAGAAGCGGAAGCCCCATGCGCCGATGCTTTCGTCGGGACGGAGCGCTTTAAGGACAGCCTCATCCTCGGGGGCGAGCGAAGCGAGACGACCGCCGCGCAGAGGCTCCATGACCCAGATAGGAAGCCCTCTTTCGCGGAGCAGGTCGACCTTGCCCTTAGCGTCTTGGAGCGTCCAGTCAAGCCAGTTGAGCTGCATCTGGCAAAATTCAAACAGCTCGCCGTAGGTGTTAAGGAATTTTTCAAGCGTGGGATTTGAGGCGTGTGTCGAGATGCCGAAGTGGCGGAAGCGCCCCTTTTTGTGCTGCTCGGCGAGAAATTCGGGAATGCGGAGCGCGGGGTCGGTGTATACGGGGTAGGTCATATCGCTGACGTTGTGGATCAGGTAAAAGTCGAAATATTCCATACCCGTGCGCTCAAACTGCTTTTCGAAAAGCGCCTCCATGCCGGCTCTGCCCTCAAAATCGTACCAGGGCATTTTGGTGGCGAGGTAATAGCTGTCACGCGGATAGCGGCGCAGAAGCTTGCCGACCGCTTCCTCCGACATACCGTTGTGATAAAACCATGCGGTGTCGAAATAGTTGACGCCGCGCTCGATGCAAAGATCAAAGAGCTTTTGCGTCGCTTCGAGATCGACCGTGCCGTCAGGGTTCGTGGGGAAGCGCATGCCTCCCATACCGAGCATGGAAAGCGACAGTCCTTTGAAATCGTTGTATATCATAATATGCTCCTTTGTGCCGAGTTGTTTGCAAAAATATTATTTTTTGTCAATTATAGTTTCCATTCCGATTTTTTGAGGCAGGAGCCCCAGCTTCTCGTAAAAGCGAAGCGCGCCCGTATTGCACGCCCAAACGTTGAGGGTGACGTTGTAGCAGTCTGTCTCTCTTGCAAAGGCAAGAACGTGCTCGTAGAGTGCTTTGCCGATGCCTGTGCCGCGGAAGGCTTCGTCCACGCAGAGGTCGTCGATATAGAGTGTTTTGACGTCGGTTAGAATGTTGTGCTCCTTGTGCTGCCGGAAGACGCAAAAGGCGTAACCGAGGACGGTGTCGCTTGCGTCCGTTGCCACGAAAACGGGGGTGAGCTCATCTGCGAGAATGTTGAGAAGCTCCTCGTCCGTGTATTTTTTCACACCGCCTTTGAAAAGGTCGGGACGCCCTGCGTTGTGGACGTCAAGCACCTGACGGAGCAGGCGGTTCAATTCAAGAAGGTCGCGTGGCTCTGCGCGTCGGATGTTCATAAAGTCGCCTCGCCTGTTATAATATTTTTCAAAATGTACTCCATAGCGTGTGCGTCGTTGTGGCAAATGGTACGGTGGGCAGCGCGCTTGACCTCGCCGACGGCGTTATCCATGGCAAGCGCGAGTCCCGCGTGGGAAAGGTTGTCAAGGTCGTTGATGTTATCGCCGACGGCGATCGTTTCTTCACGCGGAATGCCCAAAATATCCGCAAGACGCCAAAGGGCGTTGCCCTTGCCCGCATCCTTGTCGAAAAGCTCAATGTTCGTTGTCTCGGTGGCGGCGACGCCGTAAGCGCCGTCGGCGAGGAAGCGTTCACGGCAGGCGGCAAGCTCCTCGTCGTATCGGAAGAAGGTGCAGATCATTTCGATCTCCTCCATGCCGTCGCAAAAGGCGTCAAAGTCGGGAACAGGTACGGCAACGTGGAAGAGCTGATTTTGATAGCTTTGCGGCAGGCGGTAGCTGTCGTAGACGGCGCTGTCGTTGCGCGCTTCGTCAATGTAAAGGACACCGTTGTAGCGGACGGTGAGAAGGGATTCGTATTCGCGGAACACGGAAAGCGCACGGCGGGCGTTTTCGCCCTTCATGCACCGCGTATCGAGGGGCTTTTTGGCTTTGGTGTCGTAGATGACCGCGCCGTCCGAGTGGATGATATAGCGCGCGTCCGCAATGTCGCGAACGCAGGGAGGGATCTCCCCCAGCGTTCTGCCCGACGAGGGGACGAAAAAGACGCCCATCTCGGTCATTTCGCGGATGGCGGCGAGGTTTTCAGGGCTGACGGCGGCGTGACTGTCAAGCAGCGTTCCGTCAAGGTCGGAGGCAATGATGCGGTAGCTTAGCATAGCTTTTCCTTTTCTCTCGGTGGGGATTTTTTGCACAAGACCGATCACCTGCGCGGAGAGCGTGACGCTGACGAGGGAATAAACGATCCGTGAAAAGGGAATGTAGATGAGGGAAAGACCAAGCACCGTGAAATCGGTGAAGGGATATACCCATTGTATCGAAATGTGGAGGAGACGCGAAAGAGACATAGCGAGCGCGTCCTCGCCGCTTGGCGCGCCCCCGATCCGAATGCAGATGCCGCAGGTAACGCCGACGAGCAAGGCACCCGTGACGGATGCTATGAGAGGATAGGCGGCGATGCCGGGAAAAAGCGGGGGGAATTGCTCAAAAATTGCGTAGGCGAGGGAAAAGCCTGCGGTGCCGACAGCGGAATAGACGATAAATTTCCGTCCGAGCACGCGGAAGCCGAGCAGGTAGCAAAGCGCGTTTGCTACGGTGGTCGTGACGGCGGGGGAGACGCGCAAGACCGCATCGAAAAAGAGCGAAAGTCCCAAAATGCCGCCCTCGGTAATATCCGCCTGCGCGTGGACGTTGTAAAGCGTAAGGGCGAGGGCGGTGCTTGCCAAGACGGTGATGAGACAGTATTTGAGGGAAATATCCTTGAACAACGCTTTCAGCACGTTCTCATCTCCTTTTCGTTCTAAAAGGTATTATACAACAAGAAAAGGAAAAAGTCAAATCCTTTTCAAGGGAAAGAATGAATAAAATAAGATTTGACAAACCTGCTTTTTCGTGTTATACTTATAGCATAATGCAAAAAGCAGGACATATTTTGGAAGTATCTATGCGCTACGAAAGATCTTTAAACACGATCGATGAGCAAAAGGAGCTTTTTTGCGGAGTTTCGGATGCGATTTGGGATAATCCCGAAACCTCGTTCGGGGAATATTACGCAGCCGAGCTTTTGATGCGCGTTTTGGAGGAAAACGGCTTTTGCGTAACGCGCGGTCACAGCTGGCAGTCGACCTCGCAGTGCCGCGGCTCGTATGCGAAACGGGCGATGCTCTACGCGGGCAAAGCGGTGGCGGGAACGCTCATCCGCCTGTTTGAAGATCCCTCTTTGATCGAAAGGGCAAAGGCAGAGCATAGAGAGAAGATCGGCGACGGTTACGTTTGCGGATTGCCTGATGGTTTAGAGCCGGAGATCCAACCGAGACCGACCGACGAAAAATAACGCCAAGCAAAAGTATAGCAACGCGAGGTATGAACGTGAAGAGTATAGAAGGACTGCGGCTTGACGGGGAGCGCGCGCTTTACGGCGAAAGCTCTCTTTCGGTGAAAGGCTGTCGTTTTGAGGGAGAAGCCGACGGCGAGAGCGCCTTGAAGGAATGCAAGGATATCGAGGTGGAAAGCTCTTATTTCGATTTAAGATATCCTTTTTGGCACGACAAGGGCGTACGCATATCGGGCTGTGAGATGACCGAAAGCTGCCGTGCGGCGCTTTGGTATTCGCAGGACGTTGTGCTTGTGGATACACAAATGCACGGTGTCAAGGCGTTAAGAGAATGCAAGGACGTCACGGTGCACGGCTGTGATATCAGATCCACCGAATTCGGCTGGTCGGTGAGAGGATTACATATGGAGAATACGCGTGCCGAGGGGGAATATTTTCTTCTTCGCGCCGAGAGGATCTTCTTAAAGGGCGTCACCTTTACGGGGAAATATTCCTTCCAATACGTAAAGGGGGCTGTTATTGACGGATGCGAGATGAATACCAAGGACGCCTTTTGGCACGCCGAGAACGTTACCGTCACGGATTCCGTTCTCAAAGGAGAATATCTCGGTTGGTATTCCAAGAATTTGACGCTCGTGCGGTGCAAAATTTCCGGCACGCAACCGCTTTGCTATTGCGAAAATCTCCGTCTTATCGACTGCGAAATGGAAAACACCGATCTTGCCTTTGAGATGTCGGACGTTCGCGCGCGTATCGTGAGCCATGTTAACAGCATCAAAAACCCGCGGCGCGGAAAAATTACCGTTCCCTCGGTGGGAAATATCGTTATGGATGAAAAATGGGCAAAGGGGCGGATCGTTTCGCTCAAATAATTACAGGGCGGGGGGCATCCCCCGCCTTTTCCAAAAGCCCCAATTCAATAAAAAAATCTCCGATTTTGTTTCAAATCGGAGATTTTGCGTTTTTTGAGACAAAAAACGCCGATGTTATTGGATTTTTTATGCGAGCTCCTCAAGGAATTTGCTCAGATTGGCAAAGGCGGTCTTGATGCCGTCAATGCAGTCCTCTCTGCCCTCGTACTCGATGGAAACGTAGCCGTTGTAGCCTGCTCTTTTCAAGAAAAGAAAAAATAAGAGAACCGCACGGAGCGAATGCTTCCGTGCGGCACTTTTTTATTTTTCTGTTTTCATTGCCTTCAAGCGCTTCATCACGTCGTTTTCGCCCTTGCCGAAATAATCGTGAAGGGTTTTGTATTCCGCGTAAAGCTTGCGGTAAAGGGAAACGTTTTCGGGAATAGGGCGGTACACGGTGTCAGATTGCTTCGCAAGGACGCTTGCCGCTTCCTTAACGGTGGGGAATGCGCCGCCCGCGACCGCGCCGTAAATGGCGGAACCGAGCGCGCCCGCCTGCTTGGTGCCGACGAGTCTTAATTCTCTTTCGGTGACGTCGGCGTAGATCTGCATGAGAAGGGGATTCTTCTCGGCAATGCCGCCACCGACGAGAATATTGCCGACCGAAACGCCCGCTTCCTCAAAGGCGTCTAAAATGCGACGGGTACTGAACGCCGTGCCCTCAATGAGCGCGCGGTAGATATGCTCGGGCTTGGTGGAGAGGGAGATACCGAGGATCATGCCCGAAAGATCGGGCTCTACCAAGATGGAACGGTTGCCGTTCCACCAGTCGAGGGCAAGAAGTCCGCTTTCGCCGACCGAGAGACGGCTTGCCTTTTCGGTGAGCAGGGCGTGAATGCCGACTCCTTTTTCTTTGGCTTCCTCCGTATAGGAAGAGGGTACGCCGTTTTTGACAAACCAATCAAAGTGGTCGCCAAGGCAGACCTGCCCCGCCTCGTAGGCGTAGCGGTCGCGGATGTAGCCGTGCTTCGTGATGCCGCAGATGCCGCCGACGGGCGCCACCTCGTCGCTCATTACCATCTGCACGCCTGACGTGCCTAGGATAAAGAGCATTTCGTTTCCGTCTACAATGCCGGCGGCAGGCACGGCGGCGTGCGCGTCAATCAGGGCGGCGGAAACAGGTGTTCCCACGGGGACGCCGAGCTTTTCCGCCCATGCCTCGGTGACACCGCCGACGCTTTCTCCGGGATAGGAGATCTCTTCGGTCAGCTTTTTTGTCACAACGCCGTCAAGCAGGGGGTGAAGGGCGGTCAGCACCTCGTTTGAGGGGAAGCCGTCCTCGTCGGTGTACATTGCCTTGAAGCCCGCGATGCCGCGGCTCATCGTGCGGTGTCCCGTGAGCGTCCAGGTCATAAAGTCGCCGCCCTCTAGAAAGACGTCTGCGGCATCAAAGACCTCGGGGGCGTGATCCGCGATTTCGGCAAGCTTGGGGAAAAGAAACTCGTTGGAGAATTTTCCGCCGAAGCGCGCAAGCAGCTCGCTTCCCGCGAGAAGAGAGGACATTTTATCGGCGTAGGGGGTTGCCGCGTGGTGCTTCCAAAGCTTCGCGTAGGCGTGCTTGTTGTATTTGAAGGCTTCGTCAAAGCAAAGGGGCGTGCCGTCTGCCTTTGCGGGGACGACGGTGCAAGAGGTGAAGTCAACACCGATGCCCACAACGTCAGAGCCCGCGGCACCCGCTTTGTTTAGGACGGCGGGAATGACTGCTTTGAGGGCTTCCAGATAGTCGCGGGGGTGCTGTAAAGCAAAGTCGGGGGGGAGGGGCGTGCCATCGAGAAATTTTTCCGACATGACGGCATGGGGATATTCGTAGACCGCCTCGGCGCATTCCGCGCCGTTATCCAGATTTAAGAGCAACGCTCTTGCCGAAAGCGTGCCGTAATCGATTCCGATGGAGTATTTTGCCATGAAGGACTCCTTTGGATGAGTTTATTTTTCTATATTCTAGCACAAAGAAGAAGGGGTGTCAAGGGAAACGAAGCTTTTACTGAGCGAATATGAAGTGGCAACCTGTCCCCATGAAGCGAATCGAACATGGAACCCTCCGTGAGCCGAAGGCTCGCTTCATAGAGCGGAGCCCTGCTTCATGAGTTGCTCCGCAACTTGCTTCATGCACCGTAGGTGCGCTTCATTTTCAAAAAGAAAAGCACTCCATTCGGAGTGCTTCTGCCCGCGCTGCTACCCAGAGGCTGCCCTGCGGGCAAGAAATCGAACCGGATTCGGCGAAGCCGTCTCCCGACAAAGCAACAAACGGCTCATAACCTGTCAAAGATGGGATGCAAAGCGAAACTTCGCCGAGCGCAGTTCGAATCGGGTAGCGCTCCAAAAACAAAGAAGCACTCCATTCGGAGTGCTTCTGTTGGAGCTGCTACCCAGATTCGAACTGGGGACCTCATCCTTACCAAGGATGTGCTCTACCAACTGAGCCATAGCAGCGTCAACAGAAAGGATTATAGCAGAGAAAATTCGTTTTGTCAAGCCCTAATATCAAAAAAAAGAAAAAAATTTGAAAAAGATGATTTTAACTCGTAATTATTTCCGAAGCGAGACCGATCGATGCGAAAAGAAGCGCGTAGAGCACGCACGTGAGGAGAGTCTCTGCTGCGGTGTAGCCGCGCGCGGCAAGACGGTGGTGTAAATGGCTACGGTCGGCGCAAAAGGGATTTTTACCGCGAAGAAGTCTATGCAAAAAAACACGCCCAAGGTCAAAAAGCGGAAGCGCAAAAAATAGAGGCGTTGCGAGGGAAAAGAGAGGCTTTTTAAGCGAAAAGACGGCAAGAGAGTAACCGAGGAAGAGTGCGCCCGTATCCCCGAGAAAGGAGCGCGTGCGCGTCTTTCCCTTCTGCCAAAAAGGGGTGCGAAGGGGAAGGTTGTAGGGCAAAAAGCCAAGCACCGTACCGAAAAGGAGAAGCGAGAGGGCATCGCCACCCGACAAAAATAGGGCGAAAGCGCCCACGAGAGAAAGGGCGGCGCAAAGCCCGTCCGCGCCGTCAATCAAATTGAAGGCGTTTGTGAGCAAAAGCACCCAAAAAAGCGAAAAAAGATAGCCGAGAGGCGCGGGGAGCGAGATCGTGTACCCACCGAAAGAAAGTGCTTCGGGCGCAAGTCCAAAGGTGGCAGGGAGGGCGCAGACGGCAGTCATGGCGGCGAGCTTGACGAGGGGCGGAAGTGTATAAACGTCGTCGGACACGCCGAGCGCGGTAAGAAGCGCGCCCCCCGAAAGCCAAGCGGCGACCTTAGCGTCAAGCGGGAAAACGGCAAGGGCAAGAAGCGCCGACGATGCAAAAAGCGCAAGACCGCCGAGGCGTGGGGTCGGATGGGGGTGCAGATGGCGCCTTCCGTCGGGAACGTCAACGGCGCCCAAAGCATGGGCGCACCGAATGGAGACGGGGGTAAAAAAGGTGGTGGCGAACGCCCCCACGAGCAAAAGAAAAACCGAATACCGCATGCCATTCTCCTTTCGTATGTAAAGAAAACATTGCATTTTGCGGTATTCGGTTTTTCTTTTGCTCGTGCTTTAAATCACGAAGCCGATCTTCTTTTTGACCTTGGAAAGTGTTTTTCTCGCGCAGTAGTTGGCTTCCTCAGCGCCCTTTTTCATGACTTCCTCAAGGTAGGCTTTGTCTGCCATGAGGCGAGCGTATTCGCTTTGCACGGGGGCAAGCGCATCGGCGCAAGCCTCACCGCAGGCAAGCTTAAAGTCGCCGTAGCCGCGGCCCTCAAATTCCTTTTCGATCGCATCGTAATCCTTGCCCGTAAAGCAACGGTAGATGGTCATGAGGTTGGAGACACCCGGCTTTTCGGCAGGCGCGTAGCGCACCGCGGTATCGGAGTCGGTGACGGCGCTCTTAAACTTCTTTAAGATGGCGTCCTTGGGATCGAGAATATATACGACGGCGTTTTGGTTGACGTCCGATTTGGACATCTTGGATTCGGGGTTGGCAAGAGACATGATCTTCATACCCGTAGGCGCGATGTAGCCCTCGGGAACGACGAAGGTGGGGGAATAGGCTTGGTTGAAGCGCCCCGCGATATCTCTGGCAAGCTCAAGGTGCTGCTTTTGGTCGACACCGACGGGAACGAGGTCGGTCTGATACAGAAGAATATCTGCCGCCATCAAAACGGGGTAGGTGAAAAGACCTGCGTTGATGTTGTCGGCGTGCTTGGCGCTTTTGTCCTTAAACTGCGTCATGCGCGACAGCTCACCGAACATGGTATAGCAGTTGAGGAGCCACGAAAGCTCCGCGTGCGCGGGCACGTGCGACTGCACGAAAAGGGTGTTCTTTTCGGGGTCAAGACCGCAGGCAATGTACAGAGCAAGCGTTTCGTAGGTACGGCGGCGCAGGTCTGCGGGAACCTGGCGCACCGTAATGGCGTGCAGGTCAACAACGCAGTAGAAGCACTTGTATTCCTCCGAGAAAGCGCCGAAATTTTTAATGGCGCCGAGGTAGTTTCCGATCGTGAGGTTTCCCGAGGGCTGAACGCCCGAGAATACTACTTTTTTATCACCGAGCATGGGTCGTCCTTTCTATTATCCCTCGGCGTACTCGGAATATACCGAGCCTCCTCGGGCGTTTTTTTTCATCACTTAACCATTATAACCCATGCTTTCCGGTTTGTCAATGAAAAAAAACGAGGAATTTACAAAAAAAACGAAAAAATCTCTTTACTTTTTACTTAAAAAGTGCTACAATAATTTGGAGTGTGAAAAGATTAACGCTTTTCGCGCCCAAAAAAAGGTTTCAAAAAAATAAAAATAAATTGGAGGAAACAAAAAATGGAAAGAAAAAAGATTTCCATGGATGGTAACACTGCCGCGGCTCACGTGTCTTATGCGTTTACCGAGGTTGCTGCCATCTACCCCATCACTCCCTCATCCAACATGGCTGAGGTAACAGACTCTTGGTCTGCTTCCAACAAGAACATCTTTGGTGAGCCTGCGAAGAATATCTTCGGCACCAACGTAAAGGTTGTTGAGATGCAGTCCGAGGCAGGTGCCGCAGGTGCGGTCCACGGCTCTCTCGCAGCAGGTGCTTTGACCACCACCTACACCGCTTCTCAGGGTCTTCTTTTGATGATCCCCAACATGTACAAGATCGCCGGTGAGCTTCTCCCCTGCGTTATCCACGTTTCTGCGCGCTGCGTAGCTTCTCACGCTCTGAACATCTTCGGCGACCACTCCGACGTGTACGCTTGCCGTCAGACCGGCTTTGCAATGATGGCAGAGAGCAACGGCCAGGAGGTCATGGACCTCGGTGCGGTTTCTCACCTTGCTACCATCAAGGGTCGCGTTCCCTTCCTTAACTTCTTCGACGGCTTCCGCACCTCTCACGAGATCACCAAGGTTGCCGCTTGGGATTACAAGGATCTTGCCGAGATGGTTGATTGGGATGCTGTTCAGAGCTTCCGTAACAGATCTCTCAACCCCGAGAACAACCCTGTTCTTCGCGGCTCCGCAGAAAACGGCGACATCTTCTTCCAGCACAGAGAGGCTTGCAACCCCTACTATGACGCTCTTCCCGCAATCGTTGAGGAGTACATGGACAAGGTCAATGCAAAGCTCGGTACCGATTATAAGCTCTTCAACTACTACGGTGCTCCCGACGCTGAGCGCGTGATCGTTGCGATGGGCTCCGTCTGCGACGTGGCTGAAGAGGTCGTTGATTACCTCATGGCACAGGGCGAGAAGGTTGGTCTTGTTAAGGTTCGTCTTTACAGACCCTTCGTTGCCGCAAAGCTTGCTGAGGCGATTCCTGCAACCGCAAAGGTCATCTCCGTTCTTGACAGAACCAAGGAGCCCGGCTCTCTTGGCGAGCCCCTTTACCTTGATGTTATCGCAGCTCTCAATGAGGTTGGCAGAGACGGCGTTAAGGTTCTTGGCGGTAGATACGGTCTTGGCTCTAAGGATACCACGCCCGCATCCGTCTTCGCCGTTTACGAGAACATGGCAGGCGAGCAGAAGAACCACTTCACCATTGGTATCGTAGACGACCTTACCGGTCACTCTCTCACCGAAAAGGCAGCTCCCGACACCGCTCCCTCCGACATGATCCAGTGCAAGTTCTGGGGTCTCGGCGGCGACGGTACGGTCGGCGCAAACAAGAACTCCATCAAGATCATCGGCGACCACACCGACAAGTTCATTCAGGCATACTTCCAGTATGACTCCAAGAAGACCTCCGGTATCACCATTTCTCACCTCCGCTTCGGTGATTCGCCCATCAAGTCTTCCTACTACATCAACAAGGCAGACTTCGTTGCTTGCCACAACAACGCCTACCTGAAAAAGTACGATATGATCTCCGACGTGAAGCCCGGCGGTAGATTCCTTCTTGACTGCCCTTGGACGCAAGAGGAGCTTGACGCACACCTTCCCGCATCCGTTAAGACCTATATCGCAAAGAACAACATTGAGTTCTATACCATCAACGCTACCAAGATCGCAATCGATATCGGTAACGCAAAGGTTAAGAACACCGTTCTTCAGTCCGCATTCTTCGCACTTGCCAAGATCCTTCCCATTGACGAAGCGCTTGACTATATGAAGAAGGCAGCATACAAGTCCTACATCAAGAAGGGACAGGCTATCGTTGACCTCAACTATGCCGCAATCGACGCAGGTAAGGACGCTCTTACCAAGGTTGACGTTCCCGCAGCTTGGGCAAACGCAGGCGAGACTGCTCCCGCCGCAAAGGCTACCGGTGCAAGAGAAGACCTCGTTGACTTCGTAAACAACGTCGTTGTTCCTACGAGTGCAATGAAGGGCGATTCCCTCACCGTCAGCGCGTTCGCTAAATATGCGGACGGTACCTTCCCGCAGGGCTCTGCCGCTTACGAGAAGCGCGGCGTTGCCGTTACCGTTCCTCAGTGGAATCCCGAGGCTTGTATCCAGTGTAACAACTGTGCGTTCGTATGTCCTCACGCTTGTATCCGTCCCTTCGCTCTGAACGAGGAAGAGGCAGCAGCGGCTCCCGAGGTTACCAAGTACACTGCGAAGCCCGTAAACAAGACCAACTACAAGTTCACCATGGCAGTGTCTCCCCTTGACTGTATGGGTTGTACCCTCTGCGTTAAGGCTTGCCCTGTGAACGCAAACCCCAAGATGGGCACCGCGATCGAGATGAAGCCCATCGATACCCAGCGCGACCAGCAGGCGGCTTACGACTATGCAGTTGCCAGCGTTTCCGAGAAGCCCGAGATCATCTCCGGCACCCTCATCGGCAGCCAGTTCAAGCAGCCCCTTCTCGAATATTCCGGCTCTTGCGCAGGCTGTGCCGAGACTTCTTACGCTCGTCTTATCACCCAGCTGTTCGGTGAGAGAATGTATATCTCGAACGCAACCGGTTGTTCCTCTATCTGGGGTGGCTCCGCTCCCGCAACTCCCTACACCGTAAACCGTGAGTCCGGCCGCGGTCCCGCTTGGGCAAACTCCCTCTTCGAGGACAACGCAGAGCACGGTCTCGGTATGTACCTCGGTCAGAAGGCTATCCGCGAGAAGCTCATCGGTATGGTTGAGGAGATGATGGCGTCTGACAAGGCATCCGCAGAGTTCAAGGCAGCAGCTGAAGCCTTCCTCGCCACCAAGAACGACGGCAAGGCAAACGGCCCTGCAACCGAAGCTCTTATCGCAGAGCTTGAAGCAGCTGCAAAGGCAGGCTGCCCCGTAGCTCCCAAGATCTTGGCTGAAAAGCAGTACCTCTCCAAGAAGTCCGTTTGGATCTTCGGCGGTGACGGTTGGGCATACGACATCGGCTTCGGCGGTCTTGACCACGTAATCGCTTCGGGTG
>SVRR01000031.1 GCA_015064745.1 Oscillospiraceae bacterium | reverse complement strand
AAATTTTTTGCAAAATACGAAAAAATATTGCGTTTTCGCTCATTTTGTTGTAAAATAAAGATGTATATCCAAATGCAAACGAAAACGGAGGAAATTGGTATGCTTGAAATTAAAGGCTTAACCAAAATATACCGTTCCAAAACGGGAGAAGAGGTTCGCGCGCTTGACCGCGTTGACATCGCCTTTCCCGAAACAGGAATGGTCTTTATCTTAGGTAAGTCGGGTAGCGGTAAGTCGACGCTCCTTAACATCATGGGCGGTCTTGACAGCTATGACAGCGGCGAATTCATCATCAAGGGAAAAAGCTCCCGCGACTTTGCGGGTAGCGACTTTGACGCTTACCGAAATACCTTTATCGGATTTATCTTCCAAGAATACAACGTGCTTGACGACTTCACCGTAGGCGCGAACATCGCGCTCGCACTCGAATTGCAAGGAAAAAAGGCGTCCCCCGAGGCGATCGGTGACATTCTTGCGCAGGTGGACTTAACGACCTATGCCAAGCGCAAGCCCAACGAGCTGTCGGGCGGTCAGAAGCAGCGCGTTGCCATCGCGCGCGCTCTCGTCAAGGATCCGCAGATCATTATGGCGGACGAGCCGACGGGCGCTCTCGACTCTGCAACGGGTAAGCAGATCTTCGACACCCTGAAAAAGCTCTCCGCGACCAAGCTCGTTCTCGTCGTTTCGCATGACCGTGATTTTGCGGAGCGCTACGCCGATCGTATCGTAGAGCTTGCCGACGGCAAGATCATTTCGGACGTTACCAAGCACGAGCACGAGAGTGAAGCGGTCAGCGAGGGTATTGAGAAGATCGGCGGCAGAATTCTCCGCATCAAGGCAGGCTATACGCTGACGGCGGAGGATCTTCGTATGATCAACGCCTACCTTGCCGAAAACAACGCGGACGTTTTGCTTTCGGGTGACGGCAGAGTTAACGACGAGCTTCGCAGTGCCGCGGGTATCAGCGAAACCGGCTCAACGGCGGTCTTTGAGGAGACCAACGTGGGGAAGGACTACACGCTGAAGCGTTACGAAAAGAAGGACAGCCACTTTATCCGTTCCCGCCTGCCCATGAAAAACGCCGTTCATATGGGCGCAAGCGGTTTGAAGCACAAGCGCTTCCGCCTCGTGATGACGGTATTTCTCTCGCTCATCGCTTTTGCGCTCTTCGGCTTTGCCGACACGCTTGCGGCGTACGAAAAGCTTGCCGCTGCGGTGGATTCCCTGTACGACTCGAACGTGCGCAACGCCTCGGTTACGCTTGGCGTGCGCTATACGAATACCTACGCCGACGGTGACTCCTACACCTATTACAACGATGCTATGCTCAACGACGCGGACGTCGAGTATTTAAGAACGCAAACGGGACTTTCCTTCGTTCCCGTCTTTACGGGCAATTGGAGTGGCGGTTATCATAGCGGCTTCGCTGTGACGGATGCTATGAAGAACTATCAAGGCGGCAGCGCTGTTTATACGGGTAAGCTGCACGGCTTGGTGACGATGACCGAGGACCAGCTTTCCTCCGTCGGTCTGACGGTGGAAGGACGCCTTCCCGCCGCCCAAGGCGAGATTGCCATCACGGAGCTTATGTACCGTCAGTTTAACGAGTACGGCTTCGTCGATGCGGAAACGGGCGAGACCATCGATGCCGATACGCTGACGATGACGAACGACGGCGCAAAGAAATCCATTATCGGCAAACATATCGATATTCGCTCGTCGATGGGTGAGAACGTCGTGCTTAAGATCGTGGGCGTCGTGAATACGCACTTTGATTACGAGCGCTACGCCGACTTCCTGCCCCAAGAGGAGAATAACCGTCCCGTCGAGGGAGAGGACAATGTGCTCTCGCAGATGGTCCTGCAAATGGAAATTGAGAGCGAGATCGGCTACGGCTTCCATGCACTCGGCTTTGCTCACGCGGACGACATTCAAACACTTTCTCAAAACGCGCATTTCACCAAAGAGCTTGGCACCTATATGTACATGGGCAACAAGAATATGCGTCTTATCGTGAGCAGAACGAGACTTCCCTCGGGAGAAGAGGATGAGAAGCTTGACTCCTACGAAACGACTATTCAACAAGTCGCGGGAAGCGATGCCTTGCAGTATTTAAATATCACATGGATCGGCGAAGAGAAGACGGCACTTGGTGAAAATGAGATCGTTTTGCCCTTGTATATGCTGGAAGATCTGCTTCCGAGCCGTTTTACTTGGACGATCGACTACGATGAGTTTGACAGCTTCATGACCGATAAGTATGGCGCAAGCTGGACCGACGAGAACCATGGCCCGTACTACACCGTGTACGACAAGATCCGTGGTGCGGCGGTAAGATATTACCCTGACATCAGTGATTACGACGAGCTTACCGAAAAAATGCAGCTTGACGTATTTCCTTTCTTCCTTGCATCGCTCGGCATTGAGCTTCCCGAAGAGGATATGACCTTTACCGCAAACATCTACGGTGAATTGGAAAGTCTGCTCAGAGGCTTCTCGGAAGATGCGGACACGATGAGCGTCAATGTGGAGAACTACCAGCTTTCATCCATCCTTCGTGCTCTGCATGCCGACTATGCGACATCGAAGCAGGATCTTTCGAGCGACGATGCCTTTCTCTCCAAAATGATCGAGTTTTATTACGGTGGAGATTTGGGTGATCGAACGGAGGAGCAGATCGCACGAGATTGCGTCTTCTTCTATGCGAACTATTATCTCTCTTGGGGTGATCTTGGTTTCGAGAGCAACCGCTACGGCTTGTCCGGCAGAGAGATAGAGGCGTTGGGCAAGGACATCTTTACTGAAAATCTCAACATTGATTCCGCGGAGCTCTTGAACAGAATAAGCTTCACACTCTCTACGTACGAATGGCAGGACGGTATGGAGGTGAATACGGGCACCAACTCGAAAAATTACACCGTTGTGGGCTTCTATGACACTTCAAGATATCATTACGGCGATATCGCGGTTTCCGATACACTTCTTTCCGAGTTTGAGCAGTGGCGTATTGAGAACGTAGATGAGTACAACTCTATTGAGGACAGAGCCGAGCATATCGACGGCATCTGGGCGTATGCGGTAGCACCGATGCCCAAGGATAAGACGGTGCTTGAAACGCTCGTTGGAATGTCCTACGCTGAGGAGGGTGTCGACCTGCGCTTCGAGATGAAGAACTATATCATGGACACCCTGGATACCTTCAACGAATTTATCGAGATTGGATCGCAGGTGTTCCTCTACGTCGGTCTTGGGTTTGCCGTGTTCTCGGCACTCTTGCTTATGAACTTTATCGCGACCTCTATTTCCTACAAGAAGAGAGAGATCGGTGTCCTTCGTGCTGTTGGCGCACGCTCCTCCGACGTCTTCAAGATCTTCTTCAGCGAGGCTTTGATGATCGCGCTTATCAACTTCGTATGCGCTACGGTGGTCGTCGTTGCGGGTGTGATCGTTGCGAACAACCTGATGCACGCGGAGGGCATCACTGTCACGCTCCTCTCCTACGGTGCAAGACAGTTCATCCTGATGCTTGCCGTTAGCGTGGGTGTGGCACTGCTTGCTTCCTTCTTGCCTGTTTACAGCATCGCAAAGAAGAAGCCCGTTGACGCCATCAAGGACCGTTAAGTCACTGGCAGATTGAAAAAAACTTTTCGGCAGGGACGCCTCTCCCTGCCGATTTTTTATTTTTTTGGTAATTTTCCCTTTTTCTCTTGCAAAGCGGGGGAAAAATCGGTATAATCGGTAAGGAAAGATTTTTTAACGGAGGAAAATCATGGAAATGCAAGCTGTCAAGGAGCGCGTCGTCGCGCTTTTTAAAGAAATATGCAAGATCCCTCACCCCTCCCGCAAGGAAGAGAGGCTTGCCGATTTCATCTGTGCCTTTGCAAAGGAGCACGGATGCGAAAGCTACCGCGATGAAATAAACAATGTCCTCGTCAAGGTGAAGGCAACGGCAGGCTACGAAGACGTGCCGCCCATTCTTTTACAGGGTCACATCGACATGGTGTGCGAGAAAAATGCCGATTCCAACCACGATTTCTCGCGCGACCCCATCAAGTACGTGGAAAAGGACGGCTTTTTGGTCGCTCCCGAGACGACGCTCGGTGCTGACGACGGCGTTGGCGTCTCCATTATGCTTTTCGTGATCGAGGGCGGCGTTCCCGCGCACGGCGCTGTGGAATGTCTTTTCACCGTCGCCGAGGAAGTGGGACTGGAAGGCGCAAAGGCATTTGATTACAGCCGCGTTTCCGCACGGAGAATGATCAATCTCGACAGCGGCGGCGAATACAAGATCACCGTAGGATGCGCGGGCGGCGTACGCTCGGACGTTTTGTTTGCCGCGCGCTATACCGAGGCATCGGGCACGCTTTTGCGCCTCTCGGTGCGCGGTCTTGCGGGCGGTCATTCGGGTGGATGCATTGCGCTCGGACTTGCCAACGCGATCCGACTTTTGACCGAGGTTTTGTGTGAGATCTACACCGAAACGCCCCTATCGCTCGTTTCGATCAACGGCGGCGACAAGGACAACGCCATCCCGCGTGAGGCGGAGGCGGTCATCACCGTGGAGGACGCCGAGATCGCGACCGAGATCGCAAAGCGCTTTGAAGCGAGGGTGCGTCCGACGCTTCGTGCCTCCGACGCCGCCTTTTCCCTCTCGGTGCAAGCGGTAGAGGACGACTGCTCCGAAATGATGGACGCGGGCATGACGCGCGCCCTGCTTTCCTTCCTTGCAACGGTCAAATGCGGTGTTATGTCGATGTGTGCTTCCCTACCCACTCTCGTTGAATATTCCAAGAATCTTGCCGCCGTCGCGACCGACGGACGCGGCGTGCGCGTGACGCTCAGCTCTCGCTCGGCACTCGAATGGCAGCTTGACGAATCGACGCGCGAAATTGACATTCTTGCCTCTCTTTGCCACGCGGTGACCCATCATTCGGGACGCTACCCCGGCTGGGAATACGCGGGTGAAAGCAACATTGCCGACCTCTACACCGCCGTTTATGAACGGCTTTACGGCATAACGCCCGAGCGCAATGTCGTACACGCGGGACTGGAATGCGGTATCGTTAAGGGCGCCGTACCCGATATGGACATCATCTCCGCATCTCCAATCATGCTTGGCGTACACGCGGTAGGCGAATCGCTCGACCTCGAATCCTTCGGTCGCGTTGCCTTCGCCGTCGCGACGCTTTTGGGCGAAAAGTAAACGATAGAAAAACGGATACCGTTTGGCGTTCTCTGCCTCGGTATCCGTTCTTTTTTTAATCTGCAAGCACCTCGACACCGAGGAGCTTAAATTCGTCGATATATTCCTGCTGGAGCGCGCCTGCCGTGATGATCATATCCGCGACGGAGAGGTCGCTGATCTTGGTAAAAGCGGAATGTCCGAATTTAGAGCGATCCGCCGCGACGATACAGGTGTCCGCCTGCTTTAACATCGTCACGTCAACGGTACACTCCTTATTGTAGTAGGTGGTAAAGCCGTGCGCGGTGTCAATGCCGTCCACCGAAAGAATAAGCTTATCGGCATGATATCGTTCAAGCTGCTTGACAGCGTCGTGTCCGTAGGTAAACTGATATTTCGTATTGACCGAGCCGCCGACAAGGATAACGTTATAATTGGGGTTTCCCGACGCTTCCAAGGCAATCGAGACCGAGTTCGTAACGATGTTTAGATTGTATTCCGCAGGAAATTTACGGAAAACGAGAAGGGTGGTCGTCCCCGCGTTGAGCATCACCGTGTCATTGGGACGAATGAGCGAGGCTACCTTTTCGGCAATCGCCACCTTTTCCGTTTGGTTGGTCTCAAGACGCTGATTGAGATTCATGCTGTAATAGGGCTTATACGAGCTGACCGCGCCCCCGTGCACACGGGTGAGAAGTCCCTTTTTCTCCATGTCCTCAAGGTCGGTTCGTACCGTGACCTCGGAAACGTCGAAAAGGCGTGAAAGCTCGGTGACCTTCACGGAATCGTTTGCCTTCAAAAGCTCGGATATGCGCCTCTTGCGTTGTTCTGCCGTCATGCTTTTCCCTCTCGTAGGTATTTCTTTTTTCAGTATAACAGGGAAAAGAGGAAATGTCAAGAGATGAACTTTCGTTTTCGTTTTGAATTTCCAAGAAAAGAAAGAAAAAAGCAAAAATATGCTTGACATCCGCGCGCGAATATTGTATAATTTTATTACTAGAAAAATAATGCGAAAAGAGGTTGTTTTTATGTTAAAAAATTTTGATATCAAGCCTCCCTTTTTCGAAGTGGGTCCCAAGGCTATCATCTGGGGTGACGCGATGCTCGCGCTTGCCAAGGTCATCGACAAGACGGCAATGAAGTACGACGTTGACGTTATCGTGACCCCTCAGTACACCGACATCAAGCTACTTGCCGATAACACCGAGCGTATCCTCGTGTTTGCGCAGCACATGGACGCACTCGTGCCCGGCCGCGGCCTTGGCAGCGTGCTTCCCGAGGCAGTCAAGGCAGCAGGCGCCGTTGGCGTTATGCTTAACCACGCGGAGAAGCCCCTCGACATGGAGACGCTTGAAAAAACCATCCGCCGTGCGGACGAGGTGGGACTTGCCACCATCGTTTGCGCAGATACCGTTGAGGACGTCAAGCGCATCGCGCACATGGCACCTAATCTTATCGTTGCCGAGCCTACCGAGCTGATCGGTACCGGCACGACGAGTGACTCAAACTACGTGATCGAGACCATCAAGACAGTAAACGATATCAATCCCGACATCATGGTGCTTCAAGGTGCCGGTATCTCGAACGGCAACGACGTTTACAACACCATCAAGCTCGGTGCGCAGGCAACCGGCTCGACCAGCGGTATTTTGAAGGCTGCCGATCCTTACGCAATGGTTGAGGAGATGCTTTACAATCTCCGCCGCGCTTGGGATGAGCTGCATCCTTAAAGAAGGGGTACATATGAAACCGGAAAGTCTTAAAGCTGCGAGAGCCGCATACGAGATCGAAGCGGAATGCTTGCACAATATGATCAATTACTTTGACGACGAAGCCTTTTCGAAGGCCGTCGCGCTCCTCAAGGAGTCTCCGCGTATCGGCGCGTCCGGCTGCGGTCACTCCGGCATCATCTGCCAGCACTTCGCGCACCTCATGTGCTGCATTGAGCAGCCTGCAAAATTTGTCTCCCCTGCCGAGGCGGTTCACGGCGGCATGGGCTTTTTGCAGGAAGGCGACGTCATGCTCTTCGCGTCACGCGGTGGCAAGACGGGCGAGCTTCTTCCTATCCTTGACATCTGCAAGCGCAAGGGCGTACGCGTGATCACGGTGACGGAGAATCTTGAATCCCCCTTGGCTTTGGGTGCTGACGTCGTTCTCAAGCAGTACGTCAACCGCGAGACGGATAAGTACAATTCCCAGGGTACGACCTCTTCCACTGCGCTTGCCATGATCTTCCACGCGCTTCAGACGGCGCTCATCGAAGAGACCGACTACAAAAACGAGCAGTTTGCTCTCATTCATCCCGGTGGAGCTGTCGGAGAACGTCTGAACAAGTAATCCTTCCCTACTTCGTTTTCCCTAAAAGAATAAATAAATTTTAAAAGGAGAAGAAACCATGGAATTCAAAGTGTTCCAAAAAGAGATCGAGCTGCAGTCCCGCGGTTGGATCCCCACCTTCCACGACATCAGAAAGGAGATCCTTGAGATCGTTGAGGCATCGGGCGTTCAGAACGGTACCATCGCTATCGTTTCTCACCACACCACCTGCTCCGTAATGGTTCAGGAGTGCTCGCACGACATCGACACCTTCGACCTTGAGTATCTGCAGCATGACCTTCTCGACATCATGAGAAAGATGATCCCCGACTTTGCCGAGGAGCATCAGTACCGTCATCCCGGTCCTATCCACGCACAGTACGGCAGATACGTAAACGAGCCCGGCGACTACTCTTCCATGAACACCGACGGTCACCTCCGTTCCGTATTCTTCGGCAGAAGCGAAACCCTGACGATCAAGGACGGCAAGCTTGACCTTGGTCTCTTTGCACACATCTACTTTATTGACTGGGACCACGTCATCGCACGCCGCCGTCAGGTCAACGTAACCGTTATGGGTACGACCGAGGCTGTTGAGGACAGAAAGTGGAACGGTGGCGAGGTTATCAACACCCGCCGCAAGTACACCGACGAGGAAAAGGCGTACGACATTCACTACGATCTCCAGCAGATGAGATAATTCGCGGGGCTTCGCCCTCAAAAACCGAGGGGGCGGCGAAAGCTGTCCCCTTTTCTACAAAACAGGAGCTTGATTATGAATTTTATGGGAATTGACATCGGCACCACCTCCATCAAGACGGCGGTGTTCGACGAAAAACTTGAGCAGAAGATCTCCCTTACCGCTGACTACACGCTTGACGCACACGGTGACATCGTGGAGTTTGACGGAGAGCAATATTGGGATATCGTTAAAGGTGAAATCGAGAAGGTAAAGCGTGAGCTTTCCGTAGACGCGCTTGCGGTAGACACCCAATGTGAGACCTTGATCTTGACCGACGAAGACGGAACGCCCGTCCGCCCTGCCATCGTTTGGCTTGACAATCGCGCGGTGGAGGAAGCAAAGCTTATCGAGGAGCACTTTGGTCACAAGCGTGTATACGAGATCACGGGGCAGCCCGAGATCACGGCAACCTGGCCTGCGGCAAAGCTTCTTTGGGTGAAGCGCAACGAGCCCGACGTCTGGGCAAGAACAAAAAAGGTCTTTTTGCTTGAAGACTACATTCTCTACAAGCTCACGGGAAAATTCATCACCGAAAAAACGTTACAGTCATCTACGATATATTTCAATATACATACAGCCGATTGGTGGAGTGAGATGCTCGACTTCATCGGTCTTGATAAGAAAATGCTTCCCGCGCTTTATTCCAGCGCCGTGGAGGTGGGCACCTACGACGGCATGAGGGTCGTCACGGGTGCTATCGACCAGATCGCGGGCGCGATCGGTGCGGGCGTGGTCAAACAGGGTACCGTCAGCGTAATGACAGGCACGACCATGGTTATCTTTCTCCCCTCGGAGACAGTTCCCGCATACGACGAAAAGAGCATCGTCCCCTGTCACTACAATTACGACGACAAATACTGTCTGCTTTCTTGGACACCCACGGCAGGCATGGCATTAAAATGGTTCAAAAACGCGCTGTGCGAGAATTTCTCCTTCCGCGAGCTTGACGGGCTTGCCGAAGCGGTGGCTCCCGGCGCGGATGGGCTGACCTTCCTTCCCTACCTGTGCGGCTCCACGATGCCGAAATACAATCCTTTGGCACGCGGTAGCTTTACGGGACTTACCACCGAGCACACAAGAGGACATTTTGTGCGCGCGGTCATGGAGTCTGTGGCTTGCATGCTGAGATCGAACTTAGATTATCTTGGCCTTGATGTAGAGGAGATCCGTGCTATGGGCGGCGGTGCCTCCAGCCCCCTTTGGTGTCAAATGAAGGCGGATATGACGGGCAAGCGGCTCGTTACACTCAAAAACAAAGAAACGGCGTGCCTCGGCTCCGCGATTTTGGCGGCAGTCGGCATCGGCGCATTTGCCTCCGTGGAAGAGGCGGTAAAGCTGTTGGCGCTTGACAAGGTTTACGAGAGCACGGGCGTCAATTACGATGAGTGCTACGAGAGATATCTTGCTTACGATAAATTGTTGAACAATCCCAAATGAGAAAGGAAACAAAAAAACATGGCTAAGGTTGCATTCGTTGGCTTCGGCGAAATCACCCCCCCCATTGACATTATTGTAAAAAAATGCTCGGCGGCTGCCGAGGGGCTTGAAAAGGAAGGACTTGATCTTGTAAAGGTCTTCCCCTGACAGACGATTACGAGGAAAAGGACATCCGCCGTGCGCTTGACGAGTTGAAGGGCAAGGATTTCGACGCGCTCGTCGTTTGCATCGCGGGCCGGATCCCTACACACGCTGTCGTTAAGATCACAGAGCATTACAGAGATATTCCCATGGTGCTGTGGTGTCTTTGCGGTTGGATGGAATCGGACGGCCGTTTGGTAACCACCGCAGACCAAGCAGGTACTTCTGCTCTGCGCAAGACCTTCTATGACCTCGGCTATACCTTCAAATACGTTTACGACATCATTGGTCTCCCCTCGAATACCGCCAAGGTTGCCGCATACGCCAAGGCAGCATCGGCAGCAAAGAAGCTCCGCCACGCAAGAGGCGGTATGGCAGGCTACCGTGATATGAATCTTTACGGAACGCAGGTCGACGGTCCCTCCTTAAAGCGCGAGATCGGTCCCGAGCTTGAGACCTTCGAGATGTTGGAGATCCAACAGAGATACGAAAAGATCACCGACGAAGAAAAGCAGGCTGTTATTGATAACGCCATCGCAAAGTGGAAGTTCTTAAAGCCCGCAAAGCGCGAGGGACTTGAAAAAGCGGCAGGCTATTACCTTGCCGTCAAGTCCATTTGTGACGAGCGCGGCTACGACACCATCTCCCTCAAGGATGTTGACGGCATGAAGAAGCTGCTCGGTTTTCCTCCTGCCCCCATCTTTATGCTTCTTTCGGACGAGGCAGGCCTTTGCACAGTTCCCGAAAACGACGGTCTCGGCTCTATCACCCAAATGATGGTGAAATATCTTACCGGTCAGTGCGCCGCGTATCTTGAATTCTACGAGTTCTTTGAGGACAGCGTGCTTGCCGGCGTTCCCGACTACGTGCCCGCTGAGGTCGTCGACGGTGACGTCACGGTCATGCCCGCCGCCTTCGGCGAGCTTTCCGAGGGTATCCTCAACGTCAGCCGTGTGAAGCAGGGTCTTCTCACCATGTGCCGCCTTACCTGCATTGACGGCGTATATTACATGCACATGGTCACGGGCGAGGTAGAAACGCCCATTTCCGTCACCGCCCTTGCAATGGAGTGCGGCAACGACTGTATGATCCACGTGGCTTGCGACCTCGTCTCTGTCAGCCGTAAGCTGCTCAATGCTGTCAGAGACGCTCTCCCCGCCGACTGCGGTTTTCCCAAGGAAAAGCTCATTATCAGCGCCATTCATACCCACACCTCAATGGGCTACGATGGCAGAGGAGACGGTTTTGCAAACTACCGCAGCAAGCTTCTTGAGCTGACCCCTCCCGGCTGTAACTACGTAAAGCTCGTGCACGACGACTCCCCTGACATTCTGCGCGGGGAAGAAGCAACGCAATTTCTCATTGAACGCATCGTCAAAGCCACTTGCGAAGCATGGGCAAACAGAAGCGAAGGTCTTTACGCCTGCGCCTTCGGCCGTGCCGCTATCGGTATGTGCCGCCGCGTTTGCTACGACGACGGCTCCGCAAAGATGTGGGGCGACTCCAATTCCGCAAACTTTACCGAGCTTGAGTCGGGCAACGATTCGGGCATTGAGATGATGTTCACCTACGATCTTAACAAAAAGCTGACGGGTGTTATCGCAAACGTCGCTTGTCCCGCGCAGGTGCTTGAGCATCAGAATTTTATTTCCTCCGACTACATGGGTAAGGTGCGCGAGCGCATCCAAGCCAAGTACGGCAAGGAGGTCGGCTTCCTCGGTCTTATCTCCCCTGCGGGCGATATGTGCCCCCGTGACCTTGTGCGCTGGGTAGACGCAGAGATCAAGCTCAACGACCCCAACATCTCGCGCGAGACCATCATTCCCCGCCGTGCAGACCCCTCCATGTTTGACGTTTCGGGCTGTGAGAAGGCAGCGCGCCGCGTTGCGGACGAGATCTTCTACGAGCTTGAGGACGTAAAGGAATACGTTTCCGAGACGGTACTCATGCACAAGACCTTGATCGTCGATCTTCCCGTACGCCGTGTGACTCCTGCCGAGCGTGACCGTGCCGAGGAAGCCATCCGCACCTACTTTGAAAGAAGACCTGCGGGCGACATCAACTTTGAGGACAACGCACGCCTTCAAATCCACAGCGGTACGCTTTCCCGCTTTGAGGCGCAAAAGACCAAGAACATCTACGACATTGAGATCCACATCGCGCGTCTTGGCGACGTAGCGTTTGCTACCAACCCCTTTGAGCTTTTCCTCAATTACGGTAACCAGATCAGAGCGCGCTCGCTTGCCAAGCAGACATTCTTAACCCAGCTTTGCTGCGGTTCGTACGGTTATTTGCCGACCGAAAAGGCGGAAAAGGGCAGCCACTACTCCGCTTTCGTTTTGAGCGGAACGACGGGTCATGAGGGCGGTAATATGCTCGTCCGCAAGACCTTAAAGGAGATCAACGAAATGTTCGCCGAGGAATAATTTCCTCTCAAGCCTATCCGCAGATCTGCGGATAGGCTTGTCCTGCCTAAAGATATCACCTATATTTTATTATAAATACTATTTCATCGCCCCTTGGGCAAGGAGAAACCATATGAAGCTCATGTCGGACGTCAACGTCCATCTTGAAAATAAAAGGCTGAGCCGTAGCTTTTTCGTTTTTCTCTTTTTCTTATACTCCCTCGTGTGCATGACGAAAAACTGCTTTTCGGGCGCACTCGCCGCGATCGTGGCGGAGGGGGCGCTAACCCTTTCGCAAACGACCTTTATTACCGCTTCGTTTTATATCGTCTATACGCCTTTGCAAATACTCGGCGGTGTCTTGGCGGACAAATACAGTACAGCACGGCTTGTTTTGATCGGACTCCTCGGAAGCGCGGCTTGTAACGTCGTAATATTCATCAATCAGAATTATTACGTTATGCTTCTTTCTTGGGTGTTCAGTGCCATCGTGCAATCCGCGCTTTGGCCCGCCGTATTCAAAATGTTTTCCTCCCAGCTTTTGAAGAGCGATCGTGGCATTATGCTTTTCTTCATGTCCTTCGCAAGCTCGGCGGGTCTCGTCTTTTCCTATTTAGTCGCCTCCTTCCTTACCCGTTGGCAGTTGAATTTTGCCGTTTCCACCGTCGTGCTTCTTTTGCTTGCCGTCGTTCTTCTCGCCTTTTGCCGCAAGATCGACCCCAATTTGAAGCGTGATGAACCGATCAAGACCACCGACCCCTTGGCATGCGAAGAAGCGCCCAAGGGAAAGCAGGTGCTCCTGCTTTTCGCCACCAGCGGCTTTTTCCTCAGCGTCGTAGCCGCCTTGCTCCGCTACATTGTGGATAACAGCGGCAAGACCTTCACGCCTACCATGCTCACCCAAAGCTACGCCGATATTTCCCCCTCCATTGGAAACCTGTTGACCATTCTCGTGGTTCTTTGTGGCATTGTGGGTACGCTGATCGTCAGATTTTTGCTTTTCCCCCGCCTCTTTAAAAACGAATTCACCTGCTCTCTCGTTTTACTGCTTACAGCACTTCCCTTTACCATCCTGATGCGCTTTGTGGGACACATCCCCGCCTCCCTGTGCGTCATTTCCCTATGCGTGATCTCCCTGCTCTCAACGGGCACGGGGTATCTTGCCACCTGCTTTGCCGCACGGTTCGTAAAGTTCCGCTTAAACGGAACTGCGGCAGGCATCCTCAACGCCGGCTACAGCTTTGCGCTGGTTGTGCAATATATCGTTCTCGGCAAGGTCGCGGACAACTACGGTTGGGACGTCGTAACGACGCTTTGGATCGTTATGATCCTTCTTTCCATCCTTCTTTTCGCCTTTGCCATCCGTCCTTCCATTCGCTTCAAAAGAAAAACACATGATTAAGGAGCATATATCCATGCTGAAACAATTCTGTCAAGACAACAAGGAAGCTGTGCTCAACATCATCCGCGACCTCTGCCGCATCCCCGCGCCCTCGCATATGGAGCGCCGCCGTGCGGAATACTGCCTTAAATGGCTGGAAAACGCAGGCGCCAAAGGTGCATATCTTGACGAGGTAGACAACGTGATCTTCCCTCTCGGATGTGAAGGAAGCAACGAAATTACAATGGTTGCGGCGCACACCGACACCGTGTTCCCCGATACCGAGAGCTATCCCGAGTTTCACGAGGACGACGTGAACATCTACTGCCCCGGTGTCGGCGACGACACGACGAGCGTAGCCGTGCTTCTTCTCACCGCAAAATACTTCATCGACAACAAGATCACCCCGAAGGGCGGCATCCTCTTTGTTTGCAACGTTTGCGAGGAGGGACTTGGCGACTTAAAGGGCGTCAAGCAGCTCATGAAGGACTTTGCGGGCAGAGTCAAGCAGTTTATCACCTATGACGGCAAGACAGGCGGCATCGTAAACCAAGCAGTCGGCTCGCACCGCTACGAGGTGGTTGCCAAGACCGAGGGCGGTCACTCCTTCGGTATGTTCGGAAAGCGCAACGCCATTCACGTGCTTGCCGAGATCGCTTGCGAGATCTACAAGCTGAAGGTTCCCGAAAAGGCGGGCACCAAGACCACCTACAACGTGGGTATCATCGAAGGCGGCACCAGCGTCAACACCATCGCGCAACAGGCAAGCATGCTGTGCGAGTACCGTTCCGACGACAGAGAGGCTCTCGCCTATATGAAGGCACAGTTCGAGCGCATCTTTGACTCGGTGAGAAGCGACGAGGTCACCCTTGACGTTACCCTCGTCGGTGACCGTCCCTGCAAGGGGATCGTGGATCAAGCGGTGGAAGACAATCTCATCAACGCATACCGTGATGCAGTAAAGGAAGTAACGGGCGAGGATATCCGCATTCGCTCTGCGTCTACCGATGCCAACATTCCCATGTCGCTTGGCGTTGCGGGCGTGGATGCTGGGGTTTATATCGGCGCGGGCGCACACACGCGCGAGGAGTGCATCGAAAAGGCTTCTGTCGTTCCCGGTCTTGAAATTTCCATTCGCTATTTGCTTGCGCTGACCAAATAAAAAGGAGAATTGCTATGAGTGTGAAGTTGAAATTTACGGCTGCGGGCGATGCTCTTATCCAACGTCCTATTCAAGAAGGCTTTGTGGGATTTGAGGAATTAACCCCTTCATTACGCAGGGCGACGCGCGCTTTTTCAACCTTGAAACGACCTTAAACCGCGCGAGGGCGAGGCATATGGCTCACAGTTCAGCGGCGGTACTTACATCCGCACCAACCCCGAGGTGCTTGACGGGCTCGTGGAGCTTGGCTTTAACATGACCAGCTTCAACAACAACCACGTGCTTGATTTCGGTTATCCCGGCATGCTCCAAACCCTTGATTACGTGGAAGAAAGCGGACTCGTGCACGCAGGTGTTGGCAGAAATCTTGCCGAAGCCTCCGCCCCCCGCTATCTTGAAACGAAAAACGGCCGCGTGGCACTTATCGCCGTAAACACCTCCTTCAACGCTACCGCGATGGCGGGCAAGCAGACCGAGCGCTGCCCCGGCCGTCCCGGCATCAACGGCATCCGCATTGAGGAAAAGCTCACCGTAACCAAGGAAGAGCTTGCCTTTATCCGCGACCTTTCCACTCGCATGCGCGTGAACGTTTCGAAGGAAATCACGAGACGTGAGGGCTATTATCCCCCTCTTGCCGACAACGAAGCGGAATTGGGCGAGCTGAAATTCAAGCTTGGCGACGAAACCGGCCGCACACTTGTTCCCAACGCAGACGACCTTGCAAGGCTTGAAAAGTCGATCTACGAGGCAAGCCTGCAAG
>SVRR01000030.1 GCA_015064745.1 Oscillospiraceae bacterium | reverse complement strand
CGTCATGGCAGACACCTGCATCGGACGTGTTCCCGAAGCCGCCGCTTGTGCCGACAAATTCAGAAAAGCAGGCGTAGACATTACGCTCTCCGTCACTCCCTGCTGGTGCTACGGCTCGGAGACCATGGACATGGACCCCAACACCATCAAGGGCGTTTGGGGCTTCAACGGAACCGAGCGTCCCGGCGCCGTCTATCTTGCCGCCGTTCTCGCAGGACACGCGCAGAAGGGTCTTCCCGCCTTCGGCATCTACGGTCACGAGGTACAGGACCGCGACCAGGTAACGGTGATCCCCGAGGACGTTAAGGAAAAGCTGCTCCGCTTCGGTAGAGCCGCTGTTGCCGTCGCTACCATGCAGGGCAAGTCCTATTTGCAGATCGGCTCTCAGTGCATGGGTATCGCAGGCTCCATCATGGACCAGGATATGATGGAAAGCTACTTCGGTATGCGCATCGAATCCGTCGACGAGGTGGAGATCCTCCGCCGCATGGAAGAGGGAATCTACAACGAGGAAGAGTATCAAAAGGCACTCGCGTGGACGCTTGAGCACTGCAAGGAAGGCAGAGACGATAACCCCGAATCCGTAGAATTCCTTGGCGAAGAGCGCCGCATTAAGTTCACCGAAGAAGAAAAGATGAAGCAGTGGGAATTCACCGTAAAGATGTACTGCATCATCAAGGACCTCATGGCAGGCAACCCGAACCTTCCCGATTGCGCGGTAGAAGAAAAGGTGGGACACAACGCCATCGCGGGCGGCTTCCGGGGTCAAAGACAGTGGACCGACCACTGGCCCAACTGCGACTACCCCGAAGCATTCCTCTCCTCTACCTTTGACTACGAGGGCGCGCGTGAGCCCTATACGCTTGCTACCGAGAACGACGTTCTCAACGGCATGGGTCAGCTGATGATGCGTCTCTTGACCCACAGAGCGCAGATCTTTGCCGACGTTCGTACCTACTGGTCGGGCGCGGCAACCGAGCGTGTGACCGGCTATAAGCTGGAAGGCAAGGCAGCAGAGTCCGACGGTATCATCCACCTCATCAACTCGGGTGCCGCTTGTCTTGACGCTTCGGGCGTCTGCACCGACGAAGAGGGCAACCCCACCATGAAGAGATGGTGGGAAGTCACCGAAGAAGATATCAAGAAGATGACCGACGCGACCGTTTGGTGCGAAGCGGGCTTCGATAACTTCCGTGGCGGCGGCTATTCCTCGCACTACACCACCCGTGCGGAAATGCCCTGCACCATGATCCGCCTTAACCTTGTAAAGGGTCTCGGCCCCGTCGTTCAGATCGCCGAGGGTTGGACGGTCAATCTCCCCGAAGAGGTTTCGGATAAGCTGATGGAAAGAACCAACCCCACTTGGCCCTGCACCTGGTTTGCTCCCAGATGTGACGGCAAGGAGGGCTCTTCCTTCAAGACCGCTTATGAGGTCATGATGAACTGGGGCGCAAACCACGGCGCAATCAGCTACGGTCACATCGGTGCTGACGTCATCACCATGTGCTCCATGCTCCGCATCCCCGTTTGCATGCACAACGTGCCCGAGGAGCAGATCTTCCGTCCCGCCGCATGGAACGCATTCGGTATGGATAAGGAAGGACAGGACTACCGCGCTTGCGCGACCTACGGTCCTCGCTTCAAAAAATAACATTTTTTGAAGCGATTTGCGCCCGTTTCCAAAGAAACGGGCGCATTATCATTTTTGCGAAGCAAAATATCATTCGCACGCCAAGCGTGCGTTTTCCGCCCAAGCGCTTTTCATTTTATTATAACTTCTCTTGTATTTTTTTGTTTCATGTGCTACAATATAATTACCAAGCACCAAGGAGGCGTCATGAAGCTTCTTTTTATATTCACCGGCGGCACGATCGGGAGCACGGCATCGAAAAACGGCATCTCCCCCGACAAGGAAAAGCCGTATCTGCTTCTCAAAAAATACGCCGAGCGCTACCCCATTGACTTCACCTACGACATCCTCTCTCCCATGAGCGAGCTGAGTGAAAACTTTTCGGGCGCACACATTTCCGAAATTTTAAATACCGTCACCGCCCACGCGAAAGGCTACGACGGCATTGTCGTCACCCACGGCACCGACACGCTTGCCTACACCGCATCCGCCCTCGGCTACGCGCTTGGGAACGACACACCGCCCGTGTGTCTTGTGTCCTCTGCCTATCCTTTAGAGGACGAAAGAGAAAACGGCACGCATAACCTTTTCGGCGCGATCTCCCTTATCCGTACGAAAAAGGAAAAGGGTGTGTTCGTTCCCTACCAAAACGAATGTAAAGAAAGCGTTACAATACACCGCGCGTCCCGCCTTTCCACCTCGCTTGCTTTTTTGCATCAGATATTTTCCATCGAAGACTGCCCCTACGGAGAGGTCGGTAACGCGGGCGTTTTTCACAAAAACCCCGATTTCACCGAAGCACCCGACGCATGTCCCCCACCCCCGTCGCTCACCCTTTCCGAAAGAAGCGACCGTCTCTTGCGCGTCTTCCCCTACCCCGGCATGGTCTATCCCGAAATTAGAGACGAAACACGCGCCATTCTGCTTGACACCTACCATTCCGGCACGGTGGACGGCAAAAGCCCCGAGGCGCACGCCTTCTTAAAGGAAGCAAACGAAAAGAGAGTCCCCGTGTTCGTCACGGGAAACGCCGTCTACGAGAGCGCACGCATCTTTGATGAATACGGCGTCACCCGCCTTTTCCTCTCCCCAATCGCCGCATATATGAAGCTTTGGCTGTACGGCGCAAGCACCGACCTCTCCCTCTCGCGCGGCGGAGATGCTTTTTAAAGCAAAAACCCTATTCTTTCGAACAAAATCAACCCCTCGTTGTCAAACTCAACCATTTGTTGCTTGCCCTTTTCAACTAGAGGTGGTACAATATTTGTGTAACGAAACACAAAGGAGACATCATGACAAACTTAGCCAACAATCTCACATTTTACCGCAAAAAGAACAACTTGACTCAAGGACAGCTCGGTGAGCTTTTACACGTCAGCGCGCAGGCGATTTCCAAATGGGAGAACGGTCAAGCCGAGCCATCTCTCGACATCATTTTAAAGCTTGTGGAAATCTATCACATCTCCACCGACGAGCTGTTGTCCACCCCGCAAGCAGAGACTGCAGGAGCCCCGGTGAGTACCACCGCGCCGAGGGAAAAAAAGCCTCGATGCTTCGGAAAGCTCCTACGCAAATTCTGGTACATACCCGTTATCGCCCTTCTCCTGATCGCCACGGCAGTCGGACTCATCGTATATCTCACAAGTCCCTCGCGCTACGGAAGAATGATCAAAAACGAAAAGATTGTAGCCGGTATGACGAAAGACGAGGTCAAGGAGCTGCTCGGCACGCCGACCGACACATACGTCTCAGACGGTGATTCGCTTGTTTTTTGGGAAGACGACCTCTTTTACGACGACAATAACTATACCTATTATACCTATTATAAGGAACGCGACACAAAGAACAGCGACGAGCTTTGGTTTGGTGTGAAATACAAATATTTGCGCTTGCTCTTCAATGAAGACGACCTTCTGATCGAAGCGTTTTACAACAACGTCCCCTCAACCGATGTTTTCGGATACGGTGACGTCGAACCCTCGGAAATGACCGTTTCATCCTACGAGCGCATTCTTCTTCCCAACGGAAGAACGTCATCCAACGGTATCGTCGTCTTCGATAACGGCTCCGTATATCTCGGCATCGTCTCAGAATTGGGCAACAAGATTGAAACCAACATGGGCACCTTTGATTTTGATTTTGAAAACAAATAAAAATAGAAATGGAGATCACGTCATGAAAAAATTCTTATCTTTGTTGTTGTTCACCGCCCTGCTTCTTTCTTCCCTTTCGTTGTGCGCTTGCAAGGACAACGAGGGAGAAGACGGAGACGGGAGCACGCTCTTCTACAAAACCTGCGACGTTTGCGGAGAGGAAAAGCTTAACTGCAAAAACGACACCCGCTTGTACGGTGAGGACAACCCCGTTCCCGTCTGCAAAGATTGCCGCGAGGATCTTGACGAATTAGACGAATTGTTTTAAGAGCTCTTAAAACAAAAGAAGCTTGCCGAAAGGCAAGCTTCTTTCTTTAGATCAAGCCAAGGAAGCTCGAAATTTTACCGTTCAGGATCATGCACACGAGGTCAAGCACCCAAACGATAATAGTACCGATACCGGTAAGTCCCACAATGAGACGAACGACAGCGGGTACCATCGCGCCTTCCTGGAAGCGCGTAATAATACCGCAAACCAATGCCGTGATCGGAATGATCGCGAGGATAAGGCTCACGAGTCTCGAAAGACCAAAGTAATCCTTCTTTGCAGCCATTTTCAGTTCTCCTTGTCAAAAATTCGCAATGTAAAAACCTTGCTACTATCATTTTATCATAGAGAAGCTAAAAAATCAACTGTTTTCGAGAAAAAAAGATAACCGAGGCTCAAAAAAGAGCCTCGGCAATTCGCGGAAATGTAATCTGTTGTTTGCAAATAGGGGTAACGCTTGCGTTAAATGCGTGCGACGCCCTCTTCCTCAGCGCACTTCTTGACCGCCTCGGCGACCGTGGGGGCTACTCTGGGGTCAAACGCCTTCGGCAGGATATACTCGGTCGAAAGCTCCTCGTCCGAAACGAGAGAGGCAAGACCGTACGCCGCCGCCTTCTTCATGCCCTCGGTAATGGCGGACGCACGCGCGTCCAGCGCGCCGCGGAAGATGCCGGGGAAGGCAAGCACGTTATTGATCTGGTTGTTAAAATCGCTTCTGCCGGTGCCGACGACTGCCGCGCCCGCTTCCTTGGCAAGGTTGGGATCGATCTCAGGAACGGGGTTTGCCATGGGAAATACGATCGCGCCCTCATTCATGGACGTCACCATTTCCTTCGAAACGATGCCGGGCGCGGAAACACCGATAAACACGTCAGCCCCCTTCATCGCGTCGGCAAGAGTTCCGTCAAGTCTTTCCTCATTCGTGATCTGTGCCATTTCCGCCTGCGCGCTCGTCATGCCGTCCTTACCGGGTACAAGCGTACCGATGCGGTCGCAAAGGATCATGTGGCGAACGCCGAGACCGAGCAAGAACTTCGCAATAGCGATGCCCGCCGAGCCTGCGCCGTTGATCACCACGCGCACGCCGCTGATCTCCTTTTTCACGACCTTCAAGGCGTTGAGAAGCGCCGCGCCGAGCACGATCGCCGTGCCGTGCTGGTCGTCGTGGAAAACGGGGATATCGCAGATCTCCTTTAATCTTCTTTCCACCTCGAAGCAGCGGGGCGCGGAAATATCTTCAAGATTGATACCGCCAAAGGAGCCCGAAATGAGATAGATGGTGCGGACAAGCTCATCCACGTCCTTGCTCTTGATGCAAAGAGGAATGGCGTCCACGTCGGCAAACGCCTTAAAGAGGAGCGCCTTGCCCTCCATCACGGGCATACCCGCGACGGGACCGATATCGCCAAGACCGAGAACCGCCGTACCGTCGGTGATGACGGCAACCGTGTTCCAACGGCGGGTCAGGTCGTAGGACTTGCTTTCGTCCTTTTGAATTTCAAGGCAGGGTGTCGCGACACCGGGGGTGTATGCAAGCGAGAGGTCTTCCTTCGTCTTGACCTCGACTCTTGCGGTCACCTCGATCTTACCGCGCCATTCGCCGTGCTTTTTCAGCGATTCTTCCGCGTAATTGATAGCCATATCTTTTCCTCATTTCTCCCAAGGGAAGGTGTAATTCAAATTGTATTCGTCGCGCACCTTGTTCATCTCAGCCTGTACAGACTCGTTGATCGGCACGCCGGAGTCCTTGCGCGACATCCAAACGTCGTATTCCTTCTCGCCTGCGGTGTAGATGCGCTCCGCATCGGGCGACTTCTTGGAGGCGCGAATGGAACGGAGAATATCGCCGACCTTCTTGCGGCAAAGCGCCTCGCCGAGGAAATGCTCGGTGTCGATGGCGATAAAGTAATGACCGAGATGATAGGGGCGAATGTTGCCGTTTTCGTCCTTGCCGTCAAGATCCTTGCCGTACATACCGTCTTGGAGCGCGGCGCACATCAATTCGACCGCCACGGCAAAGCCGTAGCCCTTGTAGCCGCCGAGTGCCTCACCGATACCGCCGAGGGTGGTGAGTGCCGCCGTGCCGCCCCTGATCTTCTTCAGCGCTACGCCCGCGTCGCCCTCTACGGGCTTACCGTCCTCGTCGATGATGGTGCCGGGATGCACGTCCTCACCAATGCGCTCGTAATATTCCACCTTGCCGTTCTGGGTGATGGAGGTCGCGCAGTCAAAGATGAAATCAAACGCCTCATCCGAGGGGATACCGATGGTAAAGGGGTTGGTACCGAACATACCCTCCACACCGAAGGTGGGGGCTACCGAGGGGCGGGCGTTCGTGCCCGTCATACCGATACAGCCTGCCTTTGCCGCCATGGTAGCGTAGTAGCCGGCAATACCGTAGTGGCAGGAGTTACGGACGGCAACCATGCCCATACCGTACTTTTTTGCCTTTTCGATCGCCATAGACATCGCCTTATAGCCGATGACCTGACCCATACCGTGATGACCGTCCACAACGGCGGTGGTCTCGGTCTCCTTCAAGATCTCAAAATCCGTTACGGGCTGCTGAATGCCAGCCTTGATGCGGTCAATATATACGGGCTTGAAGCGGTTGCAGCCGTGCGACTCAATTCCGCGGCGGTCGCTTTCAAGAAGCACGTCGGTAACGATCTTGGCGTCCTCAACGGGGACACCCGCACCGACGAACGCGTCTGTGATGAAATTTTCCGCTGTTTTCCAGTCTAAAATAACCTTGGGCATATTTTTTCTCCTTTGGACTTGTGTTTTTTTACTATATATGTTATAATCGTTTTAATCAAAAAAGTCAACAATTTATGAAAAAACAATCGTTTCGCTCAAAATGTGATAAAAACCAAGGTTTTTTCAATCAAACAATCACAAAAAAGAGGTCAATATGTCATTCAAAGAACGCGAAAATGCTATCCTCGAATATTTAATGGAGCGAAGAGAAGCGTCCGTGGCAGAGCTGTGCCGTATTCTTTTCGTCAGCGAGCCTACCATGCGCCGCGACCTTTACGCGCTCAGCCGCGCGGGAAAGATTTTACGCACCCACGGCGGCGCGGCGTACAAGGGCGCGCGTGGAGAAAACCTGCCCCAAGCGTTTCGAGAGAGAGAGCAAACGAACGCCAAGGCGGTCATCGGCAGACGCGCCCTTTCGCTCATAAACGACGGCGATACGGTCATGGTGGATGCCTCCTCAACTGCCGCCGAGCTTTTAAAGCTGATCGACACGCGCCGTAGCATCGTCGTCGTCACAAACAACGCCCATGCCCCCGCCCTGCTTTCGGAAACGGCGGTCAAGACCTTCGTTTCGGGGGGTGAGGTGGCACAAGGCACGCACGCCTTCGTAGGGGGATACGCCGAGGACTTTATGCGCGCCTTCCGTGCCGACGTTTGCTTTTTCTCGGTGCGAAGACTCTCGGAAGACGGCGACCTCTCCGATAACGCCATTGCCGAAAACGCCGTTCGACGCGTGATGCTCGCGCGTGCCAAAAGAAAGGTGCTTTTGCTGGATTCCAAAAAGCTGGGCGACGCTTGCATGAACACTCTATGCACCCTGGGCGATATAGATACCGTCGTTTCGGAGACGGATATCTCGGCACTTTTTCCCGCCTATAAAGAAAAATTTCTCCCCTTTTGAAAGGATACCCCTATGGAACGCATTTTAGCAAGGCTCGACGAGCATCTTCACAAAAACGACTATGCCGCGGCGGAACGCCATCTTTTATATTGGCTCGAAGAAAAAAAGGACGTCCCCGCCGTCGCCCTGCCCTTATACAACGAGCTAATGGGGCTTTACCGCAAGCTGTCAAGACACGACGAGGCGATCCACGCCGCGGAAACGGCGCTGTCCTTGGTCAAGGAAAACGGCATTGAGGAGCATCCCACCGCCGCCACGACCTATCTGAACGCCGCTACCGTCCTGCACGCCGCCAAAAAGACCGAAAAAAGCATCCCTCTTTTCGAAAAGGCGCGCGCCATCTACGAAAGAGAGCTCTCGCCCTATGATACCCGTCTCGGCGGTCTTTATAACAACATGGCGCTCGCGCTCGTCGCCCTCTCGCGCTTTGCCGAAGCAAACGAGCTGTATCTTCGCGCAATTGCCGTGATGGAAAACGCCGAGGACGGCGGTACCGAGATCGCCATCACCTACCTCAACATGGCGGACGCCGCCGTCGCCGAGCACGGCTTGACGGAGGCAGAGGCGGCGGTCACAGACCTCTTGGAAAAAGCAAAAGAGCTTTTGGAGGAGCATCCGAAAAAGGACGGACACTACGCCTTCGTTTGCGAAAAATGCGCCTCTGTCTTTGGATATTACGGACATTTCCGCTATGAAAAGGAGCTTTCGGAACGGGCAAGGAGGATCTATGAAGGGGCTTGAATTATCCAAAGCGTTTTATAACGAATATGGCAAGCCGATGCTTGAAAAGGACTTTTCCGACCTTCTCCCCCATATCGCCGTGGGACTCGTCGGCGCGGGAAGTGAATGCCTCGGCTTCGACGACGAAGCCTCGCGCGACCACGATTTTGAAGCAGGCTTTTGTGTTTTTCTCCCCGACGAATTGACGCTTGACCGTCAAACGGCGTTTCGTCTGGAACGCGCCTACGCCGCCCTGCCGAAGGAATTTATGGGATATCAGCGAAGCCGCCTTGCGCCTACGGGCGGTGCGAGGCACGGTGTCATTCGCCGCGCGGATCTTCTCATGGAAAAAACGGGCACGACCGACGGAGATCTCTCGCTCCGCGATTTTCTCTATCTCCCCGAGCAAGCCCTTCTTGAAGCGACGAACGGCGCCCTCTTTTACGACGGAGACGGTGCCTTCACCGAAATACGGACACGCCTCTCCTATCTCCCCGAGGACGTGCGCCGCAAAAAGCTCGCAGGCGTGCTTCTCCTCTTGGGGCAGACGGGAGAATACAATCTCCCGCGCTCGCTTGCGCGACAAGATACCGCCGCCGCCCAGCTTTGTACCATCGAATTTGTAAAGAATGCTTTGCATTTCATCTTTCTTTTGAACAAAAAATATCTTCCTTTTTACAAATGGCAGTTCCGCGCGCTGGAAGCGCTCCCCAAGCTCTCTCACCTCTCCCCTTCTCTTCTCTCCCTCATCTGCACCCCCGCGTCGGAAAACACAAGGGAGACGGTCAAGAATCTCGCGGAAGTCTTTGCGGACGCTCTCGCGGAGGAAGGGCTGATCGCAAAAAAACGCGCCTCACTCGAAGAATGCGCCTACGCCGTCAACGGCGGCATTTCCGACCACACGCTACGCAATCTCCATATCCTTGCCGGTGTTTAAAAACAAGGAAACGCCCTTGGCAAATTTGCCAAGGGCGTAATTTTTCGATTTACACCTCGTAATCGAACGAAAGGCGCGACGCCATCGAGGGGCGCACCAGCCCATCGGCAATGCCTACGTGAAGCGGATGCTTTTGATACGCGGCAAGCGCCTCGGCGCTCTCAAAGCTTGAATCCATCATCAGGTCACCCGAGGAGCAAGGAAGCCCCTCGGTCAGAATGTGCATTTCAAGGAGTCCGTCGATCTTGCCAACGAGTCCTTCGAGTGCCGTTTTGATCTCGGCGGCTCTTTCCGCTTTGCTTGCAAGCTCGTCCTTAAATTTCCAAACGATCATATGCTTTACCATGAAGCGAACGATCCTCCTATTAAGGGTTTAAAACGACAGTGCCGTATTCCGAAAGGGTTATGCTTTCGGTTACCGTGAAAGCAATGCCACTCTGAGTGAAGGAAGCCGTAAAGGTGATCTTTGCAAGCTTGCCGTCATCAAAGGTCAACGCCACATCGGAGGCGGAGGTGTCCAGCGTCTCAATGCGGATCGCCGACGTTGCCTTATACGTCTTGCTTGCAGCATCATACGCAAACTTTTCATAGGGGGTCATATCCTTGATGGAATCGAGCAACTGCTCGCGCAATTCGTCGGCATCCGCCTTGCTGGGCGCATAGCTCTCGTTGGACTGCCCTGCCATGACCATTTTCACCCATGCGGTTTCCTTGGTGAATTTATAAGTAGCATCGGAATCAACCGTCACACCGCTTCCTTTGGTAGTAGCGACCTCACGGTATGCAAAGTTCTCGAACACCGCATCCGCAAACGCAGCATTCCACTCTTCCTCGGTAAAACCGGTAAAGGGAACCGACTCCGTCTTGGTTTTGGCGCAAACGGAGCAGGTAAAAGTTTTCACGCCGTCTGCATCTTGAGTTGCCTTGGTCGTAATCACGCCCGCATCCCACGTATGATCGGCTTTATCGGCAACGAGGGTGCATTCCTCGCTCGTGCAAGCATGCCAATGAGAGGTATTGTCGGAGCTCCACTCGGCAGAAAACTCGCATTTGTGCGCGCAAGAGACGAGCATAACGCCCATAGCGAGCAGCATAGAAACGGCAAGAATAACAGATAATACCTTTTTCATATCGGATCTCCTTTTAAAAAGTTTTGTGGGAACGAAATATTCCCACATATGTATTGTAACACAAAAAGGGAAAAATTGCAATAGCTCAAAAAAACTAAGCCGATATACGGTAAAGAAACACCCCGAAAAGGCCTTGCGGTCGCGTCGGGGTGTTGGTATGTTATAGATTTAGTTCAGAGCACCGATCACTTGATCATCGGCAGGCTTGCTGCGGCGATCGACTGACCGACGCGGCGAGAGCTTTCGTCGGGAAGATGAATGGTGATCTTCTCGGCAAGCTCGGGGAATTCACCGGCGAGAACCTTTTTCGCGGTCTCAAAGAGGATGCTTCCGCCCTCACCCGAGGATACGCGGCCCATCAGAAGCACGTGCTTGATGTCGTAGAAGAGTGCGTAGTACGCAACGGCGTAGCCGAAGTACACGCCGATGGTCTCGTAGATCTTCGCGGCGCGCTCATCTCCCTCTGCCATAAGACCCTGTACTACCTTCAGCTTCTCGGCGGGGGAAGCGTTTTCGTCAAGCGCGATGCCTGCGGCAGGCGCAAGCTTAATGACCGAATCCTGCGAGAAATACTTTACGCCGCAGCCGTAGTCACCCGACCACTCGTCGACCATAGCGTCCTTGTTATAGTCGGCGGGCACGAAGGCAAGCTCGTTGAGCCAGCCGGTGATGTTGCCGTTACCGTCCACGTAGCCGCCTGCCTCGCTCGTACCCATAGCGATACCGAGAACGTTGTTGTCATCAAGGTCCATAGCACCTGCAAGGGCGGTAACGTCACCGTCGTTCGCGACCTCGATCGGCACGTTTCCAAGCTCCTTGGCGATATCGGTGTAAATGTTCTTTACCACCTTCTCAAACGCTTCGGGATTCTCGTTCTTGACCTTCAAGAAGAGAGAGGAGGTCATGATGCGGTTGCCGATTACAACACCTGCGGTCGAAACGCCGATGCCGTCTACACGAGGCATCTTGGAGGCAGCCGTCTTCATGGCGCTCATAATGCCCTCGTAGTGATAAGAGGGATCGTTTTGGAGCTTCGGGAACCAAACGACCTCTTCGGAATAGGTTGCCTCGCCCTCAACGACCGAGCTGACCTTGCGGTCGCTTCCGCCCGCGTCAAAGCCGATGCGATAGCCGTCAAGATGACGACCTACGGGAGCCGCCGCTTCCTTCGCTTTGGGAGCGTTCTCAAAGGGAACGTGAATGACCTCAAAGGGTGCTTCATACACGCCCGACATAAATTCGCGGTCGAAATCGCGGTAGCCGCCCACCGAATAGTCCTCTTTGATTCTGTCGGCAACCACCTTGGAGCCGGCGATGATGACCTTGTAGCCGCCGCGCGCCCAAAGGAGCGTCTTTACGATTCTCTCCACGAACTCGTGGTTCTCTTCGTCGTGGCCCGTGCCGTCCTTGAAAATTTCAACAGTGTAGACCGAAGTAAGACCGTCGTTTCTTTCAAGACCGATGGTGAGGGGCTCGCCGCCTGCCTCCTTTACCTTTGCTTCAAAATCGCGGTAGACCACCGCCATCGGCATAAAGCCGGGATCGAGGGGAGCATTAAATTTAAGCTTCATAGATAGTTTTTCCTTTCTTGATTGTTCTCTTTACGTTAATGTCTTCGTCAACGATAATGATATCTGCGTCCTTGCCTGCTTCCAGAGAGCCGATACGGTCAGATACGCCGATCGACGTCGCGGGATTCAGGGATGCCATCTTAAAGACCTCGCAAATGGGGAGCGAGGTATAGGCAAGCACGTTCTTTACCGCGTGATTCAGCTTCAAAACGCTGCCCGCGATGGTACCGTCGGCAAGACGGCACTCTATGCCCTTTAAGAAGATGGGCTGACCGCCGAGGTCATACTCGCCGTCGGGCATGCCGCCTGCACGGGTACAGTCGGTGATAAGAACCATCTTGTCCCCCTTGACCTTAGCAACGATATCGTAAAGTCCGGGATGAATATGGAAGGTGTCCGCAATCACCTCAACCGAAACGTCGGATGCAAGCGCCGCACCGACAACACCGGGGTTGCGGTGAGCCATCGCCGACATGGCGTTAAAGAGGTGGGTCGCGTGGCGTGCGCCGTCCTTTACGGCGCTCATTGCCTCATCATAGCTTGCGTCGGTGTGTCCGATCGAAACGAGAACTCTGCCGTCCTTCGCCAGCTTCTTGATGCAGGCGTGCTCCTTGTCCATTTCGGGAGCGAGCGTCACCGAGGTGATGACGTCGGCATTGTCAAGAATAAAGTCGGCATCGG
The DNA here is from genome assembly GCA_015064745.1 of Oscillospiraceae bacterium. Lineage (GTDB taxonomy): Bacteria > Bacillota > Clostridia > Oscillospirales > CAG-272 > UBA1740. The sequence goes on along the minus strand of SVRR01000030.1, from coordinate 3,813 downwards.
GGACGAGAATGTTCTCCGCCGCCTGCGCGCCCTTCTTGGAGGGGTTGATGAAGGGTCCCTCGGCGTGTACGCCGATGATCTCCGCACCGTCCCAAGACTTGCTTTCCTCCTTCAAGCTGCGAACGGCATCCAGCGCCGCCTCGATTTCAGCCTTCGCCACCGTCATGGTGGTGGGAAGAAAGGCGGTAACGCCGTTCTTGGCAACACCGTACGCCATCTTCTTGATGCCGTCAGGCTTTGCGTCGCAGGTGTCTTCACCAAGATAACCGTGAATGTGAATATCCACAAGTCCCGGAGCTACGTAATTCCCCTTGGCGTCAATGGTGACGGCGTTTGCGGGCACCTCGTCCGCAATGCCGACGATCTTACCGCTTGCCCCATCAAAAGCAAGCGCCTTGCCATCCACCACGGCATCCGGAAGCACGATCCTTCCGCCGATAATATATGTCAGTTTCATATCGTTTTGCTCCTTTCAAATTTTTCCATATTACATTATATCAGAACTCTTCCTCTAAATCAAGTTTTTTGAAAATATTTTTAAAAAACTTGTCGCGAAAAAAGCTCATTTCTCGCGCGCCAGCCACTCCGTCGGAACGATGCCGTTCTGCTCGTAAATATGATTGCCTTCCATCATATACCGTTTTACAATGCGCTGCATCGAGCTGTCCTCGGGCAGATCGCAAAGCGCCGTCTTTCCGGGTACCACCGAGAACAAGAAGTTGAACACGCAGTTGTCGCAGGTGTTTGTCGTACCGTGCAAAAACTTGGATTGGAAAGCGAGGATGTTGGAATCGGGCGGCAAATACGCGCGGTGCTGGGTATCTAACAGCCAAGAATGGCAATGGAACAGGCGCGCGCCCGATTCGGGGAAGGCGCGCTTATGCACCGCGAGAGCGTCGCGGAACGAAGCGTCGATATTCTCTCTCGAAAGTCCGGGACCCGCCGGGATATGTACCGTCACGACAGGGCTTTCGTAGCCCGCCACGCGCTCCCATTTATCATTTGGAAGCTTTGCCGTCTCGGGAAGCACAAGTCCGGCTTCGCTAATAATATTTCCTTCAAAACAAGCATCCGTCTCGCGGAATACCGCATTAAAATCGTCCGCCTCGGCGGGAGCGTTTGCCGTCACCAAGCGACCGTTCTTATGATATGCGCCTCGCTCCGCCAAAAGGCGGTATTTTCCCTCCTTCGAACGGTATACGCCGAAATTTCCGCCGTACATATCGTCGATCCAATGGAATTCAAGACGTCCGATGCGCAAAATGACGCCGTGCAGATAATGCTGACACCAGCTGAGCTGTCCCTTTCCAAAGCTTGGCGTCTCCCCCTTTTCAAGGGAGGCCTTGATCGCCCTGTCAAAATAGCCGAGCGTCGCGTAGATCATGTCCTTTTCCACGCCGCGCGCATGAAGCGCGTCGATCACCGCGGCGATATGCGGCACACAGGCAACGAGGGGCATAAGTCCGTATCCAAGCTTTCCCTCCCCCTCCCTCGCGGCGGGGAGCTTCAATGTGGCAATGTCCTCTTGGATCAGATCGAAATCGGACATCGCGCGGGAAAGCAATGCCGCAAAGAAGGCGAGCGCCTCATTTGCGCGGATCTCTCGGGCGGCGGCAAGGAGCGTATCAAAGCATTCGAAAAAGACAGGTTATTCTTTATGAAAACGTCGAAGCGACACCTCCGAGAGAAACGCCGTCGCATCCTCGGCGAGAGAGGACGCAAGGCTCTCCCATCTTGCGGGAAGGGCGACGTCCTCAAACGCGTTTTTTAACTCATCAAAAGAAATCATCGCGGCTCCTTTCAAGGTAAATTCACCGTGTGGGGGAGGTTGGACGCAAGGGGGAAAAGCGAAAACGTAAAGCAGCATTCTCCCCCCTTTTGATTATAGCACGGTCAAGAGATAAAAGCAAGAGAATGCGCAAAAAACGCGAAAAAAGGCGCTTTTTCATTTTCGGGCACGAACACTCTGCATCTTGACAGACTGCGCCTTTCATTGTATAATAACCGTATCAAAGAAAAAGAGGTGTGCTATGAAGAAGAGGCTGTTGCTTTTCGCCATCATACTTGCCGTTGTTTTGCCCGTCACTCCTTTCGTTTTCTCCTTTTTCAGAGGGTATGATATTCACACAGAGATGTGCTACGGCGAGGCGCCTCAAAACACAATGGATATTTATATGCCGAAGGGGATCGAGGGGGAAACACGCGGCGTCGTGCTCTTTATCCACGGCGGCTCATGGATGGGCGGTGACAAGAACGAGGAGGCACTCCGATGCCGCATCCTCGCCTCCCGCGGATATATCGCCGCTACAATGAACTACACACTGAGAACCGAGGAAAATGCCGATAGCTATACCGTGTTTTCGGTGCTGGATGAGATCGATGCCGCGCTCGACGCCGTCAAGGATTTTGCCGCTCTTCACGGCGTTACCGTAGAAAAGGCGGGCGTTTCCGGCTATTCGGCAGGCGCGCATCTCGCGCTGCTTTATGCCTACTCTCGCGCGCACAGCGCACCCGTTGAGATCGCGTTTGCCTCCTCAATGGCAGGTCCTGCCGACATTTCCGAAAGAAGCTTTGGGACGGATATGACCAAACGGATCGCGACACTGCTCACCGGCGTTACCGTTACCGATGAAATGCTTGAAAGCGGAGAAGCGGACGAGCTTCTTGCTTCCGTCTCCCCCACTATGCACGTCACCCCATCCTCGCCTCCCACCGCCATGATCCAAGGAGGACGTGACAATATCGTTCCCCCCTCGAACGCGCAGGTCTTAGCTGAGACGCTCGACAAAAACGGCGTCGCGCACGATTTTATTTATCTAAAAAACTCCGACCATTCTCTCCTTCAAAATTTTTTCAAGCATCTTTCGTATTATAAGCTGCTCGTCCGCTATGCGGATACCTACCTTTCCTAAAAAAACACCCCACGGCGTACCTTCTTTACCGCAGGTGCACTGTGGGCGTTTTTGTAATCAACCCTCTTTTCCCCGTACGGGTCACCGCGCCCAAAAATGAAAAAAGCACTCTTTTTCAGAGTGCTTTTTTCGGGCGTGGTGAAGCATACGGTGATTCAATCGAACTTTAACACAAATTTTAAGGTAAGTCAATGGGAGAAGTTGCACCGCAAATTGGGTGCTCAATGCTAAAAAAGAATGCTGTGATAGCGTGACAAAAAGAGACCGCCAAAGCGATCTCTTATAAAATCAATATTGAATCTTAAAATAGTCAAGGTATCTCTTAAACTTATCCTGTGCGGCAAGGCAGGTATCGGTTAGAAATCCGCGCTCTCGTGTCCATTCGGACAAGCCACGGTAATAGAACATCTTGAGCTCCTCGTCAATGATAAACGGAACGATATTATTGCGCAAGCACTCCTTGAAAAGAATCAATCTGCCAATACGACCGTTTCCGTCTTGAAAGGGGTGGATTCGTTCAAAACGATAGTGGAAATCAAGGATCTCCTCAAACGTCTTTTCCTTCTTTGCATTGTAGCTTGACATCAAAGATTTCATTTCGGCGGCGACGTTCTCAGGGAGCGTGGTGTCTTTACCGCCGACTTCGTTTGGAAGCTTTTTATAATCGCCAACTGCAAACCAAGACTGACGACTATCTGAAGTACCATTCTTGAGAACACGATGCAGTTCCTTGATGAATCCCTCGGTTAGAATACTCGTGGCATTTTCAATTAAAAGATCAATGCAACGGAAATGGTTTGAGGTTTCCACAATATCGTCTACGTTTACACTATCGTTTGTAGCACCGATGGTATTGGTCTCAAAAATGTATCTCGTCTGGTCGTGAGTCAGACGGCTGCCT
>SVRR01000029.1 GCA_015064745.1 Oscillospiraceae bacterium | reverse complement strand
AATACGCTACCCTTGGCGCTCTGCACAAGGTTACCGTCTACCCACTGACCGTACAGACCGGTATAGCCGACACCGCGGTCGGATCTCTGTTCCCAGTACTGAACGTTGCCGAAGGTCGCGACACCCTTACCGATTTTTGCGGTCCAGGTGCCCGCCGTCATATCGACGCCGGTTTGATCTCCAAACACAGTGAAAAGGTTTTGGAGCCCGTTCGTCACGTACAGCGTATGCGGGTCAACGTAGGTGACGCTCTCCTTTTCTACTTCGGTTTGTTCGGTTTGGGTCACTTCCTCCACAGCAGATGCGGACACAACGGGAACTGCCGTAATGAGCATCGCCACGAGAAGAAGGAGACTCAAAATTCTTCTTTTCATTTCATTTCTTCCTTTCGTTAGAAAATTAAAAACTTGTTTTGCTTCCCTCGGAAGCGTTGAAAAGAAATATATAACACGTGTTTTGGTCCGCAAGATCCATCGCCAACACAAGCAAAGGAAGCACGCCGAGAATGTGTTTTTTCATGGCAGTTTCTTCCGTTTTTGTTGCAAAAATCCCAATAGCGGCACTCGCACATCTACATTTTAACACTCTTTTCCTCCTTTGTCAAGGTCTTTTTTCATCTTCGTGAAAAATCCCGAAAAGATTTCAAAATTCTTGTGCAATCCGCCGAAATTGCAAACGGAATTTCGTGCGTTATTCGCAATTTTTCGCCACTTTTCGCCCAAAAAAGACAAAAAATGAACTAAAAAATATAAAAGGATATTTTTCGACACATAAAGGCTCCCTCATAGCCATAGGCTCCCTCAAAAATAGGCTCTCTCCGAGAGGGAGCTGTCGCCGAAGGCGACTGAGGGAGAGTGCGAAAAGATAAAATTATTCTAAATCCAATATCTCGCAGGCTCCTTCCACCACCTTCGGTGGTCCCCCTCCCTCTCGGAGGGAGGCAAAATGGGGAAGTCCACTTTTTTTTATTCCAAGCCTTGTTTTTTACGCAAATGTATGCTAAAATAAATAAGGAATGATACTTTCGCAAAGGAGCGCCCATGGAAAAACGTTTTTTGAGTCTGCTTTATCCCTCGGAGGAATCCGCGCGCCGACACGCGGACGGCACAGACATCCCCTTCGTCTCCGCCGCCGTATGCGAGGAGCTGGGGCTTTCCGCTCTGCTTTCCTTAAAGAACAGCGCTCTTCCCTCCTACTTCTCCCTCGACGCCGACGTGCTTGCCTACCGTCAAGCGACCTTTGCGGAGCTTGACGCGCATCCGGAGCTCGTTTCGGTGCTCGGTGAGGTGCTTCCCATCCTCTCCGACATTGAGGAGCTGCGCCGCCTTGACGCCACCGAGCTGGGCACGGAATCTTATCTTTACAGCATCACCGAGATCGAGCTGTACGTTTCCTGCGTGGAGGCATTCCGCGCGAAGCTCGTTCCTCTGCGCGAAAAGCTGTTCAGCCCCGCCTTCCGCGCCCTTGCCGACGTGGTATACGAGCTGTGTGAGAGCGACTACTATCGTGAACTCAACGAGGACCTTGCCCGCCTTTCCTCCCGCATTCACGAGGTAAAGAGCATTACGGTGGGTGTCAATCTTGACGATCAGCTGCGCCCCAAGGACGCCGGCGTCATTTCCATCAACGCCGAGACCTTCAAATCGGGCAAGGCGCTTGACAAGATCCTGCGCATGAGTTTCAAGAACGACGCCTTCACCTGTATCGCTGACGTCGTGCCCTTCGATAAGGGTCAGTCGGATAACCGCCGCGAGGCAATGCGTACCGCCTTCCATTCCGCCATCGACCGCGTGTTCCGTTCCTCGGTGCGCGCCTGGCGCGCCATTGTCGGCGAGTATGTGCTTGACAACACCGATTTTCTTTTACGCCTGCTCCCCGAGATCGAGTTCGTTTCCCGCGTTTCCGAGCTGACAGCGCGCATCTCGGCGGCGGGCTATCCCTTATGCACCCCCGTTATCCGTCCCATCGAGGAAAAGGCATTCCGTGCTTCGGGGCTTTACAACCCCGACGTGGCGCTTCGCATTGACGAGGAGATCGTGGCGAACGACGTCGTCTTTGACGAAAAGGCGCGTCTTTACGTTCTGACAGGTCCCAACCGCGGCGGAAAATCGGTGGTAACGTGCGCCGTCGGTCTTGCCCTCGCCATGGCGATGCTGGGCATGCGCGCGGCGGCAAAGGAGCTTGCGGTCAGCCCTGCCGACGCTATTTTCACCCATTTCCCGACGGGCGCAGACGACACCATTGATAAGGGCAGGCTCGGCGAGGAATGTGCGCGTCTGCGCGAGATCCTCGACGACGTGACCGAAAACAGCCTTATTCTGCTTGACGAGTCGCTGTCCTCCACAGGCGCGTACGAAGCGTCCTTCATCGCCGCCGAGCTGCTTTCGGGCTTCTCGCTGATCGGCTGCCGCGGCATCTTCTCCACCCACCTGCACGAGCTTGCGGCGCGCGTTGGGGAGATCAACGAGCGCACACAGCCCCTGGGCGGCGCACCGCTTGACAGTCTGGTCGCGGGCATGGAGGAGGGGCGGCGCTCTTTCCTCATCAACAGAATGGCGCCCGACGGCAAGAGCTACGCTACCGATATCGCCGAAAAATACGGACTGTCCTTTGACAGCATCCGAAACAGTTTAAAAGGAGAAAACCAATGAAAAAGCTTTTGAAGCTACTCGAAAAAGACGCCCATGTCACACCTGCGGAGCTTGCGCTCATGTGCGAGAAGGAAACGGGCGATATCAAGCAGATGATCCACGACTACGAGAAGCAGGGTGTTATCCTCGGCTACACCACGGTGATCGACTGGGATAAGACCGATTTTGAATACGTCAACGCCCTCATTGAGCTGAAGGTCACCCCCCGTGTGGGAAGCGGCTACGACGAGATCGCCGAGCGCATCTACAACTACCCCGAGGTCGAGAGCGTTTACCTGATGTCGGGCGGCTATGACTTAACCGTTATGCTCCGCGGCAAGACGATGCGCGAGGTCGCCATCTTCGTGGCGGCAAAGCTCGCGACCATTGAGGCTGTCACCTCGACCGCGACCCATTTCGTTTTACGCAAGTACAAGGACCACAACGTGATTTTCGGCGGTGCGCCCGTCGATGAGAGAGGCAACATTCTATGAGCATTTCCTACGAAAAGGTCCTTTCCCGCCGCGCACAGGAATTAAAGCCGTCGGGCATCCGCAAGTTCTTCGATATGCTGGAGGAGATGAAGGACGTCGTGGCACTGACCGTCGGTCAGCCCGACTTCCAGACTCCGTGGCATATTCGTGAGGCGGGCATTCTGTCGCTTGAAAAGGGAAAGACCTACTATACATCAAATGCGGGCACGCTCGAGCTGCGCGAGGAGATCACGAGATACCTCGACCGCCGTTTTTCGCTCACCTATGATCCGAAAAGCGAAATTCTCGTCACCGTCGGCGGCAGTGAAGCGATCGACCTTACCATCCGCGCCCTCGTCAACGAGGGGGACGAGGTCATTCTCCCCACTCCCTGCTTTGTTTGCTACGACCCTATCATCCATCTGACGGGCGGCAAGACGGTGGAGATCCCCTTAAAGGAGGAAAACAACTTCCGCTTGACCGCCGACGAGCTTCGCCGTGCCATCACCGACAAGACCAAGCTTTTGATCCTTCCCTTCCCCGCCAACCCGACAGGCGCGATTATGGAGAAAAGCGACATGGAAGCGATCGCCGAGGTGCTGAGGGGTACGGACATCATGGTGCTGACCGACGAGATCTACGCCGAATTGACCTACGGCAAGAAGCATTTCTCCTTCGCGTCCATCCCCGATATGCGTGAGCGCACCGTTGTTGTCAACGGCTTTTCGAAGGCGTACGCCATGACGGGCTGGCGCATGGGCTTTACCGCCGCCCCCGCCCCCATCACGCGAGAAATGTTCAAGATCCATCAGTTTGCCATCATGTGCGCCCCCACGACCTCGCAAATGGCGGCAATCGAGGCACTCCGCGCGGGCGACGAGGACATCGAGGAAATGAAGGCGGAATACAACCGCCGCCGCACCCACCTTGTTGACCGCCTGAGAAAAATGGGCATCGAATGCTTTACCCCCGAGGGGGCGTTCTACGTCTTCCCAAACATCGGCGGCTTCGGGCTTTCAAGCGAGGCGTTTTGTGAGAAGCTTCTTCTCGAATACGGCGTCGCCATCGTGCCCGGCACGGCGTTCGGCGCGTGCGGCGAGGGCTATGCCAGAATTTCCTATGCGTATTCCTTAAAGCACATCGACGCGGCACTCGACCGCATGGAGAAAATGATCAAGGACTTAAAAAAATAAAAAATGCCGTTGCCCCCTCAAAGGTGGAGACGGCTGCGCGACAAAAAACGCGGCTCTTACGAGCCGCGTTTTTTCATATTCAGTTTTTCTTTCCTTGTATCTTTCTGTCGATCAAGGTGGAAAGGATCGTCACGCCGTAGGTCACCGCGATAATGGTCAAAACCACAACGAAAATACCCATCATACCGAGAAGAAGATAAGGGAGCATGTTAAGAAATGCGGAAAAGTTAAACATTTTCGTACCTCCTTAACCGAAGAAATTGAGGATCATACCGCCCGCGATAACCGAAGCGATCTGTCCTGCCACGTTTGCGCCTGCCGCAGGCATGAGAAGGAAGTTCTGGGGGTCATCCTTGAGTCCCATCTTATGCACAACACGCGACGACATGGGGAATGCGGAAATACCTGCCGCGCCGATCATGGGATTGATCTTTTCCTTGGAGAACAGGTTCATCAGCTTGCCGAAAAGCACGCCGCCCGCCGTGTCCACGATAAAGGCAACGAGACCAAGAGCCAGAATCAGCAAGGTTTCGCCGCGCAAGAAGTTCTCCGCCTTCATGTGACCCGCAACGGTGATACCAAGAAGCAGGGTAACGAGGTTGGCAAGCACCTTCTGTGCCGTATCCGAGAGAGAGTTGAGCACGCCGCACTCACGGATGAGGTTACCGAACATAAGGAAGCCGACGAGCGCAACCGATTGGGGCGCAACGAGTCCCGTGATCACGGTAACGAGGATGGGGAACAAAATACGCGTCAGCTTGGAGACGGGAACGCCCTTGTCCTCCATGCGGATCATTCTTTCCTTCTTGGTGGTGAGAAGGCGAATAACGGGGGGCTGTACGATAGGCACGAGTGCCATATAGGAGTACGCCGCCACGATAATAGCGCCGATATAGTTGGAGTTCAGCGTTTGCGCCACGAAGATGGAGGTAGGACCGTCTGCCGCGCCGATGATGGCGATGGAAGCCGCGTCATGCACCTCAAAGCCGAAGAGCGCCGCCATGCAGAGGGTGAAGAAGATACCGAACTGTGCCGCCGCGCCGAAGAGCATCAGCTTGGGGTTGCGAAGCAAGGGACCGAAGTCGATCATCGCACCGATACCGATGAAGAGAAGGAGGGGGAACAGCTCGTTGTCGATGCCCGCCTTTAAGAGCACCGTGATGGGACCGTGCTCACCGATCGCGCCCGACATAGGGAGGTTGACGAGGATAGCGCCGAAGCCCATCGGGAGGAGAAGCGTCGGCTCCATGTCAAACTTGATGGCGCAGAAAATAAGCGCGCCGCCGATCAGCCACATAACGATCATGCGCCAGTCGGTGTTTGCCACGTTGCCAAACAGGGTGTTGATAATTTCCATGAAAGCATCCTTTCGTCTCCGCCAAAGCGGAGTAAGTTTAATTGGGGTCTTTTCGTCTAAACATTATAGCAAAGTTTTCCGTCTGTGTCAAGATATTTTTCCCTGTTTTTTGCAAAAATCTTCCTAATTTCTTATAAAATGCGCATATGTACGCGCACGCGAAATCACAAAGCGGCATCGTACCCCGCCGCCGTTATCGTCTCTATCAGTCTTTGGGGTGTCACGGCGTCGTCATGCGTCACGATCGCGTTCCCTCTTTCGTGGGAAACATCCGCCGCCGAAACGCCCGAAACGGCGAGAAGAGCATCCCTTACCCTGCCCGAGCAATGGGGACACATCATACCTTTAATGTTAACTGTTGTTTGCATTTTATCTCCTTTCAAATTGCCTCCCTCTTCGAGGGGGGTGGTGCGGCTCTGCCGCGTCGGGGGGAGTTCGCCTCCCGCCGTCTTTTTTCCCGACGGCAGCTTCACACGGTTCAACCGCAACGCGTTCGTCACCACGAAAAGGCTGGACACGCTCATGGCAAGCGCGCCTATCATGGGCGAAAGCACAATGCCGAAGGGGGAAAGCACACCCGCGGCAAGCGGAATGGCAAGCGCGTTATAAAAGAACGCCCAGAAAAGATTTTCCTTCACGTTTCGGATGGTCTTGCGCGAGAGCATCACGGCATCGGCAAGCGCGAGGAGTCCCGAACGGGAAAGCACAGCATCCGCCGCGTCCACAGCGATATCCGTCCCCGTGCCGATGGCGACGCCGACGTCCGCGGCGGTAAGAGCAACGGCATCGTTGATGCCGTCCCCGACCATCATCACAAGTCCGTCCTCACGGTAACGGCGCACCGCCTCGGCTTTCTCGGTGGGAAGCACCTCTGCCACCACCTCGTCAATGCCGACGAGCGAAGCCACCGCCGCCGCGGTATCTCTGCGGTCACCCGTCAAAAGCACGGGACGAACACCCATTTTTCTGAGAAGCGCTACGGCTGATGCGGCATCCTCCTTTACCGTATCCGAAACGGCGATGACACCAAGCGGCTTATCGCCGAGGCGGAAAAAGAGGGGCGTTTTGCCCTCCTTACCAAGACGGTCGGCAAGCGGCACAAGCGAAGGGTCACCCGCAAAGGGGTAATTTCCGCCTAAGAGAGCCCGTCCCTCATAAACGGCGCGCACACCCTGCCCCGCAAGGGCGGTAAAGTCCGAAACGGCAAGGGGAGAAGCCCCCTCCTCCATGGCGTAGGAGACGACGGCACGCGCCAAGGGATGCGCGCTTCCCTCCTCCAATGCCAGAGCGAGAGAAAGAAGCCTCTCGGAAGAGACGCCCTCGGCGGGAATGACGTCCGTCACCCGCATTTTTCCCTCGGTGACGGTACCCGTTTTGTCAAGAAGTGCCGTCCTCACCTTGCCCGCCGTCTCTAAGGTCTCGGCGTTTTTAAAGAGAATACCGTAGCGCGCGCCCACACCGCTTCCCACCATAATAGCCACGGGGGTAGCAAGCCCCAGCGCGCAGGGGCAGGAAATGACAAGGACAGAGATGGCAAAATTCACTGCCGCCGAAACGGTTGCGCCAAAGGCAAAATGCAAACCAAAGATTAGCAAAGCAAGCGTCAAAACAACAGGAACAAAGATGCCCGCCACGCGGTCGGCAAGCTTCGCGATCGGTGCTTTTGTCGCCGACGCTTCCCTGACAGCCGCGACGATAGAAGCCAAAACGGTGTCCTCCCCCACCCCCTCGGCACGGAGCGTAAGCGCGCCCGAAAGGTTAACTGTGGCGGCAAACACACGGTCACCCTCGCCCTTATCGACGGGGACGCTCTCTCCCGTCAAGGCACTTTCATCAAAGGATGCCGTGCCCGATAACAGAACGCCGTCCACGGGAACGCGCTCTCCGGGACGCAAAATGACCGTATCTCCGATCTGCACCTCTCGCGTTGGAATAAGCACCTCTTCGCCGTCGCGAAGCACGCGGCTTTCGTCGGGCGAAAGGGATAAAAGGGCGCGGATAGCGTCGGTGGTCTTGCCCTTCGCTCGCCCTTCGAGCATTTTGCCCAGCGTGATAAGCACGAGGATCATCGCCGCGGAATCAAAATAATAGTGTCCGTTTGCCTTTATACACAAAAGAACTGCGCTGTAAACGAAGGAAACGCCCGAACCGAGGGCAACGAGGGTATCCATATTCGGGGAAAGGCGTAAAGCGGCACGCACCCCGCTGACAAAAAAGCGGTAATTCAAGAGAAGGACCGCCGCCGAAAGCGCCAGCTGGAAAGCGCCGAGTACCGCAGGATTTTGAACAAGAAACGCGGGGCGCGGAAGCCCAAGCATACCGCCCATCGAGAGCCACATAAGCGGAAAAAGGAACAAGACAGAGCCGACAAAACGACCGAGTTCGCCTCCCTCTTCGAGGGGGGTGGCGCGGCTTTGCCGCGTCGGGGGGAGTGGCGCGACCCCATATCCCGCTTTCCTCACGGCATTCATCACCGCATCGGCAGAAGCACCCGACACGCGCAAGTCCCCCGTCAAGAGATTGACCGAGACGTCACGCGCTCCGTCAAGCGACGCAACCGCCTTCTCCACTCTCGCGGAGCAAGCGGCACAGGTCATGCCCGTGACCTTGAATTTTAACACGCTCTTTTCCATACGCCGTGCGGCACGCTCCTTTCTTCAAGGCAAGAAAACGGGGTCTGTTGACCCCGTTTTTGTAAATAATTGTTTGCTTAATTACCCAAATCCTCGACAAAAAGCTCGCGATATGCCGGCTTCGGGTTGTATTTTTCCGCAAGGAAGGTCTTTGCGACCTGCGGGAAGAGCGCGTAGCTGAGAACGTCCTCCTCGCACTTGGCAAGCTCGCCTGCCTCCTCCTTCTGCTTTGCAAGCTCGGGGGCAAGATTATCGGCGGGACGGCAGGTGATGACCTCCTCGTCTCCGATCGCCTTCTTGCGAACCTCTTCGTTCACGGGTGCGGGGAGACGGCCGTACTCACCGCGCAAAAGGCCCTTGGATTCCTTGGTAACCATCTTATAGCGCTCACCCGCAAGAACGTTGAGCACCGCCTGGCTGCCGACGATCTGAGAGGTAGGCGTAACGAGGGGCGGATAACCAAAGTCCTCGCGCACGCGCGGCACCTCGGCAAGCACTTCGTAGTATTTATCCTCTGCCTTCGCCTGTTTGAGCTGAGAAATGAGGTTGGAGAGCATGCCGCCCGGCACCTGATAAAGCAGGGTGTTGGGGTCGACGTTCAGCACCTTGGGGTCGAGAGAGCCTTCGCTCTTGAGCTTAGCGGCAACGGCGCGGAAATGCACAGCGGCATCGGAAAGCTTAGAAAGGTCAAGACCCGTATCGCGGTCGGTGCCCTTAAGGGTTGCGACCATTGCCTCGGTGGAGGGCTGCGACGTACCGTTGGCAAGAGGCGAGAGCGCGGTGTCGATGATGTCAACGCCTGCCTGTGCCGCCATAAGGTAGGTCATGTCGCCCGTACCCGTGGTGTTGTGGGTGTGCAGATGGATCGGCACCTTTACCTTCTTCTTCATTGCCGTAACGAGCGAGAAGGCATCGTAGGGCAGAAGCAGGTTTGCCATATCCTTGATACAAATGGTGTCAGCGCCCATGTTTTCCAGCTCGCACGCGAGGTTGACGAAGTATTCCTCGTTGTGCACGGGGCTGACGGTATAGGAGATCGCCGCCTCACAAAGACCCTTATACTTCTTCGTGGACTTGATCGCCTGTTCGAGGTTGCGCACGTCGTTGAGTGCGTCGAAAATACGAATAACGTCGATACCGTTCTTGATGGAAAGACGGACAAAATCGTCTACGATATCGTCAGCATAGTGACGGTAGCCGAGAATATTCTGACCGCGGAAAAGCATCTGAAGCTTGGTGTCGGGCATCGCGCGGCGAATAGCGCGCAGACGCTCCCAAGGATCTTCCTTCAAGAAGCGCATGCAGGAGTCAAAGGTTGCGCCGCCCCAGCACTCGACCGACCAATAGCCGACCTCGTTGAGTGCCTTCAAGGCAGGAAGCATATCCTCAAGACGCATTCTGGTAGCCGCCTGGGACTGATGCGCGTCACGCAGGATAGTATCGGTAATAAAAAGCTTATTAGCCATTGTTTTGTTCCTTTCTTAATGCTTGGGATCAACCGAACATGTTGATAAGTGCGCCTGCCGCGATGGCAGAGCCGATAACGCCCGCAACGTTCGGACCCATGGCGTGCATGAGAAGGAAGTTGCCGGGGTTCTCCTTCTGGCCCTCCGTCTGCGACACGCGCGCCGCCATAGGAACGGCGGAAACGCCGGCAGAGCCGATAAGAGGGTTGATCTTCTTTCCTTCGGGGAGAAACACATTCATCAGCTTTGCAAGCAAAACGCCGCCTGCCGTACCGCAGCCAAAGGCGATAATACCCATCAGAATGATGGTGAGGGTGCGGATGTTAAGGAAGGTAGCACCCGTCGCCGTCGCGCCGACGGTGACCCCGAGGAAGATGGTAACGATGTTGATAAGCTCGTTCTGCACCGTCTTGGAAAGACGCTCGGTAACGCCGCTTTCACGGAAGAGGTTACCCAGCATGAGCGCACCGACGAGCGATGCCGCATCGGGAACGAGAAGCGCCACGAACACGGTAACCACGATGGGGAAGAGGATCTTCTCGGTCTTGGAGGCTACGCGCAGGGGCTTCATCACGATCTGACGCTCACGCTTCGTGGTGAGCGCACGCATGATGGGAGGCTGAATGACAGGCACGAGTGCCATATACGAATATGCGGCAACCGCGATAGGTCCAAGAAGCTGCGGCGCAAGCTTCGTCGTAACGAAGATCGCCGTAGGTCCGTCCGCACCGCCAATGATACCGATGGAGGCTGCCTCCTGTGCGGTGAAGGAAAGTCCCTCAATGCCGAGAGTGCCGATGTTGGCGGCGGCAAGGAAGGTGAGAAAGATGCCAAGCTGCGCGGCGGCGCCCATCAGCATGCTCTTGGGGTTGGCGATCAGAGGACCGAAGTCTGTCATCGCACCGACGCCGAAGAAGATGAGGCAGGGGTAAATGCCGAGCTTAACGCCGAGATATAGGTAATCGAGAAGTCCCGCATGGTCGGCAAGCAGATCCCAATGCACGTATCCGCCCGCAAACATTTCCTCGTGGAACATATTGGCGGCAGGCAGATTGGTAAGCAGCATACCGAAGGCGATCGGCAGAAGAAGCAAGGGCTCAAACTTCTTGCCGATGGCAAGATAGAGAAGCACACAGGCGACGCCGATCATGACGAGCTGCTTCCAGTTGTCCCCCTCAAAAAAGCGTGCAAAGCCGCTTTCTGTGAAGAATTTCAAAAGTGCGTCCATGACAAGTTCCTTTCGGTACTCTTATGCCATGGTGCAGAGCACGGTGCCCGTCTCTACGGTCGTTCCCTTGGATACGTTGACTGCGGCAACGGTGCCGTCTGCAGCGGCGAGGATCTCGTTCTCCATCTTCATCGCCTCAAGCACCATAAGAAGATCGCCGGCCTTAACAGCCTGACCGGCAGTGACCTTAACGTCAAGAATGGTGCCGGGCATAGGGCTCTTCACAGCCTTGTCGCCCGATGCGGCAGGAGCTGCGGCGGGGGCTGCCGCGGGTGCAGGCGCTGCCGCGGGTGCGGGCGCTGCCTTGATATCGTCCTTGTTGATGAGCTCGATCGTGAACTCGTAAACCTTGCCGTTGAGAGTAACCTTGTAAGCGTTCATAATAAACCTCTTTCTTTTTTTGTAATGGTGAGTGGCAGAGCCACAAAAATTAACCGATTTCCTTCAGCGAAACAACGCGGATCGCGGAAACGTCCGTGCCAAGCTCCTCCGCGACTGCGGCAGAGAACGCCACGACCAGCTCATCGCGGTTTGCGATAGCGACGGGCGCAGCAGGGGCAACAGATGCCGTTTTCACGGGTGCGGTGGGTGCTTTTTTCTCCGTCTTCTTGCCGTCGTTTAAGACCTTCGTGCAAACGGATCCCATCAAAGCAACAAGCGCGATAAGGCAAACAAGACCGATAAACACGATCAAAAAACCGATGCCCGAGCTTGCAAGACTCTCACCGAAACCGATATTGGTATCCAAGAAAAATGCCATGCTTTCACCTCCAAAGCAAAAAAATAAAATCAAAATTAGAATACCTCTTTTTGCCATAAAAAACAATAGCTTTTCCTTATTGTTCACACAATATTTACACCCCTGTTCCTTCTCCCGCATGCGCAGCAATGCCGTTTTCCTTCCCGCATCGGAAAAATACATCTTTTTTTATGCGACCCTATTGACAAACGGCATTTTTTTTGCTATTCTATATCCGCACGGGGCATTAGCGCAGTTGGGAGCGCACGACACTGGCAGTGTCGGGGTCAGGGGTTCAAGTCCCCTATGCTCCACCAAAGAAAAAGGCACTCCGCAAGGGGTGCCTTTTTCTTTGGTGGACTTGGGACTTGCCGCCAAAGGCGCAAGTCTCCATATAATCAAGGCAATTCGCATCTGCAAGCTCGCTTGCAAGGGCGAATGTCGCAGATTGCTCCGCGAGCGTTTCGCCGCACGGCGAAACAAGCGCGAAGCGCCGCCGCAAAAGCGGCGTTGCTCGCAAGGAGCATGCTCCACCAAGAAAAACCATAGTCGACCGACTATGGTTTTTCTTTATCCATTGCGAAAGCAATGGTATATCATCCTGCCGATCTCGTCGTAGAAGCGGTTGTCGTTTGCGTCGTCGTTGCACATGGAGACCTCGCCGTCCATAACGATCTCCACGTCCTCGTCGGAAAGCCATTCATTTTCATCGGCCTTGTACAGCTTGATCATCAGGTTTCCGCCGCCGCGGTTGATGATATCCTCGGTCTTAAACCAATGAAAGTGCATGGGAGTGACCTGATTTTCCTCGACGATCATCAGCTTTTCCGCATAGGGCTTGGGATATTTCTCGGGCTGCTTTTGATTGCCGTTGCGGGTAGTGATGAGGAAAAGACCCATCTTCGAAAAGTCGCCGCCGCCTTTTTATCTCTTGTCCTTGCTATTTCTAACTAACGGTTGTCAATTTAAAGGATGCTTTCTACCGTCACGAGCGGAAGCAATGCTTCAACATCCTCTTTTCGCGGCGGATTTGTCCCCTCGGTCAAACACGCCGCCGTACCAAAAGCGACCGCCATTTTCAAGCATTCCTCAGCACTTGCATCCTGCAAGGAGGCGCAAAGGAAGCCCGCGATACTGCTGTCTCCCGCCCCTACCGTGGAGATTGGCTCGATCTTCGGCGGACGGGCAAGATATACGTGTCCGCTTGCGGCAAGGATCGCCCCCTCTCCGCCAAAGGAGACCATAGCGCAAAAGACCCCGGAAAGAGAAAGCTCCCTTGCTCCCGAAACGCAGTCGGAGAGGGTGAGCGCTTCTTTTCCGACGTAAGCGGAAACCTCTTCCTCATTGGGCTTAATGAGGGCAGGACGCAAGGAAAGAATATCCTCTCGCGTCAGATCCTTCGAGTCCAAAACAAGCTGTGCGCCGCGCGCGCGAACGCGCATGAGAAAGGTCGTGATCCTCTCGCGGGAAATGCCCCTGGGCACGCTCCCCGTAAAGGTTAACACGTCGTCGGGGGAAAGTCGTGGGAGAAGCTGTTCTTCCAGCCTGTCGAGAAGCTCATCCCCGGCGGTAAAGCCACGGAAAGAAAGACGCGTCTCGCGTTCTCCCTGCACGTGTACCGTGATATTTTCACGGATGCGCCCCTCCGTCACGATGGCAGTGTGCTTCACACCGTCAGCATCGAGCATGGCTGAAAACTCTCTGCCATTTTCGCTTCCCAGCACGACGAAAGCCTCGTTTTCCGCGCCGAACGCGGAGAGCGCGCGAGAAATATTGATTCCCTTTCCGCCCACGTCGCGCGATGTAACAGAGGCGACGCTCTCCTTGTGCAGAGCAAAGGACTTTGCCTCGGCATGAATGTCGAAGGCGGGGTTAAGTGTCAAGGTGAATATGTTCATTTTTCCCTCTTTTGAAAACAAATGTTCGCATTTCTTCAAGACGAATATCCATCGCGCCGTATAAGCGTACACCGAGTGTTTTACGGTCTGCGTTTTCCTGCACGATTCTTTCCATCCTTTCCGCGTCGGAGAAAGTTTGTTTACACCTATTATGATAGCACATATTTGCTTTCAGGTCAAGAATTTCCTTGCCCCAAAATTTAAAATTCAACAAACTTCAAAAAATGACTTGCATAATCCGCATCTCTTTGCTATAATGTTATTTGTAGTATTCAAAAGAAAAGTCCCCTCACCCTACCCCACAAAAGCACACTTTTACGGACAACCCTTACAGCCGCAAAAAAAGACATCCTTTGGAGGAATGAATATGAATCGCACCTACATCAAAGACGTAAAGCCCGGCACGGTAAAGATCGCCGGATTTTGCGAAAACATCCGCAACAAAAAGAGCATGGCGTTTCTCGTCATTCGCGACGTGACAGGCAAGATCCAAGTCACCGTCGAAAAAGCAAAGCTCCCCGAGATCGCAGAGCTTTGCGATCAGCTGACGCTTGACTCTGTCGTTACCGTCGAGGGCGAAGCCATCGCAAGCGAATACGTTAAGCTGGGCGGTATTGAAATCTTGCCGACCAAGCTCACGATCGAATCCATTGCCGACGCTCTTCCCATCCAAGAGGGTGCCGCCATCGACTCCCGTCTTGACTACCGCTGGATCGACCTGCGTAGCCAAAAGAACCTCCTCATGCTGAAAGCGCAAACGGTCATGGTGGGCGCGATGCGCAACTTCCTGCTTTCCAAGAATTTCACTGAAATTCACACCCCCAAGATCATCGGCGCGGCAAGCGAATCGGGTAGCGAGGTGTTTAAGCTGAACTACTTTGACAGAGATGCCTATCTCGCGCAAAGCCCGCAGTTCTATAAGCAGATGGCGATGGCATCGGGTCTTGAACGCATCTTTGAGTGCGGCCCCGTCTTCCGTGCCGAAAAGTCCTACACCAGCAAGCACACCACCGAGTTCACAGGCTTCGACCTTGAAATGAGCTACATTGACTCCTTTGAGGACGTCATGGCGTTCGAGGAGGATCTTCTCACCGATATGCTTGAAAAGGTCAAGGAAGCGTACGGCGACGAGATCGAAGCCCTCTTCGGCATTCCCGTCATCGTACCCACCAAGCCCTTCCCCCGTATGTCCTTGAAGGAAATTTACCGTGAGCTGGAAGCGCGCTACGGCTACACCTGCCCCGAAAGCGAGCAGGGCGACCTCACCACCGAGGCAGAGAAGCTGACCAAACAGCTTTGCCGTGATATGTTCGACCACGAGTTTCTCTTCGTCACCGACTTCGCCGCCGAAAAGCGCGCCTTCTATCATATGCGCAAGGATGGCGTACCGCAGGGCTACGACCTCATTTGGCGCGGTGTGGAGATCACCACAGGCGCACAGCGTGAGCACCGTTACGATGTCTTAAAGGCACAAGCGGCAGAAAAGGGGCTTGATAAGGACGTTGAGTTCTATACTGAATTTTTCCGTTACGGCTGTCCCCCTCACGGCGGCTTCGGTCTCGGCGTCGACCGCATGACCATGCTCCTTCTCGGACTTACCATCAAGGAATCCATGTTCATCTTCCGCGGTCCCGACCGTCTGAATCCATAAGCGCGTGCCCAAAGGGCACCGCGCAATGAAATAAATCCCTGCGGGATTCATGAAATGTTCCCTGCGGGAACTTGAAATTCGCTTGCGCGATTGAAATGCCTGCGGGCATCGGGATTTATTTTATTTCAAACTTTGTGAAGCAAAGCATTTCAAGACGCGCACCGCGCGTTATTTCAAGTTTTGCGGAGCAAAACATTTCATTCCTTACAAGAAAAACGAGCACCCTCTCGGATGCTCGTTTTTGTTTTTTATTCTCGCCCGACAAGATAATCGAGCGTCACGCCGTAATAGTCGGCAAGCTTAATGGCAGCCCAAAGCGGAATCTCTCGCTCCCCACGCTCATAGCGCTGATACACCGTCAATTGCATATTTAAATAGGAAGCAATATCTCTTTGGGTTTTGTCGTTGTCCTCACGCAATTCCCGAATCCGTCTGTACACTGCCCTTTCTCCTTTAAAGCTTTCTGCGTCGAGCCCTCCGAGTCGACCGACAACGGCTTCTTCGCCCAAGCCGCCCTTGCGAGAAGAAATTTTCGCAGACTAGGCAAAGCGAGCGACCCCGACGACGGCGTAGTTCCCTACGTCGAGGAGGGGAAGTCGAAGCTTTAACGACGTATGCGGAGATTTATTCCGCAAGGGTCAAATCCATGACGGCTTTAATCGTATGCATTCTGTTTTCCGCTTCCTCAAACACGATCGACTGTGCCGACTCAAACACCTCGTCGGTCACCTCCATCGCGTCTCTTCCAAAGCGCTCACCCATTTCCTTGCCGACCGCCGTTTTGAGGTCGTGGAAGGCGGGCAGACAATGCATAAATACCGTTTCGGGCTTTGCCATTGCCATGAGAGATGCGTTCACCTGATAGGGAGAAAGCTCATTGATGCGCTCTTCCCATACCTCTACGGGCTCACCCATCGAAACCCATACGTCGGTGTAGATGACGTCGGCATCGCGAACTGCCGTCGCAGGGTCCTCCTCCAGCGTGATCGTTGCTCCCGTCTCGGCGGCGATCGCACGGCAAGTGGCGACCAGCGCATCATCGGGCTGGTATTTTTTCGGCGCGCAGGCGACGAAATGAAGTCCCATCTTCGCCGCACCTACCATAAGAGAGTTACCCATATTGTAACGCGCGTCACCCATATACACGAGCTTCTTGCCCGACAGCGTGCCGAAATGCTCACGAATGGTCAAGAAGTCGGCTAGGATCTGGGTGGGGTGAAATTCGTTGGTGAGACCGTTCCATACGGGAACGCCCGCATAGTGTGCCAGCTCCTCCACGATCTCTTGGCCATAGCCGCGGTACTCAA
>SVRR01000003.1 GCA_015064745.1 Oscillospiraceae bacterium | reverse complement strand
ACCAAGGCTGGCGCAAAATGGGCGATGCTCTCGTACCTACGGCAGGTGTTATGCAGGTAACCAAAACGACCGACGACGGCGGCAACGTTGCGTACGGCATCGGCTATAACAATGCGGCGACCCCGACCGTCACCTTTGCGGTAGATGCTGCAATGTATTCGGAGCTTAGCCAAAAGAAGCCTTCGGGCAGAGACGTCGAGACCGGACGCCGCTTCTCTCTCTTCAACACCATGCCCGCCGACGTATACGCCATCCGCGTGTACAATGCTCCCCTGAATTCCGACGAGAAAAATCAAAACCGCCTCGTTGACCTGCTCTGCTACCACGGTGTAGAGCTTCCCGGTGCGGTCATCCGGCAGCTGCTTGACGATCCCGAGCTTCTCAAGAGCATTGCTTCCCAGGCGGCAAAGCTGACCATCTCGGAGGATGAAACTATCAAGGCTAGCAACAAAGCCAATCTGGAAACTTATCTTGGCATCAAGAATGTCTTGATCCAAAACGACGACAGCACGACCACTGCTCTGCCGTTTGTGGGTGAAACTGTCAAGCTTCCCGATTCCTTGAACGGCAAGACGGTCGTCGGCTACTCCGTCGGTGAAGTTGCTTACGCTCCCTGCACGAACGTTACGCTTGAAAGCGGCACGACCCTCAAGCCCTTGGTTGTCGACACGCCTACGACCCAGCGCGCAGTCAGCGTTAAGGTCATGAATAAGACCGAGGACTTCGCCCTTCGCTTTACGGCGTCCCTTGTGCGCTCCGACTTTGAAGCGATCGTTAAACTTTACGGACAAGAGAATATCCGGATGGGTATGCTGATCACCCCTGTGAAGTACGTAGAAATGGCAGGCGGTGTCTTCACGAGAGAAGCGCTGCAAAAGATGGTAGCGGACAGCCCAAGCACCTCGGGTGCCGCCTTCGTCACCGTTCATTCGAGCAGCTTCTTCTCGATGGATAAGGAAACCTTGACCCTCGCGGGCAGCATCCGTAACTTTACGGACCACACCGTAAGCAAGAACCCTGCCTTCACGGCAATTGCTTTCGTGGATATCTACAAGGAAGGTGTATGCGTTTACACCCTCTACGGAAGCTACGACCCGAACGCAAAAGCGGCAGTTAAGGAATCCATGCAAAAAGCGCGTCCCTACATGACCGACATGCAAAAGGGCTGGATCGACAGTCTCATCTCCCGCTTCGGCGGCTAACGCAAAAACCTAAACAAAAAATCCGATTTCCTTAGGGAAATCGGATTTTTTTTATAATGCAGTCACGCAAGCTCTCTTTTGCCGGTATACAGCTCGTAGTACCTTCCGCCGAGAGAAAGAAGCTCCTCGTGCGTTCCTCTTTCAATGATCTCGCCGTTTTCAAGCACGAGAATGGCGTTGGCGTTTCTGACCGTGGAAAGGCGGTGCGCGATTACGAAGGTCGTACGGTTTTTCATCAAACGGTCCATGCCGTGCTCAATATGCCGTTCGGTACGGGTGTCGACCGAGCTTGTCGCTTCGTCAAGCACTAAGATGGGGGCATGGGAGAGCGCGGCGCGCGCGATGCTAAGCAACTGCCTTTGTCCGCCCGAAAGGTTGGCGCCATCACCCGCGAGCATGGTGTCGTATCCCTTTTCAAGGCGCATGATAAAGCTGTGTGCCGAGGCGGTCTTTGCGGCGGCAATGACTTCTTCATCCGTAGCGTCGGGTCTGCCGTAGCGAATGTTTTCCATCACCGTTCCCGTAAAGAGATGGGTGTCTTGAAGCACCATAGCGATGGAAGAGCGAAGCTCGTCGCGCTTGTATTTTTCAAGGGGAATGCCGTCAATGGTGATGCTCCCCTCCCTCGTATCGTAGAAGCGGGAGAGTAGGTTGGTAACCGTCGTTTTCCCCGCACCCGTAGAGCCGACAAAGGCGATCTTTTGACCGGGATGCGCATAAAGCGAAATGTTCTTCAAAACGGTTTTCTCGGGTGTGTAGCCGAAGGAAACGCCTTCAAAGCGGATATCCCCCGTGATGCTCTTTGCGCTGACGGCATCGGGCGCGTCGGGCGCTTCGGGAGCTTCGTCCATTACGCCGAACACGCGCTCCGCGCCCGCAAGGGCGGCAAAGATGGTAGACACCTGCTGAGAGAGGGTGTTGATCGGCATAGCGAACTGTCTGGAATATCCCGCGAACACGGTAAGCGCACCGGGGGTAAAGCCGCTCGTTACCATCAAAATTCCGCCGACACCTACGGTGATGCCGTAGGAGATCTGAGAGGTGTTGCCCATAATGGGGCCCATGATGCCGCCCCAGAACTGCGCGTTCATCTGCTTTTCACGCAGATCGCTGTTAAGGAGCTTAAATTCGTCGATACAGCATTCCTCGTGCCCAAACACCTTGACCACCTTTTGCCCCGTAATGGTTTCCTCCATATAGCCGTTGACAGCGCCGAGGGCTGCCTGCTGACCGCTGTAATAGCGCGAGGAGCGCTTGGCAATGATGCCCCCAAGCTTTAAAAAGATCGGAATAAAAAGCACGGTAACGAGGGTGAGGATGGGATTGGTCGTCAGCATGAAGATGAAGGTGCCGACGAGGGTGATCATGCCCGAAATAATAGAGGTCAGCGAGTTGTTGAGCATCACGTCGATGTTGTCGATGTCGTTGGTGTAACGGCTCATTAGCTCGCCCGTCGGGTGCGCGTCAAAGTAACGGACGGGCAGGTTTTGCATTTTTTCAAACAGATCCGCGCGAATGCGCTCTACGGCGCTTTGCGACACGGTAAGCATTAGTCGGCTTTGCAAATAGGTTGCCGCAACGCCCACAAGATAAATGCAGCCCAAAATGAGAATGGCGGTAAAAATATAGGTGAGCACAGCGCCGAATGCGGCATTTTCAAACAAAGCGATAAAGGGAGACGTCAGCCTCTCGATCACGCGGTCGGCGATCCGTTCCGCAAGGCTCGGATTTAAAACGGCGCCCGGCTTAACGGCAAGGGTGAGTCGGTTGATAATAGGAGCGATCAGGTATCCGCCGAGCAGGGAAGCGACGGTGGATAAAAGCATACAGAAGAGAACGAGTAAAAGACGAAGCTTATGGACCGAGACGTATCGCCAAAGCCGCGCGATCGCCGCGCGCGTGTTTTTCGGCTTTCCATGCGCGCGCATGCCGGGAGGACCTCCGCGAGGACCGCCGCCTCCGCGAGGACCGCCGCGCTGATCCTTGGCTTTTTGGTTGTACTGCTTTTGCAGCTGTTCCAGTGAGCGTGCCATTATGCTCCCTCCCTTCTCATGTCTGCTTGGGATTCGTAGATCTCGCGGTATTCGGTGCAGCTTTCGAGAAGCTCCCCGTGAGTTCCGATCCCTGTCACGGCACCGTCATTCATAACGATAATGACGTCCGCATCCTTCACCGAGGAAATGCGTTGCGCGATGATGATCTTGGTGGCGTCCGCCAGTTCCTCACGGAAGGCGCGGCGGATATGTGCCTCCGTCGCCGTATCGACGGCGCTCGTGGAGTCGTCGAGGATCAAAACGCGCGGATGCTTCAAGAGGGCGCGCGCAATGCAAAGACGTTGCTTTTGTCCGCCCGAGAGGTTGGTGCCGCCTTGCTCCAGCGGTGTATCGTACCCTAGGGGGAAGGTGTCGATAAACTTATCCGCCTGCGCCGCGTGACACGCCGCCTTCATCTCTTCCTCGGAGGCGTTTTCGTCGCCCCACAAAAGGTTTTCGCGAATCGTACCCGAAAACAGGGTGTTCTTTTGAAGCACCACACCAACCCCGTCGCGCAAATGCGAGAGGGAATAGTCGCGTACGTCGATGCCGTCAACAAGCACCTCTCCCTCGTCCACCTCTAAAGACGCGGTATCAGGGAAACGAGTGTGGTCTTGCCGCAGCCCGTGGAGCCGATAATGCCTACCGTTTGCCCTGCGGAAATGTGGAAGTTCACGTTCGAGAGCACGCGCTCCTCGCTATTCTTATAATAACGGAAGGAAACGTTCTGAAAGGTGACCTCTCCTCTCGTTACGCGGGCATCGGGGAAACGCGCCCCATCGTCCGAAAAATCGGGCTTCTCGTCAAGCACCTCACCGATACGGCGAGAGGACGCGAGCGCGCGCGAAGCGTTCATCAAGAGAAAGGAAATCATCATGAGAGAGAAGAGGATCTGCGTTACGTAGACGAGGAACTGCGAAAGGTCTCCGGGAAGCATGCCGTCCGTAAAAACGGCGTCGCCCCCCAGCCAGATCACGACGATGGTGGTGATATTCATGATGAGCGTCATCACGGGATGCATAAAGATCATTACCTTTATGGCGTTCATACCCGCGCTTTTCAGCTCACGGTTGGCAACGCTAAACTTTGTTTTTTCGTGCTCCTCACGCACGAAGGATTTGACCACGCGAACGTTGGTGATGTTCTCTTGCACGGTAGCGTTTAATCCGTCGATCTTTGCCTGCATCCTTCCGAAGCGCTTGAAGCCCGTGACGATAATGCCGCCGATGGCGATGCCCAAAACAGGAATGGAAACGGCAAAAACGACCGAGAGAGAGGGGCGCAAAAGAATCGCCATGATCAAGGCGGCGATCATCATTCCGGGGGCGCGCAGCGCCATGCGTAAGAGCATCGCCACAAAGTTTTGCAGCTGCGTGACGTCGTTCGTCAATCGGGTGACGAGAGAACCGGTCGAAAATCGGTCAATATTGGAGAAGGCAAAGCCTTCGATCTTCCTGTAAATATCGTCGCGCAGGTCGGCGGCAAAATTGACCGATGCCTTGGTGGCAAAGTAAGCGCCACCAATACCGCCCAGCATCATAACGACGGCGTTTAAGATCATAAGCCCCATTGCGCCGAGGGAGGATGCTGTCGTGAGAGCGCCCGCGTATCCCGCGTTGATGACGACGGCAAGAAGTTTGGGCATGATGACCTCGCCAATCACCTCAACGATCATACAAAGCGGTCCAAGAATAAAATAGGGAAGATAAGGCTTGATGTATTTTCCGTAGCGTTTCATTCCGTCTCCTCCTTTTCCTTCATATTATTTAAATTAGCGTGCATTTTTTTCAGCGTTTCGGTAAACCCAAGAAGCTCTTCGCTCGAAATACCGGCAAAGGTCTCGGCGTCAATACCGTCAAAGATGCGCTTGGAGGCACAAACGAGCGCGCGCCCCTTTTCGGTGATCGCGAGAACGTTGACGCGGCTGTCGCTTTCCGACGTCTCTCTTTCGATATAGCCGCCCGCCTCCAGCTTCCCGAGCGAGACCGCCAGCGCGGCAGGGCTGATGTGCATATGCTCGGCAAGCTCCCGTTGCGACGCGATCTCCTTCTTCTCCGCAAGATGCATCAGCAGCATATGCTGAGAGGGATGAATGCCAAGTGCCTTGACACGGCTGTCGCAAACGGTATGGTGCACCCGCAGCATATGCCGCAATTCACGGTTAAAGGTACGGTACAGGGTACCCTTTTCGATTCCCATAGGCTCTCCTTCCATTAATAGGTTAATAATTAACACATTAATCATTATACCACCTTTTTCACAAATGTCAACTAAAAAACGGAAAAAAGTTGTAAATAAAAAATACGAAAAAGTTTGTAAAACCTATTGCAAAAAGAAAAAAAGTATGATATAATACAGAAGATTGAAAAAAGTCCAATTTAAAGAGGTGTAAAAAAATGAAAGCTGGAATTCATCCCGAATACAAGAGCGCGGTCATTCGTTGCGCTTGCGGTGCTACCTTGGAGACCCACTCCGTAGTCGGTGATCTCAACGTGGAAATCTGCTCCAAGTGCCATCCTTTCTATACGGGCAAGCAGAAATTCGTTGATGCCGGCGGACGTGTTGACAAGTTCAAGAAGCGTCTTGCTGCAACCAAGTAATTTGCGTAGACTTGTTTTCGTGGGGCTGTACCGTAGTACAGCCCCTTCTACGTTTTGAAGGGAGAAGGAATGGAAGAATCCGTAAAAAACAAAAAAGCCGTGCTCGTCAGTGTCGCGCGCTCGTCGCGCGATATATCGGCGTGCGAGAGGAGTCTTGACGAGCTGGCAAGACTGCTCGATACGGCAGGCGGCGAAGAAGCCGCGCGCGTGATACAGTTAAAGCCCGTTTTTCATCCTGCCACGGTCATTGGAAGCGGTAAGGTGTCGGAGATTGCCGAGCTTTGCAAAAATCAAGGCATCACCCTTGCCGTGTTTGATATGGAGCTTTCTCCCTCTCAGATCCGAAATTTAGAGGACGGAATGGACACGGAGGTGCTGGTGCTTGACCGCAGCATGCTCATTCTTGACATTTTTGCACTGCACGCGAGAAGCGGCGAGGGAAAGCTGCAAGTGGAGCTTGCCCAGCTTCGCTATACCGCCCCCCGTCTGACGGGCAGAGGGCGTGAGCTTTCGCGCCTTGGCGGAACCATCGGCACAAGAGGTCCCGGTGAATCCAAGCTGGAGGAGGATCGCCGCCATATCCGCCACCGCATTGACGCTCTCGGTGCCGCCTTAAAGGAAATGGAAAAGAACCGTGCCACCATGCGTGCTGCCCGTGAGCGTTCGGGCATTCCCAAGATTGCCATCGTCGGCTATACCAACGCGGGAAAGAGCACCCTTTTAAACGCCTTGACCGATGCGGGCGTGCTTTCCGAGGACAAGCTTTTCGCGACGCTTGATCCAACGACGAGAAAGCTGACACTTCCCGAGGGCGAAGAGGTTCTCTTGACCGATACCGTCGGCTTGATACGCGGGCTTCCGCACCATCTTATCGAGGCATTTCATTCCACGCTGGAAGAGGCGGCGCTTGCGGACGTGCTCCTTTTGCTTGCCGATTATTCGGACGAAGAAAGAGAAGAGCAGGTTTCCGTAACGCTTGAAACCTTGCGTTCGCTTGGCGCGGAAGGGAAGCCTACCCTTTTCGTTTACAACAAATGCGACGCGGCAAGCGATCCTGTTCCCCATGATGCCTTTGTGCCTGAGGATACCGTATATATTTCTGCAAAAACGGGCGAGGGCATAGATAAGCTTCTTTCCTCCGTGGAACGCCTTTTGCGCGAGGGAAAGCATCGCGTCCTTTTGACCCTTCCTTACAGCGAAAGCGGACTTTTGAACGCCATTTACGGCGCGGGGACGGTGGAAAACGTCGCATACGAAGAGAATGGCATCTCC
Organism: Oscillospiraceae bacterium; assembly: GCA_015064745.1. Taxonomy (GTDB): domain Bacteria; phylum Bacillota; class Clostridia; order Oscillospirales; family CAG-272; genus UBA1740. The sequence continues at coordinate 85,691 of SVRR01000003.1, read as the reverse complement.
GTTACTGCCGTTTTGGATCAAAAAGCATTTGGCAAATACGGAAAATATATCGTAAAGGAGATGCGCTGATGAAGGACGCCGTTTATACCACGCTCGAAGGACGCGCAAGCTACACCTACGAGGAAAAAAAGTCGGTTTTTATCGGAGACGCATCGCCCGTTTCCACCGAGGAGGATGCACTTGCCTTTATCGCCTCGGTCAAGGCGAAATATCCCGATGCCCGACATCACGTATATGCGTATCTGCTCCGTGAAAACTCTAAAAACAGATATAGTGACGACCATGAGCCGCAAGGTACGGCAGGTATGCCCGTGCTTGACGTTTTGCGCAAGGGCGGCTTTACCGATGCCGTCATCGTCGTGACCCGCTATTTTGGCGGCACCCTTCTCGGTGCGGGCGGGCTTGTACGCGCTTATACCGCCGCAGCGTCAGGCGCTGTCAAGGAAGCGGGAACGCGCACCTACCGTACCTATCGTCCCATAGCGCTCTCCGTTTCCTATACCGACTATAACAAGCTGCTTCCCGAGCTTGAAAGGCGGGCAGTACGCATCCGCGATACCGCTTATACGGACGAGGTTTCTCTTTCCCTTTCCATGCCGGAGGAGGATTATCCCGACTTTGCGCGCTTTGTGACCGAGGCGACAGCCGCGAGAGCGGTTCTGATTCCATCCGACCCCATCTTTGACCATGAATAAAAAATAAAATTTTCAGAGAAAAAAAGTAAAAGCATATATTTTTGCGTATCTTATTAGCATAAACGAAAATACGAAAAGGAGAATGCCCCATGAATACCGCCGAATTGTTTTTGAAACGGGAAAAAGAGGTGCTTTCTCCTTTTGCTTTTTTGACTGCCGAGACCAAGGGACGCCGCCTGTCTTCTGCGCCGTCTCCTTATCGCACCGAGTTCCAGCGTGACCGCGACCGCATCATTCACTGCAAATCCTTTCGCCGTTTGATGCACAAAACGCAGGTCTTTTTCGCGCCGATGGACGAGCAGTTCCGCACGCGCATGACGCATACGCTTGAAGTCACGCAGATCGCGAGAAGCATCGCGCGCGCCTTGCGCTTGAACGAAGACCTCACCGAGGCAATCGCCATGGGGCACGACCTTGGGCATACTCCCTTCGGTCATGCGGGCGAGGAAGCGATGCGTTTATGCTTTGACCCTGCCTTTGCCCATTACGAGCAGTCTTTACGGGTGATCGATTTTTTGGAGAAAAACGGCAAGGGCTTAAATCTTACTTATGAGGTGCGCGACGGTATCGTCAATCATACGGGTGAGCATATGGCAAGCACGCTGGAAGGTGTGGTCGTTAAATATGCGGACCGTATCGCCTACATCAACCACGATCTTGACGACGCTTTTTTTGCGGGCATTTTGTCGAAAAATGATATTCCCCGACCGCTTGCCCCCTTTTTTGCAGGAGAGTATAGCGACAGAGTAGATACGATGGTCAATGCCGTGATCGAGGCGAGTGTGGATCAGCCGGAAATCGGTATGACCTCCGAGATCGGCGAGGCGATGGAGGAGATGCGTCGTTTCCTCTTTACCCACGTTTATAAAAATTCTCCCGCAAAGACCGAGGAGAAAAAAGCGGTCGAGCTGCTTTGCCGCCTGTACGAATACTATGCGGCGCATCCCGAAGAGATGCCCCCCTTTTACCGCGACCACTTGGAAACCGAGGGAGTCTCGCGCATGGTTTGTGACTATATTTCCGGTATGACCGACCAATATGCCATAGCCACTTACCGTACGCTCTTTATCCCTGAGGTTTGGAAAGGAAAAAAGCATGATTGATCGCGCGCTCGTGGATGAGATTTTAGCACGCACCGATATGGAGGGGCTTGTGGGCTCCTACGTGACCTTAAAGCGCGCCGGCGCGAATTACTCGGGGCTTTGCCCCTTTCACAGTGAGAAGACTCCCTCATTTACCGTCTTTCCGTCGGATGGAAGCTTCTATTGCTTCGGATGCGGCGTTGGCGGCAATGCCATCACCTTTGTGCGCCGTATCGAAAACCTTGACTTTACCGAGGCAGTCTCGCACCTCGCCCGCCGCGCGGGCATCCGTATCCCTGAAACGACCCTCAAAAGCGCGGCACCGAAATATGATAAAAACCGCTTTTACGAAATGAATACCAAGGCGGCGCGCTTTTTTCACCGTGCCCTTTTTGCTGACACGCCCGACGCGCGCGCGGCGCTTTCCTATTTCACCGATAAGCGCAAAATGGAAATGGCAACGGTCAAGCACTTTGGACTTGGATATGCGCCGAACGATTGGTCGTTCGTTGACTATATGAAAAAAGAAGGATATACCGATGAGGAGCTCATCGTGGGCTTCCTATGCGGCAAAAACGAGAAGGGGAAGCTTTATCCCGCCTTCCGAAACCGCGTGATGTTTCCCATTATCGACCTTTCGGGACGCGTTATCGCCTTCGGCGGACGTGTGATGGACGACGGTCTCCCCAAGTACAAAAACTCCTCGGATACTCCCGTTTTTCATAAGGGAAACAATCTTTTCGCTTTGAACTTCGCGCATAAGCACTGCGCCGATCGCATCATTCTTTGCGAGGGCTATATGGACGTGATCGCCATGCACGCGGCAGGATTTCCCTTTGCCGTTGCTACACTGGGTACTGCCATTCGTCCTGAGCAGGCGCGCCTTCTTTCCCGCTATACAAAGAAGGTGATCCTTTCCTACGATAGCGATGAGGCGGGACAGAGAGCCACCGATAAAGCGATCGCGCTGTTAGAAGAGGTTGGGCTTGAGGTCAGCGTTTTGCATATCGAAGGCGCAAAGGACCCCGATGAGTACATCCGAGAAAGGGGTGCGGACAGCTTCCGTGCGTTGCTTGGAGAAAGCCACACCAAATTTGACTTTAATTTCAACCGCATTCTCAAAAAATACGATTTGAATATTCCCCAACAGAAGATTGAAGCGATCGATGCTCTTTGTGGCATTATTGCGGGGGTTTATTCCTCGGTGGAACGGGAAATCTATATTGCCGAGGGTGCAAGGCGACTGTCTGTCGATCCTAAAAATCTTGCCGCGGACGTGGCGAAAAAGATCGCCATTCGCAAGAAAAACGCATCTCGTGACGAGGCGAAAACCGCAAGGGAAGCGCTTGGTGGGTTCGGAGATCGCGTCAACGTCGATTTTGCTAAAATGCCGCGCGTCGCAAGGCTTGAAGAAACGGTGCTGGGGCTTTTGCAGCTTTATCCCGAATACCGCACGCGCGCCTTTGGCGTGCCGCTTCTTTCGGAAGAGGATTTTCTCACCGAGCTTGGTCGCCGCGTTTTTCTGTTCATAAAGGAATCGGAGGAGAGCGACGGCTTTGATGCGGCAATGTTTGATACCGCTTTTACGCCCGACGAGGTAGGACGTATTGCGGGAATGCGCGTGGAACGATTGCGCCTTTCCGATAATAGTACGGCAGTTTTTGAGGAGTGCGTTTCCGCCCTCAAGGAGGCGGTTGCCACCGAAAAGAAAAAGGATGTCCCCCCCTCCTTTGATGCGCTTAACGACCTTTTGAACCGAAAACGCAGTCAAACCTGATCTGCTTAAATATAAAAAAGAGGATGGCGAAAAAATGAGCAACAAGCCCAGAGATTTAAATGATATTTTAAAAAAAGAGGAGCAAGGCGATGTGACCGAGCTTTTCTCCGATATTGATTGCGACTATGAACGTGACAAGGACGGTCTCGCCGATGGGGAGCCTTCCGAAAGCGCTCTTGACGAGATCGAAGCCGAAAATATTGAGGACGTGGATGATCTCTTTTTCCAAGAGGGGCTTTCCATGGACGACTCCGTACGTATTTATCTGAAAGAGATCGGTAAGATCAGCTTGCTTTCCGCGGAGCGCGAGATGCTCCTCGCCGAAAAGATCGCTCTCGGGGATGAAGCGGCAAAGGATGAGCTGATCAGCGCAAACCTCCGTCTTGTCGTTTCCATTGCCAAGCATCACGTAGATAAGGGAATGCATTTTCTTGATTTGATTCAAGAAGGCAATTTGGGTCTTATGAAGGCGGTGGAGAAGTTCGATTATCAAAAGGGCTATAAATTCTCGACCTACGCCACTTGGTGGATCCGTCAGTCCATTACCCGCGCGCTTGCCGATCAGGCGCGCACTATCCGCATTCCCGTGCACATGGTGGAAACGGGGCACAAGGTTTCAAGAGCCTCCAAGCAGCTTTTACAAGAGCTTGGACGTGAGCCTACCAATGAGGAAATCGCGGCGTTTCTCGGTATGCCCGTGGAACGCGTGATCGAGAGCATTAAGGTAGCGCAAGCCCCGATTTCGCTTGATACGCCTGTGGGCGAGGAGGAGGACTCCCGTCTCGGCGATTTCGTGGAGGATACCGATACACCTACCCCTGTTGAAAATGCTTCCTACGCTATGTTGAAGGAACAGATCGCGGAGGTGCTCCATACGCTTTCCCCCAGAGAAGAGCAGGTCATCCGTATGCGCTTCGGTCTCACGGACGGTGTGCCGCACACGCTTGAAGACGTGGGCGCGTATTTTAAGATCACGCGTGAGCGAATTCGACAGATTGAGGCAAAGGCGATCCGTAAGCTAAGACACCCAAGCCGCAGCAAGCTTTTGCGCGATTACCACAACAACTGATCACCGAATTTTTGACATTTTAGAGGAAGAAAGGAAAATAAAGATATGAGTAATGAGAGCAAGGATCTGCACGAGCTGATTGACGAAAACGGTGCGGGCGGTATGCTTAATATTCTCGAGGACATGGATTATGAAATGGACAAGCTCGAGAAGGAAAAAGAGGTGCTTGAACAGGGAGATGTTCCTGAGGGCGAGCTGCAAGAGGCAGAGATCGAGAACTTAGAGGATATGGATGAGCTTCTGACGCACGAGGGGCTTTCCATGGACGACCCTGTCCGCACCTATCTGAAAGAAATCGGAAAAATTCCGCTTCTTTCGAGCGAAAGAGAGATGTTTCTTGCGGAGCAGATAGAGCTTGGCGACGAAAAGGCGAAGAATGAGCTGGTGGAGGCCAACCTGCGCCTTGTCGTTTCTATTGCCAAAAGACACGTGGACAAGGGAATGTACTTTCTTGATTTGATTCAAGAGGGAAACATGGGTCTTATGAAGGCGGTAGAAAAGTTCGACTACCGCAAGGGCTATAAATTCTCCACCTATGCCACCTGGTGGATCCGCCAATCCATCACACGCGCTATCGCGGACCAGTCACGCACCATCCGTATCCCCGTACATATGGTAGACACCATTCACAAGGTTTCAAGAGCCTCGAAGCAGCTTTTGCAGGAGCTGGGGCGTGAGCCTACCACGGAAGAGATCGCCGAACGCTTCGGTACGACAGCGGAGCGTGTGCGTGAAATTATGAAGATCGCTCAAGACCCCGTTTCTCTTGAAACTCCTGTGGGTGAGGAGGACGATTCTCACCTTGGAGACTTTGTCGAGGATACGGAAACGCTTTCTCCCATGGAGAACGCCGCCAGCGCTATGCTGAGAGAGCAGATCGCTGAGGTTCTTCGTACGCTTTCCCCGCGTGAGGAGCAGGTCATTCGCATGCGTTTTGGTCTTACGGACGGCGTGCCGCATACCCTTGAGGACGTCGGCGCGCATTTCAACATTACGAGAGAGCGTATTCGACAGATTGAGGCAAAGGCAATTCGCAAGCTAAGACATCCGAGCCGCAGTAAGCTTTTGCGCGATTATCAAAATAATTGAGCCCCTTTTTAAAGAATGTTTACTTTTTGCATAGTAAAACATCTTGACAAGTGCGGTGTTTTGATGTAAAATGATAAGTGATTAATTGTGCTTTTCAGCATCTAGGAGGATTCTCATGAAGAAACTTTTATCCACGCTTCTGTGCCTTTTGCTTTTGACATTGGTGCTGGTATCCTGCGGCGATGATTCAACGCCAAAGCCGAAGGCAGACCGTCCGTACCTGACGCTTCGCATGGCGATCGTGGTTGACGATAAGACAACTGATGAGGGCATTGCCGCTATGCAGAAGGCGTTCAACGACAAGTGCGAGGTGTTGCTCTCCACGCATATTGAGTTTGAGTGCATCAAGGCATCGGAATATAAGGCTCGCATGACCGAGATCATGAATGAGGTTGCGGATGAGAAGGCAAAGCAGGACGCCGGCAAGGAAGATGCCATGGCGAATGCCGGAACCAGCACGGGCACCGAGCTTGACGAAACCGATAGCAAATATCCCGCCGCATCTAAGGCGCAGTTTGATATTCTCTTGATCGCCGATGAGGAGATGTATGAGGAATATGCGAGAAAGGGCTGGCTCGTAGGACTTGACAGCCATTTCAAGGGCAACTTTAAGACCCTCAATACCAAGATCCTCTCTACCGCGAAGGAGCTTTCGATGATCGACGGCGTATGCTACGGCGTTCCCGCAAACCAGGCATACGGCACGTATCAATACGTTATGATCAACAAAGCGGCAGCGGATTATTATCAAATGGAAGTGGATGACATTCATTCGATTTCCGACGCTTGTCAGCTCATCACCATGATGGAGAACGCGCAGGCAGGTCACGGCCTTTCCAAGTGGGAAGCCTTGTACGGCGAAAACTTTTCCGTCTTTGGCATGAAGGAAAGCGAGTTTGTCCTTCCTAACGTGCAATACATTTCCAAGGACTTTACCACCCCCTCGCTCTTCGGTGTGACGTATAGTTATATGGATATTGTTACTACGCTCCCCGATAAAGCAAGAAATCTTTTGAAGAACTCCGAATACACGAGATATCTTACCATGAAGTTCGCCGGACAGAAGAATGGGTATTTCAGTGCGGATGGGAACGAGGAGAACTTCCTCATCGGTCTTGCGGAGGGTGATTACGCTCTGCGTTACAGCGACGACGACTATTACTTCGCTCCCATCATGGACCCCATGTTTGAGCGCGAGGAGCTCTTTGGCGGTATGCTTGCCGTTTCTAAATTCACTGTCGACGAGAAGCGCTCTCTTGAGATCGTGCAGGAGCTGATGACAGATGCGAACAGAGCCGATCTTTTGAACATCGCACTCTTTGGCGATGCGCAGACCAACTATTACGTGGAAGACGATTGTGTCGTATACCGTAACATGTCTAATTACGGTGTGGCAGACGGCTATCTTTTCGGTAATCTCCGTGAGCTTGCCCTTCCTTGCAAAGACCTTGGTCAGACCAAGGACGAGTACACGTATGCTTCCGAGCATATTACGGATCTTGCGCAAAGACAGCCTCTCTTCGGAGAAACGTTTTATTCTTATTTCGCTTTGATTGACGGCGAAAAGTGGGAAGCATTTGATGCTTATTGCGCAGAAAAGTATACGGAACTGATGTCCAGCGCCGACATGGCGGCATTCGAGGCAAAGCTTGCTGCTTTGGTGGAAGAAATGAACGCCAACGCCGACTTTACCGCAATGGCGCACGAAACGGTTTCCCATAACGACAGTACGTTTGAAACGCTTGGCGGTTGCTATTACAACTACAGGCAAGCGGGCGGTGCGGCCCCGGACTTTGGTACAACCCAAAACTGACATCTATGGATAAAAAAACGGAATCTTTTGATTCCGTTTTTTTGCATTTGATTTTAGAAAAACAGGGTAAAATAATGAGAAGCGTACAAAACCTTTACATTGGCTTGGAGAGAAACAATGAAGAAAAAATGGTTATTACCCCTCCTTCGGCGACGCTTTTTGGTAGGGGTGCTTGTAGTAGCGCAGGCGGCGCTCTTCGTTTATTTTCTGTTAAGCACCAGCCGTATATCCTCGTTGGTTGCCAATTCTTTTACAGCTATCAGCGTGCTTGTGGCTCTTTTTGTACTATCGGGGCGCGGTGAAAGCTCGTATAAGCTTACGTGGATCTTTGTGATACTTTGCTTTCCCGTCGTAGGAGGTCTTTTATATCTTTCGTTTGACCAGCATGTTTTGCGCCACGCACTCATAAAAAAAGCAAAAAGCGCAGAGAAAAAAACAAGGCCCTTGATGGCTATGGCAAACGGTGTTACGATAAACGATGCGGCTTTCCCCAAAACGGTGCGCTATCTTTCGTATTTTGCGGGTTTTCCCGCCTATCTCAATTCAGAAAGTGTATTCCTTGCCTCGGGGGAAGAAATGTTTTTCCGGTTGAAAGAAGAACTTTTAAAGGCGGAGCGCTACGTCTTCCTTGAATATTTTATCATCGAACACGGTAAAATGTGGGATGAGATTTTGGAAATCTTGTTAAGCAAGGTGAAAAAGGGCGTTGAAGTGCGCATTATCTACGATGATATGGGATGCTTTTTGCGTCTGCCGAGCAAGTACGGGAAAATTCTCCAACAATACGGTATTCGTGTTGCTAAATTCAACCCCTTTGTTCCCTTTTTTTCGGTGGAGCAGAACAATAGAGATCATCGCAAGATCGCTGTGATCGACGGCAAGGTTGCGTTTACGGGCGGCATCAATCTTGCAGACGAATATATCGGCGCCGTGGAGCGATTTGGTAAATGGGCAGACAACGCCGTCATGGTGGAGGGAGATGCCGCATGGAGCTTTACTCTTATGTTCTTGCAGATGTGGGATATCATTCACCGAGGGAGCGATGAGGACCTTCTTCGCTTTCTTCCCACGGGGATATCGCCCTTGGAGCGCTTGGAAGAAAAACGGCAAGACGGACGCGAAGGGGAATCCTCGCTTCTTGCTCCCGTTTCTCCTTCAAGCAAGCTGATTCTCCCCTATGCCGATAGCCCTCTTGACACTGAAAATATCGGTGCTCTCGTTTATATGGACATCATACAGAGCGCGAAAAGATACGTGTATATCACGACACCCTATCTCATCATCGACGACCAAATGCTCTCAACACTGACCTACGCCGCTAAAAGCGGTGTGGACGTCCGCATCATCACCCCTCACAAATGGGACAAAAGGCTGGTGCACATGGCAACGCGCTCATACTATCGCACTCTTTGGGAAAACGGTGTTAAGATCTATGAGTATACGCCGGGATTTATGCATGCCAAGACGATAGTGGCTGACGATGAGCTTGCCGTCGTAGGTTCGGTGAATTTTGATTACAGGAGCTTGTATTTGCACTTTGAATGCGGTGCGTATCTTTACGGCACAGATACGGTAGACGCGGTCAAAGATGCCTTTTTAGCCTATATGGATGCTTCTGCCGAAATCACACCAAGACCGCCGCGACGCAATGCTTTTGCCAGACTCTGCCGTGCCGTTTTGCGGCTCCTCGCCCCTTTGATGTAAAAAAAACCGTTGCGTGAGCAACGGTTTTTTTATTGCTGATGGATTAGTTGATCTTCTGAGCGTTAACCTTAACACCGGGGCCCATGGTGGAAGCGACGACACAGCTCTTAATGTACTGACCCTTAGCGGCAGCGGGCTTCGCCTTAATAACAGCGGCGAGGAGCGTGTTGAAGTTCTCGGTGAGCTTCTCAATACCGAAGGAAGCCTTACCGATGGGGCAGTGGATGATGTTGGTCTTGTCAAGACGGTACTCGATCTTACCGGCCTTAGCTTCGGTAACTGCACGAGCAGTATCCATGGTAACGGTACCTGCCTTAGGGTTAGGCATAAGGCCCTTAGGACCAAGAATCTTACCAAGGCGTCCGATAACACCCATCATATCGGGAGTTGCGATAACCACGTCGAACTCGAACCAGTTCTCAGCGGTGATCTTGGTGACGAACTCTTCAGCGCCAACGTAGTCAGCGCCTGCTGCCTTAGCAGCATCTGCCTTGTCGCCGCGTGCGAACACCAGGGTACGAACGGTCTTACCGGTACCGTGGGGAAGAACGATAGCGCCGCGAACCTGTTGGTCAGCGTGGCGGGAGTCAACACCCAAACGGATGTGAGCCTCTACGGTCTCATCGAATTTTGCCTTTGCGGTCTTGCAAACGAGATCCATTGCCTCGCTGGGATCGTAAAGCTTAGACTTTTCAATCAGCGCAATGCTGTCTTTATACTTTTTACCCATAAACATTTGTTCGTTCCTCCTTATTCTTCCACGAGCACGCCCATGCTACGTGCAGTGCCTGCGACCATGCTCATAGCGGCCTCGATGGAAGCTGCGTTGAGGTCGGGCATCTTGGTCTCTGCGATCTTTCTGAGCTGTTCCTTGGTGAGCGTTGCTACCTTGGTCTTGTTGGGAGCAGCGGAAGCAGTCTCAATGCCGCAAGCCTTCTTGATGAGAACGGCTGCGGGGGGAGTCTTGGTGATAAAGGTGAAGGAACGGTCTGCGTAGACAGTGATAACGACAGGGATGATAAGACCGATGTCGTTCTTGGTTCTTTCGTTAAATTCCTTGGTGAAGTTCGGGATAGCAACACCGTACTGACCAAGTGCGGGACCTACCGGAGGCTGAGGGGTAGCCTTGCCTGCGGGAAGCTGAAGTTTGATATATCCTAAGATTTTCTTTGCCATTTTTTCTTACCTCCAAATGTGGTCTTTTTCGGGAGATGTAAAAATTTTCTCCCTCCCACGGGTGCTCCTCTTTGGGAGCGGCAAATGATGTGACTTTATTCGTCGATGGCGACATCCTTCGCCTCAACGATGATCGGAATGTCACGCTTTCCGGTGGAAACAAGAATCGTAAGCTGCTTCTTGTCCTCGGAGATTTCTTGAAGGACACCTGCATAACCGACAAACGTACCGGAAATCGCCTTGACCTTCATACCCTCCTTGAACTTGAAGGATTCCTCCTTAGCGTCCTCGACGCGGAAGAATGCAACCTCCTCTTCGGTGAGGGGAACGGGCTTAGACCCGGGGCCGACAAAGCCTGTAACACCTGTGATGTTACGGACGACGTGCCAGCTCTCGTCGGTCATAACCATTTTGATAAGCACGTATGCAGGGAACAGCTTGGTCTCAACCTCACGCTCAACACCCTTATCATTCTTGACGATCTCCTTTTCCACGGGGATCTGTAAATCGAAGATAAGGTGACCGAGACCGCGGTTTTCTACGACCTTTTCGATGCTGACTTTGACTTTATTTTCATAACCGGAGTACGTGTGAATGACGTACCACCTGGGACCTAGGTTCATTTCGTCGAAATCACTCATTACAGCGTCCTGCCTTAGAAGTTCAAGCCCAAGTGAATGGTAAGGTCACGAAGACCGACAACACCGTATTCAAGAGCGGTGTCGATAAGACCGATCGCAACACAAAGTGCCAGCGTTACGACGACGACGATTACGGAGCTCTTGAAGGTTTCCTTGCCGGAAAGCCAGGTTACCTTTTTCATTTCGCTCTTGCATTCGCGGAAGAACTTACCGATTCTTTGGAAAATATTGGGCTTCTTGTTCTTTTTCTTTACGTTCTTTTCAGAAGATACCTTTTCGGTATCATTCTGACTCTTTTCGTTCAATTCTGCCATAATACAATCCTTTCGTACCTTATTTGGTTTCCTTGTGCAGGGTGTGTTTGCGGCAGAAACGGCAGTACTTGTTCATTTCAAGTCTGTCCGGATCGTTCTTTTTGTTCTTTTCTGTGTCATAGTTTCTCTGCTTGCATTCCGTGCAGGCGAGCGTAATCTTGACTCTCATTGTTTGCGGCACCTCCTATTTGAATTTAGAGCATAGGCTCTATGAATTTGCCGTATGGCATGTACCTCCCTCGTTGGCGAAGAGAACGCGCTCTTGTCCCAAAAAAAGCGCGAAAAAAAGACCTCTCCGACAGAGGTAAGGACATTCTACCATACTTTGCTTGATTTGTCAAGGGCTTTTTCGTTTTTTTTAAGATTTATTTTTAAAAACCTACCATAATATATAATTTCTCGCGCGCGCCGCGCGCAAAAGCAAAAAAGGGAGAGAGACTCTCCCCCTTTGTGGGATTAAACATGGAAAGCAAGTGCGCCCTCTTCAAAAGATATGTGTATGCTTTTTCCTTTTGTAAGCCGTCCGTCAAGCAAAGCGGCTGCGAGTTTGTCTTCCACCTCCTTAATCAGGGCGCGCCGCACGCCGCGCGCGCCGTCTCCGTATTCCATTGCTTTCTTCGCAAGCGCGTGCGCGACCTCATCTGAAAAGGTGAGAGACAGTCCGTTTGCCATCGCACGAGAGACGACTGCTCCCAGCATTTTCTTCGAGATCCGCAAAAGGATTTCTTCGTCAAGCGGTACAAAGCGAATGATCTCGTCAAGACGGCTTAAAAATTCGGGGCGGAAGGCGGCACGGATGGCTGCCGCATCGTTCGGCGCGCTGTCTTGCTTTCCAAAGCCCTGTACCCGTACACCGCTGTCCGTGCCCGCATTTGATGTGAAAACGATGATCGCGTTTCGAAAATCACAGACGTGTCCCTCGCTGTCGGTCAAGCGTCCCTCCTCCATGACCTGCAAAAGCAGATGACAAACGTCGGGGTGCGCTTTTTCGATCTCGTCGAACAAAACGACTGCATAAGGATGCCGTCGGATCCCCTCTGTCAAAAGTCCGCCCTCCCCATATCCCACATACCCCGGCGGAGAGCCGATCAGGCGGGAGACCGAATGCTTTTCCATGTATTCCGACATGTCAAAACGCAAAAGCCCCTCCTTGCTGCCGAACAGATGCTCGGCAAGCGCGATACACATTGCCGTTTTTCCTACGCCCGGCTTTCCCAAAAACAGAAAGCAGCCAAGGGGTCTATCGGGCGCGCCGAAGCCTGTACGGCGACGAAACAGGGCGTTACAGAGTGCCTCCGCGGCGGCATCTTGCCCGATAAGCTTAGATTTAAGCACGCTTTCAAGCGAGCAAAGCCGGCTTCCCTCGTCCTCTGTCAAACGGGAAACGGGGATCCCCGTTTGTCTGTATAAAATGCGCGCAACGTCTTTCGCGGTGATCTCCGCTTCGTCGGACGGCAGAGAAGCCGTTTGTGTGCCCTCGTTGAGTGTGAGCGGCGTGACGTCCGTTTTGACGCGCTTTTCCGCCGCCGCTTCATCAAGCAGGTCGATTGCCTTGTCAGGTAAATGGCGCTCGGGAAGATACCGCACGGAAAGTGAAACGGCGGCGGCTAATGCTTCTTCGGTGAAGCGGAGGGCGTGGTGCGCCTCGTATTTGGGCTTTAATCCACGTAACACGGCAAGTGCCTCGCCTTCGGTCGGCTCTTTTACGTAGACGGGTGCAAAGCGGCGCGAGAGCGCCGAATCCTTTTCAATGCTTGCGCGGTATTCCTTGGGAGTCGTCGCGCCGAAAACGCGGATCTCTCCGCGCGAGAGGGCGGGCTTTAAAATATTTGCGGCATCTACCGCACCCTCTGCCGCGCCGGCACCGACGATCATATGGATCTCATCAATAAACAGAATGACGTTTTTGTTTGAGCGCACCTCGTCCAAAACACCGCGCAGACGCTCTTCAAACTCGCCGCGATACTTGGCTCCCGCGATCATAGAAGAAAGATCGAGCGTCACGATAGAGGAGGAACGCAGCTCCTTGGGTACAGTTCCTCGCACAATGCGCGCGGCAAGCCCCTCGGCGATGGCGGTTTTACCTACGCCGGGCTCACCAATGAGGCAAGGGTTGTTTTTTGTGCGTCGCGCTAAAATTGCAATGACTCTTGCCGTTTCCTCCTCCCTGCCGACAAGAGGGTCTATCCCGCCCTCTCTTGCTAACGTAGTCAGATCTCTGCCGAATTTCGCAAGCCGCGGAAGGGTAGATAGCACCGAAGAGGGGGCGGCGTTCTTGCCTTTTTCTTCATGAAAATTACGAAGCTCTTTCGAAAGCTCGGTGGCGTCAACTCCCACCGAGACGAGCAATCGTACAGCCGTCGCATCGCGCTCCGACAGCATGACGGAGAGAAGGGTGTCGCTGCCTACGCTTTCGCCGGGCGAGCCTGCTTTTGCGGTGCTTTCGATCATTTGACGGACGCGAGGGGTGAGATCAGCGGAGGAAAGAAGGGTTGGTGCCCCCGTGCCCGAAAATTCTGCGATGGCATCGCGCAAACGGTCGCTTGTGACCCCCTTTGCTTGAAGGAATCTTGCTGCAAGAGAATCCTCCTCCGATGCCAGAGCCAAAAGCAAATGCTCACTGCCGATGTATTTGTGTCCGAGCGCGCCCGCGAGCTGTGGCGCCTTGGCGATCGCATGGCGGAGCTTTGGTGTAAAGTTGGTGTTTAAATTCATAACATCTCCCTATGTTTTTCATTCAGTATGGACGGAGATGCAACGAAAATTTCAGTAAAAGCGCACTTTAACGCATACCTCTTCGCCGAACGGTCAGAAATTCACGATAAAGACGTGAAAAGGTCTCTTGGTCCACGATGCCCGTTTGAGAGAGAGCGAAGAGTGCTTGAAAGGCGCGTACGGCTTCTCTAGTTTGCTCGCCGTAAATGCCGTCCACCCCTACGTGCGGGATGCTTGCGTGATGGTAGGAAAGGGCGCGCAGATATCTTTGTACCTCTGCGATCGCTTCCTCTTCGCGGTCAATGCGGTAAATTTTCATGACGCACCTCCAATCGGATAGCCGGGATATTGTCCTTCCTCAGCGCGATGCCCTTCATACAGATCCTCGTAGATGCTTGCGATAGCCACCCAGGTGATACCGCCGACGACTCCTTCTTGACTCGGCACGTTAAAAAGACGTTGAAATGCCCGAACGGCGTCTCTTGTGGCGGGACCGTACACACCGTCGGGATTCACGGGGGGAATCTCGTTGTAGGTTTCCCCAATATAGTTCAGATATTCCTGTATGATCCTTACCTCCTCCCCCTGTGAGCCGATGGCTAACGCTTCCCCCGGAAAGGGAAGTGCTACTCCTTCGGCAAAGCGAATGGGAACCGAGGCAACAAGCCCCTGGTAAACGTCGGTCAGCTCACGCCAGGTTTGCTCGCCGACAATGCCGTCCTGCGCGAGACCATAGGTGCTTTGAAAAGCACGCACTGCCGCTTCGGTAGAGGCACCGAAGTAGCCGTCAAGCGCCACCGCTGGCACAGTGGGAATGAAAGCGGAAATATAAGAAAGGTAGTATTGAAGAACGAGGACGCCCGCTCCCTCGCTTCCGTTTTGCAAAAGGTTTGGATATTGTGTCGATATTTCACCGAGCGTCAGTCCCTCGGAGTTGAGCTCGGAAAGGCGCTTGATGCCGTTGTAAATGTAAAGGATGCGATACCATGTAGCGGGCCCTACCACGCCGTCTGGAGAGAGGTCGAAAACTCTTTGAAATTCCTTTACCGCCTCGGTCGTAGAGGTGTCAAACACGCCGTTTATGGGGTAGATCTTGGGGATGGCGGGATAATTTGCGGAGATACGGTTGAGCCGTCTTTGTAAAAGCTCGACGTTCGGGCCGATCTGTCCCTCCCTTAGTGGAATCAAGGGGGCGTCGGGAGCATCTCCCACGGGTACGTCGGTGACGATATCAATGTCATCGCCGTAATAGGTGGTGAGTATTTCGTAAGGGGTCAATCCCTCCTCCGCGAGAGATACGCTTCCCCATTGCGAGAGACCGTCGCAGCTGACGCGAACTCCATCGCAATAGGCGGCGAAGAGCGGCTCAACGCTTCCTCGGCGGCGCAGATAGCTGTTAAAGATTTCGTCCACGATTCTCGATATGTTTTCGAAGATATCCCGACCGTACACGAAGGATTGGTCAAAGGCGGTGGAGTTTGTAATATCAAAATCGAATCCCCTTGAGGGGTAATAGCGTGTGTAGATGCGATTGAGTGTGTAGGAGATCTGCGCGTAAATGTTGGCGCGGATGGCAGCCTCCGGCCACGTGGGGTAGATCTCACTTGATGCGACGTTTTTTATGTAGTCGGGAAAGGAAACCGTTACGTTTTGCGCATCACTGCTCGGTTGCCCGAGGTGTACGGTGACGGTTTCGGGAACAGTGGGTAAAATGGGCATGGCGTCCTCCTATTGATTTAGTACCTGCGGATCACTTGTGACGGTGTCGGTGATGCTGTTCGGAGACAGTGCTTCACTCCCGTATTCCGCCCGCCCAACGAGGGTTATGGGCTGTAAAGAGACAATGCCCGAAAAAACGGGAACGTTTTTGGTAACCTGTGTATAAAAGCCTTCCTTGCGAACCGTCACGCGATATAGCGCGAATGGGGCGTTTTGTCCTGCTGACAGGGAATTGGACGCAGGGGGTGCGGGGAGAGGGATCTGCTCAGTCCTGCCGCTTTCGTCTGTCAAAAGACCGCGTGAAAGAGTGGCTCCCTCTACGAGCACCTCTGCGTCGCGCACGGGAAGACTTTCGCCCGCCGTACGAACAAGCACCTGTAAAAAACCGGATTGCTCTGCCATATTGCTGCTCCTTTGATCGTTTTGTTTCCATTGTATGCGACACACCTTTGTTTGGATTTTAAAACGCTTTGTTTTCGTGAATGACTTTGTTTTGGCGTAAGGCTGCCGTGCGGATTTCAAGGAATGTCGCGCGCGCTTCCTTGTTCTGCGGTTTGTTTGAAGAAACTTCAAAATATTTTACCGCTTTTTGTCCTTCCATCCTCTTGACTTTTGCCATCCTGGGCGGTATAATATAGTTGGTAAGTTTACTTTCCCCCAAAATAACAAAAAAGGAAACGAAACGGATGAAGGATGCACTTTACGGAGAATTGACTGTCATTGGGATGCGCGGCTGTGAGAAATTTGTCTCTCAGGTAGACGCTTATTTGAAGGAATGGCGCCGTCACGACAACGAGGAGACTTTTGTTGCGCAAGCGGAATGCCCTCGATTTGGAAGCGGTGAAGCAAAGGGAATGCTTCACGAATCCTTGCGCGGACACGACGTATATATCATTTCGGATTGCTTCAATCACGGTGTGACGTACAAGATGTACGGCAAGACCGTTCCCATGAGTCCCGACGAGCATTTTGCCGACTTGAAGCGCGTGATTGCCGCAATCGGCGGTAAGGCAAGACGTATCTCGGTGGTTATGCCGATGCTCTATGAGGGAAGACAGCACAAGCGCTCGGGCAGAGAATCTCTCGACTGTGCGGTAGCGCTCCAAGAGCTGATCAATATGGGCGTTTCCAATTTTATTACTTTTGACGCGCACGATCCCCGTGTACAAAACGCGATTCCCCTCGCGGGCTTTGATAACGTTCGTTCGAGTTATCAAATGCTCAAAGCACTTGTACACAACTATCCCGACATCGACTTTAATAAAGATAAGATCATGGTCGTTTCTCCCGATGAGGGCGCAATGGCAAGATGCATCTATTATTCCTCAATGTTGAAGATCGACCTCGGTATGTTCTATAAGCGCCGTAACTATTCCATCATCGTGAACGGCAAAAACCCCATCGAGGCGCACGAGTATCTTGGCAGAGATCTGCAAGGCATGGACGTCATCATCGCCGACGATATGATCGCGTCCGGCGATTCGGTCATCGACGTGGCAAAGCAGCTTAAGGAGAGGGGCGCCGCGCGCATCTTCGTGTTCTCCACCTTCGGTCTCTTCACCGCGGGAATGGAAGCGCTCGATAAGGCATATGAAGAAGGACTCTTTACGAGGATCTTCACCACCAATCTCGTATACCAGACCCCCGAACTTTTGTCTCGTGAGTGGTATGGAGACGTCAATATGTGCAAGTATGTCGCTTATCTCATCGATACGCTGAATCATGATGAAAGCATCAGCTCTCTTCTCGATCAGTCCAAGCGCATTCATAAGCTGGTTGACGCGCATAACGCGAGAAAATGAATTCCGTAAAAGTGCACAAGCGCAGCACCCGACGCATAGCAGTCGGGTGCTTTTTTTGCTTGTTTTAGGGTTAAATCTGCTTGGTTTACACAGAATGAAAAACAAGTTGCACAAAGGGAAGGGGAAAGGGAGGAACATTTTAATGCAAAATGACATAAAATGAAAAAAACGCAAAAAAGACTTGTAATTTTTCGGCGAATATAGTATAATAATCGTTGAAAAAGCAAGAAAAATGAATGCAAGAGAGCGAAAACTTGCAAAACGAGGTTGAAATGAACTATTTAAACGCAACAAAGGCGGAGAAAAACGCCTTATATGGCACGCTCCGTGCGGAATACGACGCCCTTGCGGCACAAGGGCTCTCCCTTGATCTTTCCCGCGGTAAGCCCTCAGGAGAACAGCTTGGGGAGTCTATGCCTATGCTCGGGGAGAATTGTACCCTCCGTTATCTTTCCGAAAACGGCTTTGATTGCCGTAATTACGGTGTTTTGGAGGGGCTCCCCGAAATGCGCGCATTTTGGTCGGAGCTGACGGGGATTCCCGCTAAGAACATTGTGGTGGGCGGCAACTCAAGCTTAAATTTGATGTATGATACCCTTTCCCGCGCTATGCTGTACGGTGTGGCGGGCTCGCCTCGCCCTTGGTGCCGTGAGGAAAAGGTAAAGTTTATCTGTCTGACTCCCGGCTATGACCGTCATTTTGCGATTTGTGAGTCGCTGGGTATTGAGATGATCTCCGTGCCGCTTCTTTCGGACGGCCCGGATATGGATAAGGTGGAGGCGCTCGTCGCCGCTGATGCTTCAATAAAGGGAATGTGGTGTGTTCCCAAGTATTCCAATCCTTCGGGCATCACTTACAGCGACGAAGCGGTGCGGCGCTTGGCGCGTATGAAGACGGCAGCCCCCGATTTTCGCATTTTCTGGGATAATGCTTATATGGTGCACGACATCGAAAATGAGGGAGACGCTCTGCTTGATCTTTTTGCCGAGGCGCATTTGGTCGGTAACGGAGACCGCGTCTTCTTCTTCTCCTCCACATCCAAGATCACCTTCCCCGGTGCGGGCATTGCCATGATGGCGATGAGCGACGCGAATCTCTCTCTGGCGCTTTCTGTGCTCACCGTGCAGACGATCGGATACGATAAAATGAATCAGATCCGTCACCTCGCTTTTTTGCCCGATAAGGCAGCGGTTGAGGCACACATGAAAAAGCAAGCGCGTTACCTCAAAGAGCGTTTTTCCATCGTCCTTGATACGCTGAAAAGAGACCTTGGGGATACGGGTGTTGCCAAATGGACCGCGCCGCGCGGCGGATATTTTGTTTCCCTCGACGTTCTTCCTCATACCGCTAAGAGAGTTTATGCGCTTTGCAAGGAGGCGGGGGTTACGCTTACTAAGGTGGGAGCTACCTTCCCCTACGGTGTGGATCCCGAGGATAAAAATCTTCGTCTTGCCCCCTCTTATCCCAAAACGGAGGATCTTGCGCTTGCCATGCGCGTCTTAACGCTTGCCGTACGCCTGGCTGCGCTGGAAAGCCTGCTTGCATAAGGTGCGCCCCGACTTCTGCTTTAACCTAAGGGCTGCGTGTTCTGCAACACGCAGCCCTTTTTTTGTTTTCATAATAAATATTTATTTCGTTTTTATATAAAACATATAAAATTTACTTTTTGTACATCATTGCGGCATAAAAATGTAAAGTGAAGTGTTGCTTTTTAAAGTCTTTTATGATAAAATGATATATATGTATTATAACCATTTACAGTCTTGGCATTGAGTTTTAAAATGATTGCGGGGAATACCTATGAACATCAAATTGTTTTTTGAAAATTTCTTCCCCTTTTTGAAGGAAGAGCTCTCCTCCTTTAGCTTTGTTTCTTTTTTGGATATCCTCATCCTTTCGGTTATTTTTTTGGGGATATATCAATTTTTGCATGACCGTCGCGCGGCAAATCTGCTTGCGGGACTTTTTGTCTTGTTTCTTATTTGGGTCGTTGTATCCTTCCTTGGAATGAATGCGACTGCCTACCTTCTTGACCGTGTGTTTGATGTAGGTATCATCGCCTTGATCGTCATCTTCCGTGACGAGATCCGCACGGTGCTTGAAAAGGTGGGTGACCGTCCTTGGCGCGGGTTGCGCCGCCTTGGTGACGATAAAAGTGCGGAAGAAACCAGCGCGCTCATCTCCGCTGTCTGCGACGCAGTGGGTGACATGCGAAAGGTAGATCCCAAAACAGGAGAAAGCACGGGTGCTTTGATCGTGCTCGAACGCACGACGAAGCTTGGTGATATCGCGGCAAGCGGCACCTTGCTTGATGCCGCCCCCTCAGCAACCGCCCTACAAGCCATTTTCTATAAGGGCGCGCCCATGCACGACGGCGCGGTGATCGTTCGCGACAACCGCATTGCGGCGGCAGGGTGCATGCTTCCCATCACTACGGACACGACTATATCGCAGGAGCTTGGCTCGCGTCATCGTGCTGCGCTTGGTATGAGTGAGGTGAGCGACGCGGTCATCGTGGTCGTTTCGGAGGAAACGGGAACGATCTCGATCGCCTGCGACGGTATTATGACAAGAGAATACAGCATTCGAGGACTGCAAATGGTCTTGACGGAAAAACTGTTGCGCAAGCGCGACCGCGCGGAGGATAGCCGCGAGGGGAATGAAGATCAACGGTAAAGGAGAATTGCGATGCAAAAAGAAAAGACGACACAAAAAGAAAAGATCAAGCGCATCAAAAAGAAAAAATATATTCTTCATTATCTCATCGTCTACCTTGTGTGTCTCTTGGTTGCGTGTGTAACGTGGCTTTCCGTTCGTTATTCCATGCAAGAAAATGCAGAGACTCCGTACGGCAACGATCCGTCGCCTGCCCAAGCGATGGAGACCGTCGGCACAAGCACGGAAAATTTGCTTTATGTGTAACGTCTTCGGTTGCCTATTGATCGGCGGCATCCGCCTTTCTCCCGATGCGGATGCCTCCCAAGCCATAAAGGAAGCACGCCGTCGTTTGCGCGGCGTGCATTTGTTATCCGAGGGGATGCGCCTCTCTATTTACAAAAAATCGGTGGACGCCCGCGATAGCGCGCGCGTTCGTCTGGTGTATACGGTTGCCGCACGGGGAGAAATTCCAAAGAGCCTGCCCGATGGGCTTGACGGCATTACACGGCTTGTAGAGGAAATGCCTCTCCCGGTGTTCGGAGCACTTCCGCTTTCGGCACGTCCCATCGTCGTTGGTAGCGGACCGTGCGGTCTCTTTTGTGCCTTGCTCCTTGCAGAGCATGGGTATCGCCCCATCCTTCTTGAACGCGGTGGTGACGTTTTGGAACGCCGTGCGGCGTATCGGTACTTTGTGAAAACGGGTGACCTTGACGCGGAGTGCAACGTGCAATTTGGCGTGGGCGGCGCGGGAACCTTTTCGGATGGAAAGCTTGTCACACGCATCAAAGACCCCTTTGGCGCTTATATCCTCAAAACCTTTGTTCGTTTTGGCGCGCCCGAGGAGATCCTTTCTCTTGCGAAGCCGCATATCGGTACGGACATTCTTGGGGACGTCGTTTCTAACATCTTGAACGAGATCGTAAGACTGGGCGGTGAG
This sequence comes from Oscillospiraceae bacterium, assembly GCA_015064745.1. GTDB lineage: Bacteria > Bacillota > Clostridia > Oscillospirales > CAG-272 > UBA1740. The sequence continues at coordinate 64,500 of SVRR01000003.1, read as the reverse complement.
ATATATACTCGTACTAAGCTTTTGGATATCCGTTTTGGTGCGGGTCGAATGACCTCTGTGATTACCACGCGTGGGGAAATGAAGGCGGGAGCGCTGGTGCTCGCCATCGGTCACAGTGCGCGGGATACCTATGAGATGCTTTTTTCTCACGACTTCGCGGTGGAAGCAAAGGCGTTTTCCGTCGGCATGCGTATTGAGCATCTGCAAGAGGATGTTGACAGAGCGATGTATGGCAGCTACGCGGGACACCCTGCGCTCGGACATGCCGAATACACCCTCGCCACTAACACCAAAACGCGTGGCGTTTATACCTTCTGTATGTGCCCCGGAGGTGAGGTTATGGCGGCGGCAAGCGAGGAGGGCGGCGTTGCCGTCAACGGCATGAGTTATCACGCACGCGATGGGAAAAACGCAAACTCCGCCGTTCTTGCTACCGTTTTCCGTGAGGATTATGGCAATACACCGAGAGATGCCATCGCCTTCCAGAGAAAAATCGAGCAGGCGGCGTATTTTGCGGGCGGTGGAAACTACCGCGCTCCCATCGTAACGGTCGGTGATTTTTTGAAGGGCGAGGCGAAAACCGAGCCCTCGCGCGTTTTGCCCACCTACGGAGAGGGAAGGGTGACAGTGGCGTCGCCCGACACCTATCTTCCGAAGGTTTATACCGATGTCATTCGCCGTGCACTTTCCGATTTTGGACGGCGGCTTCACGGCTTTGACGCTCCCGATGCCCTTCTCACGGGCGCGGAAACGCGTACCTCCGCTCCCCTTCGGATTTTGAGAACGGACGAGCGTACGGCAATCGGCTATGACAACGTTTACCCTGCCGGTGAGGGCGCGGGCTATGCGGGTGGTATTACCAGTGCCGCTGTGGACGGTGTAAGAACCGCACTCGCTATCATGGCAAAATATAAACCCCTCGGTAATCTATAAATTTCACCATGTTCGCCAATGCGCCATATGGTGCAGGAAGGAATATTACATGAATAAACCGAATGAACACACTGCCAAGCGCTGGGTGTTAAAAATCGAAGAAATCTCCCAAACAGCGGAGAATGCGATAAAAGCGATAAGAGAGGCGCTCGGTATCAGCCCTGTTTTAGCGAAGCTTCTTTACAGCCGCGGATATCATACGCCCGATGCGGCACGCCGCTTTATCCGTATGGAGAGCGAGCTTTTATGCGATCCGTTTATGCTTGCGGATATCGACAAGGCGATAGACCGTATCAGAGAAGCGCTTGACAAAAACGAGCGTATCGTCATTTACGGTGATTACGATGTCGACGGCGTGACCGCAGTATCCACTCTGTACCTTTATTTAAAGGCAAAGGGAGCGCGCGTGGATTACTATATCCCTAACCGTGTGGGTGAGGGCTACGGCGTGTCCGTCGGTGCTATCGATAAGCTCTCCACCCTGGGCACCGATCTTATCATCACGGTCGATACGGGTATTACTGCCGCAGAAGAGGTTGCATACGCGCAAACGCTTGGCATTGATACCGTCGTTACCGACCACCATGAATGCCGTACCGCTCTCCCGCCCGCCGTTGCTGTCGTGAATCCGCACCGCCCCGATTGCCCTTATCCCTTCAAGGAGCTTGCGGGCGTGGGCGTTGTTTTTAAGCTGATCTGTGCCTTTGAGGAGCGCTATACGGGCGACTCTCGCCGCGAATGCGTGGCAAGAATGTGTCAGGAATATGCCGATCTTGTGGCGATCGGTACGATCGCTGATGTTATGCCGATCAAGGAAGAAAATCGTTTGATCGTTTCCTATGGACTCGGACGCATGGAAAAGGCACGTCGCGTAGGAATTTCCGCCTTAATAAGTGCCGTGACGGGGCAGACGGAGCAGGCGAAGAGCCGCTACAAGAGCGAGCCGAAGATCACCACGGGCTATATCGGATATACACTCGCCCCGCGTCTCAACGCCGCAGGGCGCATTCGCTCCGCGGGTATTGCCGTTGAGCTGTTTCTGACCTCGGATCCGGAACGCGCGAAGAGCATTGCCGAAGAGCTTTGTGAAGTAAACCGCGAAAGACAGGTGGAGGAAAATCGCATCACCGCCGCCGCCTTTGAAAGAATAGAAAGGGAGCATGATTTTGTCCATGACCCCGTTATCGTGCTTGATGATGACAGCTGGCATCACGGCGTGATAGGAATCGTCTCCTCTCGCGTCACCGAGCGCTACGGGCTTCCTTCCATTCTCGTATCCTTTGAGGGAAGCGGAGACGTTGGCAAGGGCTCGGGCAGAAGTATTAAAGGGATGAATCTCGCGGCGGCGCTTCAAGCGTGCTCCGATACGCTTTTAAAATACGGCGGACACGAGCTTGCCGCCGGGCTCAGCGTGGCGAGAGAGTCGCTTCCCGTTTTTCGCGCCCGTATCAACGAGTACGCGCGCACGCATCTTTCGGACGAGGCACTTGTCCCCACCGTAGAAGCGGATCTTGTCCTCTCCGCCGAGGAGCTTGACATGAGTCTTGCCGCGGAGCTGCGCCGCTATCTCGAACCGTATGGCACCGAAAATCCGCTTCCCGTTTTTGCCCTTTTCTCCGCGACGGTGGAGGAGATCGTTCCCGTGGGTGGCGGCAAGCATACGCGGCTCGTTTTGCGGGACGGCGACAAGCACGTCACCGCTATGTATTTTTCGCATGAAACCGAAAAGCTTGACATTTATCCCGGTGAGAAAATCGATCTTTTGTTTTCCTTGGACATCAACGAGTGGGCAGGGAAGCGTACGGTGCAGCTGACGGTGCGGGATCTGCGTCCTGCCGAGCGTGAACGCCTTGCGGCGGAGCGTGAGGAAAAACGATTCCAAGAGATTGCCGGCGGGGAAGCCTTCCGCACAGAAGAGCACGTCGTTCCCGACCGAGAAGATTTTGCGGCGGTATATACCGTTATCCGCAGACTCGTGCGCGGTGGTACGGATACCTTCAGCACCCGTAGTATGCACGCGCAGCTTTGTGCCGCAGGGTGCGATATTGGGCTTATCAAGCTCAAATTCATTTTCAGCATTTTCCGTGAAATGAACATTCTAGGCATTGAGGAAACCGAAAAAGAAACATATCGATTCCACCTTAGATTCAATACAGGAAAGACAGATTTGGAAAAATCCAATATCTTAAAGCAGCTTCGATTAAGAGAACGCAGATATTGAGAAGGGAGGCGCCATGACAGAAGAGATGCTCTTGCTTGCGCGGGGCTTGCTAAACACCCTGCACAAAAATACAGAGCGATACGATATGCCGAAGATAGAGGCTGCGTATACGCTCGCCTACCGTGCCCATGAGGGGCAGAAAAGACAAAGCGGAGAGCCGTATATTTCTCATCCGATTGCCGTTGCGGAAAGCGTTGCAGGACTAGGACTGGACACAGATACCGTTTGTGCCGCCTTGCTTCATGACACGGTTGAGGACTGTGAGGGAATCACCGTCTCTATGATTTCTGAGCGCTTTGGCGCGGACGTTGCCGCCATTGTGGAGGGAGTAACCAAGATCGTTACCGTCGCCGTTGAAAACCGTGAGGAGGCGCAGATCGAAAACATCCGCAAGATGATGCTTGCCATCTCCAAGGATATCCGCGTCATTATCGTAAAGCTGTGTGACAGACTTCACAACATGCGTACGCTCGGCGGCAAAAAGAACAGCGACCGCCAAAGAGAGATCGCGCTTGAAACCATGTATGTCTACGCGCCGCTTGCGCACAGACTCGGTATGCAACGGATCAAGCTTGAGCTTGAAAATCTTGCGCTTCTTTACCTCGACCCTATCGGCTATCGTGAGGTCATGGAGGCGGTCGACAGGCGCTTTGGCACAAGCCGCGAGCTGTTGGCTTCGGCGAAGGGCAGGATCGAGGAGCGTATCACCGCTTACGGTATCTCTTACGAGGTGGAGGACCGTATCAAATCGGTATACAGCCTCTATCGCAAGATCTATGAGCAAGGGAAGCCCTTTGAGGAGATCTACGATTTTTATGCCTTGCGTGTCATCGTGGATACCGTGGAGGAGTGTTATACAGTGCTCGGTCTCGTGCACGAGATGTTTACCTCTGTGCCCGGACGCTTTAAAGATTATATTTCCATGCCCAAGCCCAACATGTACCAGTCGCTTCACACGACGGTCATGAGTCGAGACGGCATTCCCTTTGAGGTGCAGATCCGCACCCATGAGATGCATGAGACGGCGGAATTCGGTATCGCGGCGCATTGGCGCTACAAGACGGGAGAAGCACCCGACGAGAGGGTCGATAAGCAGCTCGCTTGGATCGCCTCTCTCATTGAAGCGGACGAGGACACACGCGACCCCGATGAGTATATCCATTCCTTCAAAAAGACGCTTTTCCGCGAGGAGATCTTCGTCTTCACCCCTAAGGGTGACGTCATTTCCTTGCCCCAGGGAGCAACCGTCATCGACTTTGCTTATACCATCCATACGGCGGTAGGCAATCGCATGGTGGGCGCCAAGATCAACGGTGTTATTGTCCCTATAGACCGCGTTCCCCAGACGGGAGATGTGGTAGAGATACTCACCCGCAACAACCAGGGACCCAGCCGTGATTGGCTGAACATCGTTACTACGAGCGAGGCGCGCGGCAAGATCCGTCAGTGGTTCAAGCGCGAGAAGCGCCCCGAAAATATCGTTTTCGGCAGAGATATGATGGAGAAGGAGCTCAGGCGGCTTGGTCATGCCTTTACCGCTTCCGAGACCGAAAAAATTTTTGAGGCAACGGCAGAGCGCGTGGGGATCGGAAGCCTTGACGATCTCTTTGATACGGTAGGCTACGGCGGTATTTCTCTTTCTCGCATCGCGGTGCGCCTCAAAGAGGAAAGCACGCGCTTCTTAAAGATGCAGCAGGCGTCGGAGACCCCCGCCGTTTCGGCAGATGAAGCCGCGCTTGCCAGCTTACAGGAGAAGAGCAAAAACCGTGCGCAAAAAAAGCAAAACGGCGGTGTCGTTGTGGACGGTGCCGAGGGATGCCTTGTGAAATTCGCGCGCTGCTGCGCCCCCTTGCCGGGAGACGCTATCATCGGCTTCGTCACGCGCGGGTTTGGCGTCTCTGTGCATAAGAGAGACTGCCCCAATGCCGTCGCCGGCGTTTCCGATCCCGGACAGGCGGACCGTTGGCTCGGTGCGCATTGGGAGACCAAGGAGAGCGGTGCTTCTTCTACAATGTACGAAGCGTCGTTGTCTATTTTGACAGAAGATAAGATCGGCGTGCTTGCGGAGGTTTCCGTGGCGCTTGCCGAGATGAAGATCCCCGTGCTCACCATCAACGTAGCGCCGCCGAAGGATTCTCGGGCGACCATTCATATCACCGTCGGATGCAAGGATACCGAGCATTGCCATGCGATCGTCTCGCGCCTCAAAGCAATTCCCACGGTGCTTAACATTACGAGAAATTAAAGGATTTTTACTATGATTGCAGTTTTACAGCGTGTCACACGCGCCGCCGTTACGGCGGACGGCGTTCCGACGGGTGCGTGCGGAAAGGGCTTTGTCATTCTTCTCGGTGTCCTTGACGGCGACGGAGAAGAGGAGGCACGCCTGCTTGCCGAGAAAATTTCCAAGTTTCGCATTTTTTCGGATGAAAACGGAAAAATGAATCTTTCTCTCGGTGATATCAGCGGTGAGGTGCTCATTGTTTCCAACTTCACCCTTGGAGCAAACTATTCTCACGGCAACCGCCCCGATTTTATGGCGTCGGCGCATCCTTCGGTCGCACAGCCGCTTTATGAGCACTTTGTTGCTTTTATGCGTGAGCGAGTTTGCCACGTGGCTACGGGTGTTTTCGGTGCGGATATGTCCATTGATATGGTAGCGGACGGTCCTGTTACGGTGGTTATGGATTCCGAAAAACTCAAAAAGAGGAAATCTGTATGATTTTACGTGTAGAAGGTACTGCCAATAAATATTACGTGCAGACCTTGTGTATGATCTTTTTTCCCGGCTCCCGTTTTTCGGAGAATGTGACTCCCTCGCCCGATACGCCCGAAATTTTCGTGCGTCTTTCGTCGGAGGGGGAGAAAACGATAGGCTATGCGTCTATGAAGCTTGGCGCGAAATTCGTTGAAGCGTACGGAGAAGCAACCCCCACGGCAGACATCACCGATCGGGGAAGGCTTGAAAAGATTGCCTTGGGACGTGCCATTTTCAGCGCGGGGAAAGCCCTTCTCGGTTATACGAACGCTTGGGGGATATTAACGGGCGTGCGTCCCGCAAAGGTAGCAAACGAGATCCTTCAAAGCGGCGCCGATATGAATAAGACCAAGCGCATTTTGCGAGACGAGTATTTCTTGAACCCCAAAAAGGCGGCACTTGCCGTTTCGGTTGCGGCGGCGGAGAACCGTCTCGTCAAAAAGCTTCCGGAGGGGCTTTGCAGCGTCTATATCTCTATCCCCTTTTGTCCCTCGCGCTGCGCTTATTGCTCCTTTGTTTCGGCGGCAACGAAAAAGATGCTCACCCTTCTTGACGACTACCTTTTGCGTCTCTATATCGACATAGAAAACACCTTTTCTATCATTCACGAGCGTGGGCTTCGCGTAGCGACCGTCTATATCGGCGGCGGTACGCCTACTGTCCTCTCGGAAACACAGCTTACCGCGCTTTTGTCGCATATTCGCCGCTTTGTTGACCCCGAAACTCTCTTTGAGTTTACGCTTGAAGCAGGGCGTCCTGACACCATTACGGCGGAGAAGCTTCGTGTTGCAAAGGAAATGGGGGTCAGCCGTATCAGCGTAAATCCCCAAACGCTTGAGGAAAACGTACTCCGTATCATTGGAAGACGGCATACGGTGGACGATTTCTTCCGCGCGTACGATATTGCCCAAGCGTCCGGGATTCGCGATATTAATATTGATCTTATCGCAGGACTGCCGGGAGACAACTTCCACGGCTTTTCCTCTACCATCGACCGCATCCTGCCTTTGGGTGCAACCAATCTCACCGTCCACACCTTTACTGTCAAAAAGGCGGCAAACATTTTAAACGAGGAGGAAAACTATTACTCCATCACGGGCGGCGATGTTGCGAAAAGCGTAGAATACTCTCAGCTTCGTACAAAGGCGTTCGGTTATCGTCCTTATTATATGTACCGCCAAAAAAACACGGTGGGAAATCAGGAGAATGTCGGTTACGCCAAGGAAGGGCACGAGGGCTATTACAACGTTTTCATGATGGAGGAGCTGCACAGCATCTTCGCGGTTGGCGCGGGTGCCGTTACAAAGCTCGTCCGTGAGACGGCAGGGGGAAAACGCGAGATCTTACGCATATTTAATCCTAAATATCCATATGAATATCTACGGGACGCCGAGAAAAACATGTCGGGCGAGGGAGAAAAGCTCTCCTTGCGTGAACGCGTTGTTTCTTTTTTCGACGCACTGTGATGTTTGTGGTAAAAGACAAAGACACGGCAAAGGGCATCCCTCCCTTTGCCTTTTCTTTTGGAAAAGAGGACGCATATGCAAAAGATGAAAGAGAGCCCCATGCAGGCTTCCTTGAAAACGGGTGTTGTATTTTTAACGGTTGCCAACCTTTTTGTTAAGGTGCTCGGCTTCGCCTACAAGGTTCCCTTAAACGCGTTGCTTGGCGATGAAATGGCAAGCGTCAACGCGGCGAGCGCTTTGTTTGCCGTTCTCTATACGGCGATGGCGGCAGGAATTCCGGGGGCTTTATCTCTTTCCGTTTCGCGCGCGCGTGCCGTAAAAGACGGTGCGCGCATCAAGAAGCTTTTTGATACCACCCTTCTTTTACTCCTCGGTGTAGGATTTTTTCTTTCCCTCGCTCTTTTTCTCTTAGCAAAGCCTCTCGCCGCCTTGGATGAGGACGGCGCGGGCTATCTCTGTACGCTCGCCATTGCACCCGCCCTTTTTTTTACTGCGGCTACAAGTGTTTTGCGCGGCTTTTTTCAGGGGTTTTCGCTTCTTGTGCCCACGGCTGTATCCGAGCTGTTAGAGGCACTTGGCAAGACAGTTTTTGGGGTGGCGCTTGCTTATTTTGCCGTCCATATGCTTGGAAAAAGCGTTTCGAGCGCGGCAGCGCTTGCTGTATTCGGCATCACCCTCGGCATTATGCTCGGCACTCTTTTCCTTGCCGTTCGGTATCAAAGAGAGGGAAGGGGACTGCTTGCCTCCCTCACGAAAGAGAAGGACACCCTTCGAAGCTGTGCCGCTCTTCGGGCGGTTTTCGTCCTTGCCCTTCCGATTACCCTTTCTTCTGCTCTGATGAGCATGTCAAGCTTTATTGATGCAAGAATGATGCGTCCTTTGCTTGAAGAATATTTTGGCGACGCGCAGCTCGCCAAGTCTCTTTATTCCGATTATTCCACAGGAGCGCTTACGCTGTATAATCTCCCGCTTGTACTCATTATGCCGATCTCTACCGCCCTTATCCCCTGTATTAGCGGGGCTTTGGCATCGGGAATGGTGCAAAGAGCAAGGCTCGTCACGCGGCGCGCGCTCAAACTCTCGGTGCTTCTTTCTCTCCCTGCGGCACTTGGGCTTTCCGCTCTTGCAAAGCCCATTCTCTCGTTCGTGTTCCGCACGGATGAAGAGATGGCGGTCAACGTTGGTCCCTCTCTTTCGGTGCTTGCCTTTTGCGTCCTTTTTACCGCCCTCCTCACGGTAAGCTCCGCTGCCTTGCAGGCGTTTAAGCGGGAGCGTCTTCCCATTCTCTCGCTCACGGTCGGTATTGCCGTAAAGCTTTTGAGCGTGAAGCCGTTGGTATCGGGGTTCGGTACGGTAGGTGTACCGCTTTCCACTCTTTGCTTTATTTTCGTCGCGACGCTTCTGAATCTTATTTTTCTTTTCCGTACGGCTTCTATCAGGGTGGGCTTTTTTGACACGGTTCTTCGCCCCTTCGTTTGTTCCTTTTTTACCGCAGGGGTTGCTTATTTTACGCATCGAGGGCTTCTAACACGCGTTGGTGCGGACGCCGCGCTTTTTCTTGCTCTCACCTTGGCAGTTCTTGTGTATTTTTCTTTTGTTTTTCTTTTGCGTGCCGTGAACGAGGAGGAGCTTTCTCTTCTTCCTTTTCTCGCAAGATGGTTAAAAAAGAGAGATAAAAAGGGCGAAAACTATGAACAAAAACTCTAAAAATTCACGAAAAGGGAAAAAACGGCGGAAATCTACGGAAATTTTTCAAAAAAATTGTAAAAAAAGACTATTTTTTTTAAAAAACCTCTTGATTATTTGTGCAAATCGTGCTACAATGTAAATGGATAAAATATTAAAACAGAAAGGTGATATTCCCATGAACAAAACTCAACTTATCGATGTCGTAGCAAAAACCGCAAATCTGAAGAAGAAGGATGCCGAGCTCGCAGTTACCGCTGCGCTTGACGCCATCACTGCCGCTCTCGCAGCAGGTGACAAGGTTCAGCTGATCGGCTTCGGTAGCTTCGAGGTGAAGGAAAGAGCCGCAAGAGAGGGTCACAATCCCGCAACCGGCGCTAAGATCACCATTCCCGCATCCAAGGGCGTTGGCTTCTCCGCAAGCAAGGCACTGAAGGATACCATCAACGCTTAATGCGTCTTGACAAGTTTTTAAAGGTTTCCAGAATTATCAAGCGTCGCACGGTCGCCAATGATGCGTGCGACGCTTCTCACGTTTCCGTGAACGGGCGCGTCGTTAAAGCGTCCTACGATGTCAAGGTAGGGGATGAGATCTCCGTTTCCTTTGGCGCGAAAACACTCACGGTGCGTGTTCGTTCCGTTAAGGAGACCGTAAAGAAGGAAGAGGCCGCGGAGCTCTACGAGATCGTCTCGCAGGCATAAAGAGGCAGCATAGCGCATATTTTGTATCGTATCAAATAAAGGCGGTATAAATATGCAAACGGAACGGTCAATGAATGAAGGGCGCACGCTTATCATGCAGGGAAGGGAGAAGGTTTCTCTCTTTGGCGTGGAGGACGTTTTGCGCTTTGACGAAGAAGAGGTCGTCTGCAGAACTACCCTCGGTGAGCTTGTGCTTGAGGGTAGTTCTTTGCGTGTTACGAGCTTTTCTTTAGAAGAAGGAACGCTCGCTTTATGCGGCGAGATCACAGGACTTTATTACAATGATAAAAAGAGCAAGCCAAAAGGGGGCTTATCGCTTTGGGGGCGCTGACGGGCACCCCTCTCTCCCTCGCGTTGCTCTTTTGTCTTTTTTCTTTTTTCTTCGGCGTTTTTTGCGTTTTTTTTACAGAGGGACTGCGCGCTCTCTTTATGGCACTGCGGCTCTTGCCGAGCGACGAAGAAAGACGGTGGCGTATATGCGCCCTTTGCCGTGTTTTACAAAAAAGGCAAGAGAGTATCAAACAAACGAAAGGGAAGATCGCTCCGCTTCATTTTGTGGGATTTCTGCTCTACGATCTGCTTTTCTGGATTTCGCTTTCCGTTTTTTATACGATCTTCCTCTATGCCGCAAATGGCGGTAGCTTTCGCCTTTACTCCCTTGCGTTGGTCCTTTGCGGCTTTTTGCTTTTCAAGCGGACGGTCGCGCGCTTTTTTGCGCGCCCGCTTTTTCTTCTCGTTTCCTTCGTGATCTCGCTTGTGGGGCTGGCGCTTCGCTTCCCTGCTTGGTTGATTTTGTTCTTTTTTCGTTATCTGCCGAGAAAAAAGCCCAAACAACTTGACGAAAGTGCTGAAATAGTGTAAAATAATACGGAAACAAGCCAATCAAGGAGCAGTTATGACCGTACTCAGTACCCATGACCTATCACTCTCTTTTGGAGAGAAGGAGATTCTTAAGAATATCAGCTTTTCCTTAAACGAGGGAGACAGACTTGGTGTCGTCGGCGTAAACGGTGCGGGGAAAACCAGCCTTTTCCGTCTTTTGACGGGAGAATACGTGCCGAGTGCGGGCGCGGTGTTTTTGGCGAAGGAGCGCACGCTGGGCGTGCTGCGTCAGGACGAGGCGGTGAACCCCGAAACAGGGGAAAGGACGCTTCTTGACTACGTCCTTTCAAGCTACGGAGAGCTCCTTTCCTTAGAAGGACAGATCGCACGCGAGGAAGCGGCACTCGCAAAAGCAGAGTGGAATGAGGACGTCATGCGCCTTTCCACCTCTCTCGCTCGTCTGCACGAGAGATTTGTCGCGAAGGGTGGTATGACCTTCCGTTCTCACGCAAGAGGAATGCTTCTTCACATGGGCTTTTCCGAAGAGGAGCTTATGCGTCCCGTCGGCTCACTTTCGGGCGGTCAGGTCACCCGTCTTGCGCTTGCCAAGCTTCTCGCCTCCACCCCCGACGTTTTACTCCTTGATGAGCCGACAAACCACCTCGACATCGATGCGCTCGTGTGGCTCGAAGAGTTTCTCCGCATCTATCCCAAGACGGTTTTGGTTATTTCACATGACCGTTATTTTTTGGATAAGGTGACTACCAAAACACTTATGATCTCGGACGGCGCTGCAAGGCTTTACCCGAAGTCTTACACCGAAGCAAAGCAAATGCAGGCGGAGGACGAGGCGGCACAGGACAAGCGTTACCGTGAGCAAAAAAAGATCATTGCCCGCATTGAGGCGAACATTGAATTTCAGCGCCGATGCGGACAGGCGCACAACTTCGTTACCATTCGTGCCAAGCAAAAGCAGCTCGATCGCATGGAAAAGGTTGAAGCGGTAAAAGGACCTGCGCGCACGGTGCACTTTTCCTTTCAGAACGAGCAGCTGTATAGCCAAGAGGTGCTTTCGGTGACGGAGCTCGACTTTTCCTATGGCGCGAATGCACTTTTGAAGAAGGTTTCCTTTGAAATCAGACGTGATGAGCGCGTTCTGCTTCTCGGCGCGAACGGTACGGGAAAATCTACTCTTATGAAGCTGCTCACCGGAAAGCTTATGCCGGATGGCGGACGTATCCGCTTTGCCGAGGATGCTAAGATCGGTTACTATGATCAGGAGACGAGATCCTTTCACGAGGATAAGACCGTGTTTGAGGAGCTCCACGACGAATATCCGCAGAAAACGGTAGGAGAGATCCGTTCCGCCCTCGCCCTCTTTCTCTTTACGGGAGAGGACGTGGACAAGCCGATCAAAGCGCTTTCGGGCGGCGAACGCGCACGGTTGACGCTTGCGAAGCTAATGTTGAAGCCCGTGTCCGTGCTTTTGCTTGACGAGCCGACCAACCACCTTGATATCGGCTCACGCGAGGCGCTTGAAACGGCACTCATCGCTTTCCCCGGTACGGTGCTCGCCGTGTCGCACGATCGCTATTTTATCGACCGCGTGGCGACGCGTCTCGTGGAGCTTTATCCCGCAGCGGAAAAGGGTACACGGAGCTATACCCCGTTTGAGGACGAGACGGCATATGCCGCCTTCTTGCGCACGCGCGCCGAGCGTGAGGCTACGGCGAAAACGGAAGCTCCCGTACAAAAAAGCGAGGGTAAGGAGTCCTACGAAAAGAAAAAGAGGGAAGAGGCGGTCGCTCGCGCTGCAAGGAAAAAGCTGGAACGCGCACAGGCGCGCATTCCCGTGGTGGAAGCACGCATCGAGGAATTGAAGACGGAGCTTTACGGTTCTGCCGCGACCGATTACACGCGCGCTGCCGCCATCGAAGAGGAGCTTTCGTCTCTTGATGAGGAGCTTCTTTCGCTTTACGAGCTGGTCATGGAGAACGAAGCGTAATTTATACAATAAACTTTAATCGCCGTTTATACGGCAGGAAGCGTGAAAATATGTCGAACATTTGGCATGATATTTCCCCTAAGCGTATCGGCAGTGAGGATTTCGTTTGCGTGATCGAGATTTCCAAGGGGAGCAAGAAAAAATACGAGTTGGACAAGGAAACGGGTCTTATTCAGCTTGACCGCATTCTCCACACCTCAACGCACTATCCTGCCAATTACGGCTTTATCCCCCGCACCTACGGTGAAGATAACGACCCGCTTGACGTGCTCTTGCTTTGCTCTGAGCCTGTGGAGCCCCTCGTGCTCGTGCGCGCTTATCCCATCGGCGTGATCTCCATGATTGACAACGGCAGAAACGATGCCAAGATCATAGCTATCCCCTTCGGCGATCCAACCTACAATCAGTACACGGACATCAATCAGCTCCCGAGACACATCTTTGAGGAGATGCGCCACTTTTTCACCGTTTACAAGAATCTTGAGAACAAGGAGACAGCTGTCAACGAGGTCAGCGGCAGGGAAGAGGCGGTTAAGATCATTCGCGAAGCGATTGACAGCTATATCGAAAATTTCTGCAAGTGATCTCGCCTGCAAAAAAAGATGCACACCGCGGTGTGCATCTTTTTGTTATTTAAATATTAGATAGCATCCCAATCCTTCAGGTTCAGCTCGATCTCTCTGCCGATTTCGCTAGACTTCGAAATACCGTCGAGGATCGCCTGGTTGTAGTAGATCTCCTTCGAGGATACGGGAGCCGCGCCGCCACACTTGGAGGCGTCAAGGAAGGAACGGATCTTGAGATGCCAAAGGTCGTCGTTGGGAACGAGAGGAATGACCGTCTCTACCTGCACGCCCGCAACCTCGTGATAGAGTGTGCAGGGCTTATCGAGAATACCGTTCCAGCAGTCGGTAGAGGGAACGCGAAGACCGCCCTTCGTACCGAGAATGATGGTGTCGCCGGGGTGTCAATATTCATTGCCCAAGCGATACGGAAGTCGACGGTAATACCGCCCTCCAGACGGATGTAAGCGGATGCCCGGTCATCTACCTCAAACTTTGCGGCGTACCCGCTGTGACCGTGGTAGCAGACGCAGTTCGGATCCTTGCCGAAAATGCCTGCCTTGTGACCCGAAACGGTAAGAGGCTTCGGATAGCCGATCGCGTTGAGCACGAGGTCGAGAGAGTAGCAGCCGATATCGCCGAGCGCACCGAGACCTGCGGTCGCGTCCTCAATAAAGGTGGTGCCGAAGGGGGTAGGAATGCCACGACGGCGTCCGCCGCCCGTTTGGATGTAGTAGATGTCACCAAGCTCGCCCGATTCGACGATCTGCTTGATCCTCAGCATATTCTTGTTAAAGCGGGGCTGGAAGCCGATGGAAAGCACCTTGCCGCTGCGCTTTTCGGCACGGATGATCTCCTCTGCCTCCTCCATGGTAACGCACATGGGCTTTTCAAGAAGAACGTTCACGCCTGCGTCAAGCGCGTGAATTGCGCAGGGCGCGTGCTGACGGTTATAGGTACAAATGCTGACGCAGTCGAGCTTAAGAGACTTGTCTGCGAGCATCTCAACGTTGTCCTTATAATCGGTCTTTACGCCTTCGACGCCGTGCTTTGCGAAGAAAGCGGCTGCCTTGCCGGGAACAAGGTCACAGCCTGCGACGATCTCAACGTCGGGCTGCTTTTTGTAAGCCTCGATGTGAGAGTCCGCGATCCATCCCGTACCGATGATGGCAACGCCATCTTACGGTTGGTATCGACAGTCTCGACGTCTTGAGATTTTTCAAAAGCGTTCAAATCTGCCATGGGAAAATCCTCCGTTGTGTACGTTTTGTTTGAATTGAGATGTAATCAAGTATAAAACCTGTACATTTTCACTATAACAAACCCAAAGAGTATTGTGAAGACAATTGTTGAGTTTTTTTGGTTTTTTATTGCAATCACCTTTACATTTCAAAACGGTTGTGGTAAAATATATAATGAGAAAGTATGTGAAGGAGGTGCGACATGGATCATTTTAAGTTGAAGAGCGATTATCAGCCAACCGGTGACCAGCCCGAAGCGATTGCCGCCTTAACGGACGGCGTGCTTCGCGGAGACCGTATGCAGACGCTTGTGGGCGTTACCGGCTCGGGCAAGACATTTACTATGGCAAACGTTATCGCGAAGGTTAACCGACCGACACTCGTGCTTGCGCACAATAAGACCCTTGCCGCACAGCTTTGCTCCGAGTTCCGTGAGTTCTTTCCCGAAAACGCGGTAGAATACTTTGTTTCCTATTACGACTACTATCAGCCCGAAGCATACATTCCCGGAAAGGATATGTATATCGAAAAGGACGCTCTCATCAACGATGAGATCGATAAGCTGCGACACTCTGCTACATCGGCGCTTTTTGAACGCCGAGACGTGATCATCGTCGCCAGCGTTTCTTGCATCTATTCGCTCGGTGACCCCGAGGAATACGAAAGCCTGCTCGCTGCCGTAAGACCGGGAATGCAGCTTTCACGCGATGAGCTTGTCAAAAAATTGGTTTCCATCAGCTACGAGCGCAACGACCTCAATTTCGTGCGTGACAAATTCCGCGTGCGCGGCGACGTCGTGGAGATCTTTCCCGCCTCCTCTACCGACGAGGCGATCCGCGTAGAGTTCTTTGGCGACGAGGTGGACCGTGTTTCGAAAATTCGCGTTTTAACGGGCGAGGTCATCGAAAATCTTGCTTATGCCGCCATATTTCCCGCAACGCACTACGCCGTCTCGGACGAAAAGCGCAAGACCGCCGTGGAGACCATCTTAAACGAGATGCGCGAGAGGGTTGCGTATTTTAAGTCGCAGGGAAAGCTTCTTGAGGCGCAAAGAATTGAGGAGCGTACCCTTTACGATATGGAAATGCTCCGTGAGGTGGGCTTTTGCTCCGGCGTGGAGAACTATTCCCGCGTCCTTGCGGGCAGAGAGCCGGGATCAACGCCCTATACGCTCCTTGACTATATGCCCAAGGACTTCCTTCTTTTTGTGGACGAATCCCACGTCACCCTGCCACAGGTGCGGGGCATGAGCGGCGGTGACCGCGCACGCAAGCAAAATCTTATTGAATACGGCTTCCGTCTCCCCTCTGCCGCGGACAACCGTCCCCTCTTCTTTGAGGAGTTTGAGGAGCGTATCCACCAAGCCGTTTTCGTGAGCGCGACACCTGCCGATTATGAAAGAGAGCATTCTGTAAATACCGTTGAGCAGATCATCCGTCCGACGGGGCTTCTTGACCCCGAAATTGAGGTTCGTCCCATCGAGGGACAGATCGACGACCTGATTGGTGAGATCCGTGAGGTCACGGCACGCGGAGAGAAGGTGCTCGTTACCACCCTCACCGTGAAAATGGCAGAGGACTTGACAGACCACCTCGCCGCGCAGGATATCAAGGTCAAATATATTCATCATACCGTCGAAACCATGGAAAGACAGGAGATCATTCGAGACCTGCGTATGGGCGTTTTTGACGTGCTCGTCGGTATCAACCTTTTAAGGGAGGGTCTTGATATCCCCGAGGTCTCCTTGGTTGCCGTGCTTGATGCCGACAAAGAGGGCTTTTTGCGCTCCGTGACCTCTCTGATCCAAACGGTCGGCAGAGCCGCGCGGAACGAAAACGGCAGGGTTATCATGTATGCCGATAGCGTTACTCGATCCATGCAAATATGTATGGATGAAACGAAACGCCGCCGCGCCATTCAACAGGCGTACAACGAAAAGCACGGTATTACGCCGACGTCGGTCAAAAAGGCGGTGCGCGATCTTATTGAGATCGGCAAGAAGGATACGGGCGAAAAGGAAACGCCTCGCCGCCGCATGACTGCCGAGGAAAAGGAGAAGGAGATCGCCGCCCTTTCTGCCGAAATGAAGCGCGCCGCCTCTCGCCTTGAATTTGAAAGAGCCGCCGCCTTGCGCGATAAAATCAAAGAATTGAGAGCTTCCAATGAAAAATAATTTGACCGTGCGGGGTGCCCGTACGCACAACCTGAAAAACATTGATATTACCGTCCCCCGTGATACGCTCACCGTTTTTACCGGACTGTCGGGGTCGGGAAAATCCTCCCTCGCGTTTGATACCATTTACGCCGAGGGACATAGGCGCTTCGTTGAGTCCTTGTCCTCCTATGCGCGTATGTTTCTCGGACAGTTAGATAAGCCGGACGTGGATTTTATCGAGGGGCTGTCGCCCGCCATTTCCATTGACCAAAAGACAACCTCAAAGAACCCTCGCTCCACGGTCGGAACGGTCACCGAGATTTATGACTATTTGCGCCTTCTTTATGCCCGCGTTGGCATTCCTCATTGTCCTGTTTGCGGCAAGGAGATCCGTCAGCAGACGACCGAGCGCATTTTGGAGCAGATACTCGCACTTCCCGAAGGGGAGCGCTTTCTTGTGCTTGCCCCCATTGTCAAGGGACAGAAGGGAACACATGAAAAGGTGCTTGCTGACGCGCGCCGTTCGGGCTACGTTCGTGTGCTTGCGGACGGAATACAGTACGACCTTTCCGAGGAGATCAGGCTTGAGAAAAACAAAAAGCACGATCTTTCGGTGGTGCTTGACCGTCTTGTGATGCGCGAGGATATTCGCTCGCGCCTTGCCGATTCCGTGGAGACGGCGCTTCGCCTTGCCGACGGCAGGGTGGAGATCCGCACCGTTCCGCGTGAAGGTGAGGGAGAGGTGCTTTCCTTTTCGCAGAAATATGCTTGCGAGGAGCACGGTATCTCCTTCGGTGAGCTTGAGCCGCGGATGTTTTCCTTTAATAATCCGATGGGTGCATGCCCGAAATGCGGAGGCCTCGGAAGCGAGCGCATTCTTTCGCCTGAAAAGATCATCCCCGATCCTTCGCTTTCGCTTCGCGAGGGCGCGATCGCCGTCAATGGCTTCAAGACCATGGAGGAGGACGGCTGGGCAGGTCCTCTTTATGCGGCGGTGGGAAAGGATTTCGGCTTTACTCTGGATACGCCTATCAAGGACTTTTCCGACGAGGCGCTGAACGCCTTGCTCTATGGCGTAAAGGATAAGACTTATCATATCGTACGCCATTTTGAAAATGTCCGCCGTGAGCAGATCGTCGCTTTTGAGGGCGTTCTCTCTGCCATTGAACGCAGGGCAAACAGCTTTGGCAAGGATTATTACGACGAATTTATTGAAGACGCGCCCTGTCCCGCTTGCCGCGGCGCGCGCCTTTCCGACCACGTGCTTGCCGTGACCGTCGGCGGAAAAAACATTGACGAGGTCTGCCGCATGGCGGTAGATAAGCTGTTGCCCTTTTTCGAAGCGCTGACGCTCGGTGAGAGTGAAGCGCGTATCGCAAAAGAAGTTTTGAAGGAGATCCGTTCCCGCCTATCCTTCCTTTCTCGCGTCGGACTTGGGTATTTGACGCTTGGCAGAAGCGCAGGATCTCTTTCGGGCGGTGAAGCACAGCGTATTCGCTTGGCGACACAGATCGGTTCTTCTCTTGTCGGCGTGCTTTATATTCTTGACGAGCCGAGCATCGGTCTTCATCAAAGAGATAACAGCAAGCTGATCGCAACACTCAAAGAACTGCGCGATCTCGGCAATACCGTCATTGTTGTAGAGCATGATGAGGAGACCATGGAAGCGGCGGATTATCTCGTCGATATCGGTCCCGGCGCGGGTATCCACGGTGGCTACGTCGTAGCGGCAGGCACCCCGGAAGAAGTTGGAAAATGTAAAGAATCCATTACGGGAGACTATCTTTCGGGACGAAAATGTATCCCTGTTCCCATGTGCAGACGGTCGGGCAACGGTCATTTTCTTCGCGTCAAGGATGCCGAGGAGAACAACCTGAAAAAGCTCTCCGTGGATATTCCGCTCGGCACCTTCACCTGCGTGACGGGGGTTTCGGGGTCGGGCAAATCCTCGCTTGTTAACGCGGTGCTTTTGCGCACGCTGCAAAGGGTGCTCAACCGCGCCTTCACACACCCCGGGAAATCGGGGGGCGTTTTCGGTTACGAGGTGCTCGATAAGGTTATTGCCATTGACCAGTCGCCCATCGGCAGAACCCCAAGATCCAATCCCGCCACCTATACGGGACTTTTTACCGACATCAGAAATCTTTTCGCCGTGACACCCGATGCCAAGGCGAGAGGGTATGGCGCAGGGCGTTTTTCCTTCAACGTGCGCGGCGGCAGATGCGAGGAGTGTGAAGGTGACGGTGTTCGAAAGATCGAAATGCATTTTCTGCCCGACGTCTATGTCAAATGCGATGCCTGCGGCGGAAAGCGTTATAACAGGGAAACGCTGGAGGTCACTTACAAGGGGAAGAATATCAGTGATGTTTTGGAAATGACGGTGGAGGAGGGGCTTGCCTTCTTTCACGGCATTCCCTCCATCACGAGAAAGCTGCAAACGCTCTTTGACGTTGGCTTGGGTTATATCAAGATCGGACAGCCCTCCACCACCATGTCGGGCGGTGAAGCACAGCGGGTGAAGCTTGCGACCGAGCTTGCTAAGCGCTCAACGGGAAAAACGGTCTATATTCTCGACGAGCCGACAACAGGGCTTCATACGGAGGACGTTTCAAAGCTGATCGCCATCCTTGAACGCCTTGTGGAGGGCGGTAACACCGTGATCGTTATCGAGCACAATCTTGACCTCATCAAATGCGCCGATTATATCATCGACCTCGGTCCTGAGGGTGGCGACGGCGGTGGAACGCTCGTGGCTTGCGGTACGCCCGAGGAGGTTATGGCGTGTGAAAACTCCTACACGGGAAAATATCTTAAGAAAAAAATGACGAGCGTGCAAAGAAGGGAGCATAAAGATGCAAATTAAGGTGAAAAAGTTAGACGAAAGAGCCATCCTTCCCACAAAAGGCACTGCCATGGCGGCAGGAATGGATCTCTACGCACTGGACGGCGTTACCGTAGCTGCGGGAGAAACCGTGCTCGTGCATACGGGCATCGCGCTCGCCATTCCCGAAGGGTATGCGGGCTTCATTTACGCGAGAAGCGGAATTGCCACCAAGCGTGGGCTTGCTCCCGCCAACAAGGTGGGTGTGGTGGATGCCGATTATCGCGGCGAAATCATGGTGGCGTTACACAACCACAGCGAAAAAACCGAGACGGTCGAGCCGGGGGAGCGTGTCGCGCAGATGGTCGTTGCCCCGTTTCTTCCCGTGGAGCTTTTGCTTTCCGAAACGCTGGATGAGACCGAACGCTCGACGGGCGGCTTCGGCTCGACCGGAAGGCTTTAAATCGCGGCATTTCTCGCGGAGCGTGTGCTCCGCGAGACTTTTTATTTTAATTCAGCAAATAATTTAATAAAAATATAAAATATAAAAACGCGCTTGCGTATTGACACGGACTGAAAATTGTGCTAGAATAATAAAAAATATAGTGAACAAGTGTGCATGGCGGTTTCGCAAGACACACATTTTCTTTAAGAAGGAGTCGAAAGCGTATGGAAATTTCCGTAAAGGATTTGTGGAGCGTATTCAAGAAAAGTGCTTTGTTTATGGTTATCGGCGCGATTCTGCTCAGCTTGGTCTTTTGGTGCTATACGGCAACCGCCGTACAAAAGGTGTATCGCTCCTCCGCAAAATACATTTTGGTGCCGAAAAGCGGAACGGTGGGAGACCTTGCCGCAATGAATAACAGCCTCGTCGTCGGCGGAAAGCTTATTCGCACGCTGGGAGACTCCCTGATGAATGAGAAAACGATGGAAAGCGTTTTGCGTTTCGTCGAGGAGCGTCATGCTCAACTCGAGAATGACGAGGTATACGTTCTTGAAAACAAATATACGGCCGCAACCCTGCTCTCGCTATTCACCTTCGTGGTTCCGAGCAACGAAGAGGTAACCACGGTTTTCACGGTGCAGTGCCGTGCGTACTCCGCCGCGGACGCGCAGGTTTTGTTGGATGCGTTCGGTAACGTCATCAACGAGCGCTCCGAAAAGCTCCTCAGTGGCGTGTTCCACGTGGAGACGAGCATGGCTCCTAAGTCGGGCGTGCTTATTTCTCCCAGCATGGTCACAAATGTGTTGCTTGGCGCGATACTCGGCGCGGTGTTGCCTTATGCGGCGATTCTCCTGTATTCCGTGCTTGATACCCGAATCAAGACCGAGGATGACGTTAAAAATCGTTTTGCGTACCCCATTCTCGGACAGATTCCCCGTCTTTGACTGATGTGAGAAAGGAATTGCGTTATGAAGTTTGATTTCGGGTCTTTAAAAAAACGAGTCGGTCTCTTCTTCGGGAAAGTGGAG
The DNA here is from genome assembly GCA_015064745.1 of Oscillospiraceae bacterium. GTDB lineage: Bacteria > Bacillota > Clostridia > Oscillospirales > CAG-272 > UBA1740. The sequence goes on along the minus strand of SVRR01000003.1, from coordinate 43,654 downwards.
AAGACGGATACCAACGTCAATCACGGAAGGCATCTCATCACCGAAAAAAGCACGTTGCGTACCCTTGAGGCGTACCGCATGGCGCGCACGAATCTCTTTTATTCCGGAAACACCGCGGATGGGGGCACTGTTCTTGGCGTGACCAGCGCAGCACCGAACGACGGTAAGTCCTTGACCTGCGCCAACCTCGCCATCTCCTTTGCCATGTCGGGAAAGCGCGTGCTGATTATCGATTGTGACATGAGAAAGCCTGCGCAAAAAACAGCCTTTGAGGTGTCGTCCGAAAGCGGTCTTTCCGAATTTCTTGCGGGTGTTTCCGCTGAGCCGGAGTTCGTGGAAACGCGCTATGAGAATCTCTCGCTTTTGGCGTCGGGCAGATGTCCTCCGAAGCCTGCTGAGCTTTTGTACAGCCCTCGATTCGCCGAGCTGATGGAAAAAGTGCGTACAATGTACGATTTCGTTTTCATTGATCTTCCGCCTGTCGGAATTATTTCCGACGCTACGATCGTTGCTTCTCAGATCAACGCCTATGTTTTGGTTGTGCGCATGAAGCAAAGCGATTACCGTGCCGTGCAGGCAGCCGCGGAAAGCATTGAAAAGGTGGGCGGCAAGATCGCGGGTATTATGATCAACGATGTCGAAGAAAAGAACGGCTCTTATTACTACCGTGGCAAGCACTACGGCAGATACGGAAGACATTACGGAAGATATTACGGAAGATATTACGGCAAGTATGACAAATATGCTTTGAACGACGCGGGCGCGAATCCTGCGTCCGAGGAGACTGCTCCCGTAAGCACGGAAGAGACTGCTCCCGTAAGCACCGAAAGGGAAAAGAACGAAAATTGATTCTTCGGTGTCGAAAGGACACTTCAATGAAGGTTAAGTATCACGTGGAGGAATTGGGGTCTCCCCTCTGCTGTACGGCTCGTCTTGAAGAATGCTTTTCACTTGGACGCTTCGACCGCCAAGATCGATTTTAACCGAAAGAATTGCGGTTGAAAGCGAGCTTTACGGAGTTGCCTCGACCGCTGAAGCTATGCGTGTCGCAAAAGCGTTTTATAAAGACACCGCCGTATTTCGTACCTGATTGCGTACAGCCGTCGGTGATGCCGGCGGCTGTTTTTCTGCGCTATAAGCTTTATTATGAGAAAGGAGCTCGAAATGGTGAAAATTTGTTGCGTGGAAGACGGTTCGCTTGCCGCGAAAAAACGGATCCTCGCGGGAGACGAGCTCCTTTCCGTGAATGGCTTTGATGTCGCCGACGTGCTCGATTATCGCTTCTATTTGACAGAACGCCGCGTCGTTCTTCTCCTTTCGCGTGACGGAAAAAAATATAAGATCAAGATCAAAAAAGGAGAATACGAGGATATCGGACTTGTGTTCGAGACCCCTCTCATGGATCAAAAGCACACCTGCCGCAACAAGTGCATCTTTTGCTTTATTGACCAAATGCCGAAGGGATACAGAGATACCCTCTATTTTAAAGACGACGACTCTCGGCTTTCTTTTTTGCAAGGAAATTACGTCACCCTTACGAATATGACAGACGCGGATATCGATCGCATTATCAAGATGCGGCTTTCACCGATTCACGTTTCGGTGCATACCACCGATCCTGCGCTTCGTGTTCAAATGATGAAAAATCCTCGCGCGGGCGAGGTGCTCTCCTATCTTCCCCGCCTTGCCGAAGCAGGTATTACCATCTGCGCGCAGATCGTGCTTTGTCGCGGCGTCAACGACGGGGAGGCACTTCTTTCCAGCATGCATGATCTCGCCGCGCTCTATCCCGCGCTTGACAGCGTTTCTGTCGTACCTGCGGGATTGACGAAATTCAGAGAGGGGCTTTACCCCCTCACTCCGTTCACAAAAGAGGAATGCGTTGAAGTCGTTCGCGCGGTGGAGGATTTTGCCTCTAAATGCAAGAATGCGCTCGGCGCGTATCTTTTCCACGCTTCCGACGAATTCTATTTAAAGGCAGGGCTTCCGATTCCATCGGAAGAGCGTTACGAGGGCTATCCTCAGCTTGAAAACGGTGTCGGTATGCTTGCTTCGTTTGAGGCAGACTTCCGCTTCGCGCTGGAGGATGCGCCTGTGCTCTCGGCACCGCGCCATGTTACGGTGGCGACGGGAAAGGCGGCATATCCGCTTCTTTCCTCGCTTTGCACCTTGCTTCGGGAAAAGGAGCACTCTTTTTCCGCAGAGGTCGTTCTTGTGGAAAATGAATTTTTCGGTCCCGAGATCACCGTAGCGGGACTGCTTACGGGCAAGGATTATCTTGCTTCGCTAAAAGGGAAGCCGTTGGGAGACGCTCTTCTCATCTCGCGCACGTCTTTGCGCGCAGACGGAGATCTGTTCCTTTGCGGCATGTCAAAGGAAACGCTTTCCGAAGAGCTTGGCGTTCCCGTGGTTGCCGTTGAAAATGACGGTGCCGCATTCCTTCACGCGCTGCTCGGCGTGTAATATGAGTCTCGGGAAAGGAGAACGAATACTATGTCAAAATCCGTGGTTGCCATCGTTGGACGCCCTAACGTTGGCAAAAGCACTCTATTCAATAAACTGATTGGCGAACGCCGCAGTATCGTGGAGGATACCCCCGGCGTCACGCGTGACCGCATCTACGGCGACTGCGAATGGAGAGGCCGCCGCTTTACGGTCATTGATACGGGCGGTATTGAGCCGAAGACCAACGACATCATTCTCTCCCAAATGAGGGAGCAGGCACAGATCGCTATCGAGATGGCGGACGTCATTATCTTCATGTGCGATATTCGCGTGGGTCTCTTGGCGGATGACCGTGATATCGCGGTCATGCTCAAAAAAAGCGGCAAGCCCATCGTCCTCGCCGTCAATAAGGCGGACAAGGTGGGTGATATGCCCTACGAATTTTATGAATTTTACGAGCTTGGCTTTGATAGAGAGCCTATCGCGCTTTCCTCTCTGCACGGAAGCGGAAGCGGAGATATCCTTGACGCCGTTCTTGAGGAATTTCCTCCCGAAACGGAGGAAGAACAGGATGACGACGTCATCAACGTCGCCGTTATCGGCAAGCCGAACGCGGGCAAATCCTCTATCATCAATAAGATGCTCGGTGACAATCGTCTTATCGTCTCCGATATCGCAGGCACCACGCGCGATGCGGTGGACACCCGTCTTGAAAATGAATACGGGAAGTTTAATCTCATTGATACGGCGGGCATTCGCCGTTCGGCAAAGATCGAGGACCGTATTGAGAAATTCAGCGTTTTACGCGCGAAAATGGCGGTGGAGCGCGCCGACGTTTGTCTTATCATGATAGACGCCAAGGAGGGCATCACCGAGCAGGACGAGAAGATCGCGGGGCTTGCGCACGAGGCGGGCAAGGCGTCTATCGTCGTCGTCAACAAGTGGGATGCCGTCGAAAAGGACAATTCCACCATAAACGAATACACCAAGAAAATTACCGGCGCGCTTGCGTATATGAGCTACGCCCCTCTCGTTTTCGTTTCGGCGCTCACGGGGCAAAGACTCAAAAACATTTTTGAGCAGATCGTTTACGTGCACAACCAAGCGCGCACCCGCATCACAACGGGTATGCTCAACGAGCTTTTAAATTCCGCGATGGAGAAGGCACAGCCGCCCTCCGACAAGGGAAAGCGCTTGAAGATCTACTACATGACGCAGACAGCCATCGCGCCCCCTACCTTCGTGTTTTTCTGTAATAATGCGGAGCTCTTTCATTTTTCCTATCAGCGTTATCTTGAAAATTGCATTCGCGAAACCTTTGGCTTCCGCGGAACACCGATACGGATCGTAGTGAAGCAAAGAGGGGACAGCGAATAATCTGATCCCAAAGAAAGGAATACGGCGATGTTTATCGATCGCATTACCATCGATATTAAAGCGGGAGACGGTGGCAACGGTGCCATCTCCTTCCATAGAGAGAAATATGTCGCCGCGGGCGGTCCTGACGGTGGCGACGGCGGACGCGGCGGTAACATCATCTTCCGCGTGGACGAGGGGGCGAACACCCTTCTCGCTTTCCGCTATAAGAGAAAATTTATTGCCGAGAACGGTGAAAACGGTAAGGCAGGGAAGATGCACGGAAAAAGCGGCAAGGACGTGATCGTCCCCGTGCCGCGCGGCACTCTGCTTCGTGATGCCGAAAGCGGTAAAATTATTTTCGATATGTCGAAGGCGGATGAGTTTATTGCCGCAAAGGGCGGCAGAGGCGGATGGGGCAACCGACATTTCGCTACTCCCACACGCCAAATTCCCCGTTTTGCCAAAAACGGCTCGAAGGGAGACGCGCTCTCTCTTTTGCTTGAACTGAAAATGATTGCCGACGTTGGGCTTATCGGATTTCCGAGTGTCGGAAAATCCTCTATTTTGTCGCGTATTTCGGCGGCAAAGCCCAAGATCGCGGCGTATCACTTTACAACTCTCTCTCCCAATCTCGGCGTCGTATCGCTCGGCGAAGGGCGCGGCTTTGTTGCCGCCGATATTCCGGGGCTGATTGAAGGTGCCTCAGAGGGGCTTGGGCTCGGACACGAGTTCTTGCGCCACGTTGACCGCTGCCGCCTTCTTTTGCACGTCGTCGATATTTCCTGCGAGGAGGGGCGCGACCCCATCGACGATATCAAAAAGATCAACGAGGAGCTGGTGAAATACAGTCCCTCACTTGCGGAGCGTCCTCAGCTTATCGTCGCCAATAAGATCGATGAGGTCTTGTTCGAAGAAGAGCCCTACGTCAAGGACTTTGAAGCCTACGTGCAGGATACCTTCGGCACGGCGCCCATTTACGTCTCTGCCGCAACGGGAGAAGGCATGGATGTGCTGGTACGGAAAACCGAGGCGGCACTTGCCGATCTCCCCCCCATCACCGTTTACGAGAGCGAACTTGAAATGGAGGAGAGCGCAACCCTCGGCGCGGGTGAGAGAAAGACGGAGATCCGCCGCGAGGGCGATGTCTTCTTCGTAGAGGGTGAGTGGATCTATAACCTGATGGGACAGATCAACTTCGGCGACTACGAATCCATGAACTTCTTTCAGCGCGTTCTCAAAAAGCAAGGCGTGTTTGACATGCTGAGAGAAGCGGGAATCGAAGACGGTCAGACGGTGAACCTCTACGATTTTGAATTTGAATTCGTGTACTGATTCTGAAAAACTTGATAGGTAAGGAGATAAACATCATGGAGAAATTTTCGTTTGAAGGAAAGTGCGATCTTTCCTTTGCCATCCTCAGCGACCTGCATATGACCCACAGAGGAGAAGGACTTCAAAAACTCCATCAGCACTTTGCGCTCTACGCAAAGGCAGTTCCTGCGCTCGACTTGCACGTTTTTGCGGGCGATATCGTGTATCAGCACGACCTCTCGGGCGGCGGTAGCTACGATAAGGTAGAAAGCACGCCCTACGAGTATCTTCGCATCGTGCGCGAGAAATATGCGAAGGATATCCCCCTCGTTTATGCCATCGGCAACCACGAGTACCCTCAACACAACTGGGAGGACGACATCAGCCGTCGCTCGCGCGAAATGTTTACCTCCTACGGCTATCCTCTATGTGACCATCAGGTCGTAAAGGGATATCATTTTATTACCATTCCCATTCAGAACTATCACGAGGCCGTTCTTCCCGAGGATGAGGCGTGGGCGGAGCACGAGATCAGATGCGCGCTTCGCGCATCGGGCGACCTTCCCGTCTTCGTCGTGTATCATGTGCCGATCGACGGCACGGTATGCGGTGCGCATGCGCGCCGTTTCAGCGACAAATTCCGTGCGTTCCTTCTTTCCTCGCGTCGCATCATTAACATTTGCGGACATTTACATACCGCTGTCGAGCAGCCCACCACCATCTGGCAGCGAAGGGGCGGTGCTACCGTTTTTCACGCACCGATGAGTGCTACGGGCTTCGTCAACGCGCGCGGCTGTGATAACGCGCATCTGTACGGCAGCAGCCTTTATAATTCGCGTTCCGTCTTCGTTGAGGTCACGGGCAGACGTGTTCTCTTGCACAAGATCGACAATATCACCGAGCGTGAGATCGGTGAGCCTTGGGTGGTCGACCTTGACGGTGAGCAGTTTTACACCGACGCAAGAAAAACGCGTGCGAAGAAGCCTGCGTTTGCTGAGGGTGTAACGGTCGAAGCGGTCAGACAAACGGCGGGCGGCGTATTCTTCAAATTCCCGAAGGCACTTTGCGAAGAGACCGCGGGTAACGACGACAGTGCCGTGCCGAACTATCGCTTTGCCTTCTTTAAAAAGGGCGAAAAGACACCTGTAAAGACGGTGACATGGCACTCGGATTACGTAGAGTCTTATCCCGGTACGCACTTTGAGGACACCGTGATCGTTACTCTCACGCCCGGCGCGTATAGCGTCACGATCACCCCCATTTCCTTCTTCGGCAAGGAAGGACGTCCTATTCGTGTGAAGCTTAAAATGGGTGAAGCGATCCCTGTTCCTCACAACCCCGTTTATCAAGGCTGGGAAGCGTATCCTTTTATTTGACACGCCTAAAATGTAACATAATTGTAAATCTTTGGAAGCGTCCCGCGCGGGACGCTTCTTTTTGTTGTTTCCGTGAGAAGAAAATCTCGCGAAAATCTGCTTTTTCTCAACTTTTTTTTACGAAACTCTTGCATTTGAAAAAGATATATATTATAATTAGTTTGTATAAAAAGCAGAAGTTTAACTTCTGAGAATTTATTGGAGGAAACCACAGTGAAAATTTTGGTTATCAACGCCGGCAGCTCATCTCTGAAATACCAGCTGATCGACATGGATACGAACGAGGTTATTGCCAAGGGTATCTGTGAGCGCATCGGCATCGAGGGAAGCTCCATTACCCACAAGCGCCCCGGTAAGGAAAAGTATTTCTGCGAGACCAAGATCGCAAACCACGACGAAGCGATCGCTCTCGTTATGAAGACCCTGACGGATGCGGAACTCGGCGTCATCGCCTCGGTTGACGAGATCGACGCCATCGGTCACAGAGCCGCACACGGCGGCACCGATCTTTCGGGCGCCGTTGTTGTCGACGAGAAGGTGCTTGCATACCTTGAGAGCATCGTGCCTCTCAATCCCTTGCACGGCCCGCCTGCAATCGCAGGCATGCGTGCCTCTATGGCGGCAATGCCCGGTAAGACGAACGTTGTCCTTCCCGACACGGCATACTACTTTACTATGCCCCCCGCATCCTATGTTTACCCCATTCCTTACGAGTACTACGAGCAGTATAAGGTGCGTCGCTACGGCTTCCACGGTACCTCTCACCGCTACGTTTGCGGTAAGGTCTCTGAGATCCTCGGTAAGCCCCTTGAAGAGTTGAAGATCATTACATGCCACATCGGCTCCGGTTCTTCTATCACCGCTACCAAGTACGGTAAGGCGGTTGATACCTCGATGGGCTTCACTCCGCAGGACGGTGTGCCTATGGGAACCCGTTCGGGCGCGATTGACCCGACCATCCCCTCTTACCTCATGAAGACCTGCGGCTATACGCCCGAACAGGTGGAGAACATCTTGAACAACAAGTCCGGTCTTCTCGGCGTTTCGGGACTTTCCAGCGATTGCCTTAAGGTGCTGATCGCTGCGGGAGAGGGCAACGAGAGATGCGCGCTTGCGATGGATATTCTCTATCACAACATCAAGAAGATCATCGGCTCGTATATCGCTGAGATGAACGGTGTTGACGTTATCGTCTTTACCGCAGGCATCGGCGAGAACGATAAGGTCGTCAGAGAAAATATTTGCCGTGAGCTTGAATGGCTTGGCATCGTGATGGACAAGGCGGCAAACGACTCTTCGGAAAGAGGCGAATTTGCGGACATCACGGCAAACGGCTCTCGCGTCAAGCTTCTCGTTATCCCCACGGATGAAGAGATGATGATCGCTAAGGAAACGGCACGTCTCGCCGCAAAATAATTTGGTTATCAAAAATAAAAATAATAAAGAAATCGCGAAAGGGAAACAACAATGCAATCTGCTTACGAAATCAAGAAGTACATCTGCGAAGTCGGACACAAGCTGTACGACAAGGGCTTTGTTGCCGCAAACGACGGTAACATCTCCGTTAAGGTGAGCAACAACGAGTTCTACTGCACGCCTACCGGCGTGTCCAAGGGCGACCTTACCCCCGACATGATCATCCGTATCGACGGTACCGGAAAGAAGATCGAGGGCAAGCTGAATCCCTCCTCCGAGATCAAGATGCACCTTCGTGTATATCAGGAGCGCCCCGACGTGAACGCTGTCGTTCACGCGCATCCTCCTGTAGCCACCGCCTTCACCGTTGCGGGCGTTGAGCTTGACCAGTACATCCTGCCCGAGGCAGTACTTACCATCGGTAACGTTCCCACTTGTGAGTACGGTACCCCCTCCACCATGGAGATTCCCGATTCTCTGATGCCCTACATTCAGAATCACGACGCGTTTCTTCTCAAGAACCACGGTGCTCTTACCGTCGGCTGCGATCTGAAGAAGGCACTCTTCGTGATGGAAGAGGTTGAATTCAACGCAAAGATCTGTAAGTTTGCCCGTGAGCTCGGCGGTGTAGAGGAGATCCCCTGCGACCAGCTTGAAAAGCTGATGGAGCTCCGCAAGAAGATGCAGATCCCCGGCCGTCACCCCGGCTGCAAGACCTGTAAGAACCTCGGCACCGAGAACTGCCGTTGCAAGCACAACTGCAACCACGGCGCAACCGCTGCGAAGCCCGCGACCGACGCCGACCTCGTTGCCGCAATCACCAAGAAAGTGATGGAAGCGCTGGGAAGATAAATTCCCCCTTCGGAAAGGAATAACATTATGGCTATTCACTGGACCGAAGCGCAGATCGAAGAAATTGTTAAGGCAGTCGTGGCAAACGTTGCCGCAGCTCCCAAGGCAGCCGAGGGTACATACAGCTCCACCGCTTACGCGGGGAGACAGCTCATCGGTATCTACGAGACGATGGAGGAAGCCATCGCCGCCGCGGAGTGCGGATATCGCGCTGTACGCGCCATGTCGGTTGCCGCGAGAGAAAAGCTCATCACCCGTATTCGCGAAATGACGCGTGAGGAAGCTCCCATCATGGCAGCCCTCGGTGTTGCGGAAACGAAAATGGGCAGAGTAGACCACAAGACCGCCAAGCACCTTCTCGTTGCGGATAAGACCCCGGGCACGGAAGACATTTCGCCTACCGTGCGCACAGGCGATGATGGATTGACGCTGACCGAGCAGGCACCCTTCGGTGTCGTCGGCGCGATCACTCCCTCTACCAACCCCAGCGAGACGGTGATCTGCAACAGCATCGGCATGATCGCCGCAGGCAACGGTGTGGTGTTTAATCCCCACCCGGGTGCTATCGCCGTATCCAATTACGCCGTTGACCTTATCAATCGCGCGTCTGCCCTTGAGGGCGGTCCCCGCGTTCTCGTGGCATCGGTCGTAAAGCCGACGCTTGACACCGCCAAGGTGATGTACGCCCATCCTGCCATTCGCCTGCTCGTTTGCACGGGCGGCCCCGGCGTGGTGAAGGCGGTGCTCTCCTCCGGCAAAAAGGCGATCGGTGCAGGCGCGGGCAATCCTCCCGTCATCGTTGACGATACGGCGGACATTGCCAAGGCGGCGAAGGACATCATCGATGGATGCACCTTTGATAATAACCTGCCCTGTATTGCGGAAAAAGAGGTCTTTGCCTTCGATAATATCGCTGACGCGCTTATCGACGGTATGATCAAGAACGGCGCTTACAAGATCAACGCCCAACAGGCGGAAGCGCTTTCGAAGATCGTGCTCGTTGATTCCAAAAACCCCAAGACGGGCGTTATCAAGAAGACCGTCTCGCGCGACTGCGTCGGAAGAGACGCCGCCGTGCTTCTTAAGAAGATCGGCATCACGGTCGGACCCGAAATTCGCTGTATTATCTGCGAAACGGGCTTTGACCACCTCTTCGTGCAAGAGGAGCTCATGATGCCTATTCTTCCCATCGTTCGTGTGCATAACATCGACGAGGCGATCGAGCTTGCCGTTAAGGCAGAGCACGGCAACCGCCACACCGCGCATATGCACTCCAAGAACATTGACAACCTCTCGCGCTTCGCAAAGGCGGTGGAGACCACCATCTTCGTGAAGAACGCACCCTCTTATGCGGGCATCGGCTTTGGCGGCGAAGGTCATACCACCTTTACCATTGCAGGGCCGACCGGTGAGGGTATCACCTCTGCAAAGAGCTTTACCCGTCTGCGCCGTTGCGTGCTGGCGGACAGCTTCCGTATTATTTAAGAAAGGAAGTCTACGAAATGGATTTGAATTCCGTACAGGTGGAAAGCATCGTACGTAAGATCCTTGGCGAGATGATGGGCAACGGCGGCAGTGTTACCGCGCATTCCGACAAGGTCGCCAAGGTTGCGATGCTGACCTCTCCCAAGCACATTGAAGTGAAGGAATTCCCTATTCCCGAAGTACTTGAGGACGACGACATCCTCGTCCGTGTCGAGGGCTGCGGCGTATGCGGCACCGACGTACATGAGTGGAAGGGCGATCCCTTCGGACTTATTCCCGTTGTTCTCGGTCACGAGGGCACGGGTGAGGTCATCGGTCTCGGTAAGAACGTAAAGTTCGATACTGCAGGCAACCCCATCAAGGTCGGCGATAAGCTTGTCACCTCCGTTATTTCCTGCGGTGAGTGCCAGATCTGCCGCAACCACCCCGCCAACACCAACCTTTGCGATAAGCAGGGCGTGTTTGGTCTGATCGGTCACAATGAGGCAAACCCGCTGAACGGTTGGTTTGCGACCCACCTTCTTATTCGCGCCAAGGGTGCTACCTACTTTGTGGTCAACGAGCTTGATCTCAAGGAGCGAATGATCCTTGAGCTTGCTTGCGTTTGCGTGCATGCACTCAAGCGCGCACAAACGACGGGTCTGATGAACTTCAACACCAAGGTCCTCATTCAGGGTCTCGGTCCTGTTGGTCTCGTTATGATCAGCGTCCTGCGCGCCGCAGGCATCAACCACATCATTGCCGTGGACGGTACGCCTATGCGTCTTGAAATGGCAAAGAAGCTCGGTGCAAAGACGGTCATCAACTTCCGTGAGCATACGACGCTTGATGAGCGCGTAGCTATCGTTAAGGGTGTGACCGCAGGCATGGGCGCAGATTTCGCCTTCCAATGCACGGGTGCTCCTCCTGCTGCTGCCGATATCTATTCCTACATCCGTCGCGGCGGCGGACTTTGCGAGATGGGCTTCTTTGTCAACAATGGCGAGTACTCCGTCAACCCCCACTTTGCAATGTGCAATAAGGAGATCAACCTCGTCGGCTCTTGGGATTACAGTGCAGACGATTATCCCACCACCGTGGCGTTCCTCAAGCAGGCACGTGAGATGAACATTCCGATCAAGGAGCTCATTACTCACACCTTCTCGCTTGAAAACCTCAACGAGGCGATGGAAGTCAACGTGGCACAGCAGGGTATCAAGATCTGCTACGTAAACGAGTGATCCCAAAGAAAGGGACGATAAAATGGCACTTGGAATGATCGAGGTTTACGGCTTTGCTACCTCAATCGTCGTGGCAGATAAAATGGCGAAGACCGCAGATGTGGAAATCGTCGCCATCGACAAAAACAAGCCGGCAAACGCCGAATCGGTGGAGGTTCCGCTGGTGATGGTCGTGAAATGTGAGGGAGATGTTGCCGCCGTTGAGGCAGCCGTTGAGGCGGGCATCGCGGAAGCAAAGGAGAGAAATCTTTACATCACCTCAAAGATCATCTCGCGCCAGTCGGAGGACATGGAGTGGTTCGCTCACATGACCGCCACGGGTAAGGATAAATTACGCTAATAAAATAATAATAAAAACATTTCAAAAGGAGAATTAAGAAAATGATGGAAGCTCTTGGTATGGTCGAAACCCGCGGTCTCGTTGCCGCAATCGAGGCAGCTGATGCAATGGTAAAGGCTGCAAATGTAGTGCTCGTTGGTTCTGAGAAGATCGGCTCCGGTCTCGTATCCGTAATGGTTCGCGGCGACGTTGGTGCTGTAAAGGCTGCTGTTGAGGCAGGCTCTGCTGCTGCAGCTGCTCTTGGCGAGATCGTTGCTACGCACGTGATTCCCAGACCCCACGCAGACGTGGAGAAGCTTCTTCCCAAGAAGTAAGATACGCTTATGGGATGCGAAGCTGTCGCGCTTCTCGAGGTACAGGCGAATGTTGCCGCTATTGCAGGGCTTGACGCCATGGTCAAAGCGGCAAACGTCCGTCTCATCCACGTAGAAAGACGTCTTGGCGGCAGACTCGTTACCGTCGTCGTGGAAGGTACGGTCTCCGACGTTACTGCGGCTCTCGAAGCAGGCAGAATGGCGGCGGCTGAGGTCGGAAACGTCAAGGTGTGCGAGGTTATTGCCCGCCCTCACCCCGAAGTGATGAAATTTCTCACGACGGGATAACTCAGTTTTATTTGCAAAAATAAAATAAAAAATCTTTATGGAGGATTTTAAAATGGAAGCACTTGGTATGGTCGAGACCCGCGGCTTGGTTGCCGCAATCGAGGCTGCTGATGCAATGGTAAAGGCAGCAAACGTGATCCTGGTCGGCTCCGAGAAGATCGGTTCCGGACTCGTATCCGTCATGGTTCGCGGCGATGTCGGCGCAGTAAAGGCTGCTGTTGAAGCAGGCTCCGCTGCAGCATCCGGCCTTGGCGAGGTTATCGCTACGCACGTGATCCCCAGACCCCACGCAGACGTGGAGAAGCTTCTTCCCAAGATCTGATTCTTGACGAAGCCCCGCCTTCGCCGCACCTTTGGTGCGGCGAAGGGGTCACCCATCCTTGACGGCGGATGGTCACATTTAAAGAAAGCTCTTTAAGCGTGAGCATTGCCGCCAAAAGAAACAGTAGAACGCATAAACGAATAATGTTGCGGGAGACCGCAGGAAAGAACGGTACAAAATGGAAATGACCGATAAAAGAATTGAAGAGCTTGTAAAAAAGGTTGTCGCCGGAATTGTGGACGGCGGTGCCAGAGCACCCGCCACGGACGATATTCCCGTGGGCGTGTCCAACCGTCATATTCATTTGACGCGTGAGCACGTCGAAATACTTTTTGGCAAGGGCTACGAGCTTGAAAAGCTGAAGGAGCTTTCTCAACCGGGACAATACGCTTGTAAGGAAACTCTCACCATTATCGGTCCGTCTCTTCGACCCATTGAAAAGGTGCGAGTGCTCGGTCCCGAGCGCCGTGCTTCCCAGGTGGAGATCTCCCGTACCGACGCCTACACCCTCAAGGTAAAAGCTCCTGTACGCGAGTCGGGCAAGATCCAAGGCTCTGCCGGTTTGACGATCGTCGGTCCTTGCGGCGTTGTAAAGCTGGATGAGGGTTGCATCATTGCTAACCGCCATATCCACATGGAGCCGAAGGACGCACAGCACTTTGGCATTTCGGACGGTGACACCGTTACGGTGGATGCTATCGGTGAGCGCCGTACCCGTTTTTATGACGTGCAGGTGCGCGTCAGCCCCGATTTTCGTCTTGAAATGCATTTGGATACGGACGACGCTAATGCCGTGGGGCTTTCGGGAAAAAGCACCGTTAAGATCGTAAAAGAGTAAATAACGCTTAATATTTAAGCAGGGAAGGATAGCACTATGTTAAGAGGAATCGTTATCGGAAATATCGTATCCACGAGAAAGCAAGAGGCTCTCGTCGGCTCCAAATTTATGGAGGTCCAGCTGATGGAGAAGGGCGAGAAGATCAATAAATATATCATTGCCGTCGATAGCGTCGGCGCAGGCATCGGCGAGGAGGTTCTCCTCACCACGGGCTCCTCCGCAAGACTTGCTCTCGCGCACGAGGGCGTTCCCACAGATGCCGTGATCGTCGGTATTATAGACCCGCAATAAGAAAGGGTGTTGACCAATGAATGAAGACCTGAAAAGCCGCATTCAAGCGGCGGCGGTCGTTGGTGCGGGAGGCGCCGGCTTTCCCTCCTACGCAAAGCTTGCTCCCGGTGCGGATACACTGATCATCAACGCCTCGGAGTGTGAGCCGCTTCTTGAAACAGACTATATGCTGATGCGCGACCACATGGATAAGATCCTTGATGGCGCGAGGATCATTATGGAATGTGCCGATATCCCGCGTGCGCTTTTGTGCCTTAAGGAGCACAACGCGCATCGTCTTTCCCTTGTCGAGGGACAGAAGATGGCAGACGGCATTTTCGTCAAGACGCTTCCCGACGTTTATCCTATCGGTGATGAGATCGCTACCATCTATCAAGCAACAAAAAGACTCGTCCGTCCCGGCAACCTTCCTATCACAAAGGGGGTTATCGTATATAACCCCGAAACGCTCTATAACGTTTCGGCAGGTGTAGGCGAAGGTAAGCCTGTAACCGAAAAGTGGTTGACCATCGGCGGCGACGTAAAGAAGACGCTCGTTCTGCGCGTGCCTATCGGCATGCGCGTGCGCGATCTTTTCAAAAAGTGCGGTATCATCGTGCCCGAAGGATATGCCGTGATCGATGGCGGCCCCTCCATGGGTCAGATCATTAACCCGAATATTGCAGTCGTTAAGAAGAACACCAAGGGACTTCTCATTCTTCCCGAACTGATTCCCGCGGTAGCAGGTAAGAAGGGCGACCTCAAAACGCAGATCTCTCGCGCCTCCTCCATGTGCTGTCAGTGCACCCGTTGCACCGACCTTTGCCCCCGTAATCTCATGGGTTACCCCATCTATCCTCATAAAATGGTCAGAACCGCGACCAAGCTTGCGGAGATGACGCCCGATATGATCCTTTCGGCTTCGCTTTGCTGCTCTTGCGGTGTATGTGAGACGGCGGCTTGCTGTCAAAACATCTCCCCGCGCAACGTCATTATGGAATTTAAGAGCATCTTGGCGAAAAATCGCTTAAAGTACGTCGGTAACGAGGACGTTGAGGCGGATGAGTTCAGAGACAGCCGTCTTATCCCGATCTCCCGTTGGAAGAGCCAGCTCGGTGTCACAAAGTTTGACCGCGAGGGAACGCTCGTTGCTCCCATTACAAAGGTAGACACCGTTGAGATCGGTTTGAATTGGCATATCGGCGCCCCCTCGGCGCTCACCGTAAAGGTGGGGGATATTGTGAAGGCTGGCGATAAGATCGCGGACGCGGCAGGCGGACTCTCTATTCCCGCCTATGCCTCGATCGACGGCAAGGTGACCTATGCCGATGCGGCAAAGGTCGTTATAACGGCAATCGAAAGCGTTTGAGTGTTGAAAGGAATACATAGAAATGGTACACGCAGTAGGAGTTATTGAATTAAAAAGCATTGCGAAGGGCGTAGACGCGACCGATGCGGCTCTCAAAAGCGCAGGCGTTCAGTTGATCTGCGCGCATCCCGCTTGCCCCGGTAAATATGAAATCATCTTAACGGGCTCCATTTCCGACGTGACTGCCGCGCTGGAGCACGTGAAGGGTCGCTTTGAGCAGTACATCGTTGACAGCTCCATCATGGGACGCATCGACGAGCAGGTCATCAAGGCGCTCTTTGGCACGCAAAGCGGTGTTAAGCAGGGCTCTCTCGGTCTCATCGAGACCTATTCCGCCGCCTCCGCCATTAAGGCGGGCGATATCGCTGTCAAGACAGCACGCGTAGAGCTTTACGATATGCGTGTTTCTCGCGGTATGGGCGGTAAGGGTATCGTCTTTGTGACGGGTGAGGTCGGCGACGTGACTGCCGCCGTAGAGGCAGGCGGTGCATACGCTAAGGACCTTGGCATGCTCCACGCCACCACCGTGATTGCCGCGCCCCACGCGGAGCTTTGGGAGCAGCTCTGATCTCCCGCTCTAAAACCCGAAAGGAGAAAAGCAGATGGAGCATATGCCCACACGCTTTACTACCGAGCGAAGCGCCCGTATCGGTGCTTTGATCTCTGATTTATACGACCACCTGCCCGAAATTGAGGCGGATAGAGCCGAGTTGGTTGCCGAAAGCTATAAGGCGACCGAGTCTCTTCCCATCATTCGCCGCAGAAGTGCCGTGTTTGCCCACATTCTTAAAAATCTCCCCGTGACCATTCGCCGCGGTGAGCTTATTGTGGGCAGCAACGCCAAAACGCCGCGCGGATGTCCTACCTTCCCCGAATATTCGTGGGAGTGGCTGGAACCCGAGTTCGATACCATTGCCACGCGTGAGGCAGACCCCTTCTATATTTCCGAGGAGACCAAAGCGCGTCTGCGCGCCGTACATCCTTATTTCAAAGGAAAGACGACCAATGAGCTTGCTACGGCTCTTATGGATGAAGCCACCTACGACGTCTTTATGAATCACGGTATTTTTACCGTCGGTAACTACTTCTATAACGGCGTCGGACATATTTGCGTGGATTACGGCAAGGTCATCGCCATCGGTTACGAGGGCATTAAAAAGGAAGCGGAAGCGCTTCTCGCCGATGTCAAAACAGGCGACGGCGATTATATGCGCCGCTACCACTTCCTGACCGCGGTGATCGAATGCTGTGATGCCGTTCGTATCTTTGCCGAGCGCTATGCTCAAGAGGCTGACCGCTTAGCCGTAAGTGAGAGCGACCCTCTTCGCCGCGAGGAGCTGAAGGAGATTGCCGCCGCTTGCCGTCAGGTGCCCTATCGCGGTGCAAGAAGCTTCCGCGAGGCGTGCCAAGCGTTTTGGTTTGTGCAGCTACTCATGCAGACCGAAAGCAGCGGTCACTCCATCTCTCCCGGTCGCTTCGACCAATACATGTACCCCTATTATAAGAGAGACCTCGACGCGGGCAAGATCACCTACGAGGAAGCGCAGGAGCTTATCGATTGCATTTGGGTCAAGCTTAACGACCTTAACAAGGTGCGTGACGCCGCTTCTGCCGATGGCTTTGCCGGCTACGGCCTTTTCCAAAACCTTATCGTCGGCGGTCAGGATGCTCACGGCATGGACGCTACCAACGACCTCTCGTATATGTGTATCGAGGCGTCGATCCATGTCCGTTTGCCCCAGCCCTCGCTTTCCATCCGCGTGTGGAACGGCTCTCCGCAGGAGCTTCTGATGAAGGCGGCGTACCTCACCCGTCTCGGTGACGGTGTTCCCGCCTACTATAACGACGAGGTCATCATTCCCTCTATCATGGCACGCGGGCTGACGCTGGAGGAGGCGCGCGACTACTGCATCATCGGATGCGTTGAGCCGCAAGCACCGCATACCACCGACGGTTGGCACGACGCGGCATTCTTTAACATGTGCCGTCCGATGGAGCTCGTCTTCTCAAACGGTATGGACAAGGGCGAGCAGATCGGTCCCCGTACGGGTGAATTACCCTCCTTCGATACCTTTGATAAATTCTTTGACGCATACAAAAAGCAGGAAGCCTTCTTTATCGAAATGATGGTCAACGCCGACAATGCGGTTGACGCCGCGCACGCGGCGCGTTGCCCTCTGCCCTTTGAGTCGTGTATGGTTGACGGCTGTATGGCAAAGGGGCTTGCCGTAGAGGAGGGCGGTGCAAAGCACAACTTCACAGGTCCTCAGGGCTTTGGTATTGCCAATATGACCGATGCGCTTCTTGCCATTCGTGAGCTGGTTTACGAGAAAAAGCTCCTCACTCTTTGCGAATACAAGGAGGCGATGGAGGCGAACTTCGGCAAGGGCTACAAGGGAAAGGCGGCAGAGAAGATCACCGTCGATATTGCCAAGACGATGGAAAAGGTGGGCGTTACCGTGGATGAAGCCACCGTCGCCGCCATCTATCGCACCGTTACGACGGGTGAGCATATTCCCGCCGAAAAGCGTGCGCGCTACGCTGAAATTTACGACATGATCGCTGCCGTCCAAAAGTACGGCAACGACATTCCCGATGCCGACCTCTTTGCTCGTGAAGTCGCATACACCTATACAAAAGAGGTGGAGAAGTATAAAAATCCGCGCGGCGGACAGTTCCAAGCGGGGCTTTACCCCGTATCCGCCAACGTACCTCTCGGCGCGCAGACGGGCGCAACACCTGACGGACGCCTTGCCTTCACACCGATTGCCGACGGTGTCGGTCCCGTATCGGGCAGAGACGTTTCTGGTCCTACCGCGACCGCAAACTCGGTCGCCAAGCTTGACCACGGTATCGCCTCGAACGGTACGCTCTTCAACCAAAAGTTCCATCCTGCCGCTCTTGCGGGCACCGAGGGACTGCTTAAATTCGTCTCGCTCATTCGCGGCTTCTTTGACCAAAAGGGCATGCATATGCAGTTTAATGTCGTAAACCGCGAGACCTTGCTTGACGCACAGGCAAATCCCGACAATTATCGCAACCTCGTGGTGCGTGTTGCGGGATACAGCGCCCTGTTTACCACCCTTTCCCGTTCCTTGCAGGATGATATCATCGCCCGCACCGAGCAGGGCTTCTAAAAATCTTTAAAGGAGACCGTCGTGACGGAATATTATCAAAACGATGCCGCGGTGCGCGGCAGAATATTCGATATTCAACGCTATTCCGTCCACGACGGTCCCGGCATCCGCACCATTGTGTTTTTAAAGGGCTGTATGTTCCGTTGCCTTTGGTGCTGTAATCCTGAGGGACAGCTTTACGAGCCCGTGACCTTAGCTTCCATGCACGGCAAGCCGGAAAGACTTGCCGGCACCGACGTTTCGGCGGGGGAAGTAATGGAAACCGTCTTAAAGGACAGCGTCTATTACGGACGTTCCGGCGGTGGACTCACCCTTTCGGGCGGTGAGGCACTCCTCCAGCCCGATTTCGCGCTTGCCCTTTTCCGTCTTGCCCATGCCCACGGCATGACCACTGCCATCGAAACGACGGGATATGCCGAACATGATGTGTTAGATAAAGTTTTGCCGCACATCGACTACGTCCTTATGGATATCAAGCACATGGACGCCGAAAAGCACAAAAGGTTTATCGGCAAAGATAATCAAAAGGTGCTTTCCAACGCTCCCTATATCGCCGCGCGTGCCAAGAGCTATACCGTGCGCGTGCCCGTGATCCCCACCTTCAACGATACCGATGCGGAAATTGCCGCGATCGCGCGCTTTGCCGCCTCCATGCGAGAAACGCGCGCCATACATCTGCTTCCTTATCACCGCCTCGGCTCGGATAAGTATACCGCGCTCGGCAGAGATTACGGTATGGGAAGCCTCCCCTTGATCCCCGATGAGAAAATGCGTCGCTTGCTTGCGGTTGCGCAGGAAGCTAGCGGAATTCATTGTCAAATCGGCGGCTAAAAACGAAAACAGCTCCATATGAAAGGAAACGAATATGGAATTACAGGATAAAATGCGTATCGTCCAAGAGCTTGTCCCCGGTAAGCAGGTGACGCTTGCGCATATCATCGCAAACCCCGACCCCGTGCTGTATCAAAAGCTGGGTCTTGACCCCAAAACCGACTATTCGCGCTCTGCCATCGGTGTGCTTACCGTCTCCCCCGCGGAAACGGCAGTCATCGCCGCGGATATCGCCATGAAGTCCTCGAATGCCGACCTCGGCTTCGTCGATCGCTTTACGGGCACGCTTATCATCACGGGTACCGTTTCTGCCGTGGATTCGGCGTTTACCGCCATTATGGATTACGTGCAGGATAAGCTTGGGTACAGCGTGGTAGAAAAGACCCGTACCTAACGATGAAAAAGCTTATCCTTATCGGCAGAGTTGCCGCAGGAAAGACGACGCTCTCTCAAGCACTTCTTGGTGAGGACATCAAGTATTACAAAACGCAATCCATTCATTACGGGGAAACCATCATTGATACCCCCGGCGAATACACCGAGCTGCGCCAGACCTCCGGCGCACTCGCTCTTTATGCCTATGAAGCGGATATTGTGGGGCTGGTGCTCTCGGCAAATGAGCCCTACTCCATATACAGTCCTTGCATCACCTCGATGGTCAATCGAGAGGTCATCGGCATCATCACGGGCATCGATAAGCCCGACGCACGCCCGGACCTTGTGGAAAATTGGCTTCGCCTTGCGGGCTGTAAAAAGATATTCCGTGTCAGCTCCTATACAGGAGAGGGCATTGATGAAATTTTAGATTACCTCAAAGACGACGAATAAGGAAAGGACATACTATGAGCCAGACAAAAGTTATTTGCTTCGCCAACAATAAAGGGGGAAGCGGAAAATCTACTACCTGCTCGAACGTTGGGTATGCCCTCGCCTCTCTCGGCAAGCGCGTGCTTCTCGTGGACGGCGATATGCAGCTGAACCTCTCGCTCTCCTTCTTTGACGAGGAGACGGTGCTTTCCATGGCGGCGGGAGAAAAAAATCTCTATTACGCGATAAAGGAAGAGAAGGACCTCGCCGATTATATTATTTCGACACCTTATGAAAACCTTGATATTATCCCCTCGTCCACGCTGATGAGCGGTATCGAGGTGGAGCTCTTTACCAAATGGCAAAGGGAGTTTATCCTCCGCAAATGCCTTGAGCGTGTCAGAGCAACGGGCAAATACGACTTCATTTTGATTGACGCGCCGCCTACGCTCGGCGGTTGGGTCATGAACGTTATGTGCGCTTCGGATTTTGTCATCGTTCCCGTGGAGGCAAGCCCTTGGGGACTCTTCGGACTCGCCAATATGTTTGAGTTTACCGAGAAGGTGCGCACCATGGCACCCACCCTTTCCGTGCTCGGTATTGCCGTTACTAAGGCGGATGAAAGAAAGAATTATTTCCACCAAACGCTGGATACGCTTGGCTCCATTGACGGCGTAACCCTATTTAAGAACATCATTCGCGTAGACAGCACCGTTGAGTGGTCGCAGGACAACTCAAAGCCCGTTCTCGCTTATAAGCCCTCGGCAAGAAGTGCCAAGGAATATTTAGAACTTACAAAGGAGATTTTGGAAAATGTCAGTAGGAAAAGCAAGCATTAAGCGCGCCCTCGGCGCTGCCGCAACCGAGCCCGTAAAGGAAGAATCTAAGGTGGAAGCGCCTAAGACGGAAGCTGTAAAGCCCGCGGTAAAGAAGCCCACGACGAAGAAGCCTGTGTCAAAGTCTGCTTCTAAGTCTGCAAAAAAGCCTGCAAGCGCAACTCCCGCAAAGAAGCCCACGGCCGCGAAGACTGCGCCCGCTCCGGAAGCAACGGCGTCCAGCAAAACCGCTTTTACTCTCGGCGACACGTTGCCCTACTATTTGCTGTAATGAAGCGGTTCTTTGCATTTGTTCTCAGCCTTTCGCTTTTGCTTGGGATATCTTCCTGCGGTAAGGGTGAATTTGATTATATTACGAGCGATATCACCGATTACTATGACGTCTTACTCTCTGAATTTACGGGCGGTGTTTATGACATTGACATACCGGACGAGATCACGGAGGAGGACGTATGGCGCGAACTTCGATATTTACAGCTTTATCACGCACAACATAATGGCGGCGACTCCTTAGATGCCTACGTGAATGCCCCTGCGCTTGGAGATGTCCCCTTTTTCTATTACGATGTTGCTCTCACTCCGGACGGCGAGGGCGTATTTTCCAATATCTTTACCCAAGATGGGGCAGCGAACGTGACGATCGGATATTGGGAATTTCCCAATGCTAAGGTCGATAAGGCAAACCCACTCTTTGACAATAAAACCTTTCAGGATGCTTTGATGGAGACCGTCCCCGCTTCCCGCGTGAAAGAGGGTGTGGTAGAAAAAGGCGACATCGTTTGCATCGACTATGTTTTCATCAATGAGAAAAATGTATCCGATGCGAGTGTTACCAACGTTCGCATTGATACCTCGGATCTTTCTATGTACGCTTCCATTCACCCCGAAAAGATGCTTTCGGATCTTGTGGGCAAAACGCTTGGAGAGCAATACACGGTTACGCACACCTTCACACCGGAGGGCGCGACAGAGGAGATTACCTACACCTACAAATACAAGGTAAAGCATAAGCTTCAAGAGGAATATAAGACTGTTGCCGTATCTCTTAGTGAGGATGCTTTTGATGACAGCTACAACGATGTCCTCCAAGCGATGAACGGTAAGACCGTTTACATTCGTTACGCGATAGCAAGATACGTAGACTTTGATCTGCCTACGCTTAATGCCGATTTTTATTTGGATGTGATCGGCGTTGTCACGGAAGAGACGGAGCTTCAAAAAATTGAGCAAGAAACGATTGCTCAAATGAAAGCGCAGATGGAAAAAGAGCGTTTGCTGAAAAAGGTATATCCTCTCGTACACGACGCTGTTTTTGCGCGCATTCTTGCACGTGAGGATCGGGTGAAAAAACTGCCCCAAAATAAAGTCGAGCAGACCTACAAAAACCTTGCCAAAAAGGTACAGCAAGCCTACGATTCGGAAAAGTACGATATCGGTTTCTCGTATAAGAATGTAGATGAGTATGCTGCTTCCTATTTTGGTTATGATGCCGACGAATATAAGAGCCTTGAAGCGGTTTGCCGCGCAGAGGCAAAGCTTGAGGTGGAGCTTCGTCTTTTTGCGTTCGCCATCGCGCAGCTGGGCGGCATCCGTATGACGCCCGAACAGCGTGATGTTTACTACGTTCTCTATTTAGAACAGCAAATCGCAAGCTTTACGGATCCCACATCTCCTTACAGTGTGACTCTCACGGATGAGGAGCGCGCGATGATCTACCGCGAGGAAGGTGAGTCTGAAATCAACCGCCTGTACGCGGAGCTTTTGAATTTAGTAATCAAATTTTACGCCACCTATCAGGGCGTTACCATGACGATGGAGCAAGCCATAGCCTTTGTCGGCGAAAAGGACGTCATCTTGTTTGAAGCACTTGTGCAGGTCGTGGAGGTCAATGTAAGAGAGTATCTTTATGAAAACAACACGTGGAACGATACCACGCCCTGATAACAGAAAGGAACAGCTATGAAAAAAATATTGCTTTTGGCGGCACTTGCCGTTTTGCTTCTCCTTTCTTTTTGGGGATGTGCTGAGGAGGAATACCCCACCCTTGCCTATTTTGTGGACGGTGAGCTTTACCATACGGATGTTCTTGAAACGGAGAATGAAATATTCGACGCCCTTTCGAAGCTGCCTGAAAAAAACGGATATTATTTCGGCGGGTGGTATTATGACGAGGGAAAGTGGGAAAAGCCGCTCAGCTATACCGAATTAAACAACGCAGTGATAAACAAGGAATACCGCGTATACGCCAAGTGGGAGACGGTGAAGTTAGAATATGTGGAATCCGAGCGTGCTTATACCGTAATCGGGTTGTTGGACGGCGCGGGCAGTGAGGTGAGTATTCCTGCCACCTATAAGAACCTACCGATTACTAAGATTGCGGCTGAGGCGTTCCGTGGCAACAAAGCCTTAACCTCGGTTACCGTGCCGGACACCGTTACCGAGATTGGAGAGTATGCTTTTGCTGAATGTACGGTGTTAACGGGCATCACTTTACCAAACTCGGTCGTTTCCGTAGGGAGAGGCGCGTTCTCCAACTGTGCAGCGCTTGCCACTGTCACGTTAAGCACCGCCTTGAAGTCAATTGAGGCGGAAGCGTTTTTTAATTGCTCTCTTTTAACTGAGATCGTTTTGCCCGAATCACTCACGAAAATAGGTGCGCGCGTATTCGCTTCTTCAACCGCCTTATCAAAGGTCAGTCTCCCCTCGCGTCTTTCGTGGATCGGTGCTGAAGCTTTTGCCGGATGCGAATTAACCGAGCTTACCTATGCGGCAAAGATCTCGGATTGGAGCAAGGTATCAAAAGAGAATTTTGCGCAAGGGGCTTCGATTTCCCTTATTCGCTGTGTCGACGGTACGATAACCGTTGAATAAAAAAATACAGAGTCCGCGTTGCTCACCGTACGAGCATTTCGCAGACTCTGTTTTTTTGTTATTCTTTATGAGAAAGCTTTCTTTCAAAGTGGAAAGTCGCGCTTTGGAACCAACCGATTGCAAGCAATTTAAAGATAAGGCATGGCAAAAGCAAGTCAGAAAAATAGAAGGTCAAAAACATAAGCAGCGATGCCATGCAAAGAATGAACCAAGCGGCAGAGAGCTTGTCGGCATCAAGCTTTTTGTAGAGAGTGCGTTCAAGTGCCTTAGCGCCTTCGGCAAATTCATACGCAATATAAAGAGAGACTAATGACACGGAAATGCTGATAACGATCTCTGCTGCTTGCGGCAGAGAAGGTGCCGATAGATCTAAAACAAAATCCGCTATCCCCAATATGAAAACTATGGGAGTTGCAAGCTTAAAACGGCGAAGATGAGCGTTTTTATGCCCGAAGAGCTTCGTTCCTCGCAAAAGCAATGCGCAACCCAAAAAGGCAGGAAGCAAATTCAAAGTGCCGCCGTACGGTAAGGCGATGTCAAAGTCGAGAAAAACGAGCAAAAAGCCCCAAAAAAAGTATTGCATCGTATCAGAAGAAGAAATACCAAATCACGAAGATGAGAAGGGCGGCGCCGAAAAGCGCGGGGAAGAGATAGTCAAGAAAGGTTGCTTTGGGCGCATCGGTTAAAGCCGCCTCCGCCTCTTCTCGCTTCACGTCTTCTAAGACCGCTTCCATTTCCGCTTCCTCTTCGGGGGTGGGCGCTTCCGGATTTACCTCGCCCGAAAGAAGCATTCCCAGCGTTTCAAGGACCTCGGGATCCTTTATTTTTGAAGCAAGCGCATCGAGTGTGTTTAAAGCTTCCGCTTTTTCGGGCGTATCCTCCTCCAAGGTAGCGCGGTCCAGAACCTCCTCGCAGTGAGGGCATAGAACGCGCTTCGTGCCGTAAGCACTGATAAATAAAACGGCGGGAGATTCCGCTTCAAAGCGATTTCTGCATATAGCACAAGTGTTCATTGGTTTGGTTTCCTTGTCCTTTTTATAGATTACTACTTGACATTGTACCACAAAAATACGTGTCTGTCAACATTCCATGGCGTTTTTGTGGAAGATGACGCCCCATCTCTTGCTTTTTTTTGAGATTTATGATAAACTGTAAGGGATGAATTCGGAGAGGAGAAGCACCGTGGTCCTTATTATTGCGGAAAAGCCCAGTCTTGGAAGGAATATCGCTTCCGCCATAGGAAAGCTACAAGCAAAAAGCGGCTATATGGAGGGAGAAGGATATCTCGTTACTTGGGCGTTTGGGCATCTCTTTTCCTTGGCGGATGTTGAAAAATATTCTCCCAATCCCGACGGCACGGCGCGTTGGTGCCGTGAGGTGCTCCCCTGCTTTCCGCAAAAATTTGTTTTTGAGCTTCGCCGCGGTGATAACGGGAAACCGGACAGCGGTATCGAAAAGCAGTTCCGGCTTATCGAAACGCTTGCCAATCGCCCCGATGTAGAGGCGGTCGTCAATGCGGGGGACGCTGACCGCGAGGGAGAGATCATCGTTCGCCTTTGTATCGGTAAGGCGTTGAAAACGAAAAAGCCCGTATTGCGCCTTTGGCTTCCCGACCAAACTCCTGAGACGGTGCGTGCGGCGCTTGCCGATATGAAGCCCGACTCAGAGTACGATCACCTTGCGGGCGAGGGATTTGCGCGCACTTATATCGATTGGCTATACGGTGTGAATTTTACTCGCTACGCAACCTTGCGCAACGGTGCGCTTTTGCGTGTAGGGCGTGTTATCGTTCCCATCGTTCGTGCCATTTACGACCGTGATATGGCGATACGCAACTTCAAGCCCGAAAAATATCTGGTTGCCCAAAGCCGCGCGCAGACGGACGGCGAGACGGTGGAGCTGACGGGAAAAAAGAAATTTTCTCTTGCCGAAAGGGAAAAGGCGGAGGCGCTTTGCAAACTGTACAATGACACGGGAGCGACGGTCACCGCTGTCAAGAAAAAGAAAACCACGCTTGCTCCGGGAAAGCTGTATTCTCTCTCCAAGCTCCAAAGTGTGCTTGGTAAAAAGTTTAAAATGTCCATGACGGATTCCCTTGCCATCGTACAAAAGCTGTACGAGGCAGGTTATCTCACCTATCCCCGTACAAATTCCGAGTATCTCGCAACGGCAGAAAAGGATAAGATGAAGCAGATTTTAAAGGGTGTCGCCGCACTCGGTTACCCCGTGCGCTTCAAGGATAGTAAATACATTTTTGATGACACCAAGATAGAATCGCACTCCGCGCTCACGCCTACGTATAAGATTCCTTCGCCTACCTCGTTGACGGAGGACGAAAAAAAGGTATATTCAACCGTTCTTCGTCGCTTTGTGGCGGTTTTTTGCTCCGAGGAGTGTACTGTCGCCAAGACAGAAATGACCATTTCGGTCGGCAAGCTTGAGGATTTTATTTTAAAGGGAACGACCGTTTTGACCCCCGGCTGGATGAAATATGACGATGGCGGACAGAAGGATAAGGTGCTTCCCAACCTCTCCGAGGGGGACGCTGTGAATGTTACCTTTGCGCCCCTTGAAAAGGAAACGACACCCCCAAAGCACTACACCATCGAAACGCTGAATCAATACCTCAAAAACCCATTTCGCGAAGAAAAAGCCGAGCTGAAGGAGAAGGAGGAAAACGGCGAAGTGGACGACGATACCGAGGAGTATCGCGCCATGCTTGAAGGTGTTGAGCTTGGTACGGAAGCAACGCGCACCTCCATCATCGACAACGCCAGAAAAAGCAAATACATTGACCTCAAAAAGGACGTGTACACCATTCTCCCCGGCGGTATTCACCTGATCGAAACGCTTGAGGATATGCACATTACAATGGACAAGTATAAGACCTGTGAGATGGGGCGTTCTCTGAAAAAGGTGTTTCGCGGCACGCTTTCGGTCGAAGAGAGCGTGGCGCTCGCTTGTCGGGAAATTGCCGATGTTTTTCATGCCGCAGATGCGGATGAGGAAAACAGCACGGGCTTCTTTGGCGACGAGATCGGAGAGTGTCCGCTTTGCCATAGCCGCGTGCGCCGTACCTCCTTCGGCTACGGATGTGCGGGCTATAAGGATAAGGGCTGTCGCTTCACCATTCGCATGAAAATACTCGGCAAGCAGATCCCGAAATCGGCGGCGGCGACCTTGTTGCGTGACGGGAAAACGCCCGTCCTTTCCGGTTTTATCTCACAAAAAACGGGGAAGCCGTTTGATGCCATGCTTACGCTTGAAGAAAATGGCAGAGTGGGGTTTGCCTTTCCGCCGCGCGAAACGGTGCCGGAGGATAGCATTCCCTTTGTTCCACCTGTTTTCTAAAAAGAAAACCACCCGCTTAAAGGCAGGTGGTTTTTTCATTGTTCTCGTCCTTATCAGTCAGAAACATAAGGAAGCAGAGCCATATAACGAGCACGCTTGATAGCGGTCGTCAGTCCACGCTGATGCTCAGCGCAGGTGCCGGATACGCGGCGGGGAAGGATCTTTGCGCGCTCGGAGATGAACTTGCGGAGCTTTGCAACGTCCTTGTAATCAATGGTCTCTACCTTGTCTGCACAGAAGATGCAAACCTTTTTACGCTTCTGATGGGGACGAAAAGAACGCTGGGTGTCATTTCTATCCATTTTCTTTTCTCCTTAAGTTTAGTTTCACCTATCAAAACCTCGCTTTCGCGGTGATAGAAAGCGAGTGTGCTCCTTAGAAGGGGAGGCTGTTATCGTCGACCTCTTCAAAATCGGGAGCGTTGCCTACAGATGCGGAGGGGGCGCCGTATGCATCGGGTGCATAGGAACCGCCATCGCCTGCACTTGCGGAGTTCTTATTTTCGACAAAGGTAATTTCGTCCGCGACGACCTCGGTTGCGTAACGCTTGTTACCCTGCGCGTCAGTCCAGCTTCTGCTTTGGAGCTGACCGCAAACAAGAAGAGGACGACCCTTCTTGAAATACTTGGCAACAAACTCAGCGCGCTCACGCCATGCGACGACACTGATAAAGTCGGCGGTAGGCTGTCCTTGGTCTGCGTTTCTCGAGAAACGGCGGTTGATGGCGAGTGTGAAGCTGCACACGGACGTGCCTTGGGCGGTCTGCTTGAGCTCAGGATCTGCCGTCAAATTGCCGATCAGAATTACTTTATTGAAGCTTGCCATAATTAAGACTCTGCCTTTCTAAAGTTTTGAAAATAACGCGCGGATTACTCGGCGTCGGTTGCTTCTTCTGCAGGAGCCGCTTCAGCGGGTGCTGCGACGGAAGCTTCGGGAGCCTTCTCGAGACGAGTGACCATCGAACGAAGAACAGCATCGTTGATGCGCATCAGACGCTCAAGCTCCTGGGGAAACTCGGGTGCGCTCTCAAAGGATGCGAGAACGTAATACCCTTCGCTTACCTTACCGATCGGATAAGCGAGTCTACGCTTGCCCCACTCATTCACCGCGATCAGCTTGCCGTTCTCGGCAATCAGGGTGGTGAACTTGTCTTGCACGGACTTCGCGTCTTCCTCGGAAATCGCGCCGCTTACGACAAACAGGGCCTCATAGAAGCAAGTTTTCTTTTCCATCTTTTTATACCTCCTTATGGACTTTTGGCTACCGAAGTAGCAAGGAGATGGATCGTCTCCGATCCAAATCACCAAAGTATTATATCATGCTTTTCTCTTTTTGTCAATAGGGAAGAGTGTGATTTTTACAAAATTTGCCTCAAAATATTTTAGACGTTTTCTGCACCTTCGTCCTTCTCTTCTTCCGCCTCTTCGTTTTTCTTGGCGGCAAGCGCTTCGGTAGCTTCCTTGTAATTTACAGAAGAGAAGTTTTGATATGCTTCGGAGGAAACGGGAAGATTCTTCTTTGCCAAGCGGTGAACGAGGAGTCGGCGAATCTCAATGTTGAGTGTTGCGTAAATAGGCACTGCGGCAAAAGCGCCGATAATGCCAAAGAGTGAGTAGAAAAGAAGAACCATGGTGGCGGCGACCGCAATCGGCGGTCGAAGCTTGTGCGGGAGCATCTGAGGAAGAAAGACATTGGTCATACAAATCTCAAGAGCAAGAATTATAACCGCATAAAAAACGCCCCACCAAGTTCCTTTAAGAATGATGACGAGAAGCACAGAGCCCGTCGTACCGATGATAGGACCGACAACCGGGATGAGATGCGAGAGCAAGGAAAGAAGGACGATGACCGAAAGCAACGGCACACGCAAAAGCAAGCACAAAAGCAGGGTCATGCCGCCAAAGAAAAAGGCGATGATAAGTCTGTGAAAGGAGAAGGACGCGAAATCCGTATAAAGTCGCTTGAAGAAGAGAACAAAGCGGTTTACGTGGCGTTCCGGAAGAAGCGCTACCACGAGCTTGCCCGTGATGCCCGATATGATACGGCGGGAGGCAAGCAGGTAAACGGCAATAATGAGTCCCATGAAAATGCTCGAAACCTGTCCTACCACAGTGGATAGAAGCTCGCTTAAAGAGGAAACGAGCGAATCTACGAAAGCTGTGCTATTGCTCGTGCCGAACAATAGCTCTGAAAGCGTAGCGTACAGGTCGCGAAGTATGGGGTGTGTCGCCGCGTTTTGCGCTACAAAATCGTCAACACGCGCCTTGGTTATAAGGATAAAATGGTAAAGCTCGCCCGCGTCGTTAATAAGACGGGGAATGATCACAACAAGGAGTGCTGCAATAAGTCCAAGCGCGATAAGAAGTGCGGTTGCGATGGAAAAACCGGATGCTAAATGGGGGTGCGGCTTTTTTTGACAAAGCAGACGTGTATAAAGGGCGTCCAAGCGCTTCACAGCGGGGAAAAGCAGAAATGCGAAGAGTATACCGTACAGGATGGAGCTGATCGCGGTGAGAAAGGTTGTGAGTGCCGAGGTGATCGTGCCGAGGTTGGTGAACAGCAAAAGAAATACGAGAGAAAAAGCAATGACGCCAAGCACGTAAACAGCGATGGTAAAATAGGTTTGATTCAGTTTTTTCACGGATGCTTTTCCTCCTTTCAACGCTTGTTTTGGTGGTCGTTTTCCTCGTGATCGCGCTCACCGAGGAAAAAGAGATATTTGAGCTTCCGCTTGCGGGGCGGCGCTGTGGTAGCGAAAAGATCGGTGTAATAGTCGGTCGCGGTCGGCTGTCCCTTCTTTTCCAGACGGTGATTCGTACCGTCTCTTAAAAGCATATAGATGATGCTGAACAAGGGTGGGGAAAGAAACATACCGATGATGCCAAAGGAACCGCCGAAAAGCGCGACGGCAATCATGATCCAAACGGCACGAAGATCGATAATAGAACCGATAACCTTGGGGAATATGATGTTCCCATCAAGCTGTTCGATGGCGAGAACAAGGATAGCAAACCAGAGAGCGAGAATGGGGTTTTCTCCGGTCAAGATCAAAATACCGCAGGGGATGCCGCCGAGAATGGCACCGATGATGGGAATAAAGTTAGTGATGGTCATCACGATGGTGATGAGGAAGGGGTAGGGAACGCCCATAATGGGGAGTACGATAAGATAAATAAGTCCGACGATGCTACACTCAACGATTTTGCCGATGAGATATTTTCCAAACACACGGTTGGAGTAAAAGACGACCTTTTCAAGGTAGCGAAAAACCTTGAAGGAGAAGACTGCGGCACCAAAACGGCGCACGGATGCGGCAAGAGCGCCGCGGTAGTATAGGACGCTTACCGAAACGCAAACGCCCACCAAAATTTCGAAGACCGTCATAGCAAAGGCAGTGCCAAATTCGGTCAAGGCGTTCATAATGACTGTTCTTGAGCCTTGTAAAAAATCCAGAAGCTTATCTGCCGACAGATGAAAGCCAAAGGTAGAACCTAAACTGTTGGCGAGCTCAACGAGGCGCTCTGCCAGCTGTACAAGTCTTTCGCCGAGAAGCTTTGTATCGCCGAGTAAAAGCGGAACGACGAATAGAGAGAAGGATAGAATGATGGAAGAAAGCAGGATAAAAGAGGATGCGATGGATATCAACCGTATGACGACGTCTAAACGTTCTTTTTTCGTTTCATCCTTTTGCTGCTTAAAACGTAAAAGCTTGCGATAAAGGCCCTCAAAGCGAACGACTAAGGGACGGGTAAGATACGCGATCATCAAGGCGTAAAGGAGGGGAGAAAGCGCGGAAATCAAATTCGAAATCCAGCTTCCGATGGTTCTTAGGTAAAAAAGAGCCACGCCGAACAGAATGGCGACCGCAATGGTGACGCTCGCGTATATAGCAATCAGGGTGTATTGCTTTTTTGGCTTAAAGGGGAGCATTCGAAATTCCTTTCATTAGATTTTTATTCACTTTAATTGTACAACAACAAGGTGAA
This sequence comes from Oscillospiraceae bacterium, assembly GCA_015064745.1. Taxonomy (GTDB): domain Bacteria; phylum Bacillota; class Clostridia; order Oscillospirales; family CAG-272; genus UBA1740. Next base: position 12,630 of record SVRR01000003.1, on the reverse strand, counting down.
AAAAGCAAGGGGAAAATGAGAAAAGAGAGGGAAAATTATTTTTTTATCGGTAACTCTTGCTTTTTTCGCGACAATGGAGTACAATGAAAGCATCAAATGCCAAAGGAAAACGAGAATGGAACGTACCGAAGTGGCTTACGCCAAATTGAATTTGTATCTAGATGTCGTGGGGAAACGCCCCGACGGCTTTCACGACCTGAAAAGCGTGATGCACACGGTGACGCTCGCTGATACCGTGACTGTAAATGCCAAGCTTGCGGATTACAGCTGCATCACGGTGGAAATGATCGATAGCGATATTCCCGGCGACGAAAGAAATCTTGCGTATCTGGCGGCAGAAGCCTTCTTGGAAGAAACGGGGATATCGGCGGCGGTTACGGTGCGGGTGGAAAAGCGCATTCCCGATCGCGCGGGACTCGGCGGCGGCAGCGCGGATTGCGCGGCAACGCTCAGAGCGCTCAACGCGCTTTTTGCCTATCCGCTTTCAAAGGAAGCGCTTCTTTCCCTTGGCGCGCGCCTTGGCTCGGACGTGCCCTTTTGCATTCTTGGCGGTACGCGCCTTTGCGAGGGAAGGGGCGAGAAAATGACGGCGTATCCCATGGAAGACATGCATTTTGTGATCGCTGTGCCGGAAGACGAACGGGTAGAGACACCGAAGGCATACGCTTTGCTTGACGGAGCGTTTGACGGATATAAAAACGACGACGGAGCTCTGCACGAGATGCTCTTTTCCTTCTTCGAGGAGGATGGGCTTGACGGTATATACAATGCTTTTGAGGGTGTTATTTTACCCATGTCTCCGCAGGCGGCAGCGCTTCGCTCTCGCTTCATTTCGCTTGGCGCGCGGGCGGCAATGATGACGGGGAGCGGCACAGCCGTTTTCGGCGTTTTTGACAGCGAAGAGTCGGCACGTTATGCTGCGGAGGATATTGAAGGCGCTTTCGTTTGTGAGAGTGCGCCGCCGTACGAGGGAAAATGAAAAAAGAGCAACTGCGGTTGCTCTTTTTTGTTCGGCGATTAAATGAAATCGTCCTCCTCGCTTGCAGGGAGAGAGGGCGCCGTGGAGAAAATGCATTCTGCCACGCGACCCGTGCAAAAGCAAAAGACACCGAGGGCAAGGAAAAAGAAGAGGGAGAGCAGCATGAAAAGCAGGTCTTCCCACGCGACGATGTAGAGGTTATCCCGCACGTAGCCGAAAATATCAATGACCTCGCGGATTAAATGATACAAGGTAAGAAGGGCGGCGGCAAGCGCAAGCGCGCGCGCGTCCTTGCCTTGAAGAGAGAAGAGCGGCGTGTCCTCCGACACACGCTCGTTTTGGAGAAAAATTGCGTAGCCGAGGAGAAGGGCAAAGAGAAACAAAAGAGCTGTGACGGCGGCGCTCAGCATATAAGAGAAGAGGAGCAACGCATAAGGCGCGGAGTCCGCTTCCGAATATGCGAAAAGGGAAATAGGGATCTGCGCGAAAAGGGAGACGGCGGCGTAAATGCCGATGAAGAGCAGGGAATAGCCAAGACCGCGCACGCGGATAGCCCCTACTGCCGTGCCGAGGGCAAGAAAGGGCGGGATCACGGCAAGCAGCCGTGCCGCGTAAGGGAATATCCTGCTTAAAAAAAGACTTTCTTCCACAAGGGGAGAGAGAAGTGCCGTCAAAAGGCACTCAAACGTGGCAAACCCCACGACCGAGAGCGTGAAAAACAAAATTTGCTTCGATTGCTTCATAGAAACCTCTGTTTGATATGGATACGCTTTTATTGTAGCACGTTTTTTGGGAAAAAGAAAGCCCTAAATGTAAATTTTAGCCATAAATATCGGTAGCGCGCCGTATATATAGAGTGTATTACTGTATGAGGAGGCGAACGGATGCAAAGATGTAATAGCGAGGATTTCAGAGAAAAGGAGGTCGTCAACGTTTGTGACGGCAAAAAGCTAGGGTGTGTTTCCGAGGTGGAATTCAACGTATGCGACGGCAAGCTTACCGCCATAATCGTTCCTGTGGAGGGCGGCTTTCTCGGACTTGGAAATAAGGGGAGGATCGTGATTCCTTGGGATAAGATCGTGCGTATCGGGGAGGACGTTATTTTGGTCAACGCGGAGGGGCTTTTACCACTTCCCGACAAGAAAAAAAGGAAGTAAATGTAAATTTTCTGAAAACGTGCAAAAAGACTATTGATTTTGAAATAAAAGTATGGTATATTAAATCCATCTGCGCGAAAAACGCGGAAAAAAATCTCACATAGCGTCGGAATCCGCCGGTGCCGTGAAAAGCGGTTGCGGAGAAGCAAGGCGTTATGGCGGAAAAACCAAAAGGAGGAACATTAAAATGTTCGAAATTTCCATCAAGCAGCTCTTGGAAGCAGGTGTCCATTTCGGTCACCCCACCAAGAAGTGGAACCCCAAGATGTCTGAGTACATCTTCACCATGAGAAACGGTATCCACATCATCGACCTCCAAAAGACCGTTAAGAAGTTTGAGCAGGCTTACAACTTCGTGAACGGCATCGCACAGGAGGGCGGCTCCATCCTCTTCATCGGTACCAAGAAGCAGGCAGCCGAGACCATGAAGGAAGAGGCATTGAGATGCGGCATGTTCTACGTCAACGTTCGTTGGCCCGGCGGCATGCTGACCAACTTCAAGACCATCCGTAAGAGCATCAACCGTCTCAACGAGCTGACCAGAATGCAAGAGGACGGCACCTTCAACCTTCTTCCCAAGAAGGAAGTCGCAAAGAAGATCAAGGAGATCGAGGATCTCGAAAAGAACTACGGTGGTATCAAGAACATGGATACCCTTCCCGCAGCTGTCTTCGTTGTTGACACCCGCAAGGAGCACATCGCTGTAACCGAGGCAAAGAAGCTCGGTATTCCCGTTGTCGCTATCGTTGACACCAACTGCGATCCTGAGGATGCAGACTATATCATCCCCGGTAACGATGACGCTATCCGCGCGATCAAGCTCATCGGCGGCGCGCTTGCTGATGCAGTTATCGAGGCTAAGGGCGGCGAACAGCTCGCTGACACCGCCGAGGAAGCTCCTGCGGCAGAAGAGGCTGCAGTAGAGGCAGAATAATTAAAATAAGGAGTAAGAAAAAATGGCATTTACCGCAAAAGATGTTGCCGAACTGAGAAAACAGACCGGTTGCGGCATGATGGACTGCAAGAACGCGCTCGTCGAGGCAGACGGCGATTTCGATAAGGCAATCAAGGTTCTTCGTGAGAAGGGCGCGGCTACCGCCGCAAAGAAGGCAAGCAGAATTGCTGCCGAGGGTCTTGTTGCTATCCTCACCGAGGGCGGCGTAACCGCTATGGTCGAGGTCAACTCCGAGACCGACTTCGTTGCCAAGAATGAAACCTTCCGCGCTTTCGTTGACGGCATTCTCCGCACCATCATCGCAAACCGTCCCGCAGACGTTGAGGCACTGATGGCTTGCAAGTTTGATAACACCGACGATACCGTTGAGGCCGCATTCCAGGAAAAGACCTTCACCATCGGTGAAAAGCTTAGCCTCCGCCGCTTCCTGATCGTTGAGGGTACCGTTTCTACCTACGTTCACGGTGTGGGCGTGACGGGCGTTATCGTGAAGTTTGAGACCGCTGCTGAGATCGCGGAAAAGGCAGAGTTCAAGGAGTTCGCAAAGAACATCGCACTCCAGGTCGCTGCTATGAGCTGCCAGTACGTGGATAAGGCTTCTGTTCCCGCATCCGTTATCGAAGAGGAGAAGGAGATCCTTCTCAAGCAGATGGAGCAGGATCCCAAGATGCAGGGCAAGCCCGCAAAGATGCTCGAGGGCATTATCATGGGCAAGCTGGGCAAGTTCTACGATGCAAACTGCCTTGTAGAGCAGGCTTACGTCAAGGAAGACAACATGAAGGTCAGCGCATACGTTGCGAATACCGCAAAGGCGCTTGGCGGCGACATCAAGGTCGTTGCTTTCTACCGCTACGATAAGGGCGAGGGTCTCCAGAAGAGAGAAGACAACTTCGGTGACGAGATCGCCAGCATGCTTGGCGGCAAGGCGTAAAAACCAAAAATCAAAACCGCAGACGAAATCGTCTGCGGTTTTTTACGTTAAATTTGTTTCCTTACGTTAATATACTCGTCTTTATACTGATAGTAGGGACAGTCTCGTCGAGTGCCGTAGCCATAGGCAAGCATTTCATCCTCATCCAGCGCGACCTCGCATACCTCCTCGGCGTAATCCTCGTCAAAAACGAAATGAATACAGGAGTCGCATGCTGTTTTCGGCTTTTTGGGGCGATGAAGCTCTTTTTCAGCCATGGGTCTTTACTCCTTTCAAAAGGCGCTTAACGCGGCGTAGCACACCGAAAAACAGATAGCGGAAGGGATAGCTCATTCTTCGACGCAATAAGTAAAGACGGGAAGAGAAGGAATCCGTATGTCTTTCGTGCCCTCGTGTTGAAAAGCGCTTTACGATGGCTACCACCTGCTCAGAGCGAATGCCGCGTTCGATGAAATATTGGTTGTCTCCGCGCATGGAAAGCGTTCCGTTGCGCTCCACACGTACCACGCGGTGAAGTATAGGCGCGCCGTTTGCGCGCAGGTAAAGGAGGATATCCCCTTTTTTGGGGTTCTGCGTAAGGGGACTCAGCACAACAGAGTCTCGCCCCTCGCGAAGATAGGGAAGCATACTTTTTCCGCGCGGCTTGATCGAAAACTCGCCGCCCGCTGCAAGAACATCACGAATGACGGGTAAAAGTGCCGAGAGTGAAATGCTTCGTTCTTCCATGAGATTATCCTTTCGTTTGGGAAAGCGTGCTCGGCACAGCCTCGCTTCATTTTTCCTTATTTCAGTTACAGCCTTGAAAAAACGATCATTAATCGTTTTTCTTCGGTGACGGACGAAGAACGAAAAATTCTGTTCTAAATCCATCTAGTCTCTTCTTAAAAAACACGAATTCAGTAAAAAATCTCCGATTTTGAGACAAAATCGGAGATTTTGCGTTTTTTGGAACAAAAAACACTAAAATTACTGAATTCTAAATGACTCAGCCTTTTTCTATCCTGCAAAACAGGCATCAACGGTCATGAATGTATTTATCCTCGTCGCCTGACGCATTGGGGTTGTTGGGGTCAGTAATCGCGCTGGGCGCAGAAGAACCTGTTCCCGCGTTAAGGCTCTCATCAAGGTTCAACTCGGGATCTGATGTATCGCCGCCGGGCGTATCGTCAGGCTGATCACCGGGGCAGGACGTCAGCATGAGCGCGCAAGAAAGCAGCATTGCGAGAACAAGAATGAGTGCTAAAATCTTCTTTTTCATTGTATATACCACCTGTTTATTTTACGATGTTAAAAACGCAAGGCATAAATATACCAAACCTCGCGTTCATTATAACATGCTTGCGTAAAAATGTCAAGAGGGAAATGCCAAATTTGTGGAAAAAAACGATTGTCGCCGCCAATTTTTGTGCAAAAGAGAAAAACGGTGCCATGGCGACACCGTTTTATTCGAAATCAGCCCTCTACCTTGTCGAGAACCTTCTCGCCGTCGTAGAAACCGCACTTCTTGCAAACGCGGTAAGCGAGATTCATCTCACCGCAGTTGGGGCACTTTGCCATTGCGGGAGCTTCAAGCTTCCAAACGCTGGAGCGTCTGGAGTTTCTGCGAGCCTTCGATGTTTTTGCCTTTGGTACTGCCATTTTGCAACCTCCTGTTAACAGCTTAACTGTATTTTATTTTTCTTCATGTTGGGATGAAACCTGAGTGTCACCGTTTTGGCTTTCTTCCGCCTTCATTTCTTCAAGAAGCCTGCGCAACGGCTCAAGGCGGGGGTCTATTTCCTTCTCTTCGCAGTCACAAGGACCGTCGTTTAGGTTCTTTCCGCATCTTTGGCAAAGACCCTTGCAGTCCTCGCGACACAAGAAGCGGAAGGGAAGAGAAAGCTCAAGGCATTCGGTCAGGAGCTCGTCAAGCGATAGGAAACCGTCTTCCACCACCACAAGCTCGTCGATGCGGTCTTCGGTGAGGTCCTCCGCCATCTTAGGCGTGACCACCGTGCGCTCCACGTCGAAGGAGAAGCTGCCCGAAACGTCCTCAAGGCACCGCGCACAAGACGCAGTGTAAGAGACCGACAAAGTCAGCAACATTCGGATATAACCCGACGTGTTGGTAATGGTGCCCTCCACGTGCAAGGGTGTATCAAAGCGAATGTCTGTCAAACCGGAGAAATGATTGTCATGGGACTCCGTGAGCTCCAAATCAAAAAGAACGGGAAGCGTGCGGTATTCACCTGCAAGGAGTGCCCTCAAATCTAATTTCATACGATCACCCGATTTCTACGGCCGTTTTGTTTCACAACCGTACAAATCATTATACCTTTTATTTTATCGTTTGTCAAGAGGAAAAGAAAGATTTTTTTACCCTTTTTTCTGAAAAAAAACAAAAAAAATTTCGGAATGTATTTGACATTATGCCCAAAGTGTAGTATAATAAATAAGACAACGGACGAAGGAGGGAAAAACGGTGAAGATGTTTCGTAAAGCAATGGCGCTTTGCCTCGCTTTTTGTCTTTGTCTCGTTTTTGGTGCTGTGATCTTCCGCATCTATATCGCCGAGCATTACCCGAAAGATACCGTGCGCATGGTCTTTACCGATGCCCTGACCGAATATTACGAATCGCACAGCGGCGTGATAAAAGCCGAAACGCAAAACATTCGTTTCCCCTACGACAGTGCCGATGACGGTAACTTTTTTGCCTCCGGTCTGATCGTCGTGCGTGACGCGGGTAATTTGCAGGTCACGGTGCGCTATAACGAAAGCTCTTTACCCAAGGTAGCTGCCTTTTACAAGCTCGCAGAGACTCCCGAGCCCGATGAGGGTCTTTTCCGCTATACGCTTACGGCATCCTACAACACCACAGCCGAGGGCGGGGAATACCGCACCTATGAGGCGGGATATCTTTCTGAGGACGATGCTTATATGTACCGTTACGGCAAGCTGGTCTTTGACGGTGTTGATTTTGAGGGTGCGGCTTGGATGCGTGTGGATATCTATTATGGTGAAGAAGCAGAGCCCTTCGGTCACATCTGCGTTTACGAGGCGCAGGCGTCGGACGGTGAAAACATGGTGGATATGCCCTTTTCCGAGTACAAGATCGACAAGGAGGATCTCCCCAAGTGACGGAGGAAAGAACAACGGCGTATCTTTGCCGTGGCGACCGTAAAAATACTTATCTTGCCTTCTTTATCTTCCTTGGGATCGCCGTGCTTGCGGGGGTTGCCTTGGCACTTAAAATCACTACGCCCATCGTTGGGCAGGTAATTGCTTTTATCTCGCTTATCGTAGCCGCGTATATCTTTATTCGCTATATCGGTACGGCATATAAGTACGAGATCGTCTCCGAGAATGACGGGGATTATTTACTTATCGTTCGTATACAAGGCAAAAAAGCCTTTACCCAGCAAAAGCTTCCCTTGTCCGCGCTTTCCGCCGTGATGGAGCTGCAAAGCAACGCGAACGGCGCAACCGCGCATCCCAAGCTTCCCGTTTTCAACTTTTCTTCCCATCTTTTGGCAGATAGCTATACGCTTCTTCATTTTGAGGGCGAGACGTCGGTACTCATCCGCATCAATGCGGACGAGGCGTTCGTTGCGACGCTTGCCTCCTATATTCTCCCCGAAGCCGAAAATAACGCTGAGGAAAACGAAAATGATTAATGCTTGTTCCTTGCGCTTTGCTCCCACCGTTTGCGCGGTCGAGGAGGACTACGAGATCCTGATTGCCACGAAAACGGTAGGCATGGCTCTCGTCGAGATCGGAGACGAGGTTTATCACGACACCCGCGCGGGTGTTTGTCGCGCCGAAGCGGACTACTTTAAGATCCGCGTGCCGCAAAGCGCATTGAACGCGGCAAAAAACTATACCGTCGTGTTTCGTCCGAGTCTCGGTAAAAAGTCCTATTTTACCGTTTTTGCTCCTCACGAGGCGGTGTCCTTTCCTTTCCGTCCCATCGAAAAGTCAGAGGGGATCCGCATTTACCACGTCGCCGACGTGCACGGCTATTTTGGAAACGCCCAAAAGACGGTCGGTTATTTCGGAGACACGCTTGATCTCTTCGTGATCAATGGCGATATCTTTGAATTCAATACCGAAGAAGGATACTTAAGCACGCTTGCCTTTCTCGGCGAGATCGGTGGGGGAGAAATCCCCATGATCTTCTCGCGCGGCAACCACGATACGAGAGGGCGCCTTTCCGAACGCTTTACCGAGTATTTCCCCACGGCAAACGGCAATACTTACTATGCCGTTAACATCGGTCCTTTGCGCCTTCTCGTCCTTGATTGCGGCGAGGATAAGCCGGATAAGGGTCCCCAATACGACAATACCGAGGGCGTTCCCGAAAAATACCGCGGTCTCAATCGCTTCCACGAGTATCGCAAGAGTGAGGCGCGATTTTTGAAGGTGCTTGCCGACAAGGGCGAGAAATTTGACTTTGCCGTCACCCACGTTTGCCCCAACATGACGACCTTCAATAAAGCAGACGTGTTCAATATCGATGCCGATGTTTATGCCGATTGGACGGATTCGCTTGAAAAGCTCGGCATCAAGTTTATGCTCTGCGGTCACTACCACAGGTGCTTTCTTCTCAACAAGGATGACTCGCGCAACATCGTGCCGCACAGTTATCCCGTTGTCGTCGCCTCCGACGTGAAGGCTAATGATTTCCTCGGCGGTGCCATCACCTATTATCCCGACCGCCTTGACGTCGCCTTCACAAACATGAAGCACGAGATCGTAGAGCACCACGAAATTCCCCTTGCATAACGAAAAACAGGGAGAAGCCACGCTTCTCCCTCATACGCCTGCATAGTTAAATGGATATAACAAGCCCCTCCTAAGGGCTAGTTGTGGGTTCGATTCCCGCTGCGGGTGCCAGGAAAAAGCACTTGCTTTCGCAAGTGCTTTTTCAACGAAATTTGCCTGCGGCGAGTGAAATTTGGCTACGCCAAGTGAAATGGCTTCGCTGTGCAATATTTGCTTCGCAAATGTGATGGCGAATTTTATTTCACTTTCGGCTGTGGTTGAATATTTCACCTTGACAATGCTCTTTTGAAATGGTATGATTTTACGGTAAGCTTAAACAAAATCCAAAAGGAACAGAAAAAGGACGGCAAAGTTTCAAATCTTATGCAGGTGGCGAGTCTTCGTCGCTATACCCTGACCGAGGGAAAAGAAAACGGCATCGAGGTTATTGACTGCGACAACGGCAAGCTTCGCTTTTTGCTGAATGTCAGCAAGGCGTGTGACGTGATGCAGATGTATCACGCGGGCGAAAACCTCTCCTTCATTTCGAAAAACGGGTTTGAAAAGCGTGAGCTTGCCTTTTCCCGTCGCTTTGAGGGCGGCATGGTCTACACCTGCGGTCTTGATAACGTCGGCGGAAGAAAGGGCTTCGAGCCGCACGGCACGCTTCATAACATCCCCGCCGAGATCGTGCGCGCCGAGCTTACGGACAAGGAGATCGTCGTGGAGGCTATCGTGCGCGACACCAATCTCGCTGTCAAAAATCTCGTTTTGCGCCGTAAGATCACGTCGCTCGTGGGAACGTCGTGCGTAACGATAGAGGACACCTTGACGAACGAGGGCTTCTCCCTCGAAAATTACGCGCTCCTTTATCACGTAAACATTGGATACCCTATGCTGGACGAGGGCGCAAGGATCGTAGCGGATATCGCGTTCTGCGAGCCGCGAACGCCCCACGCCGAGAGCGAGTGGAAAACGCGCTACGCGGTAGAGGAACCCACCGTCGGCGCGGAGGAATGCTGTTATTTCTTGAAATTCAACAAGCCCGAGATCGCGCTTGAAAACGCCAAAAACGGCAAACGCTTCGTCCTTTCCTACTCGGGAGACACCCTCCCTTGCTTTGTGGAATGGAAAAGCGCCGCGTCGGGGCTTTACGTCGTCGGCTTTGAGCCTGCCACGACCCGAGCTTGACGACCGCTTTGCTTGCAGCATGCTGGATGCGGGCGAGAGCATTTCCTTTGCTCTTACGATGAAGGTGGAAAGCTGCTTTTGAATGCGGTCGAGGCTTGCGTCCTTCCTGCCGGCAATTTTAATACGGATATTCCCGCTTGCGATTGTGTGACAAACGGGAAAAAGGAGAAATTATGACTACCCTGCTTCTTATTCGACACGGCTTTTCCACCTCCAACGAGGACGGCACTCTCACAGGACAGCTTGACGCTCCCTTAACCCCTCTCGGTGTTTTGCAAGGGGAGGCGGCGAGCCGATATATTTATGAAAACTATACCGTTGACGCCATCTATTCCTCCGATCTCTCTCGCGCTGTCGATACCGTGCGTCCGCTTGCTGAGCTTACAAAGCTCCCCATTTTCACCGACCCCGATTTCAGAGAAATGAATTGCGGTGCTTGGTCGGGGGAGGTCGTTGCGTCACTCATCGAGCGGTATGGAGACGCCTATCGTGAATGGGCGAACGCCTCGGATTCTTTCGTCCCCGAGGGCGGCGAAGCTTGGTCGGCGCTTGCCCGCCGTGCGCTTGACGCGCTTTTGCGCGTTGCCGAAGCGGAAAAGGGAAAAACTGTTGCTGTCGCTACCCACGGCGGTACGATAAAGGCGTTGCGTGGGGCTTATCTCGGCATTCCTGTGGAAGAGTGGCGCGAAAAACTCCCCTTCGCCCCTAACGCCTCCGTCACCGTGGTTACCTACGAGGATGGCGCCTTTCGTGAAGAGCGCATCGTGGAGGAATATCTCGGCGCGTTGCGAACGGAAATGCCAAAGGGAATATAAGCGCAAGTCGTCATTTGCAGAAAATGACGACTTTTCTGTATTTTTTCTTCCCATTTCTGCGAAATTCTATTGACAAAGAGGAAATTTCATCCTATAATATAAGGGAGAAAAGTTTATTTTGCGTGCATGAAAGGAGAGACGGCATGAAAGCTGTCGTAAATGCCAACGTTATCATGCCCGACCACGTGATCCCGAACGGCGTGATCCTCTTTGAGGACGGCGTCATTCGCGCGGTAGGCAAGGCAAAGGATGTACCCGTGCCCGAGGGGGCAGAGATCATCGATGCCGAGGGTGCCTACGTCGGTCCCGGACTTATTGATATCCATACCCACGCCGCGGGTGCGGTGTACTTCACGGAGGACCCCGTTTTTTGCGGAAAGGAGCTTTTAAAGCACGGCGTAACGAGCGTTTTGCCCGCGCTTTATTACAGCCTTGACCAAGCCGCCTTTGTTGCCGCCATCGAGAAGATCAACGAGGCGTATGAAAGCGGAAATTTTCCGAACTTCCTCGGTTATTACATGGAGGGACCTTACTTAAATCCGGGCTTCGGCTGTAATCAGGATAAGAACAGCTGGCGCTTTGGGGTGTTCCGTAAGGATTACGCGCCCCTGATTGAAAAGTCCAAGAAATATACCCGCGTTTGGTGCATCGCCCCCGAGCGTGAGGGAATCGAGGACTTCGTCCGCGACGTTAAGCGCGAGATCCCCAATTGTGTTTTTGCCGTTGCGCACAGCGCGGCGACCCCCGAGCAGGTGGAGCGCTTCATTCCATACGGATTGAAGATTGCCACCCACCACACCAATGCAACGGGCACCATTGAGCATTATTCCGAGTGCCGCGGCGTCTGCGTGGATGAGGCGGTCAACTACAACAAGGAAATTTACGCGGAGCTGATCTGCGACCGTATCGGTGCCCATGTCGTGCCTTATATGCAGAGACTTGTCCGCCGTGTGAAGGGAGATGACCGTATCATCCTCATCTCCGACCAGTTCGTCGACGACGGTCCCGTGCCCGAAGGGTTTGAAGAAGCCACCGACATCAACTTCGACCACGCAGGAGAGATTGCAGGCTCGGCAATGACCCTGGAGCTTGCCTGCCGTAACGTGCTTTTCCATATGGGTTGCTCGGTATGTGATGCCTTCCGCTTTGCCTCCACCAACCCTGCCCGCGCCCTTGGACTTTGGGATAGAGGCGCGATTGCCGTCGGTAACGTTGCCGACCTCGTTTTCGTTGATCAATTTTTTGATATAAAGAAAGTAATTTTTAAAGGAGAAACAGTATGAGCATTTTTGAACCCGCAACAGGCTTTAACTTCAACCCTGCAGACTTTGTGCCCTTTAAGGACAAAGAAGTTTGCGAAAGAGTTCGCAAGATCAGCGGCACAGACCTTGAGAAGCGTGAGGATTGGTGGCATCCCGAGTTCGAGGTAAAGGTTATGATGAACCCTCACCCCGTTCTGATTTCCACGCTTTTCACACGCCTTAAGGCAGCTTCCGAGGCAGGCAGAACCTTCACCATGATCCTCGGTAACCCCGAGCCCGACACCTATATTCCTCTTGCACAGCTGATCAACTACTTCAAGGTTGACTGCTCCAAGGTGCACATCTTTGCAGAGGATGAATGGGCAGACCAGGATGGCAACATCGCTCCCGAAACCTACGAGGCAGGCTTCGTTCACTCTATGCTGAAGTATTTGGTATACCAGATCGATCCTAAGCTCCGTATGCCTCTCGCAAACGTTCACTACCCCACCAATGCGAATATCAACGATTACTCCAAGATCATCAACGATATTTCCGAGGGTGGCGCAGACATCATTTCTACCTCTCCCGGATGGACCGGTCACGTTGCATTCGTAGAC
>SVRR01000028.1 GCA_015064745.1 Oscillospiraceae bacterium | reverse complement strand
AAGATCAATGCAACGGAAATGGTTTGAGGTTTCCACAATATCGTCTACGTTTACACTATCGTTTGTAGCACCGATGGTATTGGTCTCAAAAATGTATCTCGTCTGGTCGTGAGTCAGACGGCTGCCTTCCATGTGGTTTGAGTTGTAGGTCAGCTCGATCTGAACCTTATGATAGATACCTCCCGAAAGGGATGTATTCTTTTCTCTCTGCAGTATATCAAGCAAGGTTTCGGGCGCAGCATCACTGCGGGTTTTGCGGATTGGCTTCTCCGCACCTTCGGGGATCATCCAGACCTTACCCATGAGAACAGCACCGGGCACACGTCCTTCGGCGCAGTAATTGCGGACACTACGCTCGGAGATGTTCCACTTTTTTGCAGCCTCGCTTACGGATATATAATTCATAGGATTTCCTCCTTCGGATTTTTACAATACTATTATACCATGAGCAAAAATGCTTGCTCGCAAGAGCATTTTGCGAAGCCGTCAATAACACAGCCGCGCAAATGCGCGTGGGGCGCAGCACAAAGAATTGCAATTGCAATTCTTTGTGTGTATATTATACCATACTATCGGCAAAATATCAAGTCAAAACACAAATATACTTTGTAGATATTTTGCCGATAGCGGCAATTATCATTTGATATCATTTACACTATAAAATCTGACACGCAGAAATCAAAGAAAAAGCTCTCACAGACGGTGAGAGCAAGAATCACGCCGTAGGCGTGTATGGCATCGCTCGCACAGCGAGCGTATTGGGATCCGTCACAGGTGGAATGGAAACAATGCGAAGCTGTGGATGCAACCCGTACGGAGCCGACTTTCGCCTTTGGCGAAATCGGGGGAGGTGGGCTTGCCGCCGCCTCGCGAGCGGGCGTCGCTCTGCGCTCCACCTCACGCACCCATGCGCCTTCGGCGCTGGGTTCAATTACTGTGACAAATAATGTACGTCCCCGCTTGTCCCCGTTCTGCCGTTTTCGACCACATTTTCAAACGCGATCGGCTTCCCATTCTCGTCGAGCAGGGGCGCGTTGGGGTCAAAGTCGGAGGGGAGGGAGTGGCTTACATCGTCTTTAGAGCCTCTAAGATCTCGCTCTCGCTCATTCCCGACTCGATTAACAAGCGGATTTCCTTTGCTTTTGCTTCCGCTACTTCGCTTCCTGATTTCAGACAGGTATTCTTGATAGCTTCCGAAATCTTCTCTTCGGTATTCAGCGAAAAGTCCACTGTCAAAAATGTTTCTAACAATGATGCTCTCTCTGCCGTCGGGACTGCTTTTCTCTCTTGCATAAATATATTTCCTCACTTTCTGCATATCTGTTTCGCTAAACAAAGACACACGCATAACCCTCGTGATTTCAGGCTCTGTCGCTTTGCCTTTCACAAAAACAAATACGTTATCTACACCTAATGTGGTGTGCGGCTTGTTGTTGACCTCGATGATAGCTTCTCCCTGCGCAGATTGCTTAAATCTACGCAAGTTTTTCTTCTCCTGTAGCTTCGAATACAGATCGTCAAGCTCGTTCTTTGTCAACGCTTCCGAGTATCGCGCCCACCCGAAACTATTATACTGCTCTTCCGTGTACGTGTCAACACTCTCGTCCAAATTCATACCGTCGGGCAACGAATATCGGATGTCGGGAGAATCTTTCGATTTTCCCAAAGAATTTTCGTCAGAGGGGTTGCTTTTTGCGGAGGTTTCGGGTATACTATCCTTAGAAGATCCCGCAAGATCATAGGTCGGCACTGCTTTTTCAAGCGATTTCAGCCGAAGTATAAAGTGTGCGGGGTCTTCACTATTTTTGTTATATCTTTTAACCGTTTCCCGCGATTGTTGTTTTCAACATTGATTACTCCGGAAAAGTATTCGGGACACTTGGGGACGTACATTTTTTGTCAACTTTGGCACCGTGACGCAGGCTTGTCCTTTGCAAGTCGGTCCGCTACATAAGAGAGCCTTGCGAGCTATTATGCGAACACAGTGAGCTGTCATTTAAATCCGCAAATCCAACAAAAAAAGCCGCTTCGCGGCAAGATGTTCTCGCTTCGCTCGAAATGATGACGCACTGCGTGCGAACGATGTTGCGCCTTCGGCACAAATAAAAAAATCTCGTTCCAAAGAACGAGGATTTTTTTGGTGACCCGTACGGAGCCGACTTTCGCCTTTGGCGAAATCGGGGGAGGTGGGCTTGCCGCCGCCTCGCGAGCGGGCGTCGCTCTGCGCTCCACCTCACGCACCCATGCATCGTCGCGCTTTGCGCTCGATGCTGAGTGAGATTCCTCGTACGGGTCACCAGAACGAAAAAAAGCACCTCAAATGAGGTGCTTCGTTCTGGTGACCCGTACGGGAATCGAACCCATGTTACAGCCGTGAAAGGGCCGTGTCTTAACCGCTTGACCAACGGGCCTGGTGGCGGAAATGGGATTTGAACCTATGACCTGCCGGGTATGAACCGGATGCTCTAGCCACTGAGCTATTCCGCCGTTAATTGGGTTTCTTGGGTCGACCGTGTTATTATACCACGAAATCGTCCCTTTGTCAACACTTTTTTTTTATTTTTTTGTTTTCGGTATTTTGCACAAAAAAAGTTTACAATTTTCGATAAAAAATGTCGTTTTTAGGTTTTTGAGCATATTGACAGATTTTTGTCAAAATCGTATAATAGTAGTATATATTTATTTTAATATAAATTCTGCCTCGCAGAAAGAAAGGACGCGCCGTTTGGTGCAAAAAAAATTATGGAAAGAGTTTTTAATTTCTCCGCAGGACCCTCGATGCTCCCCGTTCCTGTTCTTGAAGAAGCAGCCCGCGATATGCTGAACTACAAGGGCTCAGGAATGTCCGTTATGGAGATGAGCCACCGATCTAAGGTGTACGAGGAGATCATTGCAGACGCCGAAGCGTCCTTGCGCAAGCTGATGAACATCCCTGAGAACTATAAGGTCCTCTTTTTGCAGGGCGGCGCCTCCACTCAGTTCGCCGCCGTTCCCCTCAACCTGCTCTCCGTCGACGGCAAGGCTGACTACATCGTATCGGGTCAGTTCTCGAAGAAGGCATACGAGGAGGCAAAGAAGTACGGTGACGTACAGATCGCCGCTTCCTCGGCACTTGACAATTTCAGCCGCATTCCCGCCTTCTCCGTTTCCGATCTCCGCCCCGATGCCGACTACGTGCACATCTGCTATAACAACACCATCTTCGGCACCAAGTTCCCCGAAATTCCCGACACCGGCTCCATTCCCCTCGTTGCCGATATGTCCTCCTGCATCATCTCCGAGCCTGTGGATGTTTCTCGCTTCGGCGTGATCTACGCCGGCGCGCAGAAGAACATGGCACCCGCGGGTCTTACCATCGTGATCGTCCGTGAGGACCTTCTCGGCAAGGCGCGTCCCGAAACGCCCACCATGCTCAACTGGCAGATCATGGCAGACAACGACTCCATGTACAACACACCTCCCTGCTACTGCATCTACATGGCAAAGCTCGTTTACGAGTGGATCCTCGGCATGGGCGGTCTTGAAGAGATGAAGCGCCGCAACGAGCGCAAGGCTTCCCTGCTTTACGACTACCTTGACAATCAGAGCTACTACACCGCGCCCGTTGAGCCCACCAGCCGTTCCATGATGAACGTTACCTTTGTGACGGGCGACAAGGAGCTTGACGCAAAGTTTGCCTCCGATGCCGCAAAGGCGGGTCTTGTGAACCTGAAGGGTCACCGCTCGGTCGGCGGAATGCGCGCCTCCATCTACAACGCTATGCCCTACGAGGGCGTTGAGGCACTCGTTGCCTTCATGAAGAAATTTGCGGAAGAAAACCCTAAGGGCTAAGCCGCGGAAAAGAGAAAACAATGAAAAAAATTCAACTTCTCAACAAAATCGCCGCTTGCGGCACCGATGTCTTTGACAAAAATCTTTACGAGGTTGCCGAGGATATCCAAAACCCCGACGCCATCATGGTGCGCTCCGCCTCCATGCATGAGATGACCTTTAACCCTGAGCTTCGCGCCATCGCGCGCGCGGGCGCGGGCGTCAACAACATTCCTCTTGACAAGTGCTCTGAGGAGGGTATCGCGGTATTCAACACCCCCGGTGCCAACGCCAACGGCGTTAAGGAGCTTGCTATCGCCGCGCTCATCCTCGCCGCGCGTGACGTTGTCGGCGGAATCGAATGGGCAAAGACCTTGGCAGGCAATCCCGACGCCGCAAAGGCAGTCGAAAAGGGCAAGAGCGCATACGTCGGTCACGAGCTGGCAGGCAAAACGCTCGGCGTCATCGGTCTGGGCGCGATCGGCGGTATGGTTGCCAACACAGCAACCCACCTCGGCATGAGGGTCATCGGCTGCGACCCCTTCCTTTCCGTCAACGCCGCTTGGAACCTCTCTCGCTCTATTGAGAAGGGGGCTTCCTTCGACGAGGTCTTCGCAAAGGCAGACTACATCACCCTGCACGTCCCCGCTACCAAGGACACGAAGGGTATGATCTCGGAGAAGACCATATCCATGATGAAGGACGGCGTTCGCATCATCAACCTCGCGCGTGCCGATCTTGTCAATGCGGACGATATCAAGGAAGCGCTTGCAAGCGGCAAGGTCGCCTCCTACGTCACCGACTTCCCCACCCCCGACACGATCGGTGTCAAGGGAATTGTCAACATCCCTCACCTTGGCGCCTCCACCTACGAGTCCGAGGACAACTGCGCTATTATGGCAGCGCACGAGCTTGACGAGTTCCTCACCTGCGGCAACATCAAGAACAGCGTCAATCTCCCCAACGTCTCCATCCCTCACACGGGTGCCGAGCGCGTCTGTCTGCTCCACAAGAATATTCCCACCACCCTCGGTCAGATCACGGGCATCGTTGCGAAATACAACGTCAACATTGAAAACATGGCAAACGGCTCGCGCGGCGAGTACGGTTATACCATCGTTGAGCTTGGCGAAGCACTCCCCGCAGCCTCCGAAGCGGAATTTGCCGCCATCGAGGGCATGATTCGCGTGACCTACTATAACTAAAATGCGAAAGCGCGGCGAAAAATCGCCGCGCTTTTTCATATTTAATATTTGATGAGATCCGCGTTTAATATTTGATGAGATCCGCAAAGACAATCTGTGCAAAATCCGCCAAAGCCTCGGGATCGATCGCAAGTTGTGCACCGCGCACTCCCGCCGAGACGTAGATCGGGGAAAAGAGGGTCGCCGTCTCGTCCATGTAGGTCGGATATTTTTTCTTCATGCCGACGGGAGAGCAGCCACCGCGAATATAGCCCGT
The DNA here is from genome assembly GCA_015064745.1 of Oscillospiraceae bacterium. Lineage (GTDB taxonomy): Bacteria > Bacillota > Clostridia > Oscillospirales > CAG-272 > UBA1740. The sequence continues at coordinate 16,939 of SVRR01000028.1, read as the reverse complement.
AAGCCCCAAAAGCTCCTTGACGTGCACCATTTCAACGCTTTTCTCGCCAACGAGAGAAGCGCATTTTTTTAGGTCCAGCTCGCTCGCCGCGGGGATACAAAAAACGTAAATGCCGCCACCCGCGCCGCGCGCGACTAAGGTCTTAAACATGCAGTCGGGAGAAATACCGAGGCTCTCGGCGATATGCACACCCGAGAGATCGTTTTCATCCACCTCGTATTCCTTGATGTCAAAGGGGATTCCTGCCGCCCGAAGAAGCCGCATGGCGTTTGTGATCATATTTTTTCTCGCTTTCCTTTTTATATCTTGGGTAAGAGAATAATTTGCTTTCCTTTTGCGCAAACTCTATCAAAAAAGGAGATGAAAATGGGAAGGATATTTGCGTTTGAGGATATTCATATCGCCGCCTTTGCCTCGGTCGCGGGGCGCGAGGAAGCGCTCGGCCCATTGGGCGGACGGTTTGATTTCCATGACACGGAAAACACCTTTGGGGCAAAAACGTGGGAGCAGGCGGAGGCGGAAGCCGTCGGCATGGCGCTCGCCTTCGCTATGAAAAAGTGGAAGTCAAGCCAAGCACCCGAGGTCTTATTTGCGGGCGACCTACAAAACCAATGTATGGCGAGCGCCACGGGACTTCTCTCCTTCGGGATTCCCTATTTCGGGCTGTACGGGGCTTGCTCGACCATGACGGAGGGCTTGCTTCTCGCTTCCATCGCTCTCGCTTCGGGCGGCGTTACGAGCGCGGCGGCGGCAAGCTCCTCGCACAACGCGGCGGCGGAAAGACAGTTCCGTCTGCCCCTCGAATACGGCGGACAGCGCCCCCCCACCGCCCAATGGACAGCAACCGCCGCAGGGGCGTATATCCTCGAAAAGGGTGGCACAGGCGTTCGCATTACGCACGGCATGGCGGGAAAAATGGTGGACGGCGGCATCACGGACCCCGCCAACATGGGGGCGGCAATGGCGCCCGCCGCCGCCGACAGTATTCTCACCTTTTTCCGCGAAACGGGGACCCGTGCCGCCGATTACGACGCCATCGTCACGGGCGACCTCGGCGAGGAGGGGAGCGTTTTGCTTTCCGTGCTTTGCGAAAAAGAGGGGGTACGGCTTCAAAGGCACCGCGACTGCGGCTGTCTTTTGTACGACAGGGAAAGGCAGGACGCCCACGCGGGCGCGTCCGGCTGCGGATGCTCGGCGGCGGTGCTTGCCGCCCATTTTCTCCCGAAGCTTCTCTGCGGTGAGATGAAAAAAATCCTATTTTTGTCGACGGGCGCAATGATGAGCCCGCAAAGCACACAACAGGGCGGCGATATCTACGGCATCGCCCCTTGTATTCTCTTGGAGGCGTAAATGAATTATTTACTTGCATTTCTCTCGGGCGGCGTCCTTTGCGGTGCGGCACAGCTGCTGATCGACCTCACAAAGCTCACCCCCGCGCGCATTCTCGTTGCCTTCGTCGTTTTTGGCGTAGGACTTTCCGCTTTTGGCTGGTACGTCCCCTTGCGTGAGACCTTTGGGTGCGGTATCACCGTCCCTCTCGTCGGCTTCGGCGGAGCAATCGGAGAGGGGGTCAAAAAGGCGGTGGCAGAGGAGGGCGTACTCGGCATTCTTTCCGGAAGCCTCACTGCCGCTTCGGTCGGTACGACAGCGGCGCTGATTGCAGGGCTCTTCGCCGCCCTTTTCGCCAAGAGCCGTCCCAAGCAGTTATAAAAGAAACGGGGGATTTTAAGGAAATCCCCCTCCCCCAAATTGGGGGATTTTTTATTTCTTTAAGGTCACCGTCACCTTTGTGCCGACCCCAAGGGTTGAGGTGAGCGACACCTCACCGTCGTGATACGCGACACCGTGACGAACGATGGAAAGTCCCAGCCCCGTGCCGCCGATCTCCTTGGAATGGCTTTTATCGACGCGGTAGAAGCGCTCAAAAATGCGGTCAATGTGCTCAGAAGGGATACCGATACCGCCGTCCTCGACCGAAATGACGGCACCCGTCTCTCCCTCACCCACATACACGCGCACGAAGCCGCCCTCTCGATTGTATTTCACAGCGTTGTCGCAAAGGTTGTATATGATGTCGTAAAGAATGGGCTCTGCCCCAACGACCGTCTCGTGCGTGCCCTCAAGGGAAAGGGTCACCCCTATTCTCTCCGCGGCAGGACGGACGGTGGAAAGCGCCTCTTTTGCAGTCTCGTAAAGGTCGACCTCGGTGCTTTCGTAAGGACGCGAGCCGTCTTCCAAGCGGGAAAGCCGAATGATATCGTTGACGAGGGTCAAGAGTCTTTTCGCCTCATCATAAATGTCCTTGGCAAATTCGGGTACGTCAGAGGCATCCACCATGCCGTTTTTCAAAAGCTCGGCAAAGCCCGAAATTGAGGTAAGAGGGGTCTTCAGCTCATGAGAAACGTTGGCGGTAAACTCCTTGCGGTATTGCTCCATGGAACGCTTTTCGGTCTCATCCAAAAGAAGCGCCACCGCGCCGACGATGCGCTCGTTTTGAAACACGGGGCTTCCGATCAAACGGTAATAGCGGCTCTCGTGCATAAGTGACCGCTCGGTGTGTCTGCCGCCGCGCGCCACGTCAAGGATCTCGGTGATGGCGTCTCCCTCGCTCTCACTCTCCATAAAAGCGCGGGCAACCGCGTTGGCGGAAACGATCTTGCCGTGACGGGAGGCAACCACAAGCCCCTCGTCCATGTTTTCGGACAAAACGCGAAACTCCTCTTGGCGGCGGCGCGCCGAAGCGAGCTGCTTTTCGATGGCGGCGTCCTGCTTTTCAAGACGGTCGTAAAGGGGCAAAAGCTCGGTGTAGGTCGTGCCGCTTTCCCGTGATGCCGCTAAAAGAGGCAAAACGAGCCGCCCCGAAAGTCTGCGGGAAAGAAAAAAGGAAAGGGGCAGCAAGACGGCAAGGGCGCAAAGCGGCACGATGCCAAAAAACAATGCGTCGTCTGCGGGAAGAAGCAAAAAAAGCAAGAGCAGCGTTACCGCCGCCGTAAGCGCAAGCAGAACCGCCATCACGGAAAACATGGTCGCGGTAATTCTTTTCTTTAAGGATGCGATTCTTTTCATAAGGCAAGAAAAAGGGAGCAAAGCATAGAAGCCAAGCCGCCCACGGAAAGAAGAAGGGTGAGTATGTGCCCCATATATTGATGCGCGAACGCCATAAGCAGGCTATAAAGCCCCGCGCCAAAAGCGGCGGCACCGAAATACCCGAGAATCAGCCAAGGCGAGGAAAGAGACAGCCCCACGCCCGCCAAAACACCAAATCCGATAATGCTCCCCGCAAAAAGCAGAATACCAAACAAAAGAAAAACGCCGTAAAGAATGGGATGTGCGAGCTTTAATGCCTCGTCGGCGTCATCCTCGTAATAGCGTCCCTCACGCGGCGCAAAGGAGGGAGAAAGACGAAAGGGCAGATGTCCGCCCGCGAGAAAATCCGCCTCCCTCTCCGCGAAAAGGGAGATCTCATGCTTTTCTCTCAAAGGCGCAAGACATTTCCGCACGAAGTCGCGGCGGCTCATAAAGGGGAAGGTGTAAACGCCGATGAGTCGCACGCCGAGCGCCGCAAGATCGCCCGCAAGACGGATATTCTTGTCAACCAAGGCGGCACGCACCTCCATGCAAAGAATGCTTAACATTTCGTCGGCATCCGAGGCAAGAGTCTTGCCCGCGATCGGCAAAAAGAGGGTCGTCTCGGCTTCCTTCAAAAGGGCAATATACTCACTTGCCTCGCCCACCGACATGTTCGCGGCAGAGAGTGGTTTATCCGAAACGCCGTAATAAAATTGCTTGATGCGAAAGAAAATATCCTTCAACGAAAGTGCTTGCTTTTCCGTCATATGGTAATCTCCTCGGAATTCATTCAAATACAGTATATCAAAAGACAAAAAAGAAGTCAAGAAATTTTTCGAAAACGCCGCATAAAAGGAAGAAAAAGCGGGCATACTAGGAGCAAAACGGGGAAGGAGAAAACGAATAATGGGATACAGAAGAAAATGCCACACTACCCTTTACTGCCATATCGCGGGAATTGCCACCGCTATCGGTGTCATCTGCTTTATGACCAAAACGAAAAAGGGCAGAAAGCTGACCAAAAAAGCAAAACGCATCGCGGGAGAGGTCGAGGATCTTGTCCGCGATGAGCTCGCCGGTTAAAATAAACGAAAGCACCCCTTTTCCGAGAAAAGGGGTGTTTTTATGGGCAAAAGATCATTCATCCGAATGCGTAAACCTGCCTCTTAACACAAACCATCCGATCGCACCGAGGGGCAAAAAGAGACGTAATACCTCGCCGCCGTCGGGATAAAGAAGAAATGCCGAATACGGCTCGTAATAGCCGTGCACAAGGGAGAAGCCCGCCGAGGGCGCAAGCGTGAAGCCAAGGGTCGCCATACCGAAAAGAATGATGAAGAGCATGATGCCGCGGTTTCTTTTTGCGTTTCGTCCGCAGTCGACGGCGGCGGCAAGGACAAAGAGCCAAGAAAGACCGCCGAGGGCAAGCATACCCCACGAAAGCGCCCCCGCCCCCTTCATATTACGAAGGTCACCGCGGGGCACGACCTCATCCTCGTTGCGTTGAAGAAGAAAGGCACTCAACCCCGTTACCCCTTCCCTCTCATACGCCGTCACGGCGTAGCTGCGCTCACCGTCCTCTGCATCGGCGGTCACAAGAAAGGAAACGGCGTATTCTTTTCCCGCCTTGTTCGTCCCCAGCTGACGGAGCGCATAGGACGAAACGCCCGAAAGCATCTCACGCATCTCGGCGTATACGGGCAAAAATTCTTCCCGCGCCACCGCCGCGCCCACCACGGCGTACGCCCCGTCCGTGTCGTCGGCAAGAAGCGCGTCAAGCATCTCGCGCGTACCTGCTTCGAGGCGCGCGTTTGCGTCCTTATCACCCTGCGCGCACCCCGAAAGCCCACACAAAATCATAAAGATGCAAACTATAATTAGCAAAATGCGATGTTTTTTCATTTTCGTTTCCTTTTCAGAATTCTCTCCGTCAAACGGAGAAAACGCATAATTTTTAGGCGAGATCGCCCGACCGCGGGCGAAGCTGTATAACATACTGCGAGCCAAGCGGTCGAGCGAAGGGGCGCATAGCGCCCCGTTATCGCCAAAAATTATGCGTTTTCCTTCTCAATGAATTGCTGAACACTCATCATATCCTTCGCGATCATAAAGAACTTATCATTATAATCGTCGATCGTACCTGCCGATACAAGGATCATATACTCGAAAAGATCCGCGCCCAGCGTGCTCTCGCGATAGCTGGTCGTCAAGCGGAAGGTGATGTTACCCTCGGCGATGTCGTAGTCAAAGGAGCCGTCAACAAGACCGTTGTTGGCAACACAGATTGCGATTGCCGCATCCACGCGCTTCTCTTCGGGAATCTGGAAGGGAAGACGGGAAAGAAGCTGAACGACCTGATTCTTGGGCTTGACCACCACAATAAATTCGATGGGAAGGTCGTCTCCCTTGATGCCGGACTTGATCACAAGATCCTCTTCAAACTTTTCGTACTTCCAGTCTCTCGTGTCAAGCATATCGACCAGTGCGTCAAAAATTTCCTTTGCCTTTTGCATGTTTACCTCTGCCATGTGTTTGTCCTCCGTATTTGTTTTTTATTTTAATGGTTTCCCAATAAAATCATTTTGCAAGAATCGCCGCAAGCTCGTCGGCACGCAAGTGATTTTTTTCAAGAAGTGCCTCTGCAAGCGCGTCAAGCACGGAACGCTTCTCATCGATCAAAGCGACCGCCTCCGCAAGCGCCGCTTCCAACACCTCGTTCAGGCGCTTTCGGATCTCGGGGTACATTGCCCGCTTCTCCTCCTCGGACGCCACGGCAAGTCCAAAGTTCTCATCCATACCAAAGTCGCATATCATGCGCTCCGCCGTTCTCGTTGCAGCGGCGAGGTCGCCCGACGCACCCGTCGTAAGTCCTGCCTCCTTGCCATAGCAAACCAGCTCCGCGGCTCTGCCGCCGAGGGCGGTACGGATGTTTGCGAGAAGCTCCTCCTTGGTATAAACGCCCTTCCCCTCTCGGTCGGCGTGCTGCATATAGCCGCCGTGGTCGCCGCGCGCGACAATGGTAACGTAGGCAGGCACCTCTCCGCCCGCGTAGCAAAGAAGCGCGTGTCCCGCCTCGTGACGCGCGGTGCGCAAAAGCTCCTCCTCGCTGTGCTTTTTGGCGTCGCCGCCCGTGTAGGTCTCAAACGCCTCCTCCAAGGATGCGTCCGTCACCACACCTGCGGTGCGAATTGCAGAGCGAAGCGCCATTTCAAAGATCTGCGAAAGGTCGGCAAGGCTAAGCCCCGCCGCGCGCATGGCGATGTTTTCCAGTGCCTCGTCGCTGAGCGCGACCGAGGGATGCTTCGCCCGCGCTTCGGTCAAAAAGCGCAGTCTCTCCGCCTTGTTCGGCAACTCCACGTAAATGCGGCGGTCGAAGCGGCGCACGAGCGCGGGGTCGATGCGGCGGCGAGTGTTTCCGTCGAGCGCATAGTTGGTGGCGGCAAGCACGAACACGGGCTTCGCCGTATCGGTGTGGAAGCCGTCCATCTCGGTGAGAAACGCCGTCAAAACGTCGGCGGTATAATCGGCATCCGCCCCGTCGCGGCTCTTGGCAATGGCATCAATCTCGTCCACAAAGAGAATGGAGGGCGCATATTTACGCGCGGTCGCGAAGAGCGCGTGTACCGCCTCGGGTCCCTCGCCCACGTACTTCTTTAAGAACTGATTTCCCTCGGCGGTGAGGAAGGTCACGTCCGACTCTCCCGCCATCGCACGCGCCAGCATGGTCTTACCCGTACCGGGAGGGCCGTAAAGAAGCACGCCCTTGGGCGCGTGAACGCCCCGACGGAGATACCCCACGGGGTCCTTCAAATAATCGATAAAGTAGGCAAGCTCTTCCTTCGCGCCTTCGGCGCCGATAACGTCGGAGAAGCGCACCGTGGGCTTGGTAGCCCCTTCTAAAATATTGCCCTTATCGGTCATGTCGCGGGAAAGCGAAAGACGGAAATCATAAAGCTGGATCTTCGCGCAAACTCTGTCCTCGGAAATGCTCTGCGCGCTCTTGAAGGTGAGCACCTTGTTTTCTCTCGCGAGACGGAGCATATTTCCCTGCCCGTAAGCGGTACGGCAAGCGTCCGAAACACGATCGGCAAAGCCGTCCTCGGAGAGAGACAGCACCTCGCGCACACCAAGACGCGCAAAGGACAAAAATTCCTCCACGCTGATGTCGCCAACGCCCTCGGTCAAAAGGTAGGTAGGCTTCGTATGCTTCGCCAGCACGTAATTTAAGAAGTCGCGTCCGTCCGATTCGATGTCCTCGGCATTGAGAAGCTCTCTCGCCGTATTGCGCATACCCGCGCGCACGTCGCAAATAACAACGGAAATATCCTTTTCAAACAAAAGCTCCTTGGCGGCATCCATATCCGACACCATATGCACTCCGAGGGAGTCGAGCTTCTTCTTTGCCTTTTTTGCGACGGCTTCCTCCGCAAACACAAGGATCTCTGCGGGGTTGCGCAAAACGAACATCGAGGAAACATCCTCGGGCGCGCCGTCGGTATAAACGTCCACCTCGACCGTCTTCAGCTTGGCACCGCCCTCCGCCTTTCCGTCGTCGGCGATGAGACGGAGCAGTTCATAAAGCTCCTCGTGGAAAAAGGCGTTCGCTCTGCCCTTCACGGTGCGTGCATCGGCATGACCGCCCTCGGCAAGGAGAATGGCAGTCGCCACCTCGTCGCTGATCTCTACGCTCGTGCCCGTCGACGCGAGAAAGCCCTCGGTATTTTTCGCAAGCTCACGCTTGGCAATGGTAAAGAGGTCGTGTGCCGATAGATGATTGAACATCACAACATTCCCCGACGCGAAGCGAGAGCAAATGGCGTTCGGGAAAAGGGGTGCGCCCGTGTTGGGGTTGCGGTCGGCGGCAAGCGCCTTTAAGACCGTCTTCTTGGGTAAGGACGAGAGATTACCCACGCTCGGATCCTCGTAAAGAGAGCGCCCCGCGTTGGTGGTAAAGATAATGACCGCCTCCGAGAAGGAGACCTCCTTATCGGTATAAGCGTCACGCAGACGACCTGCGTCAAGAATTTGCAAAAAGAGATGTATCACGTTAAGATGCGCCTTTTCGATTTCGTCAAAAAGAAGCACGCATTTCGGATTTTTCGCAACAAAGCCGGTCAAAACGCCTGCCTTGCTGTCCTTATACACCTTATCCGAGCCGGCAAGCACCGTGCCTGCGTCATAGCCCGAATATTCACTCATATCAAAGCGCTGGTAGGGGAATGCCAGCGCCTCGGCGGCGCACTCGGCAAGAAAGGTCTTGCCGACACCGGGAGGGCCCGCAAACAGGAAGGATGCCGCAGGCTTTCGGCCTGCGGTGCGGGTATGCGCCATCAGGGCGGATTGGAAATACCCCGAAACGAAGGTGGCAACCGCCACGTCCTGTCCAAAGACCTTGGAAAGCAGAAGATCGCGTGTCTTGCGCGAGACGGCAACCGATTCCGAAAGATGCTGCTTGCCGTCCTTTTTGGCAGGCTTCTTTTCCTCGACTTCGGCGTCCTCCTCCGCGTACACCTCCTTGATGATCTCGGTGGTAGCGTCCTCGGGCTCTTCCTTCGGCGCATCGTCCTTCTTGGCTGCCCACGGCATGGGATTCTCCGCAGGCTTCGGCGTCTCCTTGACGCCGAGGACGATCTTTTTGATGGCTTCGGTAGGCTCGCCCATCACCACAGATAAAAACGCGGGAACGTCTACCGTTTCCTTCCCGTCCTTCTTGGCGCGGCTCTCCGCCTTATAGGAGAACATACCGAAAAGCAGGTCGTCCGACATTGAGGTATAGCCATCCGCGCGCATAAAGGCGAGAAGCGCGTCGCTCTTCTCATCAAACGCTTTGCCGTACGAGGCGAGCAACAGATAAGTATCCTTAAACTCCTTTTCCCCTTCGGGCGTCTGTGCCTCCTCAAAACGCGCGCCGGCGGCATAAGCGTCCATCACCTCATAAAGAGCGGCAAGAAAGTAGTTGCTATTTTGTGCCTTTTTACCGTCTGCCGCTACGAGATTGGCGGATTTTGAAAGCACGTATTCCAGCAAAGGCGATTTTTTTAACATGGTATACCCTTTCCGTCGGAAGCCCGACGTCTAATCGTTGTTTTGTAAATAGTTGTTTTCAATTTTCTTGTTTCTTGTAAGGTACTCGCGCCGACGGCACAACGCGCGAGGCGGGGTCGGTATGTACCTTCTGGTCGTCAAAGAAGATGTTCGCGCCAAAATCGCGCAAAACGTCACTCTTGGCAATGCCGCCAAGGAAGAACACCTCGTCAATACGCACGTCCCACGCGCGCAAGGTACGGATGACTCTCTCATGAGACGGTGCGTTGCGCGCCGTCACGAGAGCAGTGCGAATGGGCGCCTCTGTGCGCGGGAAGGTCTTTTGTATCAGGGAAAGCGTCTTTAAGAACTTGGCGAAGGGTCCCTCGGCAAGCGGATTTTGTGCGTTCCTTCGCTCGTGCTCGGCAAAGGCGGCAAGTCCCTCTTTTTGATAGATGCGCTCGCTCTCGTCCGAGAAAATAACGGCGTCGCCGTCAAAGGCGATACGAATCTCGGACACCGCGCCGTCGGGATCGATGGGAAGATCGTTGTTTCCGCAAATAATACCTGCCGCGAAGCCGGCATTCACCGCCTCCACCACGTCTTCCTCGTTGGCGGAGAGAAAAAGGTCGGTGCGAAAGGTGCCGAGGTAGGGATAAATGGGCATTCCGCCGACGAGCGCGGCGCGGCTGATGCCAAGCCCGTAATGCTCAATGGAGTTGAAAATGCGCAGGCTGGTGTCCGCGCTGTTCTTGGACATAATGATGACCTCGGTCAAATGCCTGCCGTCCTCGTTGAGCTTTTCCAGCGCGCGCACGAGAGGAAACGCCGTACCGGGGCGCAAAATATCCTTTTCATGCTCGATCTGATACGCCGCGTAGGCGTCAAGCCCCTCGGTCTCATAAATACGGTTTTCGGCTTCAAGATCAAAAAGCGCTCTTGAAGAAACGCCGATCACCAATTTATCGTCAAGCTGTAACGCCATTTGCAAGCTCCTTTACCGTTCTTATTTTTAGTATAACAAAAACGCGGTGCAAAATCAAGTCTTGCACCGCAAAAACAGCATAAAAATCAATCTTCGACATCCGTAAGACGCGAAACGGTCGTGCCGAGCGCCTCGGCAATCTTAAAAAGCGTCTTTAAGGAAGGGCAATAATACATTCCCGGCGCTTCCAGCTGGGACAAATATCCCGCAGATATATCCACAGCTTCTGCCAATTCTTCCTGTGTCATTCCCGCAAGTTTTCTGTAATAAGCGATCTTGAGACCAATCTTCACAAGATTCATCTTATATTCGCTCTCACGCATAGCCTTCTCCAAGATTCTATAATTTTCTTTGTTAAATTTATTATATCCTATTTACAAATTTAATTTTACATGATAAAATATAGTAAATTCAAAAGTATTTATAGACTTTTAAAGGAGAACTATATGAAGCTTTTAATTGTTGGCTCAAGGAGCATTCAGGATTTTGATTTATCGCCATAAATAAAAAAGCGCGCGGTGCAAGTCTTCTTGCACCGCGAATTTTAATTCATTTAATTAATATTGAGAAAAACGAGCGCCACCGAGCCCACGCTAAGCGCTCCGACGACCCCCAGCATCGCCGTCGCGTAACCTATGCCGTAAACGGCAGAATAGAGCAACACCCGCGGCTCAAAGGAAAAATCAAAGGCGTACAAAACACACCAGCCGACGAGGGCAAAGAACACCACCATCAGAGTGTAAAGACGGGAGACCCCCGTGCGGTACGCGTTCTTCTTGTTATAGGAGGCGGCAAACACGGAAAGCCCACCCATGCCAAGCATACCAAGGATGAGATATAAGTAATCCATAGAAGCCTCTCACAAATTATAATAATGTAGCACAAGAGGCATTATACAACAAAACCGGGGGAAAGCAAGCCCCCTCAAACAAAAAGCGCCCCGTACGGGCGCTTTTCTCACAACAACATATTTATTATACCACAAAAAGCCACGCTTGTAAACCCCCAAAACGGCATTTTGCACAATTTCTGCATTTTTTACAAATGAGCTTTGTTAATTTTATACAATATGTCAATTGATTTTTGAGCAAAAGCCTGCTATAATAAGGGTGAAAAGAAGAAAGGAAGGTACGGTCCAATGGCAAGTTAACCGAAACGCACCGAGGAAAAACGCCGAAAATGAAAACGTCCGAGGCAAAGAAAACACGGCGGTGCTACGCAGAAAATAGATTGCGAAGTGAGAAAGATCAAAAATCCTCGCGCACAGGTCCAACGAGAACCGCGATAAACCGGCGCAAGAGTCGCTCACGTCGGAGCGAGATCAATACGCATTCCCCCTTCGCCCTCAAAAACCATTTATTTCGGCGCGTAAGTAAGCGAATTTCAAACGGTGTGTCACATTCGCGTCTTTTAAGCACAACGCAACCACTCCGCAACAACGCCTTTCCGCGTAGGAACGAAGAAAAAGAAGAAAACGGAAGATATGTCAAAAGGCTTAAAGGACAGCAAAAAGAAAGCGAGGATTAGGAACGATGATAGAGCCTAAGACAGAGGAACAGAAATAGCCCTTGGCTGTGTAAAGAAACGGTCAAGGGCTATTTTTATTTTATAATTCGATCTCCGCTACGTGCGGACGGTGGTCGGCCGCCACGATGTCGGGGTCGCATTTAAAAATGGCATCCGCCATCACGTCGAAATCAATTTTCTGTGTCAAATAGTTCAGACAGTGTTGGGTGTTGAAGGTCATCACCTTCATTTTTCGTCCTCCAGGTAAGACAAGACATCTTCCATCGAAACGGGCGCCGCTTCCTCCTCCGAGACGGGCGCGGGTTCGTCCTCAAACGCAAAGCCCAAAATCGCACAGGTCTCCCTGTGCAGCGCGCGAAGGGTATCAAAGCTGTCAAGCGCGCGGATATCCCCCTCGGTCAAAAATTCGAAGGCATCGGGGCCTTCGTTTTTCATATCCCACTCAACAACGCTATATAAATAGCGCGAGACCTCCCAACCGTCTCGCTCGGTATAGCGATAGGTGCTAAAACCGCCCCACTCAACGAACAACGTGCCGTTTTTAATCTGTATGCCTTTTATCATCTCTCTTCCCCCCTTGACACTCAAATTGTAGCACAGAGAAGCAAAAAAATCAAGTCTTATCTTTACAAATGCGGGACGGCGTGGTACAGGATATCCGTCTTATCGACATCTTCAATAAAAACGGCTTGAAAGCCACCTTCAATATCAATTCGGGGCTTTATCTCCCCGAGGACGTCACCCGCGAAAAATTTCGCGGACGCCTAAAACGCTCCGAGGCGATAGCGCTTTACAAGGATTCGGGTCACGAGGTCGCCGTACATGGGCTTGAACACAAGTTTTTGTCCAAGCTAAAACCCACCGAAATGATCCATGAGGTGCTCGAAGACAGACGAAGGATTGAAGAGGATTTCGGCGTGATCACGCGCGGCATGACGTACGCATACAGCGATTACAGCACCGAGGCGATCGAGGTCTTGAAGCAGTGCGGCATCGTCTATTCGCGCGCCGTCGCAAGCACGCTCAGCTTCGCCTTTCCCTCAAACTTTTGGGCGATCCAGCCGACCTGCCACCACGCGAACGATAAGCTGATGGAGCTCGCCGACAAATTTGTCAACACCGCGCCACGCTATCCCTCGGGTAATTGGCTCTTCTACGTTTGGGGACACAGCTACGAGTTTGACGACCGCGATAATTGGGACGTCATCGAACGCTTTGCGGAATATATCGGCGGCAAGGAGGACATCTGGTACGCGACCAACATCGAGCTTCACGACTACGTCCGCGCCTACGAGGCGCTGGTCGTCAACGCCGACACGACGCTGGTCTACAACCCCCCCTGATTGACGTTTGGTTTATGGAGAAGGGCAAAACCTATTGCGCCCACGCGGGAGAAACGGTTTGTATTTAACCGCGCCGAAGGCGTGTATGGAATCATCACGAAGCGATGAAGCATTTGCTTCGCAAATATGAAGCGGAAGCCTCACGGCTTCCATGAAGCACTCGCATTCGCTCGTATGAAGCGAAGCGCAACTCACTTTCCGTGTGCCGAAGGCACGCTTCATAGCCGAAGGCTGCTTCATAAGCGTAGCGTCTTCATGCGCAAAGCGCGCTTCATTTGCTTGGTGCACCTTCAGGGTCCCCGAAGAAAAAACAGTTGATAACTGTTTTTTCAAGGAGGTAACTGAAACAAGGAGAATTGAAGCGAAGCTATGCTGAGCGCACAATTCGACTATGTTTCAGGAAGCAAGAACCCGGGCCCGGGTTTGAGGAGCCCCTTCCCGAAGCAAAAGAAAAGATCCTGATCACTTTCATGACCAGGACCTTGGTGCACCTTCAGGGACTCGAACCCGGGACCCACTGATTAAGAGTCAGTTGCTCTACCAACTGAGCTAAAGGTGCATACGTCGCTTGAGGGTCTTCCTCAATCGCAACGCATAGATTATAGCACACATTTTCCCGTTTGTCAATAGGTTTTTGAAAGTTTTTGATAAAAATTAAAGTTGTTTTTTCGTTGATTTTACGCCGCTATATCTCAAAAACAAAGCTCTCCCACGGAATCTCGACCGCCTCGGTGCTGTAATCGCTGTATGCGTACGCCATGCCGCGCGTGATCACGCCGAAATCCTCTTCAATCCTTCGTCTGTCTTCGAGCACCTCATGGATCATTTCGGTGGGTTTTAGCTTGGACAAAAACTTGTGTTCAAGCCCATGTACGGCACCCGCGATCGCCGAGTCCATCTCTTCGACCTGATAATATCTGACACCCGCGGGGAAACCCTTCGTAAACTTCGGGTGCCGTCCCGTCTCTTTACAAGCGTCGATGATCTCTCGGTCAAGCGGTGTCCCGACGAGCCGCACTTCATTCCCGTTTTCTCTCGCGGGAAACGCCAAGGCAGAGCCCATCATCCCCGCACCGATAATCGTAACGATTGCCATTTTCTCTCTTTTGTAACGAAAACCTTACAAAACAGCAGTTTATAAGCCTAGATAAAGGAAGCAAGTCTTGCGACTTGCTTCCTTGTTATGTTATTTCTCGTCCTTGTAAATTTCCTTGAAATACTTGTAGGTGTCGACCTTGAGCTCGCCGCAGGCAGCCTCGTCGCAAGCAATGATGCCGTCCTTGTGCAGCTGAAGCGCGCTGATCGTCCAAGCATGGTCAACGCCGCCTTCTACGCAGTGACGGAGCGCGCGCGCCTTGTTGTGACCGCTGATGAGGAGAAGCACCTGCTTCGAATCGCAAACGGTACCTACACCGACCGAAAGGGCGGTCTTTGGAACCTTGTTCACGTCGTTATCAAAGAAACGCGAATTGACGATGAGGGTATCCTCGGTGAGCGCGCGAACGCCCGTTCTCGACGAGAGCGAGGTAAAGGGCTCGTTGAAGGCAATATGACCGTCAACGCCGCTACCGCCCATGAAGAGGTCTATGCCGCCATAAGAAGCGATTTTGTCCTCATAACTCTGGCACTCTGCTTCGAGATCCTCTGCCATACCGTTGAGGATGTTGATGTTTTCCGCGGGAATATCGATGTGATTGAAGAAGTTGTCGTGCATGAAATACCAATAGCTCTGGTCATGCTCACGGGGAAGACCGACGTACTCATCCATGTTGAAGGTAACGACGTTCTTAAAGGTAAGTTCGCCCGCCTTGTTCATCGCGATGAGATTTTTATAAACACCAAGCGGCGAAGAGCCGGTCGGAAGTCCGAGCACAAAAGGACGGTCCTCCTTATGCGCGTTAATTGCGTCGGCAATATGTCTTGCCGCCCACGCACTCATCGCTTCGTAATTGTCTTTGATGATCAGCTTCATATTTTTTCTCCTTTTCGGTTTAATTTACTGTATCTCAATTATAGCACTTGTTGTCGAATTTGTAAAGAGGAAAAGCGGTTTTAAAACCATAAAATTCCGCCTAAATTTCCTTCGCCCTGCGACGATCACTCCACGCGCTTCGACTCTACGCAAGCTCCGCTTTTGTCCGTTTTGCAGATCTCCGTAACGCTCATCACCTGCGGCGGATAAGACAAGGCGACCTTTCCGTCAAAGGATATCCTAAAACAGTCACCGATATCATACGAAACCGTCTCCAAAAGATCGGTATTTACCTGTACCGTCTCGCCGACGGCAAAGCTGCCGTTTCCCGTGTCGGTTACGAGAGCGAGAAAGCCTTTTTCGTTCGTTTCAAGCACCTTGCCGACGAAATACGGGGTCTGCGCGTCGTCTTGTGCATGCTCACAGGCGGACTCGACGTTGTTGAATATTGTAAATCCAAGCACCTTCACGATAATTCCGTCTATATATTCCGTTTCAAACGCGCCATCCGCATCGGAGGCGTCCGCCGCTTTTAGCCGATGCACGTCATACACGTCGTACAAGATGGCGTTGTAGTGCACCGTTCCGCCATCCTTCATTTTAGACGGAATGGGAACCAAAAGCAAAAGTGAAAGCAAAACGCACAGTATCACGATCCTTTTCTTCACCGTCATCCCCCCTTCGTTCTGCAAAATAAAGCGTGCCCCTCTATGGGGCAAAAATCTTGCCAATAGCCATAATATCGCCTTTTTTCGAGGAAATTATACCACAAATTCAACGCTTTGTCAATGCCGTATTCGCGCGAAGCCGCGCTAACCTTTCCGTGTAGCAAAGCCACGCTTCATAGGGCGAAGCCCTGCTTCATTCTTCATGCACCGAAGGTGCGCTTCATCTAAAAAAGCACTTGCTTTCGCAAGTGCTTTTTTCTGTGCTCTCGGAGATCAACTATTTTCGAGTCTCTCCCATTTCCCTTCATATTCGCCCACGTTCAATCCAAGCGGGTTGTATTTCGAAATTTCAAAGCTAAACTTTCTAAGAGAGGTATCGTTTCGCTTTTTACCGTCTTTCGTCACACCGCTGAGCCATTTTGCGTGACTCTCCTTGATGCTTTTCGCCACAGTCTTGCTTGGAAGAATATAATATGCAGGTTCACCTTTGCCGTTCAAAGAAACCAAAACATAGTAAACGTTTTCATCGATGAGAGATTCATTCTTCTTCGACAGCGTCCACGTTTTTTTGTCCGTATGATTCGTTTTTACCTGCAACGCGATTTGCTTGTGCGTTCTCTTGCTGATCGCCAAAACATCAAATTCCCTTGTGTTTGACATCGGCACAGCGGCGGTGAATCCGTTTCGCTCCAATTCTGCCGCAACAAAATATTCGCCGCAGTTGCCTATGGAAACCGTATCTGTCTTGCTCATAGCATTGCTCCTTTTTATTTCTTTTTCGACTTTTTTAAGCGGCAAAGGCATATCACCGCCATAACCGCGAGAAAAGCGACATTTCCTAAACCAAGCACGATCCAATAAACGGGAGAAGCAAAAGCAATAGATTTATCAATCAATAAATTCTCTTTCATAGTCGCACCGCCTTTCTTGAAACTATTATACCAAGCAATTAAACATTTTTCAATATAAAACAAAAAGCTTTTCGTCCGTAGGAAGAAAAGCCACCCTAATTATTCATTATTCATTAGCTTTGCGACTTCATTCTTCATTATTCATTCAAAATCCGCTTCCTGTAAATGAATAATGAATGATGAATAATGAATAGTGAATAATACAAACAAAAATCCGCCTTCTTACGAAAGCGGATTTTGTTTGGCTCCCCCTGTTGGGCTTGAACCAACGACATCATGATTAACAGTCATGCGCTCTACCGACTGAGCTAAGGAGGAATATAAATGAGTGACAAACGCTCATTGAAAACCGAATAAGGAATGGGAAACGAAAGCTCTATAAGAGAACTGCTATTGAGCAGTTCAAGCCCTCGGTCTATTAGTACCGTTCAGCTGAATGC
>SVRR01000027.1 GCA_015064745.1 Oscillospiraceae bacterium | reverse complement strand
CGTATGGAATGGTCAAGAAGTCGGCTAGGATCTGGGTGGGGTGAAATTCGTTGGTGAGACCGTTCCATACGGGAACGCCCGCATAGTGTGCCAGCTCCTCCACGATCTCTTGGCCATAGCCGCGGTACTCAATACCGTCGTACATTCTGCCAAGCACGCGTGCCGTATCCGCAATGCTTTCCTTCTTGCCGATCTGCGAGCCGGTGGGGTCAAGATAGGTCACGCCCATGCCAAGGTCGCGCGCGGCAACCTCAAAAGCACAGCGGGTACGGGTCGAGGTCTTTTCAAAAATGAGAGCGATATTCTTGCCCTCGTGACGGCGGTGAGATACCCCCGCCTTCTTTTCCGCCTTCAACTCTGCCGCGCGGTCAAGAAACGCCGCGATCTCGTCAGAGGTGAAATCCAGCAGCTTTAAAAAATGCTTTCCCTGTAAATCCATCGGAAGCTCCTCACTTTTATCATTGATTTAAAAGATAACCCAAGGTTTCTTGGTATGCTTAAAATAATTGTTTTTTCTCGTTTTCTTTTCAAGGAAAGTAGGTTATTCTTCCGCAAACGCCGCAAGCAACACCTTGACCGCCTCTTCAAGATCCGCCATAGGGATATTCAGCGCGGGAAGCAGTCTCACCTTGTTCTTTGCCGTCAAGCAGAGAACGCCGTTTTGTATACACTTCTTTACAATATCACCGGCAGGCTGGCTTTCGGGCTCAATACCGATCATCAGACCAAGCCCCGAAACGCTTTTTACACCCTTCGCGCCCTCAAAAGCCGCGCGGACATAGTCGCCCTTCTCCCTCACCTCAGCAAGGAGCGCGTCGTCAATACGCGAAAGAATGGAGCAAGCGCCCGCGGCGCATACGGGATTGCCGCCGAAGGTCGAGCCATGGTCGCCGAAGCCGAGAACGGCTTCGACCTTTTCTCCCATCAAGCAAGCGCCAATGGGAAGACCGCCGCCAAGCCCCTTCGCCGTCGTCACGACGTCGGGGGTGATGCCGTATTGCATATAAGCGTAGAGGGTGCCCGTGCGGCCGTTGCCCGTCTGCACCTCGTCGATCATGAGAAGAATGTCCTCTTTGGCACAGATTTCCGCAACGCCCTTCACGTAATCGCGGTCAAGTACGTTCACACCGCCCTCGCCCTGCACACATTCAAGAAGCACGCCCGCCACCTTGTTTTCCGCAACGATACGCGCGAAATCGGCGAGGTCACCCGGCTCGGTATGTACGAATCCCGGGGTAAGAGGCTGAAAGAGCTCGTGATAATGCTCCTGTCCCGTGGCGGCAAGCGTCGTGAGCGTTCTGCCGTGGAAGCCGTTTTTCATGGTAACGATGGTATAAACGTCGCTTCCCTTCTTGTCGGCGGCATACTTGCGCGCAAGCTTGATGGCACACTCGTTTGCCTCCGCGCCAGAATTGCCGAAGAAAACCTTCTTCATGCCCGTCCTCTCGCAAAGCATCTCGGCAAGCGCGGCACAAGGCTCGGTGTAATAAAGGTTGGACGTATGCTGGAGCTTGCCCGCCTGCTCCGCGACCGCCTTCTGCCACACGCCGTCCGCAATACCGAACGCCGTCACGGCGATGCCGGAGCCGAGGTCGATATACTCTTTACCGTCCGTGTCAACCACGCGTGAGCCCTTGCCGGAAACCAGCTCTACGGGAAAGCGCGCGTATGTATTTGCAACGTATTGTTTGTCTTTTTCCTGTAAAATACTCATTGTCTTTTTCCTTGAAAATTAAAAGGATATTGAATAAAACAGCCAAAGCCCACGCGCAGCAGAAATTGCGTAAGACAAGGCAAAGCGAGCGATCCCGACGACGGCGTAGTTCCCTACGCCGAGGAGGGTGAGTCGATGCTTTAAAACCCCTTGCGAGAAGAAATTTTCGCAGACGAGGCAAAGCGAGCGATCCCGACGACGGCGTAGTTCCCTACGCCGAGGAGGGGGAGTCGATGCTTTAACGAAGTGTGCGGAAATTTATTCCGCAAGGACAGGCGTCAGTCTTTGGAGACCATGGTTCCCGCACCCTCATCGGTGAGGATCTCCATCAAAATGGAGTGCGGAACTCTGCCGTCCATGATAATAACATTCTTGACACCGCGATCAATGGCTTCGATACAGCAATCCACCTTGGGGATCATGCCGCCCGAAATGACACCACTCGCATAAAGCGCCTTTGCCTCCGCCTCCGTCACGTGAGGGATGAGGCTCGAAGGGTCATTCTTATCCTTCAAAATGCCCGCGATGTCGGTCATCATGATCAGTCGCTCAGCCCCAAGCGCACCCGCGATAAAGGCGGCGGCGGTGTCGCCGTTGATGTTGTACGCACAGCCCTCGTCGTCACAGCCGATGGTGGAAACGACAGGGATATAGCCGCGATCAAGCAGGTCGACGATCGGAGCGACGTTCACCTTGGTGATCTTGCCGACGTAGCCGAGTCGGGGGTCCTTGACGGTCGCCTCAATGAGCTTGCCGTCCATGCCCGAAAGTCCCATGGCGCTGCCGCCCTTCATGCCAAGCAGATTGACGAGACTCTTGTTGACCTTGCCCGCAAGCACCATCTGTACGATGTCAATGGTCTCCTTGTCGGTAACGCGAAGCCCATCCACAAACTCAGGCTTCTTGCCGAGACGCTCCATAAGATCGTTGATTTCAGGACCGCCGCCGTGTACGAGAACCACCTTCACGCCAACGAGCGACAGAAGAACGATGTCCTCCATCACCTGCTCCTTTAGATGCTCGTTGATCATGGCGTTGCCGCCATATTTCACCACAACGATCTTGCCGTTATACTGCTGAATGTACGGAAGTGCCTGTGTCAGCACCTCGGCTCTTTGCGCGTTCGAAAAAATCTCATTCATTATGTTATCTCCTTTGCAAACCAAAGTTTACATTAGGTTCTGTAATCACCGTTAATCTTTACGTAATCATAGGTTAAGTCACAGCCAAATGCCGTAGCTTCCCCCGTGCCGTTTCCGAGAGAAACGAGGATCTCGATCTCCTTTTCGAGCAGGATCTCCTTCGCCTTTTCCTCCGAGAAGGGCACACCCGCGCCGTTTTGGCATACAAGGATATCACCCTTAGCGGAACGGAAGGAAACGTCGACGGTATTTACGTCGAGATCAGCACCGCTGTAACCGATGGCGCAAAGCACTCTGCCCCAGTTGGCGTCCGCACCGAACATTGCCGCCTTGAGAAGGCTGGAGCAGATCACGCTCTTGGCAACCGTCTTTGCACACGCCTCGTCCTTCGCGCCCGTCACCTTACATTCAAGGAGCTTGGTCGCGCCCTCGCCGTCGCCCGCGATGGCTCGGCAAAGATATACGTTAAGGGTGTTGAGCGCCTTCATAAAGGTGTCGAAATCCTCACCCTCCTCGGTGATCTCGGCGTTGCCCGCCATACCGTTGGCAAGCACCGTCACCATATCGTTGGTGGAGGTGTCGCCGTCAATGCTGATCATATTGAAGGTCTTCTTGATATCGGTCGTGAGTGCCTTTCTCAGCATCTCTGCGGAAATAGCCGCGTCGGTGGTCATAAAGACGAGCATGGTCGCCATGTTGGGATGGATCATACCGCTTCCCTTGGCAATACCGCCCATACGGCAGGTCTTACCGCCAAGCGTAAACTCCACGGCGATCTCCTTTTTCACAACGTCGGTGGTCATAATGCCCTCCGCCGCGTCGGTGCCGCCCTCGCGGGAAAGCGCCTTTACGAGCATGGGAATGCCCTCGGCAATGGGCGCAAGAGGAAGAGGCTGACCGATAACACCCGTAGATGCCACAACGACGTCGTCCGCGCGAATACCGAGTGCCTCTGCCGCCATCGCGCTCATCTTTTCCGCGACCTCTACACCGTCCGCGTTGCAGGTGTTGGCGTTACCGCTGTTGCAGATGACCGCCTGCGCGTAGCCGTCGGCAATATGCTTTTTGGTAACGAGAAGGGGGGCACCCTTCACGAGATTGGTGGTGTAAACAGCCGCTGCCGTTGCGCGGCACTCGCTGTAGATCATGGCGATATCCTTTTTCGTGCGCTTCTTACGGACGCCGCAATGCACGCCCGACGCCAAAAATCCCTTCGCGGCACAAACGCCGCCGTCAATTCTTTTAATCATTGTCATATCCTCGCTTATTTTACGTTCAGCCCAAGCGCCTCGTCGACACCCAGCATAATGTTCATGTTTTGAATGGCTGCGCCCGATGCACCCTTGCCGAGATTGTCAAAGCGGGAAACGAGAAGCATGCGCTCGTCGTTTCCTTCGGCATAGACCTCCATATCGTCGCGGCCCGAAAGCGCGCCCGCGGAAAGGAAGCCGCCCTCCGTATTTTCTTCCTCAAAGTGAACGAGCCCCTGCGCAAATGCCGCGCGGTAGACCTCCTTCACGTCGGAAAGGCTACCTCTCAGGTCACGCGCGAACACGGGAACGGTCACCTCCATGCCCGCGTAGAAGTCTCCGACCACGGGGCAGATGACGGGCGTCACCGAAAGCCCCGCAAGCCTTTGCATTTCGGGCAGATGCTTGTGCTTCTGACCGAGCGCGTACTGCCTCGGATACTGCTTTACGGGATAAAGAGGACTTGCCTCGTCCTCGTAATCGGCAATCATCTTCTTGCCGCCGCCCGAATAGCCGGTGAGGGAGAAGCAGGTGAGTGCGGCATCCGCCTTCAAAACGCCCGCCTTTACAAGGGGGGCAACGAGAGCGAGAAAGCCGCTGGCGTGACAGCCGGGGTTGGCAACGAGACGGGCGTCCTTAATTGCGGCACGGTTTCCAAGCTCCGCAAAGCCGTAGGTCCAGCCGTCCGCCGTTCTGTGTGCCGTCGAGGTATCGATGATGCGAACGCCCGTGCCCTCGGCAAGAGATACCGTCTCGCGTGCCGCGTCATCGGGCAGGCAAAGGAAGGCGATGTCCGCCCCCTTTAATATTTCTCTTTTGGCATCGGGGTCCTTGCGGAGCTCGTCGGGAAGAGAAAGCAAGGTAAGGTCTTTTCTTTCGGCAAGACGCTCACGAATGCGAAGCCCCGTCGTTCCCGCACTGCCGTCAATGAAAATTTTCGTCATATCAGTTCTCCTCCGCAAGTCCGAGACGCGCGCGCATGGACGCGACCTGCGCTCTCACCGATTCGGGCGAGGTACCGCCCTCCGACACGCGGCGGCGGACACAGGCATCAAGGTCGATGGCGTCAAATACGCCCTCGTCAAAAAGCTCGCTGTACTCCAAATATTTGGAAAGAGGCAATTCTTCAAGCGTCGTGCCCATGGCAATGCAGTGCGCGACAAGCGCCCCCGAAATTTTATACGCGGTGCGGAAGGGCATGCCCTTACCGACAAGGTAATCGGCAAGGTCGGTGGCGTTGATAAAGCCGCCCGACGCCGCCCGACGCATATTCTCCGCCTTGACCGTCATCGTGGCAAGCATGGGAATGAGGACGGAAAGGCACGCCTTGACGGTATCCACCGCGTCAAACACGCGCTCCTTATCCTCCTGCATATCCTTGTTGTAGGCGAGGGGAAGCCCCTTCAAGACGGTAAACATCGCCACCATATCGCCGTAAACTCTGCCCGTCTTGCCGCGGATGAGCTCCGCCATGTCGGGGTTCTTCTTTTGGGGCATGATGGACGAGCCGGTCGTATAGGCGTCCGAAAGCTCAATAAAGGCAAATTCCCAGCTCGAATAGAGGCAAAGCTCCTCCGAAAGACGGGAAAGATGGGTCATGAGAATGGAAGACGCCGAAAGAAATTCCAAGCAAAAATCGCGGTCGGAAACGCCGTCAAGGCTGTTTTCCATCACGCCGTCAAAGCCGAGCGCTTCCGCTTCAAAGCGGCGGTCGGTCGCGTAGGTCGTTCCCGCCAAGGCACAAGAGCCGATAGGAGAATAGTTCATTCTCGCGCGGGCGTCCTCGTAACGCGAAAGGTCACGCGCCACCATCGAAGCGTACGCCATTAGATAATGCCCGAAGGTGATGGGCTGTGCTCTTTGCAGGTGGGTGTAGCCGGGCATAATGGTATCGGCGTACCTTTCCGCGCCGTCGCAAAGCACCGAAAGCAATTCGCGCAGGCTCTCGCAAATACCGTCCGTTTCGCTTCTGAGAAGGAGACGCAAGTCAAGCGCCACCTGGTCGTTGCGCGAGCGCGCGGTGTGCAGCTTTTTGCCAACGTCGCCAAGGCGCTCGGTCAACACCGCCTCCACGAACATATGAATGTCCTCGGCGGTATAGTCAAAGTCAAGCGCGCCGCTTTCAAGATCGGCAAGGATACCCGAAAGCCCCTCGCAAAGAGTCTCTGCCTCGTCCTCGGTAATGATACCCTGCTTGCCAAGCATTCTCGCGTGCGCCATGCTGCCCGTGATGTCCTCGCGGAACATACGGCAGTCGAAATGAATGGAAGCGTTAAAGTCGTCGGCGATACGGTCGGTCTCGCCCGTCGTTCTGCCAGCCCACATTTTTGCCATAAAAGAAGTCCTTTCTAAAAACCCGACGCCCACAGCCGAAAAATACGGTTGTGGACGGGGTACAAGGCTACGCCTTGCGAAAATATTGAAATTATTTCTTGCCGTCAACCATGGCTTGCACCTTGATGGGCAGCCCGAAGAGATTGATGAAGCCCTCGGAATCCTTTTGGTTGTAATCGCTCTCACCGAAGGTGGCGATCTCCTCGCTGTAAAGCGAGTAGGGGCTCCAAACGCCGGCATTGATCATGTTGCCCTTGTAGAGCTTCAGGCGCACCTTACCGGTCACGCGCTCTTGGGTCTTGTCAACGAAGGCAGAAAGCGCCTCGCGCAGGGGGGTGAACCACTGACCGTTGTAAACCAGCTCCGCAAAGGTGATGGAGAGCTTCTGCTTCTCGTGCATGGTCATCTTGTCAAGGCAGAGGGTCTCAAGGACACTGTGCGCCTTGTAAAGGATGGCGCCGCCGGGGGTCTCGTACACGCCGCGGCACTTCATGCCGACGAGACGGTTTTCTACGATATCAAGAAGACCGATGCCGTTCTCACCGCCGAGCTTGTTAAGACCGAGGATGATCTCCTTGGCGCTCATCTTCTTGCCGTCAAGAGACACGGGAACACCCTTCTCAAACTCGATCTCCACATAGGTGGGGACGTCGGGTGCTTGCAGGGGAGAAACGCCCATTTCAAGGAAGCCGGGCTTCTCGTACTGCGGCTCGTTGCCGGTATCCTCAAGGTCAAGTCCCTCGTGCGAAAGATGCCAAAGGTTCTTGTCCTTGGAGTAGTTGGTCTCACGGTTGATCTTAAGGGGAACGTTGTGCGCCTCGGCGTAGTCGATCTCCTCGTCACGGGACTTGATATCCCACTCACGCCAAGGAGCGATGATGGGCATGGTAGGTGCGAAGTGCTTGATGGCAAGCTCAAAGCGAACCTGGTCGTTGCCCTTACCCGTACAGCCGTGGCAGATGGCGTCAGCACCCTCTTTCAGAGCGATCTCCACAAGCCCCTTGGCAATGCAAGGACGCGCGTGGCTGGTGCCGAGCAGATATTCCTCGTAAATTGCGCCCGCCTTCATGGTGGGGATGATGTAATCGTCGACGTACTCGTCGGTGAGGTCAAGCACGTACAGCTTGGATGCACCCGTCTTAAGAGCCTTTTCCTCAAGCCCCTCAAGCTCATCCGCCTGACCGACGTTACCCGAAACGGCAACAACCTCACAGTTGTTATAGTTTTCCTTCAACCACGGAATGATGATAGAGGTATCAAGACCTCCCGAATACGCGAGAACGACCTTTTTGATGTTTTCCTTGTTCATGATGATTTCCTTCCTTAATATATGCCCCCAAGGGCAAGTTCTTTTGACGTGTATTATTATACACGATATTTTCAAAAACCGCAAGCCCTTTTCTTAAATTGTA
The DNA here is from genome assembly GCA_015064745.1 of Oscillospiraceae bacterium. Lineage (GTDB taxonomy): Bacteria > Bacillota > Clostridia > Oscillospirales > CAG-272 > UBA1740. Next base: position 14,387 of record SVRR01000027.1, on the reverse strand, counting down.
TAAGGTTTTATCCTTTTGCGCATTTTGCTTGATTTTCAACAAGATGTTTTATGCATTTTTCACAATTTTATTCAAAAACATTGTATATTCAAAATAAAACATGCTGTTTTGTGTATATTTTAGGCACGTTTTGAATAATTATTTCTTTTGCATTTTGTTTAATTATTCACTTTATGCAGTAATTTTTGTATAAAAAACGGCAGAGAGACGCATTTCTCTCTGCCGCAAGCCTTTTACCGTTCGATCATTCAAGGGAACCGTTTTTCTTCGCGAAATAATTCTTCGTCGTCTTAACGACCACGCCCGAAAGGGCAACCAGCGCGATAAGATTGGGAAGCGCCATCAGCGTGTTGAAGCAATCGGCGATCAGCCAAACGATGCCGATCTCCGCGACCGCGCCGACGAAAGCGAAGATCACGTAGACGATCCTATACGCCATCACCGCGGCTCTTGTACTCGTTCAAAAACTCGGAAAAATCGGTCGTCGCGTTCTTTCTTCCCATACGCGGGTCAATGTTGCAAAACCAATAAAAGAGGTCGGGGTTTTGGTTTGCCACGTACTCGGCTTCCTCGTTGGTCTGCACGCAAAAGCGGTATTCGGGGCTGATGAGAGGAAGAAAAAAACGCCTTGTCAACGCCAAGCTCCGCATAGCTTTCTCTTAACTCGCTCACCGACGCGAGCGTCACGCCCGGTTGGATCTTAGCCCCCTGCCACATGCTCGAATGGACGTGCACATCAATTTTTTGGATCTTTTCCACAGCGTTCTCCTTTTTTCTTTTTTCAATCGCATTATAGCATATTGGAAGCCAAAAATCCAATGCTTTTTTCTTGTTTTTCTGCTTTTTCTATTCAAAATTCTTTTTAGACAAAAGAATGGGGGCGGAATTTTCCGCCCCCATTGGGTGTTTTTCAGAAATTAATGCCGTTCCAGCCCCAATGGTCGACCTCTTCATACTTGACGTAAACCATATCGGAGGCGATACCGAGGACGTCGCCCATGATCTCGCATAAGCGCTTCGTTAAAGCGTCGTACGCCTCGCCGGGCGCTTTGCCGACGAGAGAGACGACGAGAAACGCCATCGGTGCGTCCATATCGCCGTGAAACGCCATTTTGACCTCCCCCTCAAAGGAGAGCATCAGCCACTTTTCGGTCTTTCCGGGAAGAAGCTCAATCGCGGAAGCGTACGCTTCCTTCAATTTCTTCGCCGTGTCGTCCGACACGGGCTTGTTCGTTTTCGTGCTGATAAAAGGCATATAAAAACCTCGTTTTGTAAACTTTATTTTACTTTTCTTGGAGCACTGCGAGAATCTTTTTCAAAAGCTCCTCGGTGGTGGGATTTGCCTCGCGCTCAAGACGCGCCTTTTCCTCGGCGGCAGCCTTTGCGGCGGCTTCCTTTTCCGCCTTCGCGGCGAAGTAAGCGGCAACGGCGGCGGAATCCTTCGCCTTAATGCCCTGCTTCTTCATTGCCTTGCGATCCTCTTTCGAGATCATCGGCTGCAAGCTTTCCTTAAATTTCTTATCCTTGTCCTTGACGCGGTTGATGAAGCGCACGATGCAGAAGAGCACGAAGGCAACGATAAAGAAGTTGATAACGGCATTGATGAACGCGCCCCAGTCAATATAGATGGAGTTCGCGAGATCCACCGTCCCCACACCGTTTGCGTCCACCGTGATCGTCTTCTTCAAGAAGGTGAACACCTCGGAAAGCGAGTCCTTGCCGAGAATGAGGGCGAGGAACCAGTTGATGATAGGCTTTAAGATGTTGTTGCTCAGTCCGTTAACGATGGCGGTAAAGGAACTACCAACGATAACACCGACTGCCATATCTACGATATTGCCGCGGGTGATAAATTTTTTAAATTCTGCGAAAAACTTTTTCATTGCGGTCTCCTTTGTAAGTGATACTGAAATTGTAGCACATTTTTTCTCTAAAATCAAGCACCCACGCAAAAAAAGAAAAATTTAGCTATCATAGCCGCAGATGCCCTTGCCTTCACACCGTCTCCCGCGCCGAAGCGGGCAGCCTCTCTCTGGCACGGCGGCGAAATTCGCCGGGGGTCATTCCCTCCGCCTTGCGAAACGCCTTAAAAAACAAGACTCTGTCGCGATATCCGCACACCTCGCCGACGGCAGAGGCGGGGAGATCCGTTTCTTGTAAAAGCTGCTTGGCGTACGCGATACGTCTGAGCGTGACGTATTGCATCGGCGGCGTTCCCATGTACTTTTTAAAGATGTGGGACAAATAGTACTTATTGATATTGAGCGCCGTGCATATATCCTCCATACAGGAGATCTCAGCAAAATGCTTGGTCAAATACTGATGGATGCGCGTAAAAATGGCGTTGGTCACAAACTTCGCCTCGGAGACGTTGGCAAGCCGCAAAATACCGATAAGGATAAGCCGCGCCCAATATTTTGCCATCAGCTCGCTGTACGGCTGATCCGCTGAAACCTCCTCCACGAGAGAGCGGAAATAAAAGGCAAACTTCTCCTCATCCTTTTTGGTGTGCAAAACGGGGGATGCGTGCTCACCGATCAAAAAATCCGCAGGCAGATTTTCGATCTTGAAATTGGTGATCCCAAAAAACGCAAGCTCAAGTCCCGACGAAGCCGACGTGCGCTCCTTATGCACCACGTTCGGGTTGTAAATAATAAGATCGTCCTTTCCAATGGGGTAGCTTCTTCCGCCCACCGTGACCTCTCCTTCTCCCGAAAGCACGAAAAGGATCTCGCAAAAGGGGTGGCTGTGGGGCTTTTCCTCCCACTCTCTGATACGCTCCAGCTTTCCCGCAAACAGGCACTTGGTGTCAAGCTTAATGACGTCAACGCGCGAATACGCAAATTTTCTTTGCGCGGTGTCGCCCTCGTAGGGTCCTACCTTCATCTTTTTCCTTTCTCGGCACGCGGAAGCAAGTAATGTCTTTTTTTGCGTTGGATCTTATACGTTAGGAGCGCAAAGCCTCTTGTGTCCATCGCTCACCGCAAAAAGGAGACGCTCCTCTGTGACAGGGGCAGAATTTTACGAAAAAAAGTAATTTTTTTACAAATTTCCCTTGATTTTTAAAAGACAGCATGATATAGTTAAGGCGGAATCAAAAAATTATAAGTGAGGTATTTGCTTATGTCAAAAAACACACTTTCTGCGGGCTACGCCCGCATCGACATCACGCCGCCTCTCGGCGTCAACATTGCGGGCTACTTCAAGGAGCGTATTGCAGACACCGTGCTTGATCCGCTGGAAGCTTGCGCCCTCGCCGTCAACGACGGCAAGAAGACCGCCGTTCTGATCACTCTTGACCTTTGCGGTCTGTATGACGACGTGGCAGATCCTTGGCGTGCGTCGATCGCCGCCAAAGCGGGTATTGACGTTGCCGACGTATACATCCACGCGACCCACACCCACCAAGGACCCATCACCCGCCTTGATTACAAAAACCCCCTGAACCAAGCTTACACCGCTTACCTTGCCAACAAGGTCGAGGACGTCGCGCTTCTCGCGATCGCCGATCTCGCTCCCGCGAAAATGGGTCTTGGCACGAGAGAAGCAAAGAACATTGCCTTTATCCGTCGCTACCGTATGAAGGACGGCTCGGCAAAGACCAATCCGGGTGTTGACAATCCCGACATCGTTTCTCCCATCGGCGAGACCGACGAGCGCGTGCACGTCCTTCGCTTTGACCGCGAGGGCAAGGATACCCTCCTTCTCATCAACTTTGCCAACCACCCCGACGTCGTGGGCGGTAACGGTATCTCGGCAGACTGGCCCGCTATGACACGCCGCTTCACCGAAAAGGCGATCGACGGCGTGAAGTGTATCTTCTTCAACGGCGCGCAGGGCGACGTCAACCACGTCAACGTCCACCCCAAGGCGGGCGACTTTAACGACATGTTCCACGACTTTGACGGCTGCTCGCGCGGCTACGGTCACGCGCGCCATATCGCCCGCGTCGTGACGGGTGCGGTGCTTTCGGCGTACGACAAGGTAGAATACGTTGACGTAGACAGCATCCGCACGGCAAACGTTTCCGTCGCCATCCCCGCAAACAAGGCGACCGCGGAGGAGCTCGTCCTCGCGCACAAGTATAACGACCTGCACAACGCGGGACGCGACGACCTCATTCCCTACGAGGCGATGATGCTTACCACCGTCGTTGCCGAGGCAGGCAGAATGGTACGCCTTGAAAACGCCCCCGACAATTTTGATATGCCCCTCGCCGCCGTTGCCATCGGTCCCGTTGCCCTCTTCGGCATCCCCGGTGAGCCGTTTACGGGTGTCGGCAGAGGCATTAAGGAGGCGGAGGGCTGGAAAATGGTCATTCCCACCTGTAACACCAACAACTCAAAGGGTTACTTCCCCATGATGGACTCCTACGACGAGGGCGGCTACGAGGCAAGAAGCTCAAGCTTCAAGGCAGGCGTTGCCGAGCGCATCGTGGAAGAGGGGCTTGCACTCCTCGCGACCTTGGCAAACGACATGCCCTCTTGACAAAATTCCCGATTTCTGATATACTGACTATACCATAATTTCTTTTTAGGAGGAATCGTAATGAAAAAGACAGTTAAACTTCTCGCGCTCACTGTGGCGCTCGTGCTTTGCGCCTTGACACTTGTTTCCTGCTCGTCCTTCGGCTCTATCAAGAGCAATTTTGAAAAGAACGGCTACGAGCTGAAAGGTGAGGAAAAGACCGGCACCGTCAAGCTTGACGAGGGCGAGATCACCTACACCATCCACACCTTCCAGGTAAAGACCGAGGAGGGCGACAGCGCGCTCGGTAACATTATCGGCGGCATCACGCAGGGCCTTTCCACCGCGATCGTTTGGGAATTCGCTTCCGACAAGGACCTTAACAAGGCGATCGAGAACAACGACGAGATCAAGGCTGTCCTCAAGGACGCCGACAAATCCCGGTTCGTCAACGGCAACTGCATCCTCATGACCGTCAATCCCGATGCCGTCAAGCTCTTTAACGGCGAGTCTCTCGAAAAATAATTTTTACTCTTCAAGCCGACGGCTTTCTGCCGTCGGCTTTTCTTTTTTCTCGGGGCAAAACAAAAAAAGAACAGAAAAAAATCCGCAGAAAATCTCGTTTTTTTGTTGACTTTGGCAACACCGTTTGTTATAATAAGGAAAAGTCTCGCGCGCACGTGCGCGTTGTTGTCACAAAAAAACGCAAAACACAGCAAGGAGAACCGGCAATGGCTATCACCTTGAAAAGATCCATGCGTCAACCGACCGATCACGAAAATCTCGCGTCCGTGCGCGAGAAGATCCTCTCCGCCGCGAAGGAGGCAAAAGACGCAGGTCGTCATGACACCTTGGAGGTCGTGCTTCCCGCCGTCAGACACACGATCAGCGAGCCTATCGTGCTTTCCGCCAAGGAAAACCCCGAGCTTCTGTCGCTTGACATTACCATACGCGGCGCTTACGCGGGGCAGGCGGCGATCACATCGCTCGTCCGCCTTGACAGCAAAGCGTTTGTAAAGGAAGAAGGAAAAGAATACTTCACCTATCAGTTTGAGAAAAAGAAAGGAGAAAAATATCCTCGCTTCCGTGATCTTTTTCTCAATTTCCGCCGCATTCCGTAACGAAATCGCCCGTATGGCGCAACCCGGACCCTCTCACCGATGAGGAGCGGGGCGGCTACGGTGTCAAAGTCGCCGACGACTCCTACCGCACGACTGTCAAGGACGCGGTCTTTGATTGGGTATCCATGTCCGCCGTTGCCATCGGTAACGCCGTAAACGAATGGCACGATCCCAAAAACCGCACCTTCGCGGCACACATCGAGAACAATGCCTTCCGCCGCATCGCTTACGAATATCCCGCCTGCCCCTGTATCTATATCGGTCAGGTGGACGGCTTAAAGATCCTGCATAACACCATTGAGAGCTGTGCCTATTCGGGTGTATCGGTAGGCTGGAACTGGGATCCCGTTTCCTATGAGCTCGGCGAGAGCATCAACATCCGCGATGCCGAGATCGCCTACAACTACATTTACAACTACATGGACTGCCTGCGTGACGGCGGTGCCATCTATGTGCTGGGCAACAACTGCAACCGTCTGTCCTGCGACCGCCGCTTCAATCATATGCACGACAACTACGCCGCCATCAGCGAGGCGGGCACCTTCGGCGGCAAATACGGCTACTACTGCGACGGCTCCGCCTCCAACTGGGAGGTATCCGACAGCGTCATCATCGGCTGCAGCATTCCCATCTTCTCTCAGCCGCACCCATTGGCGCTCTCCTATCACAACACCTTTAAGAACGTCTACTCCACCACCCCCATACACAACTCCGCCCACGTCCCCGCGCGTGACGTCGTTACCGAAAACTACGTCCTCGCAGAAGAGGGCGAGGAGCAGCTTCTTGCGGAGCACCCCGAGGCAAGAGCCATCCGCGACGCGGCAGGCTGCTCACTCATCATATAAAGCCACTTATAAAGGAGAACCATCATGGCTATAACGCTTTACACGTCGGAAGGGAAACGCACGGAGCTCACCTCGCTTGCCGAGGTGCGCGCGGAAATTCTTACCGCCGCGAAGTCGGCGGCTGAGGCAGACCGCCACGACAGCATTACCGTAGAGCTCGGCTGCGGCAAGCACGCGCTCACAGAGCCCTTCTTCCTCTCTAAAACCGAAAACCCCGAGCTTGACGCGGTAGATATCACCCTGCGAGGCGAAAAGGGAAAAACAACCGTGCATTCCCACCGTACCCTGCTCGGCAAGGACATGACGCCCGTCGAAGGCAAACCGGGGGTTTACACTTATCAGTTCCCGAAGGACGAAAACGGCAAATACCCCCTTTTCCACGAGCTTTGTGTTAACGGCTCGCCCGTCTGCCGTACAAAATCCCCCGTTTGGATCAACCCCACGCCCATAACGCCCGAGGAAAAAAGCGGCGAGGTAAAGAAGCCCGGCTTCTACGTTCCCCTTGCAATAGCCAAGACGCTTGCCGAGGGAGATATCGGCTCAACCGAGCTTATGATGTGCATTGAATGGGAGTTTCTCATTCTGCACGTCGCGTCGGTCGATCTTGAAAGCACCTTGGAGGAGCGGGGTCAGACCTACGCCCTCGTCAAGTTTTGGGAGGGAGAGATAGATTACGTCTGCGAAAAATCCTGGCGTCTGAAATTTAACGGCCGCAACACGTGGTTCCAAAATTCCCCCGCCTTCCTCTCGGAGCCGGGCACCTACGCCTACGACTATAAGCACGGCGTGCTTTCCCTCTTCCTTCGCGACGAGGACGTTCTTGACGGCGGCTTCTCTGTCGAATATCCTACCGTGGAAACGCTTATCCATTTGGAAGGGGTCGCTAACGTTACCCTTGAAAACCTCAACTTCATGGGTGTCACCTCCAAATACGTTTGCGAGAATCTCGTGTACGCGGGTCAGGCGAACAATCTGCGCGGCGTCGGCAGACTGAAAACAGCCGCTGTCCTCGCAAACACAACGAGAACGCTCACCGTGCGCGACTGCTCCTTCCTCGGCATCGGCACGAACGGCGTGCAGGTGTTCAACTATTCGGCGGGCACCGTCATTGAAAATTGCACCTTTAAGGATGTCGGCATGTCTGCCGTCACCGTCGGCAACCCCTCGTGGCACTGGGAGGAGAAACAGAACCGCACCTTTGCCGTCCGCATCGAAAACAACTACATGAACCGTATCGCCTGCGACTACCTCGGCGCACCCGCCATTTTCATCGGTCAGGTGGACGGACTTCAAATTTTGCACAACACCGTGATAGACTGCTCCTATTCGGCAGTGTCGATCGGCTGGAGCTGGAGCGCTTTGCACTGTGAACTTGGCGAGCGCACCAATATCCGTGACGCCGAGGTCGCGTACAACTACTTTGAAAACTTTATGGATAAGCTTCGTGACGGCGGTGCCGTCTACGTGCTCGGCGGAAACTGCCACAAGGACTGCACCGACGAGCGCTTCAACCGTATGCACCATAACTTTGCCTATATCCACGAGCTTCGTGAAGACAGCGCCAAATACGGCTACTATCTCGACGAATCCTCCTCCAACTGGGAGGTCTCGGACTCTGTCGTCATTAACATCCACAGATTGCCCATCTATTCACAATGGTTCAAGCAGTCACTCACCTATCATAACACCTTCAAGAACATCTACTCCACGACGCCCCGCATTGTGATGGAGCATTCTCACGTACCCGAACGTGACGTCGTGACCGAGAATTATGTTCTCGTAGAGGAGGGACCCGAGGCGCTCTTTGAGAAATATCCCGAGGCAAGAGCCATTCGCGACGGCGCGGGAGCCCACCTTTAATTCTAAAACTCTTATCAAGAATTTCAAGGAGAAAAGATATGCCTATCAAGTTTAATGCTATGCAATGCCACAACTCAGAGCACGCATCTCTCTCGGAGCTGCGCAAGCAGATCCTTGCCGCCGCGAAGGAAGCGGAAAAGGCGGGGCGTCACGATACGCTGACGGTTACACTCCCCCAAGGAAAGATCACCGCAACCGAGCCTCTCTCCCTCTCCGTCAAGAAAAACCCCGAGCTCGCAAGCGTAGATATCACCCTGCGCGCCGAGGTGCCCGGCGCCTCCGAGATCAACTCTCTCGTGCGTCTTGACGGAAAAGAGTTCACCCCCGTCAAGAATACGGATTACTTCCTTTATCAATTCAAAAAGAAAAGAAACGCGGGCTACCCTCTTTTCAACGATTTCTTCTTAAATTTCAATCGCATCCACAAGTCTAGGTCCGCCGTTTGGCACAACCTTGACGCCCTCACCAACGACGAGCGTGAAGGCAAAACCAAGCGCGAGGGCTTCTGGGCGCCGATCGATATCGCGAAAAAGGTCGCCGCCCACGACATCGGCGCGACCGAGCTTGTCATGTACATCGAGTGGGTCTTCTCTGTCTTCCACGTAGAAAAGATCGACCTTACGAGAACCAGAACCGAAAACGGTGTCACCTACGCTCTCGTCGTATTGAAGGAAGGTGAGATGGACGACTTCTGCCAAAACTTCGCGCGCAACCGCGCTTTAACCATTGCAAATCGCGAGATGTTCTTCAGGAACTCCCCCGCCCTTCTCGAAGAAAATACCTTTGCCTACGACTATTTTAAGGGCAGGCTGTACGTCAATGCTGCGATGCCCGAATATATGCGGTGCCACGCGCTGGAATACGCGGCGCTGGAAACACTTATCGAGCTTGACGGTATCGAAAACTTTACCGTCGAGGGTGTCGCCTTCTCGGGCACGACCTGCAAATACGGCTGTGAGAACGTTTATCGCTGCGGTCAGGCAAACATCGTGGGCAAGTGCCCCGATAAGCGCACGAAAACGGCGGCGATCTTCGCCCGCGACGTGAAAAGGCTTACCGTAGACGGCTGTTCCTTCAAGAACCTCGGCACGAACGGCATTCAGATCGTCGACCGTAGCGTCCGCGCGACGGTTAAGAATTCTCGCTTTCTCGATGTTTCCATGAGCGCTGTCACCATCGGCAACCCCACGTGGAACTGGCAAGAGGAAAAGAACCGCACCTTCGGCGCCCATATCGAAAACAACTACATGAACCATATCGCCTACGAATATCCCGCCGCCCCCGCCATCTATATCGGACAGGTGGACGGCTTAAAGATCCTCCGCAATACCGTCATCGACTGCGCGTATTCGGCAATCTCGGTGGGTTGGAACTGGAATCCCGTCAAATGGGAGCTCGGCGAGCAGGTCAACATCCGCGACGCCGAGATCGCCTACAACTATTTCCACAACTTCATGCAGCTCTTAAAGGACGGCGGTGCCATCTACGTGCTCGGAAGCAACTGCAATCATTTCACCTGCGCGCGCCGCTTTAACCGCATGCACCACAACTTTGCCATGATTGACGCGCACCTCATGAGACCCGGCAAGTACGGCTATTACTGCGACGGCTCCTCTTCCAACTGGGAGGTTTCGGACTCTGTCGTTATCAATGTCATGGGTGTGCCCATCTTCTCCCAGCCGCACCCGCACGCTCTCTCCTACCACAACACCTTCCGAAACATCTATTCCACGACGGAAAGGCACCAACACACGCACGTGCCCGACCGTGACGTTTTGACCGAAAATTACGTCCTCGTAAAGGATGGCGCCGATGCCCTTCTCGAACAGCATCCCGAGGCAAAAGCCATTCGCGACGGCGCAGGCACAACGCTCATCCCCTGACCGTAAAACCTTTAAAAAGGAGAAATCAGCGCGGGAATTGAAGTCAATCAATACGTATGCACCAAATCCACCAAGGACGATCTGCTCGCCATCCGCGAGGAGATCCTTGCCGCCGCCAGGGAAGCAGAAGCGGCAGGACGCCACGACAAGCTCGTCGTTGAGCTGGACGGCGGTCAGCACTATCTCACCGAGCCGCTCGTCTTTTCGGCAACCGAAAACCCCGAGTTGAAATCGGTAGACATCACCATTCGCAGAAAGCCCCTTTTGGCGCAACCTTATCCCCCTCACGGCAGACGAAAGAAGCGGCAAGGTGAAAAGTACGGCTACTACTGCGACGGCTCCTCCTCGAACCGGGACGTCTCGCACAGCGTCATGGTAAACTGCGCGCGTCCTCTCTTCTCGCAGTACACCGTGCATCACGCCTTCACCAATCACAACCATATCCACGACGTCTACTTTACCGTCACCCCGAACATGCAGAGCTACGAGCCCAGCCACGCACCCTACCGCGATACCCTCTTTTACGATCTGCACTCGGTCGACGGCGACCTTGACGCGCTGATCGAGGCGTACCCCGTCGTTGCCGAGATCCGCGACGCGGCAGGCTGTAATATTCCAATGTAATATTCTTTTTAAAAAATGAAAAACACGGTTTTCGAAGGAAAACCGTGTTTTTTGTTCGCGATATTATTCAAACGTTTTTTTCGTTCCAATGAAGGAGAGAATGGCGTCCACCGTCACGCTTTCCTTGTTTTCAATGAAAACGTCCACCTTCGTGCCGTATTCGCTCTTTATCGCCGCAAGATCCGCAGCCGCGACACGGCTCGTAAGATTTACACCGCTGTTTGCGGACTTGACATCCGAAGCAAGACTGTCGTAATAGCCTTCCTGCACGAACAACATAGGCACAGAGACCGCAACCTTTTCGTACGCATCCTCTTGCGCGTTATACACGTAGAAGAAGCGGTCGCGGAACTCAATGTCAAAGCGGCGGGATGCCATGGTCAAGGGATTGAGGCCACCGACCTTTTTCGCAACCCATTCGCTGTTGCTTCCGTTCACAAAGAAGGCGGCGTCAATATCCTCATTCGCGTTTGCCTCGCGATAACGAATGCTTGAAAATCCGTTAAAGCTTGCAAGATCAAACCACAGCGTATCGAAGGTGAGTGCCGAAAGGCTCTCTCTGACCTCGTAGCCGAGCATTTTGCCGCTTTCCGCGTCGTAAAGCTCGCAAATATAGCCGGTGAAGCCGGGAATACCGCTTGCCTTATTTCCCACAGCGGTCACATAATTCTCGGTGAAGTAGAAATCCGCGGCACTGCAAAGCTCTATGGAGGACACGGTCAGATACTCGTAAATATGTCCCTCCGCGCCGTCATCCGTACGCTCCAAGGAGAAATACGCGCGGCGTACGCCGCCATAGCGAATAGCAAACTCGTAGGAGTCCTCGGTAACGACGTAACGAAGGGCGTTGGCATCGCTCAGCTGTACGCGCACCGTCTTTTCACCGCTTGCGACGTCCATCGAAAGGGCGATCTGCGGCTGGAACGCACCCTGTGCGTAATCGATGACGTAATCCAAAACGCCGTCCTCGTACACGATAGACACGGTATAGATGCCCTCTTTAAAGGTGTGGGACGCCGTATCCGCGGGGTTTTGGTCAAGATAGTTGTTGAAAATACTCACTGACGTGGTGGTCAAGCCCTCCACAACGGAAAGCGTCGTAAAGAAGCGCTGCGCTTCCACCATGTTCTCAATGACCATGTTCCACTGCTCGCCAAAGCCGCCGGTGGGGATGGCGGAAACCGACACACCGTTTGTATAATTCTGCGCAAGGCTCGCCGCGGTAACCGTGCTTGCACCGGGGGCCATGCTCTCGGGCAGATAAGAATAGGGGTCGACACGGAAGCCCGAAAGAAGCGCGGAGAGATAGCCCTTGATCTTTTCCTTTTCGGTATTGCTGCCGCCCTCTTGGCTGCCGCCCTCTTGACTGCCACCCTCTTGGCTGCCGCCCTCTTGGCTGCCACCCTCTTGGCTGCCGCCCTCTTGGCTGCCGCCCTCTTGGCTGCCACCCTCGTTGTTGCTTCCGCCCTCGTTGTTGCTTCCGCCTGCGGGCGGGGCATCGTTACACGAGGCAAAAAGCCCAAGGCACAATAAAAGCGCGATACAGATCAACCATTTTTTCATGCTCAATCCACCAGTTCCTTTCCGCGATACGCCCTATAAAGCGCAAAAGGATATACGAACACCGAAACGAAAGCGCCAAGCACGACGGCAAGAGTGCCGCACAAAAGCGCAAGCAGGATCCCAAGGACCCAGAACAAAAGTTTTACCGTCAAAAGCCAAATGATACCGTCAAGATCAAGGGTAAAGATGAGACCGGGCATTCTCACAAAGCCCCAGCTGAAAATTTCGACGACCATTTCGCCGATAAAGTTGTTGCCCAAGATCAAGCAAGAGGCAAACGCAAAGGCGCAGATCGGCAAAGCGATCGCAACCCCAAGTCCCTCCCCCGCATCGGAGCCTATGTACCCAACGATGCAAAATGCCGCGACTGCCGCCGCAATGATACCACTCCACACGTATGCGTGGATTCTTCTCGTTTTTGAAACCATGTCATAACCTCCCAAAAAGTTGATAATGCTACTATAACACATCTCGCACTGTTTGTCAAGAGCTTCTTATCATTTTTGATAATGTAAAATCATTCTTGATAAGGTACAATAAGATAAAGGGGTGATGATATGCTAAATAACGTAGCCGAAAAAATCAGGTATTTCAGAGACAAGCTTGGCTTAACGCAGACCGACCTTGCCAAGCGGCTGGGGATCTCCCGCAGCGCGGTCAACGCTTGGGAAATGTCCCTCTCCTCCCCCTCGCTTGCCAACGTGGTGGAGCTTTCGCAAATATTCCACGTTTCCGTCGACACCCTGCTCTCCGAAGGGGACCGTGTTTATATCGACGCCACCGACCTTTCAAGCGAGGAGCGCGAGCTTGTCCTGAGACTGATCGCCTGCTTTCAAAAGGAAGACACATAAAAGCATTGACAGACGGATATTCTTATGCTACAATAAAGACAGCCAATCTTACAGCAAGGAGATTTTTCATATATTAAAAGGTATTCCGAAGATCTTACCCCCCGCACTCTTAAAGGTGCTTTGCGAAATGGGGCACAGCGACCGCATCTGCATCGCGGACGCAAACTTCCCCTCCGAGTCGATGGGAAAGGACGCCATCGTGATCCGTATGGACGGCCACGGCATTCCCGAGATCCTCGACGCTATCTTGACCGTATTTCCGCTTGACACCTACACGGACACCCCCGCCGTGCTCATGGAGCTGATGGAGCGCGACCGCGGCAAGGTAGAGACCCCCATTTGGGACGAGTACGCCGCCGTGATCGAAAAGCACGACGAAAGAGGTCGCGCCGCCATGGGCAACATCGACCGCTTTGACTTCTACGAGGAAGCCAAGAAGTGCTACGCCATCATCGCTTCGGGCGAAAAGGCTATTTACGCAAACATCATGCTGCAAAAGGGCGTGATTTAAAAGCAAAACGAGCCCCGACAGACCTTTGGTTCTGTCGGGGCTCGCCGTTAGGAGCATATCACGGATATCTCGTGTCAAAAATTGCTCTTATCTTCTTTTTGCTTTTCCCAAAAAAGCATTTGTTTTTCCCCGTTTTTCTCGGGGTTTTTTCAATTACGGTACAAGACGTCCCCAAATACGCGCTATATTATCAAAAAAACGTGTGTTTATTTTTGCGTTTTTTTAAGCATTTTATGCTATTGAAAAACTGCTCCGCACGCATTACAATGAAATCAGTAGAAAAATATTTTCAGGAGGAAACAACCATGGCAAAAAACAGATACATCGGCGATTATCCCGTCATCGGCATTCGCCCCATCGTGGACGGCAGACGCGGTCCCATGATGCTTCGCGAGTCTCTTGAGCCCCTCGTTTGGGCAATGGCAGAGGCAGCAAAGAAGCTCTTTGAGGAAAACCTCTTTTATTCGAACGGCGAACCCGTCAAGGTCGTCATGGCAGACACCTGCATCGGACGTGTTCCCGAAGCCGCCGCCTGCGCCGACAAATTCAGAAAAGCAGGCGTAGACATTACGCTCTCCGTCACTCCCTGCTGGTGCTACGGCTCGGAGACCATGGACATGGACCCCAACACCATCAAGGGCGTTTGGGGCTTCAACGGAACC